>NZ_JAJGNO010000006.1 GCF_020782235.1 Sphingobium naphthae
CTTGTGCCGGTGGCGCAGCACGAATATCAAACCGGCGGACTCTCATTATGACCGCGGGACCAGCGGGGGGCAGGTCAGCGGCGAGATAGTTTTCAGGGCACTTGTCGTGGCGAGTTGCAATGCCCCGGAAGTGATTGATGCGATTGAAGAAGCGCTCGACCAGATTGCGTTGGCGGTAGAGCCAGCCTGAGAACGGGAAGCGCTGCTTGCGATTGGAACGTGACGGGATTTTGGCCAGATGTTCTTGCTGGCGGCGGCTGTGCGAATGGCGTTGCTGTCGTAGCCCTTGTCGGCCAGCAGCGTGGCGCCCTCGGGCATAGCATCGAGCAGGGCCTGGGCTTCCTGGCTGTCGTGGACTTGCCCGCCGGTCAGGCGGAGCGCAACGGGACGACCGTCAGCGTCAACGAGGGCATGGATCTTACTCGTGAGGCCGCCTCGGGAACGTCCCATGCCGCGATCTTTGGATCTCCTTTTTTCCCGTCGCACCGTGCTGGTGGACGCGGACGCAAGTGGAGTCGATCATCACGATCTCGCCTTCGAATGCGGTGGAAACTGCGGCCAAGAGTCGGTCCCACACCCCGGCTTTGCGCCCACGCACGAACCGGTTGTAACAGGTCGTCGAAGGGCCGTAACGCTCGGGCACCTCGGCCCAGGGCGAGCCGGTCCGAAACCGCCAGAGAATGCCGTTCAGCACCCGCCTGTCATCGACCCCAGGAACGCCGCGCGCCTTGTTCGGCAGCAGCGGCTCGATGATCAACCATTCTCTAGCCGTCAGTTCGTATCGCCGCCGTGTCATCCTGCCTCCATCGCAATGGAGAGCCTGAATCATGCAAGCCGGCAAACCTCAAGACGGTTTATGAGTTTACCGCCTAATCACGAGGTCACTATAATGCGAAGGAACGCGGCCTGATGGGCGGATTTTCGGCGTTTTCGGATCGTCTTGCTTCGCATTATTTGGCGCCGAACCTCTGCCGGTCAATCGACCAGCAGAGCAACTGCCAATGTCGAATATGGCAGCGTGACTCACAACCCTATGCCTCCGGCAGACCCGGTGCGGTTCACTATCTTTATAGTGCACCGTACTGGCTCCGCGGCCTGCTCCGCCGCCCTCTCGCACGCGTCGATCGTGTCACGGTTCGCCTGTCGCATATCGGCGGCATCTACTATGGCCTGCCAACCTTCCGGGTTCTCGGTGCGCATCAGGCGAATGCCTGCTTCCCACAACGATGGCTGCCCCATGGTGCGCACTGCGAGCCTTTCGGGCCAGTTCCAGCCATGGGGCGCAAGGCTCGCCGCCCATCCCGGATAGAACAGCCACAGGAGCGCGACCGCGAGCGCTGTGCCTAGGCCGGTGTGAATCACGAGCCGCCGCTGATGATCCTTGTTGCGGATAGCGCCGATGGCCCGCATCTGATCGGCATAGGTTTCGCGCAGAAGCGCCTGCGCCTGCTTGATGGACGCCTTGTCCGTTTCCCGCGCCGCTTCGGCTGATATGATGATCCGTTCAGCCATGCTCTCCGGGGTCATGCTGAGCGCTTCGGACTCCTTGACCGCCTTCATATGCTTGGCGAACTCGGCCAAGGCGGCGTTAATCTTTGCGAGCGTGGGGGTATAGTCGGGAACCTCAATGCTCTGTTTCTCGACGGCGATATGCTCAAGAGCGCGGGCGATCACCGCCAAGCGCCCGTCAAGCCGCTGCTCCATCGCCTCCACGCGCGCCGCCAGGTGCGCGAACGCCTCCGCCGCCGTGCCGTTTGGTCTTTCGGGTTCCGGGCCGTTCAACAGGGATTGTTCGTCCATATGCACTTCTCCTTGTCCTAGCGTTCCATGCCACGGCTGATGCCGCGGCCATGATCGAAGGGGATGGAAGCGGCGAGGTCGCGGCCGATGCTGCGGCCCATGTCCTGACCGATTTCAAGGCCAAGCTCGCGGCTGCGCAGCCCCAGAACGGATTCAAGCTGGGCGTCGCGCTCAAGGCTTTTGGCCATGTCGGCCATGTGCTGCGCCGTGGTCTTCGCGGCCCGGAAATTGCCGTCGCGCACCAGTTCCTGATGCTGGCGCTGCAATTGCTGCCAGCCCTCTACGAACCTGTCCGCACGCTGGAACGGGTCGATGCGGATTTCCGCTTCCGCCTGCATCGCGCGCACGGCTTCATGGCCGCGCCCTTCCGCCGCCTCGCGGATCAGTTCCGGGCCAGCCCGGAACGCGCTGTTGAGGTCCGTCGAGCTTTCGGGCCGGATCGCGTCGAGGGCGTCGCGCGCCTTGTCCAGCGCCTCGCGCTGGTGGGGCATGGCATCGATGCCCTGCGCGCGGGTCTGCCGGATCGCGTCCACCGCCTTGGCGTAACGCTCGACCGCGCCGCGCAATCCTCCTACGCGCATAAGCTGCGGGTCAGGCTCGCGCTGCTGCTGGCGGGCAGGATCGTGGACGGGCGGGGAAGCGAAACGGCCAAGGTCGAGGCCATCGAACATGCCGCGCTGTGCTTCCGGTATCGCTGGCGCAACGCGATCCTGACCGGGCAGCGAAAGGCGCAACCCGTCGAAGATCCCGCGCGCCTTCTCCACCACGGGCCTGACGATCTCGGCAACACGTTCGCCAAAGCTGATGCCGCGCCGCTCGGCGAATTGCTGCGCCGGATCGCGGCGCTCGTAATCGCTCGCCATATCCTTGGCGCGCTCACGGGACAGCGTGCGGACAAGGCGGCGGTCGTCCTTGAAATCGTCCCGCCCATAATGGAAGTCCACCCCCTCCCGGTGGCGAGTGAGAACGACATAGGTTCCGTGCCGGTCCATCCCCGGCGTGGCGAGCGCGTGCGTGCGATCGACGCTGACCGCCTGCGTCTTGTGAATCGTGACGGCATAGCCATGATCGAGGTCGCGATAGTCCTTGAGGTAGAACGCGACGGAGCGCCCGTCATCGGTGCGCACCGTCATGCTCTGCTGGTTCACCTGCTCGATGGTTCCCAGCGTGCCGTTCTTGACCTCAAGGCTGCGTTCGTTCCGCCGGAACATGACGCGATCCCCGGATGCAAAATCCCGGTCGCCGTTCGCGGTCTTCACGCGCGCATCGTCGCCCAGCTCGCCCGCGTCGCGGCGCTTGTCGCGCGCCTTCTCGTTGAGCGTGCGCACCTCGTCATTGGTGTAGGTGAAGATCATCCGCGTCTTGCCGGGTTCGGCTTGCCGCGCCGCGTCCCAACGGTCGATCAGGTCGCCACGCGCCTGCTCGCGCGTCTCGGCGGCATGGACCATGCCATGATCGGCATAGGCCCGGATCGCTTCGCCGGTCCTGCCGGTCGCCAGATGGCGGGTAGCGTCCTTCTGCCAGTCCTCATGCTGGCGGCGGATTTCGGTGATCTCGACGCCGCCATGTCGCTCATGAATGGCACGGAACGCCGCGCCCGCCTCGATCGCCTGCAACTGTTCCGCGTCACCAACCAGTATGACCTTCGCGCCCGCCGCTTCGGCATGAGAGAGAACGCGCTCCATCTGGCGCGTGCCGACCATGCCCGCCTCATCGATCACCAAAACGTCGCGGGACGTGAGAAGATCGCGCCCTTGTGCCCAGCCATATTCCATGCTGGCGATAGTGCGCGAGGCGATGCTGGAGCCGTTTTCCAGCCCTTCCGCAGCGATGCCCGACAGCGCCACGCCGCGCACCTCAAACCCCGACCGCTCCCACGCCTCCCGCGCCACGCCCAGCATCGCGCTCTTGCCGGTGCCTGCGTAGCCCACGACGATGCCCAGATCCCGATCGCCGGTCACATGCTCGAACGCCGCGCGCTGCTCGCCAGACAGCAGCAATCCGCGTCCCTCCGCGCTGTCCAATGCCGCCTCGCGTGCCTTCTCCTCTGTGCGATGCCGTTCGCGTTCCGCCATCAATTCCAAGGCGCGCTGCAATCGCTGTTCGGTTTCGATCATGTCGAGACTGGTGAATCGGTCTTCGCCGCGCCCGTCTTTGCCCAGCGCGATCAAATCGGGTGAGGCGCGCACGGCGCTCATCGCCCGGTCATATTGCTCCTTGCCCTCGCTGTGGCGGTGGACGAATATGGCAAGGTCGCGGCGGGTGAATGTCGCCTGATGGTGGGTGATGGCATTGAGCGCCACGGATGGGTCAGCGATGATCCGATCGCCGTTGCGCTGCGCGATGGCGCGGTGATCCTCGATCCGTTCGGATTCAAGGCCCCGCGCACCCATGCGCGAAGCGGCGGGGCCGATTTTGTCCTGCGGCTCAAGGTCGATGCTCTGCGCCTCCAGGCTGCGGTGATCGATCCGCGCGTCTATGTCGAGTTCGGCGAGGCGCGTGTTGACGTGCTCGGCCCAGCGCTCCCGCCACTGCTCGACAAGTTCGGTGCGGTTCCAGCCGCGGACCTTCGCGCCGAACCCGTCTTCGCCGACTTGGCGCATGGCGAGCATGACATGAGCATGGGGCTTGGGCTGGCCGTTCGGGTCCATATCCCAATGCACATTGAGGTCCGCGATCATGCCGCGATCGACAAATTCGGCGCGCACAAAATCCTGTGCCAGCGCGGCGCCTTGCTGCTGGTTCATCTCGCGCGGAATGGCGAACTCGACTTCGCGGGCAAGCTGCGCGTCTTTGCGCTTCTCGGTCGCCTCGACCTCGTTCCAGAGAGTCGCGCGATCCGAGAAGCGTTCGGGCGCACCTTCGGGCAGGAGGATTTCCGAGTGGACGACGCCTGCCTTGTTCGTGAAGTCATGGCCGCGATCAAGGCGCTCGTCGTGCAGCCGTTCCGCCGCACGATAGGCCGCCGCGGCGACGGCGCTGCGCCCGTGCGCACGGCCAATGACCTGAACGGAGAAATGGAAGATCGCCATAACGATCGTCAATTTACTATCTCAAGCGCACGTCGGCACGACGTATAAGCGCGCCCTCCTCGAATAAAATCCGAGCAGGGATTATGCGGTGTCATCCCGTCTCATCGTCTCTACTGCATCATGCGAGACGTTGATCTAGAACCACTCTCACGGGAAGCGATGGAGACTGTCATGCGCAAACTAAGGGACTATGATTCGGAATTGAAGGCGCTTGCTGGCAAGGCGAAGGCGCTCAAGGAAAGGCGTGTGCGCCAGCTTGGCGAGTTGGTCGTTGCTTGCGGGGCCGATGCACTTGACGCCGATCTACTCGCGGGCGTGTTGCTCGATGCCGTCGCCAGCAAGGATGTCGCTGCAAGGGAGGGCTGGCATCGAGCAGGCGCGGCCTTCTTTCGCGGCAAACAACGCGAGCCTGCGCCGCGATCTGAACGCCAGCGGACAAGCGCTCTTCCGCTCGAAGGCGGCACGGCATCGCGTTGAGGCTGCCAAGGCGCGAACCGATACAAGGGCATGGGTGATGAAGCGCAGAGAAAGAACGCGCCACCTGATCGAGCTTGGTGGCTTGGTGGTCAAAGCCGGTCTGGTCGATCTGACGGACGATGATCGCGCAACGCTCTATGGCGCGTTCCTGGTCACGGCCGACCGGCTGCGCGGCGAGGAACGGGCGAACGCGCTGACGCTCTGGCAACGCAAGGGCAAGCGCGCGTTTGCAGCTGACGCATTGCTCGATGCGGCTCGACCCGTCATAGGGCAGCGCCATGGAAGAACAGACGAACGCGATCATCCTGCGCGTGCTGGAACGCGCGCCCCAATGGATAAGGCATGATCTGGAATCGAAGGATGTAGGCGTGCGGGCCAGAGCGGAGGAAACGCTTGCTGCGATGATCGCCAACGCGCTCGGCGAAGGAACTGGTGCATCTTCCGAGGATTGAGGGAAGGTCTCCATCGGAGCATTGTCGTCATGCGCTTCCGGCCAATCGGTCTATGCGTTGCTGTTGCTTTTTCATTGAGCCTTCTGGCATCCCGGCCCGCCTTGGCGAACGGGGCGACGGACGTGCGCGTTCAATGTGCGGAGGGGCGAGCATTTCTGCTGCGGCTTTATCACAAGCAGGCAAAGGTCCTCGTCGGCAACCGACGACTAGATTTGCGGCGCAAGCCTTCGCCCCTTGGACGATATTATAGCAATGCAGAGGCAGCGCTGATCGTGGATGGCGATTTTGTCGCCTTCGTGCCGAAAAAAGATCGTCAATGGCGGAATTGCCGAATTGATGTTGGGGCAATGAGGCAAATCAGAGATTGATGTGACGACGGCAAAGAACCACTATTTACCCTATTGCACTTCTGCGATTATTCGTCTTCTGCCGAATGCCATCACTACAGCATTTCCCTTCCCACCGAGCGAGAGACCGGCCACATGTCCAACGACGTCATTCCACAAGAGACTCTTGTCACCCTGACCGCTGATATTGTCGCTGCTCATGTGTCCAACAATTCCGTGAGCGTCAGCGATGTCTCGCAGCTGATCGCCAATGTGCATTCGGCGCTTTCCACGCTCTCCGTGCCCCAGCCGGTGGAAGAAGCAAAGCCCGAACCGGCCGTGTCAGTGCGCGCGTCGGTCAAGCCGGATTACATCATCTGCCTGGAGGATGGGAAAAAGCTCAAGATGCTCAAGCGCCATCTGATGACCCAGTATCAGATGACGCCCGACGAATATCGTGCCCGATGGAGCCTGCCCGCCGATTATCCGATGGTCGCGCCCAACTATGCCGAACAGCGCCGCACCTTGGCCAAGAGCATCGGCCTAGGCCGCAAGCCCAAGGCAGCAACCGCGACAGCCGTCAAAGCACCCGCCAAGCGCGGCCGGAAGGCGAAGGTGGAAATGAAGTCCGAACCGGCCTGACGCCCGTAGGGTCAGCGGCGGTCTCCCCATAGCCATTGATCAAATGGCGCGGGGCCGCCGCAAACCCGGCGAATGACCTGCCGCAGGCATCGGTACGCGGTTCGTTCAAAGGTCCACATGCGTCGGGCGATCTGGCGCGTGTTCAGCCCCTCATGGCAGAGCTGGAGGACCGCAGAGTGGGTGTCCGACAGGCTGAAGACGATGACCGTCATGACGGCTTGCGCGTCGTCGCCACCCTCGCGCCATTCGACCGGTAGGCTGTAGCCCCGCCTACGTAATCCTTCCTCGCAATAGGCGCGGTAGCGTTCACGTAGCTTGCGTTCGGCCCGCATGATCGGCGCGCCCCTCCCATTCGGATCGAACCGCGCCGCGTCTCGGCTTCCAACTTTGCCGCAATCGTCGCCAGGGCTTCGGCAAGGCACGCCTCGACGGTAGGGATGTCAATATCCAGCCGGTCGGCAATTACTCGATAATTTCGTTCATCCCTGCGGTGCATCAGGAGAACTGCGCGCAGAAGCGGCGGAAGGCCATCCACCAAACCTTCATAGGGCGTCTTAGGATCGAGAAGCGGATAAGGAGAATGCCCCATGTCTTGCCGCATCGGTTCGAAGCTGGCGGACATTAGATTGACTCTTTTCTGCGTCGCTGCCACCCGCTTGGCCGAGGATGCCCCGTGATAGCATGCACGCGGTCGAGCAAGGCGCGCAGCAGCGGCATGGCCTGCTCAGGAGAAAAGCCGCCGTCATCGGGTTCCGGCTCACCGAACAGGCGAGGCGTGTTCCACCGGCAATAGGGGGTGAGAACAAGCGCGAGACGCGCCATTTCAGGACAGTCATGGCCAAACCCGGTGGCATTGGCGTAGGCGAGCGACTTAGCGACGCGGAGGCCGATGTGGCGCGCATTCCATGTATCCGAGAAACCAACGTCTAGCAGATGGGCGGAAAGGCCAAGCTGGGCGACGATCCCGGCACGATAGAGAAAATCGTGCCGGCCCATTCCATATTCTCGCCAGCGATGGGGCATGAACGCTTCGGCCCGGTGATAGCGCACGCGGCTGAGGCGTCGCCTCTCCCTTGTCCGGATGAGGATGGCGGGTTCGTCCTCATGGGTATCGTGCAGCCTGGCCAGCGCATCGCTCCAAGGGGGTGCCGGAACGGCAAGCGCCGCGACGGGCGCAATGGTCAACGCCTGTAGCAGCGCGCGGCGAGACGTTGGGGCACCGACCGAATCAGTGGAAGAAAAATTGCGTGAAATCATCGCTAAGTCTCTCTCGTTCGTCCCACTGGCCGTCATTAAAGGCGGTTGATGGGGATATCCGATATCGCTTATAGCGCCAAAGAGAGCGGTAAATCAATAACAGATATCTGTTATTTGACTTCAGATTGCATCGGCGGCTCGGCTCGATACGACAATTCTATGGGAAGGCCGCCACTTGGAGTGAAAACCACTGTCGTTCGTTTGCCGGAAGGATTGGCCGAACGAATTGACGCTCTTCTTGGCCCCAACCGACGCGCCGTTTTCATCCGCGAAGTTGTGGAGCGCGAAGTCGAGCGATTGGAACGTGAGCAGCCGAAAATCTGACGGCGGACTGGTTCCGACTGATGCCTGCTGCCGCGAACGGTCAAAACAGACGTAAAACGGCATCATAATGCCGAACCGGCACTGCAGTGCCCATGCCCTTGCGCGCCCTGTCGAGTCGGCGCAGTCCGCTTCCTGAGGGGCAGGTCCACGGCGAAAAGGAGGACCATGCCGAGTAGAGCGTAGTCAAAGATGTCGGCCATAGGGATAGATGCACGAAACAGTGACAATTAGGCAACATTGTCCAGGAAAATGACAAGTGCAAATTCGGCAATGAAGTTCCGTTGAAGTCCCTCTGCGTCCCTCCATGTCCCTCTAGAGCCACCTATAGCCCTACGAATTGTATCCTGATGGCAGAGATCATCTCAGGATGATCTTGTATTTGATGAAAACTCGGTCAATTTTGATTTCAGGGGGTGTCCGCAACGCATAACTTGAAGGTTTCCCCTATGTCGAACGCAGACCGTATCATCCGAATGAAAACCGTCCTGGCCCGCACCGGGCTTTCCCGCTCCACCCTATATCGCAAGATCGCAGAAGGCAGCTTTCCCCGGCAAGTGCCGATCAGCATTCATGGCACCGGTTGGCATGAGTCCGCCGTCAACCGATGGATCGCCAATCCCGCCGCCTACCACGAGGAGCGCGTCGAGTGACGAAGGCCGGGTTATTCCCCGGCCTTCGCCTTGCGCAATGTGCCGTTGATGACCTACGCGCCATGACGAAGGGAATCGAGGTGATCCGACCAATGTTGCATCATGCGCACACGCTCGTCCCAATATTCGCCGCGCGTGTAGGCCCGACGCACTGCGTTGTTATCGCAATGGGCAAGCTGCCGCTCGATAGCGTCGGGGTGCCATAGCCCCATTTCGTTGAGCAGCGTCGCAGCCATCGCCCGAAAGCCGTGGCCGGTCATTTCGTCCTGGGCGAAGCCCAAGCGCCGCAGCGCCGCATTGATGGTATTTTCCGACATAGGCCGGTCCACCGAACGCAGCGACGGAAACAGGTATCTGCTATATTCCTCGTCATGCTCGATAGTTTCGAGAATGGCGAGCGCCTGCCGGGAAAGCGGGATGCTGTGGATCCGCCGCATCTTGGTCTTGTGCTTCGGGATAACCCAGAGGGCCTGGTCGAAATCGAAGTCCGCCCATTCGGCAAAGCGAAGCTCGCCGGGCCGCACGAATACATGGGGCAACAGCCGAAGCGCCGCCTTGGTGTTGGCGTGCCCCTCGAATGCTTCGATGGCGCGAAGCAAGCCGCCCGCCCCGTTGGCACTGGTGATCGCGGCCCGGTGGACAGGCTGGGGTGCAATCAGCGCGCCGCGTAGATCGGCAGCAACGTCGCGCTCGGCGCGGGCCGTCGCGATGGCGTAGCGCAATATTTGGCTGGCAGTGCTCCGAAGCCGCTTTGCCGTCTCGTAACGACCCTTGCTCTCCATCTTGCGGAGCATGATAAGAAGCTCCGGCGCGGTGATAGAGGCGATAGGGCGCTGGCCGATGGACTGGTTGATGAAGTCCAGCAGCCAGCGCAGTTTCTTCATGGTGACAGCGGAACGGCCTTCAAGCTCGACCTTCACAAGCCATTCGTCAGCTACGGCCTTGAAACTATTGGATGCGGCGACTGCCGCCGCGATCTTTTCCAGCTTGATCTGCTCGGCCGGATCGCAACCGCGTGCAAGAACCTTCCGAGCTGCGTCCCGCTGCTCGCGAGCTTCGGCTAGGCCGATGCCGGGGTAGACGCCGAACGCAAGAGTCTTTTGCTTGGCCATATGGCGATAGTTCATGCGCCAGTACCGGCCACCGTTGGGCGTCACATACAGGAACAGCCCGTCGCCATCGGTAAGCTTGTAGGGCTTTGCGCGGCCCTTGGCTTTAGTGATTGCAATAGCGGTAAGCGCCATGATGGTATCTCCGACAAGGGGAGGACCGCGCTACCATCAGATATACCATCTAGACGGTGGTATCCGATGGCACGAAGCCGCTCCGTATGGAATACCTATACCACGAATATCCGCAGAAATCCGCCATTCCTGGCACTTCCTGAAACCCTCTGGGAGAGGATTTTGGTGACCCCTACGGGAATCGAACCCGTGTTTCAGCCGTGAGAGGGCCGCGTCCTGACCGCTAGACGAAGGGGCCGTCGGCCGCATCGGCGGCCGGCAGGGGGAGCGCTTTAGCAGTCCCCGCAGGAGCGTCAAGCGAAAGCGGTCGCTTTGCCGTCGCCGCTCCATAAAAAACCACCCCATGCAAGCATGGGGTGGCCAAGGTTCAGGGAGGAGACGCCTCCAAAGGGGGAGGCGCCCATACGACACACCCGAAAGGGGGGCAGGTGCGCCGCATGATTGATAGATAGGGCAGCGCTATCCGCCTTTCAAGGGGGAAGCGATGCCCTGTCCGCCAGTAGATGGAGCCCGCCGCGCGGCGGGCTCGGCTCAGCCTTCGGCCGGCGTCGCGGCGTTGGCGGGCGCCGCCGGCGCGTTAATCGGGCCCTTGCCCTGGCTGATCTGCGCTTCGAAGATTTCGCGCATCAGCTGCAGCGAGAAGAGATGCGCGTAGATCAGCGGCAGCATGCCGCTCTGGTTGATCTTGCGCAGCTGGTCGCCGCGCAGGTCGCGCAGCTTTTCCTCGTTGATCATGCGGAAGCCGCGATAGACGAAGGGCTGATCGGCGATCGGCGTCTGGATCGACACTTCGCCGTCCATCAGCAAATCCATTTCCTGCAGTTCGCGAACGAACTGGCCGGTGCGGGCAGCGGCCTGCTCGAAATCCTCGCAGAATTTGAGCACGCCCTGCGTCAGCTCGCTGGGCTTGCCATCCTCGAACAGCGGCGTGCCTTCGTCGAAAGCGCCGAGCGCCGGGCTGGTCGGGTCGAAGCAGAGCGACAGCTCTTCGCTGTCGGGACGCAGCTTGGCGAGCATCCAGGGGTAGCGACGGACATAGGCGGGCACATAGGCCGGGCCGCGCAGCTTGCCCTCGTCATCCAGGAAGATGTTCACGCCTTCGTTGAGGCCCATCAGCAGCAGCGGCACGGAATCCGAACCGGCCGAAAAGATGATCGGCGCGAAGCGCTGGGCGGTGACGAATTCGTCGATCGTCAGCGGCACGGCATGCTGGCTGGTGAGGAACGGCGCCGAATCGACGTTGCGGCTCTTGTAATCGGCATGGTCCACCGTGCTGAGCGGCAGCAGGTCGTTGTAGAAGATCGGCAGATTGTTCGCGGGCGCAGTCGCCATGATCAGGTCCATTCTCTCTTATGGCGACGCCAAGTCGATGCGCCGCGGGCCTCAAGATTGGGGCAGGGCGATAAAGGCCTTGCCGGTCGGGTGCAATCGCTTTGTCGGCGCGACGTCGCGGCGGCGACGGGCTCAGCCTTCGCCGGGCAGGGGGATCAGCTTGCCGGGGTTGAACAGCCCCTGCGGATCGAACGCGCTTTTGATCGCGCGCAAGGCGGCGATGCGCGCGGGGCTGGCGAGCCGGCCCAGTTCCGCGCGCTTCATCTGGCCGATGCCATGTTCGGCGGAGATGGAGCCGCCGGCGGCGACCACCGCGTCATGGACGAAGGCGTTGATCGCCTGACCCTGCGCCGCGATCCAGCCGGGGCCGTCGCTGGTTCCCTTGGGCGCGCGAACATGAAAATGGACATTGCCATCGCCCAGATGGCCGAAGGAGGAAGCGGTCGTCCCGGGAAAGCGCGCTTCGGCCGCGGCCGCCGCCTCGACCATGAAGGCGGGCATCTTCGCGACGGGCACGCTGATGTCATATTGCAGCGCCGGCCCCTGCGCGCGTTCGGATTCCGACAGCGATTCGCGAATGCGCCAGAAGGCTTCGGCCTGCGCCTCGTTGGCGGCGATGGCGGCGTCGATCGCGATGCCGCGCTCCAGCGCATCGGCCAGCGCGCCTTCCAGCCTCTCGCCCGGCCCGGGCTCGGCCAGATCGGCCTGATCGACTTCGATCAGCACATGCCAGGGCGTACGCGTCTCGATGGGCGAGCGCGTGCCTGGAATATGCCCCAGCACGAAGCCCAGCGTTTCGTCGGCGATCACTTCGAACCCTTCGACGCTGTCGCCCAGCGTCTCTTCGGCATGGCGCAGCAGGCGCAGCGCCTGCGCCGGGCTGTCGACGCCGACCCATCCGACCGCGCGCGCCGCGATGGCGGGCACCAGCCGCAGCACTGCGGCGGTGACCACGCCCAGCGTTCCTTCCGCGCCGATCAGCAACTGCTTGATGTCATAGCCGCGATTGTCCTTCTTGAGCGCGTCCAGCCCGTCGAAAATGCTGCCGTCGGGCAACACCGCCTCCACGCCTTCCACCAGCGCGCGCATCGTGCCATGGCGCAGCACCTGCGTCCCGCCGGCATTGGTCGAGACGAGTCCGCCGATCGTTGCGGAGCCCTTGGCGCCCAGGCTCAGGGGGAAGCGGCGGCCGGCTGCCTCCGCCGCATCGTGCAGCACGCTCAGGATCACGCCCGCTTCGCACACGGCCAGATTGTCCTCGGGCGAAAGGCTGCGGATTTCATTCATTCGCCGCAGCGACAGGATCAGCGCCGACCCGTCGGCGGGCGGCGTGGCGCCGCCCACCATCGACGTGTTGCCGCCTTGCGGGACCAGCGGCACGCCCAGCTCAGCCGCCAGCCTGACCGTAGCGGCCACTTGCTGCGTGGAGGCGGGCGAGAGCATCGCCGCGGCTGCGCCATGATAGCGCCCCCGCCAGTCGCTCAGCCATGGCGCCAGGTCGTCGGCATCCGTGGTCACGCCCTTAGGCCCCAGCAGCGCGACGAAGCGGTCGATACTATCCTGTCCGATCATGGGACTTGCTATGCCCCGGAATTCATCGACTGTTCAACCATCTCGCGCTAGCGTCCGCGTCCCATAAAGGGGTTCGACTTGCTTCATTCCGTCCTGCTGCTTCTCGCCGCGCCTGCCGCAGAGCCCGTGCAATGGGCCCAGATGACGATCGAACGCCGCGTGATCATCCGCGTGCCGATGGCGCGCAAGGGCAAGGCGCCGCCGCGCGCCACCCCCGAAGCGAGCGACGACTGGGACGAGAAGAAGGGGCCGCGCTGCATCGCGCTGCGGTCCATCCGGGGCGCGAGCATCGTCGTGCGCGATGGCGTCGATCTGCTGTTGGCGGACCAGCATCGTTACCGCGCGCGCCTGGAGCGGGGCTGCGATTCGGCGGGCTTCTATTCGGGCTTCTATGTCGAGCCGCATGAGGATGGATCGCTCTGTTCGGGCCGGGACGAACTGCAGGCCCGCAACGGCATGAGTTGCGCGATCGACGCGTTTCGCCGCCTCGTCGCGGCGGATGATGACGATTAAGCCGGCTTATCGTCGTAAAATCGCCTGAATTTCTTGACATCGGCGCGATATTTCCGCAAGTCGCGGCCGATTTCCGTACTGCGGACGCGCAGTGCGCACTTTCCTCCTGTCCCGGACTCTTGAATGACTTTTGCCGATCTCGGCCTCTCCGATGAATTGTTGAAGGCCGTCACCGAGGCCGGTTACGATACGCCCACGCCGATCCAGGCGCAGGCGATCCCGCCGGTGCTGATGATGAAGGACATTATCGGCATCGCGCAGACCGGGACGGGCAAGACCGCCAGCTTCGTGCTGCCGATGATCGACATTTTGGCGCATGGCCGCGCCCGCGCGCTGATGCCGCGCAGCCTGATCCTGGAGCCGACCCGCGAACTGGCGGCGCAGGTGGCCGAGAATTTCGAGAAATACGGCAAATATCACAAGCTATCCATGGCGCTGCTGATCGGCGGCGTGCAGATGGGCGATCAGATCAAGGCGCTCGAAAAAGGCGTCGACGTGCTGATCGCGACGCCTGGTCGCCTGATGGACCTGTTCGAACGGGGCAAGATCCTGCTCAACGGCTGCAGCATGCTGGTGATCGACGAGGCGGACCGGATGCTCGACATGGGCTTCATCCCCGACATCGAGCATATCTGCACCAAGCTTCCGGCGCAGCGGCAGACCTTGCTCTTTTCCGCGACGATGCCGCCGGTCATCAAGAAGCTGGCCGACCGCTTCCTCAGCAATCCCAAGTCGATCGAGGTCGCCCGGCCGGCGACCGCCTCCACCAACATCGCTCAGCATCTGGTGAAGGTGGATTCGCGCAAGAAGCGCGAGGCGCTGCGCGCGCTGCTCGACGATCAGAAGGTGCAGAGCGCCGTCATCTTCTGCAACCGCAAGACGACCGTGCGCGAACTCAACAAGAGCCTGCAGAGTCATGGCTACAAGTCCGGCGAAATCCATGGCGATATCGACCAGAGCTCGCGTCTGGCGGAGCTTGAGCGGTTCCGCGATGGAACGGTCAACATCCTCGTCGCGTCGGACGTCGCGGCGCGCGGCCTCGACATCAAGGGCGTCAGCCACGTCTTCAACTTTGACGCGCCCTGGCATCCGGATGATTATGTTCACCGCATTGGCCGCACCGGCCGCGCCGGGGCCAAGGGGGTCGCCTACACCTTCGTGACCAATGAGGATGCGGAGGCGATCGACAATATCCAGAAGCTGATCGGCACAAAGATCGATTATGCTCCGCTGCCCGGCGGCGCCAGCGAGGGCGCCTCTTCCAGGAAGGACAAGGAAGACAAGCCCGCGCCGGCCAAGCCCCGCCGCGAAGAGCGTCGCGAGGAAAAGCGCGGCGAAGAGAAGCGCAGCGAAGAGAAGCGTGGCGAAGAGAAGCGCAGCGAACGGCGCCGCGACGATCGCAGGGATCGCCCCGCGACAAAGCGTCACAACTCTGCGAACGAGGATGGGCCGGACGAAGGCTGGAACGGGCCCGTGCCGGAATTCCTGTCGGTGGGCTTCAGCAACTAATCAGCAAGTCTAAAGACGGAAGTCGTAGTATTTCCGTCATATTCTCTGCGGAGTTGTAACAATGCGGCGCTAAGGATTCGCTCCCAAGGACAGTGTTTCTGGGGACCGTATCATGAACGCCATCACGCGCTTGCCCTTCCTTGGGGAGATGGAAGAAGGCGCTGACGACCAGCTCCATATCCCCGAGCGGGAAGGGGAGCGTCGCCGGTATCGCACCATCTGGATTTCCGACATCCATCTGGGCACGCGCGGCTGCAACGCCACGATGCTGATCGATTTCCTCGACAGCGTCGATAGCGAGACCATCTATCTAGTCGGCGACATCATCGACGGATGGCGGCTCAAGAAGCGTTTCTACTGGCCGCAGGCGCATAATGACGTCGTCTGGCGCATCATGAAGCGCGCCAAGCGCGGCACCCGCGTAGTGTATATTCCCGGCAATCATGACGAAATGTTCCGCCAGTTCACCGGCATGAGCTTCGGCGGCGTCGAAATCCGCCGCAAGGCGATCCACACGACCGCCGACGGGCGCAAGCTGCTGGTCCTGCATGGCGACGAATTCGACACGATCATGCTGGCGCATCGCTGGCTCGCCTTCGTGGGCGACGCGGCCTACACGATGATGATGCGGCTCAACGTTGTCGTGAACGCCGTGCGCCAGCGCATGGGGCTGCCTTATTGGTCGCTCAGCAAGATGGCCAAGCACAAGGTCAAGAACGCCGTCGAATTCATTTCGAAGTTCGAGGATGTCGTTGCGCATGAAGCGGCGACGCGCGGCGTGGACGGCGTGGTGTGCGGTCATATCCACAATGCGGAGATGCGCGAGATCGCCGGCGTGCAATATTATAATGACGGCGACTGGGTGGAAGGCTGCACGGCGCTGGTCGAGGATTTCGAAGGCCGGATGGACGTGCTGCACTGGGCCGACGAGATCGCCGCCCGGACCGCCCAGGAGACGGCGAAACAGTCCTCCCGGCTCGCTGCTTGACGGAGGAGCCAGTGCGGATCGCGATCGTTACCGACGCCTGGTCCCCGCAAGTCAATGGCGTGGTGCGGACGCTGCAGACGATCCAGGGCGAACTGGAGCGCATGGGCCACCCGGTCAAGGTCATCTCGCCCGACCTTTACGGGTCGATCCCCTGTCCGACCTATCCTGAAATCCGGCTGGCGCTGGTGCGGTCGAGCGTTGTGGGGCATGAGATTGCCGCCTTCCGGCCAGATGCCGTCCATCTGGCGACCGAAGGCCCGCTCTGCGTCGCCGCCCGGCGCTGGTGCCTGCGCAGCGGCGTGCCCTTCACCACGGCCTATCATACGCATTTTCCCGATTATGTCGCCCAGCGGACCGGGCTGCCGGCCTCCTGGTTCTGGCGCTATATCCGCTGGTTCCACGGACCCGCGCAGGCGGTGCTGGTGTCGACCCGGTCGGTACGCGAGCAGTTGCGCGCCCATGGCGTCGCCAAGGTGCGGCCGTGGGGCAGGGGCGTGGATCTGAGCGCCTTCACGCCCGACGCGCCTGCGCCCGCGCTCTTTGCCGATCTGCCGCGGCCGATCATGCTCTATGTGGGGCGTGTCGCGGTGGAGAAAAATCTGGACGCCTTCCTGGCAGCCGATCATCCCGGCACCAAGGTGGTGGTCGGCGACGGTCCCGCACGCGCCGCGCTGGAGCGCGCCTGGCCGCAGGCGCGCTTCCTGGGGCCGCTGTTCGGCAAGGAGCTTGCCGGAGCCTATGCGGGCGCCGATGTCTTCGTCTTCCCCAGCCGCACCGATACGTTCGGCCTGGTCATGATCGAGGCGCTGGCCTGCGGAACGCCGGTGGCGGCTTTCCCCGTCACGGGCCCGGTCGATATCGTCACGCCGGAGACCGGCGCCCTGTCGGAGGATCTGGGCCAGGCGATCGGCGCGGCGCTGGAGCGGGACCGCGCGGCCTGCGCCGCCTATGGCCGCAGTTTCAGCTGGGAACGCAGCGCGCGCGAATTCCTGTCGGGGCTGCACGCCATCGATCCGGAAGTGATCGAAAGCGCCGCCTGACCCGCGCCTGCCGGATTTTCTTGCCGGAAGCATCGGGATCGACTATCTCTGCCCCGTCGTGGCCGCCCTGCTTGGGCGGCCCTTATCGTTTTTACGTGCCGGAGAAGTCCCGTGTCCCAGCCTCTCATGCCCCATGCGACCGCCAGCTGGCTGGTCGACAATACCGCGCTGAGCTTTGACCAGATCGCGGAATTCTGCGGGCTGCATATCCTTGAAGTGCAGGCGATCGCCGACGATACCGCCAGCATCAAATATACCGGCCGCGACCCCGTGCGCGCGCACGAGATCACCATGGACGAAATCCACAAGGGCGAGGCCAACAGCGACTATAAGCTCAAGATGCTGAAGGGCCCCGAGCCCGTCCGTCGCACCAAGGGGCCGCGCTACACGCCCGTCAGCAAGCGCCAGGACAAGCCCGATGGCATCGCCTGGATCCTGCGCAACCATCCGGAAATTTCCGATGGCGCGATCGGCAAGCTGATCGGCACGACCCGCACGACCATCGCCGCGATCCGCGACCGCACCCACTGGAACATTAGCAACATCACGCCCAAGGATCCGGTGACGCTGGGGCTGTGTTCGCAGCGCGAACTGGATGCGTTGGTCGCGCGGGCGGCGAAGAAGGCCGGCATCGAGGCGCCCACCGATTCGCGTCTCGACGGCGATCGCGAAGCGCTGATCGAGGAGCTGCGGCGTGAGCGCGACGATGCGGCGCGGCGCGCCGAAGAGGCGCTCAAGAGCGAGTCCGAGTTCATTTCCGGCGCGGCGACGATCCTGGATCCCTTCAGCAGCAACAAGGGCGAGGTGTGATGCCGTAGCGTCATCGGCGGTCACACCGCATGGCGCCGAAACCATAGGGTTCGAAGGGGCCGCGTCCGCGCAGGATGCGGCCCTTTTTCGTTGGTTGACGCTTGCGTAAAGTGCTGCCGCGCCATACACTCGGGGCCATGGAGAGCTTAGAAAAGATCCTGAAGGACCATTATCGCCATCCCACCCAGTGGGATCAGACCTTTCCCCCGCTGTCGATGGGACAGATGGTGACGGATAGCGCTCTGGCGCATCCCAAAGCCCCTATGGTCGACTTCATGGGGCGCAAATTCAGCTATGGCGAGATGCACGACCAGATCCGTCGGGTCGCGTGCGGATTGCAGGCCATGGGCGTTCGCAAGGGCGACCGGGTCGGCCTCTATCTTCCCAACACGCCTCATTATGTCGCGGCCTATTATGGCGCGCTGATGGCGGGCGCCATCGTCGTCAACTTCTCGCCCCTCTACACCGCCGCCGAACTGGAGCATCAGGTCGAGGATAGCGGCACGAAAATCCTCTTCACTCTGTCGGCCAAGGCGTTGCTGCCCACGGCTATGGAGGTGCTGGAGCACAGCACGCTGGAGACGCTGATCGTCGGATCGGTCGCGGAAGTGCTCTCCCCGGTCAAGTCGCTGCTGTTCCGCTGGTTCAAGGCAAGCGAGAGCGTGGCGATCCCCGATGATCCGCGGATCATCCGCTATGACCGGTTCATGGCCAACAAGGGCGACTGCGCCGTGGCGGAGATCGACCCGGTCAACGACATCGCGCTGCTGCAATATACCGGAGGCACGACCGGCACGCCCAAGGGCGCGATGCTGACGCACCAGAATCTGACCGCCAACGCGCGACAGGCGCAGGCGATCGACCCGCACCAGCATGAGCCCGACCGGATCATCGCGGTCCTGCCTTTCTTCCATGTCTTCGCCAATACCTGCACGCTCAACCGCACGGTCGTGAATGGCGGCGAGATGGTGATGCTGCCGCGCTTCGATGCGGCGCAGGTGCTGGCCGCGGTGCAGCGGGTGAAGGCGACGTCGCTGCCCGGCGTGCCGACCATGTTCCAGGCGCTGCTGGATCATCCCGCGATCCGCAACATCGACTTTTCCTCGCTGCGCGCTTGCATCTCGGGTGGGGCGCCCTTGCCACTGGAACTCAAGCAGAAGTTCGAGGCGGCAACGGGCGCGCGGCTGATCGAAGGCTATGGCCTTACCGAAACCAGCCCGATCGTCTGCACAAATCCCTATGAGGGGCTCAACAAGAGCGGGACCGTGGGCCAGCCGGTGCCGGGCACGCGCGTCAAGCTCGTCGATCGCGAGGATCCGACGCGGCCGCCGCCCGAGGGCGAACCTGGCGAACTGCTCTTTGCCGGCCCCCAGATCATGAAGGGATATTGGAACCGGCCGGATGCCGATGCAGAGGTGTTCGTCGGCGAATTCGTCCGCACCGGCGACGTCGGGATCATCGACGATGACGGTTATGTGAAGATCGTCGATCGGTTGAAGGACATGATTGCCGTCGGCGGCTTCAAGGTCTTTCCGAGCCAGGTCGAATCCGTCCTCTATCATCATCCCGCGATCAAGGAGGCGTTGGTGATCGGCGTGCCCGACCATTATCGCGGGGAGCAGCCCAAGGCCTTCGTGACGCTGAACGAAGGGCATGAGATGGACGGGCCGGCGCTCAAGGAGTGGCTCAATCCGCAATTGGGCAAGCATGAACGCGTGTGCGAGGTGGAGGTGCGCCTGAACCTGCCGAAGACCCTGGTCGGCAAGCTGTCGCGCAAGGAACTGGTGGCCGAGGAACGGGCCAAGGCGGAAGCGGCGACGAAGGAGGCTGGAACCTTCGCCTGATCCTTCCTATCTGTGCGCTCCACGGATTTGAGGAACGAGATGATGGCCGATGAAGTCGCGACGCTGGCAGGCGGATGCTTCTGGTGCACCGAGGCGGTGTACCAGAATTTGAAGGGCGTGAAGGCGGTCGAGAGCGGCTATATCGGCGGATCGCTGCCCAATCCCAGCTATGAGCAGGTGTGTTCGGGGAGCACGGGTCATGCCGAGGCGATCCGCATCACCTACGACCCGGCGGTGATTTCCTACGCCGATCTGCTTGACATCTTTTTTGCCACGCATGATCCGACGACCCTCAATCGTCAGGGCAACGACGTCGGCACGCAATATCGGTCCGCGATTTTCCCGCATTCGCCCGAGCAGGAAAGCGAAGCGCAAGCTGGCATCGATCGGGCGCAGGCGGACCAGTCCGCGCCGATCGTGACGGCGATCGAAGCGGACGCGCCCTGGTATCCGGCCGAGGATTATCACCAGAACTATTGGGACCGGGTGGGCGACAAGAATCCCTACTGCATGGCGGTGATCCCGCCCAAGCTCGCCAAGCTGCGCAAGGGGTTTGAAGAGCGCATTGCGGGCTGACGGGCTCCCCGTCCATCGCCAGGCCGGACGACGGCGCTATGCTTTTAGTGGCGTCCTGGCTGGGCGGGCCCTATGAAAGGGGCAGGCGCATGGGCAGCCGGCGGGGACAGGATATGAAGAAGTCGATGATGTTTGCGGCGCCGTTGCTGATGCTGGCGCTGCCGGGATGCGTGCGCACGGTGGCGAGCGTGGTGACGGCGCCCGTGCGCGCGGGCGCGCAAGTCGCGGACTGGACGACTACCAGCCAGGATGAAGCGGATCGCAACTATGGCCGCAAGATGCGCGAGAAGGAAGCGCGCGAGGGGCGTGAAGCCAAAAAGACCGAGAAGGCGCGGCGCAAGCAGTGCCGCGAAGCCGGCTACCAGGATTGCGACTGAGCGCGCGTCACGGGCGCACCCTTAGCCATCGCCTAGCGTTGCCCGCCGCGTTCAGGCGGCGGCGCGCTTCAGCCGATCGTTGATCGCTGCGCCGATGCCTTCGGGCGGGATCGGCGCCACCGCGATGCGCGCCGAGGCGCTGGCGTCCGCGATATGCAGGGCGGCGAACAGGTTCGCGCCCGCTTCCCGCAAATCCGCCTCCGGGCTGAGATTGATGTGGCAGGGCATCAGGCCGAAACCGATCAGATATTCATCCGCTTCCGCCCGCAACGCATCGAGCCGGACGGGCTTGGAGGGCGCATAATGGCTTTCGAGCTGCCCGGGCGCTTCGATCGCCACGTCACCCTTGCCGGCGGCGACCGGCAGTCCCGTGGCTTCGGCCAGCATCGTCTCGGTAATGGGTCCTGGCCGCAGCAGGCGGATCTTGGTTGCTTCAGGCGCAGCGATGGTCGATTCCAGACCTTCGCTGGTGGGTCCTTCATCCAGCACCATGCGCACCTTGCCATCGAGGCTGGCGAGCACATGTTCCGCGCGCGTCGGGCTGATGCCGCCGCTGCGATTGGCCGAAGGCGCGGCGAGGGGGCGGCCGCTTTCGCGGATCAGCGCCCGCATCGCGGGATGCGCCGGCAGGCGCAGCGCGACCGTCGGCAGCCCCGCGGTCACGAGGTGCGAAAGGCCGCTGTCCGCTTTCACCGGCAGGACCAGCGTCAGCGGGCCTGGCCAGAAATGTTCTGCGAGCATCTCTGCAACTGGCGAGAACTGCGCCAGTGCGCGGGCCATGTCGCGATCCGCAACATGAACGATGAGCGGGTTGAAGCTGGGCCGGCCCTTGGCGCTGTAGATGGCCGCCACCGCATGATTGTCGGTCGCATCGGCCGCCAGCCCATAGACGGTTTCGGTCGGAACGGCCACGGGTTCGCCCGCGCGGATGAGCAGCGCCGCTTCGCGCAGCGCCTCAGCGCCATAGCGACAGGATTTTGTAGAATAGACTGGATTTGCGATGGTCACGACCCCCGCGATATAGACCCCGGCTTGGTCGAGTAAAAGGCCATTGCGTCAGCAGAATGACATCGGGTCGCGGGAACGCTTCCCCTAAGTCGCGAAAATGCTCTAAGCCCGCGCCATGAACGACGCACTTCTGATCCGCATTGCCGAGGCATTGGAGCGGCTGGCGCCGCCGCCGCCGGTTTCCGCCGACTTGCAGGCCGCGCCTGCCTATGTGTGGGACGGACAGGCGATCCGGGCGGTCGAGGCCTTCGCGCCGGTCGATTATGCCTTGCTGACCGGCATCGACGCGCAAAAGGACGCTTTGCTCGCCAATACGCGCCGGCTGGCGGCGGGACATGCGGCCCATGACGTGCTGCTGTGGGGCGCGCGCGGTACGGGCAAGTCGGCGGCGGTCGCTGCCGTGGTGGGCCGGCTGCAGGAAGAGGGGGAGGATATCGCGCTCATGCAATGCGCGATCGACGAGCTCGCGACGCTTCCGGCCCTGTTTTCACTGTTGCGCGGCACGAGCCGGCCCTTCGTGCTGTTCCTCGACGACCTTGGCTTCGATGACCAGGGAACGGGCGATGCCCGCGCGCTGCGATCGCTGCTGCAGGGCGGAACGGCCGCGCGCCCGACAAATGTTCGGCTTTATGTCACGTCCAATCGCCGCCACATCGTGCCGCGCCACTTGGCCGAGCAGGATGACCCGATCAACCCGCGCGACGTCGTCGATGACAAGATGGCACTGTCGGATCGCTTCGGCCTCAGCCTGGGCTTCCACGCGATCGATCAGGATGCCTATGTAGCGATCGTGGAGGGATATGCAGCGACGCTGGGTCTCACCGTCGATCGGCTGGAGGCGATCCAATGGGCGACGCAGCGCGGCAGCCGGTCGGGCCGCGTCGCCTGGCAATATGTGGTCGAGCTGGCCGGGCGCAACGGGCTGGCGATCTGATCGCCAGCGTCCGCGTCACTGCGCCTTGGTCACTCGCCACACGATGCCGCCGACATCGTCGCTGACCAGCAGCGCGCCCTGGGCATCGGCCGTGACGTCGACCGGGCGGCCATGGGCGTTGCCCTGCTGGTCGAGAAAACCGGTGACGACGTCGATCGGCTTGGCCTTGCCGGCCTCCCCGTCCTGGAACCGGACGAACACGACCTTGTAGCCTGCGGCTGGCTTGCGGTTCCAGCTGCCGTGCAGGCCGACAAAGGCGCCGTCGGTAAAGGGCGCGCCCAGCTGCACCTTGTCGGCGAACGTCAGGCCCAGCGGCGCGACATGGTTGCCCAGCGCATAGTCCGGACGCTTGGTATATTCCCGGATTTCCGGACGCTGCGGTTGCACGCGCCGGTCTTCATAGCCGCCCCAGTAATTCCAGGGCCAGCCATAGAAGGCGCCGAATTCGACGCGCGTCAGATAGTCCGGCACAAGGTCCGCGCCCAGCATGTCGCGCTCGTTGACAACGCCCCATAGCGCGCCGCTCTTGGGCTCGAACGCCAGGCCGACCGGGTTGCGCAGTCCGGAAGCGAAGACGCGCTTATAGCCATTGCGGGGATTGACCTCGAACACGACTGCGCGGTTGCGTTCGCGTTCCAGGCCATTTTCGCCGATATTGCTGTTCGACCCGACGCCGATATAGAGAAGCCCTTCGGGCGATGCGACCAGGCTCTTGGTCCAATGCTGATTGGGCGACTGGGCCGGAAGGTCGATGATCTTGCGGCCCGGAGCGCTGATCCTGGTCTCGCCTTCCTTATAGGGGAAGGCCATCAGCGCATCGGTGTTGGCGACATAGAGCGTGTCGCCAATCACCGCCATGCCGTAGGGCGAGTTGAGCCCGGTCAGGAAGACGGTCTTGGTTTCCGCGTGGCCATCCTTGTCCGTGTCGCGCAGCAGGGTGATGCGGTTCGCCGACGGCACGCCTGCGCCCGCCTTGTCCATCAGATAGTTCATCACCCGCTGGACGATGCCTTCCTTGGGGCGCGGAGGGCTGTTGGTTTCGGCGACCAGAATGTCGCCATTGGGCAACCGCAGCAGCGATCGCGGATGCGCCAGCCCTTCCGCGAAGCGATCGATGGTGAGCCCCTTGGCTGCAACGGGCTTCTCGCTGGCCTTCCACGGCTTGACCTCGGCGATGTTGACCGTGGGCAGCATTTCGCTGCGCGGGCTGGTGAACACCGGCTCGCGCCCAGTATCCGCGCCAGCCGGCAGCCGGGCCGTGTCGCCCTGCGCCAGATAGAGGAAGGCGCCGCCGGCGAGCGCGAGGGCAACGAGGGGCAGGACGATGACATGCTTGTTCATGCGCCAACATCTATGCCGCGCGCGGACGGTGGGCAAGGTCGTTGGCGCCCGTGGTGATGCTTATTTGCCGCGCTCGCCCAGATAGATGAGCAGCGCGATGATGATGCCCAGCGCCAATCCCACCAGCAGCCCGATGCTCGGCTGCCCCAATAGTCCTCCGCCCACTGTGCCGATCAGGATCAGCAGGGCGATGATGGCGCCGGAGCCGGTCGGATTGGGGGTGCGCTTGGTCATCGGAGATCCCTTGCCATGCCCGGATCGAGGACGCCAGCGCCTTTGGGTAGTCGCCGCATATGGGACAAGTTGTGCCGCAATGGATCGCCTGTCCCGCATAGAGACATGGCTAATCCAGCTTTTACCGTGCGACCCGGCGTGCGGAGCCGACACGCTGATCTGGCACGATCATTGATGCGTCGATGATCGAGAACAGATTGTCGAAAATTCGGGGGGCGTCATGCAGTTGCCATATCTTGCGAGCCGCAAGAGCTATGAGGACGCCGCAGAGTTGATCAGCCTGTTCGGCGCCAATGCCGGCTATGAAGCGGCCGCGCGGGCGGATCGCAGCCTGGACCAGGGCAATCACATCCATTTCTGCCACTGGCGCCAGATCGAGCGCCTGATCCTGCTGCTGACCTATGACCAGCCGCTGGGGACCGTGCACTGACGGGTGATCAGAGCCGCAGGCCCGCCGCTTCCGGGAGCCCGGCGAGGATGTTGAGATTCTGCACGGCGGCGCCGGCTGCGCCCTTGCCCAGATTGTCGAGGGCGGCGATCAGGCGCGCCTGACCGCTATCGTCATTGCCGAAGAGGAACAGGTCGAGCCTGTCCGTGGCGCCGACGGCTTCGATCGGCAGGCCCGACAGGCGCGCGCTATCCTGAAGCGGCGCGACGGTGACGATCGGCGAACCGTCATAAGCGGCCGCGAGGGCGGCGTGCAGGTCCGCGATTTGCGGCCTGCCCGGCATGGCGCGCAGTTGCAGGGGCACTTCCACGACCATGCCGCGATAGGCGTTGGCAACGGCCGGAGCGAAGAGCGGCGGATGCGCAAGCCCGGAATAGCGAGTCATTTCCGGCACATGCTTGTGGGCCAAGGTCAGACCATAGGGCCGGAAGGCGCTCGACGCGGTGGCAGCATCCTCATAGTCGGCGATCATCGCCTTGCCGCCGCCCGAATAGCCCGACGCGCCCGACACCGTCACTGGCCAGTCTGCCGGCAACAGCCCCGCCAGCACCAGCGGCCTGACGAGCGCCAGGAAACCGGTTGGCCAGCAACCGGGATTGGCCACATAGCGGCTGTTCGCCAGGCGCTCGCGATGTCCGGGCTCCAGTTCCGGGAAGCCATAGGTCCACCCGTCGGCAACGCGGTGCGCCGTCGACGCGTCGATGATGCGCGTGCGGTCATTGTCGATCAGCGACACCGCCTCGCGCGCCGCGTCGTCGGGCAGGCAGAGGATGACGATGTCCGCAGCATTGAGCGCGTCCCGGCGCGCGCCGGCATCCTTGCGGTCTTTTTCGTCCAGCGTGATCAGCGACAGCTCGGAGCGGCCGGCCAGCCTGTCGCCGATTTCGATCCCCGTGGTGCCATGGCCGCCATCGATGAAGATGCGGGTGGTCATGCGCCGATCCTCCGCCGCGCGATGATGGGGCTGGGATGATCCGTCGCCAGGCGCGCAACGACATCCGCCAGGGGTTCCTTGACCACCGCCATCCAAAAGGCATTGGCGTGCAGCAGCGTCTTGCCATCGGTCATGATGCCGACATGGCCCGGGAAGAAGATGAGGTCGCCACGTTGCAGCCGGGCATCATTGTCGATCGGCGTGCCGATGCCTTCGCACTGCAGGTCGGTGTCGCGGGGCACGGCCATTCCGATGCGGCCCAGCGCCACCTGGACGAGGCCGGAGCAATCGATGCCGCGATGGCCGCGTCCGCCCCAGACATAGGGTTGGCCCAGATGCCGTTCGGCGACCGCGACCCAGTCGGGCTCCTCCTGCGTCACCGGCTCGGCATGGCGCTTATGGACGAAGCCTTCTGCGCAGGCGAAGAAATCGCCTTGCGCCTCGGCGGTGAACAGCGCGCCCTGCGGCCAATAGTCTGCGATGGTCGACTTGATGTCGGGGCCGCTGAACAAGGGCGCGACCGCCGCCGTGACTCGATGGGTGGCCTGTTCCTCGACGTCGAGCGCGTCGCGGCGGATATAGCCGACATAGCCGTCATGGCCGCAAAAGCCCCAGGCCCAGTCGGTGGTCACGTCAAGCGCATGAAATCGTTCGCCACGCAGCAGTTCGCTGACGGCCTCCGCGGTCGGGGAGGCGGATGCAAGGATCGGCGTGCCGGCCGCGACACAGGTCAGCGGAACGGCGCGGGCATAATGCGCGGAAAAGAGGGTGCCGGCGAGCGACAGATCGGCCAGGTCGCCGCGAGCCGCATGAACGCGGCGATCAAGCGCGACCGATCGGCCCTGCAGCTTGAACCGGGTTCTTTCAGGCGGTGCGTTCCGCAGCGGAGTATTCGATCCTTTCATCGCGCGGGGTTCCTGCGATGAAAAGGTGAAAGGCGTCAAGAAATTCCGCCCCTTTGGGCGTGCGCGTGATGAAAATATTCCGTCGATCCGCCACATCGCGCTCCCGGCGCAGATAACCCAGCGCCGAAAGCTTGTTCAGCGCGCGCGTGATGACGGGTTTCGACACATGCAGCGTTTCGGCGAGCCCGCGCACCGTATGAGGACCCTTGCTGATATAGACGGTCATCATCAGCGCCATCTGGCGATTGGTCAGGTCGGGCTTGCCCGAACGCACATAATCGACCAGCGTCGACATCCATTGGCGAAGCGACGGGATGCCCGGGCGGTCGATCTCGGCGGATGAATCTGTGGCGGAAAGGGCGTTCATGCCCGCTTAACGCGCGATGGCCAATCCGGTTGCGTAACGGACGGGCCTTTGTCAATGCGTCAATGATCCTTGCCGTAGCGCCGCTGCAAGAGCCGGAATATGGCGCGCATTCCAAGCGCTTCGCCGCCCTTGGGCCGGCCAGGCTTGCTCGCAGGTCGCCAGGCGAAGGTATCGAGATGCAGCCATGGCGTATCGTCGGGAACGAATCGCTTGAGAAAGAGCGCTGCAGTGATCGCGCCGGCGAAGCCGCCTTCTCCGGCATTGTTGATATCCGCCACATCCGATTTCAGCATGTCGGCATAGGGATCCCACAAGGGCAGCCGCCAGAGCGGGTCGTCGACCTCCATGCCCGCGGCCATGGCCTGCCCCGCCAGATCATCGTCATTGCAGAACAGGGCAGGGAGATCGGGGCCGACCGCGACTCGGGCCGCGCCGGTCAGCGTCGCGAAATCGATCACCAGCCCCGGCCGCGCTTCGCCCGCGCGCGTGATCGCATCGCCCAGCACCAGCCGCCCCTCCGCATCGGTATTGCCAATCTCGACCGATAGCCCCTTGCGGCTGCGCAATATGTCCCCGGGGCGAAAGGCGTTGGCGCCGATGGCGTTTTCGGCCGCGGCGATCAGCAGGTGGAGCCGCACCGGCAATCGCGCGGCCATGATGAGCTGCGCCAGCCCCAGCGCATGCGCGGCGCCGCCCATATCCTTCTTCATCAGGCGCATGCCCGATGACGGCTTGATGTCGAGCCCGCCGCTGTCGAAGCAGATGCCCTTGCCCACCAGCGCCAGCCGAGGATGCGCCGGATCGCCCCATTCCAGTTCGATCAAGCGCGGCGCGAAGCCGCGGTCCGCGGCCTTGCCGACCGCATGAATCATCGGAAAGCCCCGTTCCAGGGCGTCGCCGCGCGTCGTGGTGACGCTGGCGCCGAAGGCCTGCGCGACCGCCTCGACCGCTTGTTCGAGGTCCGGCGGGCCCATGTCCGCGGCGGGAATGTTCACCATGTCGCGCACCAGCGCAGTCGCGCGCGCCAATTGCACCATCGGATCAATCTGGGCCACGCCGCTGGTCAGCAGGACGCGCGGGCCCAGCGCCGCGTCATCCTGCCGATAGCGGTCGAACCGATATTGCGCCATCAGCCAGCCAAAGGCCGCCGCCCCGGGAACGACCTCCGCCAGCCGATAACGGCCTTCCGGCAGCGTTTCGGCCAGCCTGGCGAGACACCAGGGGCCAAGCTTGGCCTTGTCCGGCACGGCGGCGACAACCGACCAGGCGCCATCCTTTTCACCCGGGATGATCGCCTGCTCCCCTGGCTTGCCGCGGAATTTCTGCGCCGTCAGCATCGATCGCACGGCGGAGGGCTGGGCGGCCATCCAGGCGTCATGGTCTTGGGCATCCAGAAGCTGGATCATGTGGCCGGGCTGCTGGTTGTCGGCTTTGAGCAGGTCGGAAAAGTCGGTCATCCCGCCGATGTAAGGGAAAGGTCCGGGCAAGGGGAAGAGGCAATTTCCCGTCGCTCGGGCGGCACGGCCGACCCTTTCTGTCTTTGCGTCGCACGCACGACGCGCCTAAAGTCTCTGGCAGAAGAAACAAGGAGATGGACGATGATTCACGGAGATGATCGCAGCCTTCAGGCAGCGCGCGCCCGCGCCTATGAACTGGCTGAAAGCGGACGCTTCGACAATGGCAATGCCGTGCAGCAGGCGTTGATCGCCGAAGGCTGGTCGAACGCGGGCCGCGCGCTGGAAAGCGACTATGCCCGCAAGGCAATCGGCGAACGCTGCCGCGCGGCGCAGGCGCATTGATGCGCGCCGGGGGGCTGATCGCGACCGGCGCCCTGATGCTGGCGGCCTGCTCGCCAGCGCAGGACGTCGCCGATAACAGCGCCGCGAACGAAGCGGCGACCCGGTTCGCCAATCGCATGGCCGGCGAGCCGGCGCCCACGCCCCCCGGCAAGCCTTTCGCACAAAGCGACAAGAGCGACTATCTCGAATTCTCCTATACCTACCCCGGCGAAGCGGCGGCGATACCGGCTCTGGTCGACAAGTTTCGCAAGGCGATGGACACGGCCAAAGCCGATGCCCTGAAAATGGCGCGAGAGGATAGCGCGGCGGCGAAACAGGCGGGCTATCCCTTTCGTCCGCATAGCCTAGAGACGAAATGGACCGTGGCGGCCGACACGCCCCGTTTCCTGTCGCTGCGATCGGAAACCTATGTCTATACCGGCGGTGCGCACGGCATGACGGGTTATGAGGCGCTGCTTTGGGACAAGGCGCGCAAGCGCGAAACCAGCGTCAAGGCGCTGATGACCACGCCGGCCGCGTTCGCCGCCGCTATCGGCGATCGCTTCTGCGCGGAACTGGACAGGCAGCGCGCGCAAAAGCGCGGCGCGCCGGTCGTCCCCGGGGACGACGACTTCACCAAATGCATCGACCCGATGGAGCAGGTGCTGGTGCCGACATCGAAGGACGGCAGGCTGATCGACAGCATGACCTTCGTCATCGGTCCCTACAGCGCTGGCCCCTATGCGGAGGGCAGTTACGAGGTGGCGCTGCCGGTGGACGCCGCGATGCGCGGCGCGATCAAGACCGAATATCAGGATGCGTTCGTAGACAAGTGACGATCATGCCCCGGCCGCTGCGGGGGCATGACCGGATCAGACGGGCACGCCGTAAAGATCATGCTCGTCGGCATCCTCGATGCGCACGTCGATCATGTCGCCGGCCTTCCGCCCGTCGCCCACGTCCCGCAGGAAGACATTGCCGTCGATTTCCGGTGCGTCAGCCTGGCTGCGGGCGGTGGCGCCGACGCTGCCATCTTCCTCATCGGGCTCGCCGACATCGTCCAGGATCACGGGCAGGACGCGTCCCACCTTGGCCTGCAGCTTGGCGGCGCTGATCGCCGCCGTCTTTTCCATGATGCGCTGGTAGCGCTCTTCCTTGATCTCTTCGGGCACCGCGCCGGGCAGGTCGTTGGCGGCCGCGCCTTCCACGGGCTCGAAGCGGAAAGCGCCGACGCGGTCCAACTGCGCCTCGTCCAGCCAATCCAGCAGATATTGGAAATCGGCTTCGGTCTCGCCGGGGAAGCCGACGACGAAGGAGGATCGGATCGCGATGTCGGGGCAGATGTCCCGCCATTTGCGGATGCGGTCCAGCACCTTGGCTTCATTGGCCGGCCGCTTCATCGCCTTGAGCACATTGGGCGATGCGTGCTGGAAGGGAATGTCGAGATAGGGCGTCAGCAGTCCCTGCGCCATCAGCGGAATGACCTGGTCGACATGGGGATAGGGATAGACATAATGGAGCCGCACCCAAGGGGCGCGACCTTCGGCGGTGCGCAACTGGCCCAGCTCGCGCGCCAAGTCGGTCATGTGCGCGCGGACTTCATGCCCCTTCCACATGCGGGTTTCGTGCCGGGTGTCGACGCCATAGGCCGAGGTGTCCTGGCTGATGACCAGCAATTCCTTCGTGCCCGCGGCCACCAGCTTTTCCGCCTCGCGCAGCACCGCGTCGATGCGGCGGCTGACCAAGTCGCCGCGGATCGATGGGATGATGCAGAAGGAGCAGCGATGATTGCAGCCTTCGCTGATCTTCAGATAGCTGTAATGGCGCGGCGTCAGCTTCAGCCCACCTTCCGGCACCAGGTCGACAAAAGCGTTGGGAATGGGCGGGGAGGCGTCATGCACGGCATTGACGACCTGCTCATATTGATGCGCGCCCGTGACGGCCAGCACTTGCGGGAATTTCGCGCGGATGACGTCCGCTTCGTCGCCCATGCAGCCGGTCACGATGACGCGGCCATTTTCCGCCATCGCCTCGCCAATCGCTTCCAGCGATTCCTCCTTGGCGGAATCCAGAAAGCCGCAGGTGTTGACCAGCACGACGTCGGCGCCGGCATAGTCGGCGGACATCTGATAGCCGTCGGAGCGCAGCTTGGTCAGGATACGTTCGGAGTCGACCAGATTCTTGGGACAGCCGAGCGACACCATGCCGATCTTCGGCGCGTCTGGAATTTTGGTTGCCATGATCGGCGCGCACATAGGGATTTTTGCGGCCAATGTCACGAGGAACGAATCAGACCGGCGGCAAAGCGTTTCCATAGCCGTCGCCTTCGGCGATTTCGATGATGACGTCGCCGGTCTGCAGCCGCTTCGCATCCTCTTCCCAAAAGCCGATCGGCCGGTTGTCGCGATATACCCGTACGCCCAGCCCTGTGCGGATGGCGGACAGGGGCTGGCCGATTTCATTCGGCAGGACGGCCCGTTCGTTGAGCTTCACGCGCCCGCCCGAGGCGGCGAGATCCGCCATGTAATCCGCGATATGCTGGCCGCTGGTGCTGCCCGCCAGCAACAGCCCGGCAAAGCTGACGGGGTTGATGACGGTCGTCGCGCCCGCCTGACGGGCGGGCAACTCATTATCCTCGTTGCGGACCACGATGCTGATCGGCAGGTGCGGCGCCAGATGGCGGGCGGTCAGGGTGATGAGGATCGACGTGTCGTCCCGCCCGGCCGACACGATCATGCTGCGCGCGCGGTGAATGGCGACGTCCTTCAACGTCTTGTCGCGAGTCGAATCGCCGCACAGCACGTTGCAGCCATGGGCCTCGGCGAGTTGCAGCGCCTTTTCGCTGCCGTCGATGACGACGATTTCGCGCGCGTCGGTGCCGCGGGCCAGCAGTTCATGCACTGCCTCCTGCCCGCTGGTGCCAAAGCCCGTGACGATGATGTGATTGTGCAGATCGGCCTGGATGCGTGCCATGCGCCACCTGTAGAGAATGTTGCGGAGAAAGAGATTATAGGCGGTGCCGAGGAAGATCAGCCAGACGAACAGCCGGATCGGCGTCACGAACAGCGATTCGAACAGCCGGGCCTCGGGCGTCACCGGCACGATGTCGCCATAGCCCACGGTCGTGACCGTGACCGTCGTGAAATAGAGGACATCGATGAAACTGATCTGATCGTCGAAATTGTCCTTCAGCCCGTCGCGGCCGATCCAGTGGAACAGGAGAACCAGAGCGATCAGCCCGAACAGCAGCACCACGCGCCAGGCCAGGTCCATCCACATCGGCATGGACGATCGGCGCCGCAGGAAACCGGCGGTGGCGGACGGGCCCGAGGCTTCGTCTATCCTCATGCGGGCGGCAGCTTTCCAAGCGGATCCACAGGCGCGCGATCCTTGCGCAGTTCGAAATGCAATTTGGGCTTGCTGGCGTAGCCGGTATCGCCGGTCAGCCCGATGATCTGCCCTTTCGTCACCTTCTGCCCCCGCACCACATCGACTCGGCTGGCATGACCATAAGCGCTCACCCAGCCGCTGCCATGATTGATCAGCACCAGGCCGCCGAACACCGCCACCTTGTCGCCGGCATAGGCAACGACGCCGTCGGCCGCTGCGCGGATCGGCGTGCCCACGGGCGCGGAAATGTCGATGCCATTATTCTTCGATCCGCTCTGGCCCGGGCCGAAGCGCGACAGGATGGTGCCGGGGACGGGCCAGGCGAAACTGCCGGCGAATGCGCCCGGCTGGGCGATCGGCTTGTTCGCGGGCAGCGGCCTGGGACGCGTGGAGGCTGCCGCGGCGGGCGCATTTTCGCGCGTCGCGGGCTGGCCGCCGGTCAGGACATCGTCAATGTCGATGCGAAAGGCGGCCGCCCGCTGCTCCAACGAGGTCGCGCCAGCGGGCAACGCATCGGGCAGCAACAGCCGCTGTCCGCGCCGCAGGACATAGGGTTCCTCCAGCCCGTTGGCCTCGACAATGCGTCTCCAGGGGATGGCATAGGCGGCGGCAATGGCGATGCCGGTTTCGCCTTCCGCTACCAGATGATAGCGGCCGCCCGGAATGCGCAGCTGTTGCCCGGCCTGCAATTGGTAGGGCGGCGTCAACCCGTTCGCCCGCGCGATCATCTCCGATCCTGCGCCGGTGCGATTGCCGATACCGCGCAGCGTGTCGCCGGGCTGCACGACATAGTGGGATTCCGGAACGGTGCGGGCGTTGGCGACCACTTGCTGCGCCGTCCACACCGGCTCGGGCTCCGCAAGCTGAGCGGTGGCCGCATCGGCGCCCAGGCTGGGTGGCGGCGTGGGCATGGGGGCAGGAGCATAGGTCGGCTGCCGGTCGGCCTGCTGCGGAATGCAGGCGGTGAGCAGCAGCGGGCCGAGCGTGCAGGAAGGAAGGCGCAGCGAGGAAGGCATTGCAGGCTGTGTATCGCATCGCGCCAGCCTTGCCAGCCCTTAACCATGCATCGGCGTTCGCGGGCTATTGATCGCCAAATGCCGCCGCCGTTGCCGCCAGCGCGCTGTCCTGCGTCAGATCATAATGTAGCGGCGTGACGGTGATATGATTGTCGGCAATGGCCGCCAGGTCGGTTCCTGCCGGCACGGACTGGCTGGTGCCAAGCCCGAACCAGAAATAGCGATAGCCGCGCGGATCGGTGCCTTCGATGATGCTGGTCCGATCGACGTCATGAAGGCCCTGCCGGACCACCTTGATGCCGCGCACGGCCTCCGCCTCGACCGCAGGAAAATTGATGTTGAACAGCATGCGCGGGCTGTGCGGCATGGCGATCAGCGGGCGCAGCACCCGCTCGCCCCATGCGGCTGCGGCGGAGAAGGGAACGGCATCGCCCATCCCCGAGCGGGCATAGACCTGACTGAGCGCGATCGAGCGGATGCCGGAAATCGCGCCTTCCATCGCTGCCGAAACGGTGCCGGAATAAGTCACGTCCTCGGCCAGATTGGCGCCGCGATTGACCCCCGACAGGATAAGGTCCGGCCTGCAATCCTTCATCAGGTGGCCGACGGCCATCATCACCGCGTCGGTGGGCGTGCCGGTGACGCTATAATGTTGATCGCCATGCTGGCGCAGCCGCAACGGGCGCGTCAGCGTCAGGCTGTGCCCTGCGCCGGATTGTTCCTCGCTGGGCGCGACGATCCAGATGTCGTCGGAAAAACAGCGCGCAATTTCCTCCAGAACCTTGAGCCCAGGCGCGTGGACGCCATCGTCATTGGTGAGGAGAATGCGCAAGGCGGACCGCCCTATTTCGGCTGGAGCTTGGTGAGCCCACCCATATAGGGGAGCAGCGCGTCGGGGATGAGGACGCTGCCGTCCGATTGCTGGTAATTTTCCAGAACCGCAACCAGCGTGCGTCCGACCGCCAGCCCCGAACCGTTGAGCGTGTGCAGGAACATCGTCTGCTTCGCGCCTTCGGCCCGCATGCGGGCATTCATGCGCCGCGCCTGGAAATCGCCGCAGTTGGACACCGAACTGATCTCGCGATAGGTGGCCTGGCTCGGCAGCCAGACTTCCAGGTCATAGGTCTTGCGCGCGCCGAACCCCATGTCGCCGGTGCAGAGCAGCATCTTGCGATAGGGAAGGTTCAGCGCCTGGAGGACGGCTTCCGCCGCGGCCACCATGCGCTCATGCTCGGCGTCCGAGTCCTCGGGCTTGCAGATCGCGACCAGTTCGACTTTCTCGAACTGATGCTGGCGAATGAACCCGCGGGTATCGCGACCGGCCGACCCCGCCTCGGAGCGGAAGCAGGGCGTCAGCGCCGTCAGGCGTAGGGGCAACCGGTCCTCCGGCACGATCTGTTCCGCCACCAGATTGGTAAGCGACACCTCGGCGGTCGGGATGAGCCAGCGCCCGTCCGTCGTCTTGAACAGATCCTCGGCGAATTTGGGCAACTGTCCTGTTCCGAACAGCGCATCGTCCTTCACCAGCAGCGGGACGATCGTTTCCTCATAGCCATGGGTCGCCGTCTGCATATCCAGCATGAACTGCGCCAGCGCGCGGTGCAGCCTTGCCATTTGGCCGCGCAACGCCGTGAAGCGCGCGCCCGACAAAGCCGCGCCTCCTTCGAAATCCAGACCTAGGGACGGGCCGAAATCGGCATGGTCCTGTGGCGCGAAATCGAAATCGCGCGGCGTGCCCCAGCGGCTCAGTTCGACATTGTCGGCCTCACCCGCGCCATCGGGCACATCGCTCGCCGGCAGGTTGGGGATCGCGGCGAGCAGGGCCGTCAGCAACTCCCCGACGGACCGCTCCTCCGCTTCGAGCGCCGGCATGCGCTCCTTGAGCGTCGCGACTTCGGTTTTGAGCGCATCAGCGATGGCGACATCCTTGGCGGCCATCGCTTGGCCGATCGCCTTGCTGGCTTCGTTGCGACGCGCCTGCGCCTGCTGCCACTCGGTCTTGATCGCTCGGCTTTTCTCGTCGAGCGCCAGGATGTTGGCGGACAGCGGCTCCAGCCCCCTGCGGCCCAGGGCAGCGTCGAAAGCAGCGGGATTTTCGCGAATGAGGCGGATGTCGTGCATGGGCCAGCCCTATGCCGCTGCGCGACCGGCCGCGCAACCCTGCGCGCCGTCATCCGTTGGTCCTGCATCATCGAAATACAATAGGAGACAGGCGATGCAGATCGATCATGACGCGATGGTGCTGGTGGCGGACGGGCGCAAGATGCTGTTCTTCCGCAACAAGGGCGACGCGGCCTATCCCAATCTGGAGGCGGAAACCGTCAAGGAGCAGGACAACCCGGCCGATCGCGAACAGGCCGCTGACGCGCCGGGACGATCGCATAATTCGGTCGGCAGCCATCGCAGCGCCATGGACGAGGTGAATTTCCACGACCTGGAGGAATCGCGCTTTGCGGCGGAGGCGGCCGACATGCTCAAGCGCCGCGCCATGGCCAATGATTTTGAAAAGCTGATCATCGTCGCGCCGCCGACGGCACTGGGCGAAATGCGCAAGCATCTGCACAAGGAAGTCCAGGATCGCCTGGTCGGCGAAATCCCCAAGGACCTGACCAACCATCCGGTGCCGGAGATCGAGAAGGTCATCGCCGCGAGCTGACGCACCAAAAAGGGTGGCCCCCCGGAGCCACCCTCAAATGCCCCTCGCGGGAAAGGAAATCAGGCGGACTGCTGCCCCTTGCGCTCGGCAAAACGCCGGCGCGCGACAAGCGCCACGGCAGCCGCGCCGAACAGCAGGACCATTGGCGGCGCGGGCACATCCGTGCCGCCGGTGCTGCTCGAGCCGCCGCTCGAACTGCTGGAGGAGGAACTGCTCGACGAGCTGCTGCTCGATGACGAGGAGGAGCTACCGGTGCTGCCGAAGCTGGACGATCCGCCGGACGACGAACTGCCCGAAGAGGAGCTGGACGAGCTCGAAGAGGACGAGCTGCTGCCGGACGATCCGCCGGTGGAGCCGGGATGATCCGGCTTGTCGGGCTTGCCGCCGCTCGATCCGCCCGAACTGCTGGAGGAGGAGCTGGACGAGGAGGAGGACGAGCTGGAGCTCGACGAGGAAGAGCTGCTGCTGACGCCCGAGGAAGTCGAGACATTCCCGCTCGACGTCGAAACGTTGCCGCTCGACGTGGACACGCCGCCCGTGGAGGTGGAGACCCCGCCGGTGGTCGAACTGGTCGAACTGCTGATGCCGCCGGTCGAGCTGCTGGTGGACGAGATCACGACCGACCCGCTGCCGCCGCTGCCACCGCCGCCGAAGAAGCCGCCGATGAAACCGCCCCCGCCAAAGCCGCCGCCGCCACCCATGACGACGGGAACCGCGCCGCCGCCGCCCGACATCATCGGCATCTCGGCCGGCGGCATGGGCGCGGGGAGGGGGACGGGGGCCGGCTGGCTGGTCACCGTCACGGTCTGTGGCGCGCAGGCAGTGACGGTCTTCACCACCTTGCGCTTGATGGTCCGCGCGGCGTAGCGCTTGGGCGCCGCCTTGACGCTCTTGCTGCTGTGCACGACCGCCGGACGTGCGCTCTCGGCCACGTGCACGGCGCCCCCGCCGATGATCGCACCGCCGCATGTGCAGGCGCATAATTTAGCCAAGGCCATCCGTACCGACATAGGTATCCACTCTTGTCTTCTTGCCGCCCGATCCCGACAGGGATGCGGTGCAGTCGCCTATGAGGAGGAAGGCAGAAGAAACTGTTAATCACAAGGTCATTAACCGTAAATCGGCCCGGAAACTAGGGGTAAACCCTTATAGTGCCCTACCGTAAATGGTTAACGTCCCAGTCTGATACGGGCGGCTTCGGCAGTGTGAATGGGGCGCGGGTCGGTCGCGCATAGTGGGGCGGGGGCGCTGCGATCGAGCGAATCGGCCGGACGCGAGGAGCGTCGCAGAAAGATCGTCACCCGCACTGAATGTCCGCTTGTGTCGGTGTGCGGCCATGGCTATGAGGCGCCCTCAATGAAAAGTCATTGGCGCCCCGGAACTTGAAGCGTCGGGGCCAGCGAGTCGGAGAGCCAGATGGCATCGGTGCTGAATCCCGATAAAGACGGCGTCAAGCCGCCTAAATCGTCCGTTATCTTACCCGCAGACTATCGCCCGTCGCCCGACGAGGAGTTCATGAACCCGCTGCAGCTGGAATATTTCCGGCAGCGCCTGTGGGATTGGAAGAAGCAGATACTGGCGGAGGCCGAAGGTACGCTGGCGGTGCTGCAGAATGAGCCGCTGCGCGAACCCGACCTCAACGACCGCGCGTCGAGCGAGACCGACTGGTCCATTGAACTGCGCACCCGCGACCGGCAGCGCAAGCTGATTTCCAAGATCGATGCGGCCCTGCGCCGGATCGACGATGGCGAATATGGCTATTGCGAAGTGACGGGCGAGCCGATTTCGCTGGGCCGCTTGGAAGCGCGTCCGATCGCGACGATGACCGTCGAAGCCCAGGAGCGGCACGAGCGGCAGGAAAAAATCTCGCGGGACGATTAACCCTTTTTCCATCGCCCGCGACTAGCATCTGTTTCGTGATGATCTTTGCGCGCGGATTTGGAATGGACGAGGACCAGGGGATTTCTGATCGAGGGCCGGCGCGGTCATCACCGCGCGACAGCCTGTTCCTGCTGGCGAGCCTCACCGGCGCGGATGGCAGGTCGCTGGGACGCGCCCGTATCCGGAACTTGTCCGCGTCCGGCCTGATGGCGGATTGCGAGCGGCACGTGGCTGCCGGTGCACGGGTCGAGATCGACCTGCGCGGGGTAGGCAATGTCAGCGGGACAGTCGCCTGGTCGCGCGATAACAAGATCGGGCTGGCGTTCGATGAGGCGATCGACCCGCAACTGGCGCGCAAGCCGATTTCTTCCGGCGCCGCGCAGCCGCTTCCCGATTATCTGAGGATGCACCAGCCGCTCGGGCGGGGGCGCTAAAGCAACGTCACGTCTATCTGCACGCCGCGAACGGTCTGCTGCGGCATCTTCCAGGCACGAAAAACGCTGAAACGATGCGCCGGACCAGTGGAGGTCCCACCGGTCCCGCGCGATCGGGTCAGCCAGCCATCAATGCTGCGCCGCCATCTCCTCCTTCAGCCGCAATTTCTGCTTCTTGAGCGAGGCCACGAGAATGGCGTCCGGCATCGGACGACTCGATTCGGCCTTGATACGAGCCTCGAGTCCTGCATGCTTGGCTGAAAGGGCTGAGATGTGGCTGTTTTCCATGACATTCTCCTTACGAGGGTGATGGATTTCCGAGTAAATCACGAATCGCCCCTTCTGTCTCGCCGCGATTGGCCCTTTGCGGCGGACCGTTCGTAAATTTGCGGTGGCCCGCGCGTGGACGGCGCGCTATCAGTCCGGCCATGGAGCACGGGGAGCGCGAGCAGATACGGTGAGCCGGGAAGACATCATGCGCCGCCTGGAACTGCTGCGGGTCGAGCATCGCGATCTCGACAGCGCCATCGCAGCGCTGATCGATGCGGGCGGCAGCGACCAGATGCAGATCGCTCGCCTCAAGAAGCGCAAGCTGCGCCTGAAGGACGAGATCAGCGCTCTGGAAGATCAACTCGTGCCCGACATCATCGCCTGAAGGGGCCGTTTACATTTTGCTTTTCAGCGCCTTGACCGGCCCCGAATGGGACAGCCGCGCCGGCAGCGGCCTTCTAGCCCCCTGACAAAGCCTCCATTCTATGCCAGTCAGCCCTGATGCGAAACGCCGCCTCCCTTGATCGTGGTCTGCATCGACGCCTGGTCGACGGCCTCTATCTCGAAGCCATGATGATGGCCGACGAAGCGCGCGCCTATTTCGATGGCGATGTGCTGAGCCAGGAGGACGCGGCCGATCCGCTGCGTCGCGTGGCCTTTGCCTGTGAATCGCTCAAGGTGACGACCCGGCTGATGCACATCATCGCCTGGCTGCTCAGCCAGCGCGCCTGGCAGCGGGGCGAGATCGGCGAGGCGGAACTGGCGGACGAGAAATATCGCCTCGGTCGCGCTAGCCTGACCGACCCGACCCTGACCGAGAGTTTCCCCTTCGAAGCGCGCGCGTTGATCGAAGGCAGCCAGGATCTGTACGATCGCGTCGCCAGGCTGGAGGAACGGCTCGATCGCATGAGCGGCGGGCCGGGCGAAAGCGACGCCGGCCCGGCGCGCGCGCTGCTGGATCGGCTCAACACCGCTTTCTGACGCTTGGCCGACAGGCTGCTGATCGCGATGATGTTCGGTACTGGCGTTGTCCGCCGCTCTTGGTCTAGACCGTCGCCATGACCCATGGTTTGCGGACCCGACGCCGCGCTTCTGGCCGACCGCATTCCCGGCTCTCGCTTGCGCCGTTGCTGTTGCTTGCGCCCATGGCGGCGCAGGCGCAGGATGCGCCCGTGTCCAGCGGGCCCGATGTGGATGCGCCGCTGGAGGCCATGCCGGACATCGGCCTCGACTGGCCCGACATGGGGCAGCCCGATAGCGTCGATCCGCTGCCGCTCGATCCCGCGGATCAGGCGAGCGAGACGGTCGACATCGCCGATCCGGTCGCAGCCGATCCGACCGAACCTGTCGTCACCTTTGCCGACGCGGGCGAGGAACGTCATTATACTGTCCAGCTTGTCGGGCTCGACGGCATCGCCGATCCGGTCTTCGACGAGCGCTTCGCCGAATTGTCGGTGCTGCGCCAGGGGCAGGACAAGGCGGCCAACCTGGCGCAGATCAACCGCCGCGTCAGCGAAGACAGCGAATTGCTGGACCGCCTGCTGCGCGCGAAGGGCTATTATTCGGCGCGGGTGCGCGGCAGCGTGACGGCGCCCGCGCCTGGAAGCGACCGCCTGATCGTCAGCTTCGCGATCACGCCGGGGACACGCTATCTCCTGTCCTCCGTCGATGTGACCGGCCTTGCTGAAACGGGTGACAAGGAAGCGGAGTTGCGTGCCGCCTTTCCACCGAAGGTGGATGATCCCGTCGATGCCGATGCGATCATCGCCGGCCGCGTGCAGCTGCAGACGGCGCTGGCGGAAAGCGGCTTTCCCTTCGCCCAGGTCGACGAGCCGGAAGTGCGCATCGACCATGAGGACCGCAAGGGCGATCTTGACATGATCGTCACGCCGGGCGGTTTCCGCCGCTTCGGCGCAATCCGGATGGACGATGAGGAATTGTTCAGCGCACGCCATGTGCAGGAAATTGCGCGTTTCGACCCGAACGACACCTATATGGCCTCCGACGTGGAGGATCTGCGCCGCGCGATCGTGGCGACGGGGCTGGTGTCGTCCGTTTCGCTGACGCCGCGCGATGCGGGCGATGGCGAGCATGTGGATCTCGACGTCGATGTCCGTCCTGCGCCCCTGCGCACGATCGCGGGTGAACTTGGTTATGGCACCGGCGAAGGCTATCGCGCCGAGGTCAGCTGGCAGCATCGCAATTTCTTCCCGCCCGAAGGCGCTGTGACGCTACGCGGCGTGGTGGGCACGCAGGAGCAGACCGCGTCCTTCACCTATCGCCGCAACAATTTCCGTCGCCGCGACAATGTGCTCACCGGCCTGCTGTCGGTCAGCAACATCCGGCGGGACGCTTATGACGCGCGGACCATCACCTTGTCGGGCGCGCTGGAGCGGCAGACCAATATCCTGTTCCAGAAACATTGGGTCTGGCGCGTGGGCGCGGAACTGATCGCGTCCGACGAAGCGGATGCCTTTTCCGGCGGCGCACGGCGCACTTTCCTCATTGGCGCCGTTCCGCTCAGTCTCACCTATGACGGCAGCGACGATCTGCTCAACCCGACCAGGGGCTTCCGCCTCGGTGGACGCCTCAGTCCCGAACTGTCCTTTCAGGACACGACCTTCGGCTATGCCAAGGTTCAGGTGGACGGCAGCGTCTACCAGCCGGTCGGCGAGCGCGTGGTGATGGCCGCGCGCGCGCGTTTCGGCACGATCCTGGGCTCGACCGTGGACCAGATCGCTCCCTCCCGCCGCTTCTACGCGGGCGGCGGCGCATCGGTGCGCGGCTATGGCTATCAGGCGATCGGCCCGCGCTATGGCGAGGATGACGATCCGGTCGGCGGCAAGAGCCTCGCCGAATTTTCGCTGGAAGGCCGCATACGCTTCGGCAATTTCGGCGTCGTGCCCTTTGTCGACGCAGGCAATATCTCGACCAGCTTCCTGCCGCGTTTCCGCGACTTGCGGATCGGCGCGGGCATGGGTGTGCGCTACTACTCTAATTTCGGCCCGATCCGGGTGGATGTCGGCACGCCGTTGAACCCGCAGTCGGGTGACCCAAAAATTGCCGTCTATGTCTCGCTGGGGCAGGCATTCTGATGGTGGACGAAGCGCTGCCCGAAGCTGTGCCGCCTCCGCCGCCGCGCTCGGTGCCGCGCCGCGCCTGGGATGGGCGTTGGCAGCGCTGGGTCGCGGGATTGCTGGCTGCATTATTCCTGATCGCGGCGGGTGCGCTCGCCTGGCTCGACACGGATGGCGGGCACAGCTTCCTGGCCAACCGGATCGCCGCCATCCGGTCCGCATCGGGCCTGCGCATCCATGTGGGCGCGATCGAGGGCAGCATCTATCGCAAGGCGGTGCTGCGCGATCTCACCCTCTCCGATCCCACTGGCCCCTTCCTTGATGCGCCGCGGGTGGAACTCGACTGGTGGCCGTTCGCCTGGCTGTCGAACCGACTGGACATCGACCGGCTGTCGATCCCGCAGGCGCACCTGCGCAAGTTGCCCAAGCTCCATCCGACCGAGCGGCGCGGACCGATCCTGCCCGGCTTCGACATCAGGCTGATGCAATTTTCGGTCGGCCGCCTCTTCGTCGCGCCCGGCATCACTGGCCGCGCGCAGACTGCGACGATGGCGGGCGACGCCGACATTCGCGGCGGGCGCGCGATCATTGATTTGTCCGCGCGCACGCTGGATGGCCGCGACGTGCTCACCATCGCGCTGGACAGCCGCCCCGACGACGACCGTTTCAAGCTGGATGTCACCGTCAATGCGCCCAGGCAGGGGCTGCTGGCGGCAATGGCCGGCCTGAAGCAGGACGCCAATTTGCGGATCGCCGGCAAGGGAAGCTGGAGCCAGTGGGATGGGCAGCTCGACGCGACGCTGGACGGCGCACCGGCCGTCGACCTCGTTCTGGCGGCGCGCAGCGGCGCATATTCGGCGCGCGGCACGATCGAAGGATCGGCCATCGCTGGCGGTGGGCTGGTTCGCCGGATCGCCGATCCGCGCCTGGCGGTGCGCGCCAATGGCACGCTGGCGGACCGCATCATTGACGGCAAGCTGACGCTTCGATCGGCCGCGCTGGATATGACGGCCGATGGCTCCATTGACCTGCGCAACAATGCACTGGACAATATGCTGGTCCAGCTGACCCTTGCCCGGCCGCAGGCGCTGGTGCGAAATATGCGCGGCCGCGATGTGCAGGCGAAGGTTCGGCTGGATGGGCCGTTCAACGCGATGGGCTATGACTATCTTCTGACCGCGCGCCAGATCGCCTTCGACAAGACGGTGATCAGCGACGTACGCGCCGAAGGCAGGGGGCGGGGCGCGGGCAGCGGGCCCTTGCTCATTCCTTTGGTGCTGAAGGCGCGCCGACTGGATGGTCATGGCGACCTTGTCCAAACCATCGTCCGCAACTTCACGCTCGATGGCGTGCTTCAGGTCAAAGGACAGCAACTTGTCAGCAATCCCATGCAGGTCCGTTCGGACAAGCTGCAGGGCAAGCTGATCATGTTGATGGACCTCAAGAGCGGACTCTATGACTTCGGGCTGGACGGCCAGATACGCAGCCTGTTCGTGCGCGGGTTGGGCGTGGTCGATCTCACATCCAAGTTGCGCGCCGTTCCGCGCCGCGACGGCAGCTTCGGCCTCAGCGGCAGTGCGCTGGCCCAGATGCGGCGAATGGACAACAGCTTTCTGCGGTCGCTGGGCGGTGGCTTGGCCACGGCGCGCAGCGCGCTGGAGCTGCAACCGGATGGGCAGCTGGCGTTCAACGGACTGACATTGCAGGCGCCCTTGCTGTCGCTCCAGGCCGATGGCGTGCGCCATCGCGACGGCAGCTTCCATTTCGAAGGCAGCGGCCGCCATGATCGCTACGGCCCGCTGCAACTCACGCTGGATGGCCGCATCGAGCGGCCGACGATCGACCTTCTGCTGCAACGGCCGCTCGATGCCTTGGGCCTGCGCGACGTCCGGGCGCATCTGGTGCCCGACGCCAATGGCTATAATTATCGGGCGGAGGGTGGATCGGCGCTGGGGCCGTTCGACGGCAGAGGCGTCATTCTGTTGCCGCAGGGTGGGCAGGCGGTGGTGCGCGTTGCCAATCTGGCCGTGTCGGGCGTGACCGCCAGCGGCGATATACGCCCGCTGCCGGGCGGTCTGGAGGGGCAACTGGGCGTCACGGGCCCAGTCACTGGCTATGTCGGGTTCAAGCCGGTCAACGACATCCAGCAGGTTCAGGTGAAGCTGACCGCCAATGGCGCCAGCTTCGCCGGGCCTACCGCCATCGACGTGCGGCGGGGTTCGCTGGATGCGACGCTTCTGCTCGATCCTGCCGGGACCAGCGTCACCGCAACCGCACAGGCGCGGGGATTGCGTGTCGGCGGCGCTCTGCTCGGGCGTCTTGCGCTCAATGCGGAACTGGTGGACGGCAGGGGGAAGGTGCGCGGCAGCCTGTCGGGTCAGCGCGGACGGCTTTTCGACCTGCAGGGCGAGGCGCAAGTTGAGCCAGACAGCGTCCGCCTGTCCGCCAGCGGCACGATCGACAAGCGGCCAATCCGCCTGACCCGCGCAGCGCTGGTGAAGCGCACCGAGGATGGGTGGCGGCTGTCGCCCGCCACGGTTAGCTATGCCGGCGGATCGCTGCAGCTGGCGGGCGAACTCGGCGCGGCCTCCACGCGCGTGGAGGCGCGGATGCAGGCGCTGCCGCTTTCGCTGCTGGACATTGCCTATGATAATCTGGGGCTGGGCGGCATGGCGACGGGTTCGCTCAGCTATGCGCAGCCGCGCGGCGGTTCCCCCACGGGCAAGGCCGAACTGCGCATTCGTGGCCTGTCGCGGTCCGGCCTGTCGCTCAGTTCCCGTCCGGTCGATGTCGGCTTGAACGCAGCGCTGACGCCCGATCGCCTTGCCACCCGGATGCTTTTCGTTGCCGACGGGAAGACGATCGGGCGGGCGCAGGCGCTGCTGACGCCGCTGGGGCAGGAGGGCGGGCTTGTGTCGCGGCTCAATGCGGCACCGCTCTTCGCCCAGCTGCGCTTTGGCGGCACCGCCGACACGCTCTGGCGGCTGACCGGGGTCGAGATCGTCGACATTGTTGGGCCGGTGAGCGTCTCCGCCGACATGCGGGGCACGCTGGGCAATCCGCAGATCAGTGGCCAGCTCGCCACCGACAATGCCACCATCAACAGCCCGGTGACCGGCATGCGCCTGCGCAACGTGAAGGCGCGCGGGCGATTCTCCGGCGCCCAGCTCGTCATCGGCAGCTTCGGGGCCAGCGCGCAAAATGGCGGGTCGGTGAGCGGCACCGGCCGCTTCACCTTCAACGGCATCGGCGGCGTGGGCATGGACCTGGCGCTGCTGGCGGACAATGCCGCCTTGCTGGAACGCGATGACATCGCCGCAACCGTAACGGGCCCCATCACCTTGCGATCCGACGGGGCGGGGGGCACGATCGGCGGCGACGTGATCCTCAACCGCAGCCGCTTCACCATGGGACGCGCGGCCGCCGTCGCGCAGATCCCGGAGTTGCGCGTCGTCGAGATCAACCGGCGCGGCGACGAGGTCGAGCGGCCGCGCACCAATGTCCCCTGGGCGCTGGCGCTGCACGCCCGCGCGCGCAATCGCCTGATGGTGACGGGTCTCGGGCTGGACAGCGAATGGCGCGCGGACCTGAACATCGGCGGCACGGTGACCAGTCCGACGATCGCCGGCCGGGCGGAGCTGGTGCGGGGCGGCTATGAATTTGCTGGTCGCCGGTTCGACTTGCGCGAAGGCCATATCCAGTTTGACGGCCGCACGCCCGTCAACCCTACGCTGGACATCGATGCGGAGGCGGACGTCAGTGAACTCAGCGCCACCATCCATGTCGGCGGGACCGGCCTCAAACCAGACATCAGCTTCACCAGCGTGCCGGCGCTGCCGCAGGATGAACTGCTTTCGCGTATCCTGTTCGGCACATCGATCACCAACCTGTCCGCGCCGGAGGCGCTGCAGCTGGCGTCCGCCGTGGGGTCGTTGCAGGGCGAGGGGGGACTGGACCCGATCAACGCCGTCCGCAAGGCGGCGGGGCTGGATCGTCTGCGGATCATCGCCGCCGATCCGACGCAGGGGCAGGGCACATCGATCGCCGCGGGCAAATATCTGACGCGCAAGACCTATGTGGAGCTGATCACCGATGGGCAGGGCTATTCCGCCACGCGGATCGAATATCAGGTGACGCGCTGGCTGTCTCTGCTAGGCGCCATCTCCACGCTCGGCCGGCAGAGCGCGAACGTCCGGGTGTCGAAGGATTATTGATCGTGACCAAAAGCCGCATCGATGCGGGCACCGCCATCAGCATCACCGACCTGTTCACCATAGGGATCGGTCCCTCCAGTTCCCACACCGTTGGGCCCATGCGCGCGGCCTTGCAGTTCATGGAGTCGCTGCCCGCCGCGCCTGAACGCGTGCAGTGCGAATTGTTCGGCTCGCTGGCGCTCACGGGGCGCGGGCACGCGACCGACACCGCCGTGCTGCTCGGCCTGTCGGGCTATCGCCCCGAAGCGATCGATCCCGACGCCATTCCGGACATCCTGTCCGCCATCCGCACGGATGGCCGCATCCATGCCGGCAGCGCGCAAGCCCAGTGGATTTCCTTCGATGAGCAGCGCGATCTGCTGTTCCGCATGGGGGAGTTTCTGGAGGCGCACAGCAATGGCATGCGCTTCACGGCCTGGCTGACCGATCGCGAGGAGCCAGTCGTCCGGGATTATTATTCCATCGGCGGGGGCGCGGTGTTGCCGGGCATGGTGCCGGTGAGCGACGATATGCCGCTGGGCCATAATGTCGTTCAGCCTTATCCCTTTTCATCGGGCGCGGAGCTGCTGGCGCAGGGGGAAGCGCACGGCTTCTCCATCGCCACTCTGGTGCTGCGCAATGAAGGCGCGTGGCGGGCGCAGGACGAAACGGAAGCCTTTCTCGATCAGGTGATCGACGCCATGTCGGCCTCCATCGACCGGGGCCTCGCGCAGGAAGGTCTGTTGCCCGGCGGTCTCAAGGTCCGCCGCCGCGCGCGCGCCATTCACCAGCGGCTGCGGCTTCAGCAGGATGCGCTGGGGCCGGCGCAAATCTTCGAATGGGTCAGCCTGTTCGCGCTGGCGGTGAATGAGGAGAACGCGGCCGGCGGCCGGGTGGTGACCGCGCCCACCAATGGCGCAGCGGGCGTCATCCCCGCCGTGCTGCATTATTATCGCCGGTTCGTGCCGGGTGCGGATCGGGACGGGGAGCGCCGCTTCCTCCTCACGGCGGCGGCGATCGGCTTCCTCTACAAGAAGCGCGCGTCCATCTCCGCTGCCGAGATGGGCTGCCAGGGCGAAGTGGGCGTCGCTTGCTCCATGGCGGCCGCCGGTCTGGCGGCCGTGCTGGGCGGCACCAACAGCCAGGTGGAAAATGCGGCAGAAATCGGCATGGAGCATAATCTGGGCCTCACCTGCGATCCCATTGGCGGTCTGGTCCAGATTCCTTGCATCGAGCGCAACACGATGGGCGCGGTCAAGGCGATCAATGCCGCCTATCTGGCGCTGCAAGGCGATGGCCGGCATATTGTCAGCCTGGATGCCGTCATCGAAACCATGCGCCAGACCGGCGAGGATATGGCGAGCCGCTACAAGGAAACGTCGCTCGGGGGCCTCGCCGTTAACGTGGTTGAATGCTGACAGCTTGTTCATCTTGTCGCTGCAAACGCACATTGTTGGGTTGAGCCGAGCCTGATTTGTGGCATTAGCGCAACAGATTCAGTCGTTTATCTCCCGTTCATGAAACCAAAGCCTGTGCTCCGGCTTCAGCGTCTCGTCCCCGATGGGGAATAGAATGACGAATGGAGTATCTGTTATGCGCAAGTTGATGGTCGCAACTCTTCTGGCCGGCGCGAGCGTCGCCACCCCTGCTCTGGCGCAGGATGTCGGCCCCACCTTCACCGGTCCCCGCGTCGAAGCGATCCTGGGCTATGACCATGTTGGCGCCGGCAGCGACGTGGACAATGATGATGGCCGCGACGACCAGTCCATCGACGGTCTGCTCTACGGTATTGGCGCTGGCTACGACGTCAATGTCGGCAGCGCGGTCGTGGGCATCGAGGGCGAGTGGACGGACTCCACCGCCAAGAGCGACCGCTATGACCTGACCGACCAGTTCGGCTTCGGTCGCGTCAGCCAGGGCCGTGACCTCTATATCGGCGCCCGCGCCGGTATCCTCGCGAACCCGGCCACGCTGGTCTATGTGAAGGGCGGTTACACCAACAGCAAACTGAACGTCCTTGCCGGCAACACCAATGAAACGACCGATACCTCGTTCAAGCTGGACGGCTGGCGCATCGGCGCTGGCGTCGAGCGCGCGATCAACAACAACACCTTCGCCAAGCTGGAATATCGCTATTCCAACTACACCGACGGCCATATCGACTATATGGACGGCGACACCAGCAGCGAATTCGACATCGACACCGACCGTCACCAGGTCGTGGCGAGCGTCGGCTGGCGTTTCTGACCCGATGAGGCGGGGGGCCGATCTGCTGATCGGCCCCCCCTTGCCATGCCCGGGTTCAACGCCTCGAATCATGTGTGCGGTGCTTAACCCGGCGGGCGCGCCGATGGCCCGATCAGCGATCTAATTGCTGCACTGCAACAAGAAGACGGTTATAGATCGTAACCACCTGATCTTCGATAGGTTTGCTGGGATCCGGTTTCTTGACGCCGGACCGTATGGCCCAGGCTTGCGTCAACTGTGCAGCCACTTGCGCTGCAACTTCTCTGCTCATCGCCATGTTCGTCCCCGACCACGTTACGGTTGCGACACAGAATGGCATTTTGCCCCCTGATGTCAATGAATGTCGCTGCAGTGCAGCACGGATTTGCCTCCACTTGTCTCCAAATCGGACATTCGCTTTCCGTTGATGCAGGTTAGAATGCTGTTCACGGTGTGAGAGGGGTGCAAACGCGCGTCTGAGTGAGGGAAAACTCGAACCCTGTCGCACTTCCCCCCTATATGTTTGCCTGCGGGAATGTTATTTACATCACTGTGAGTAACGCGATTCCCCACAGCTATCCCGTCGGCATCGATCCGGACGACATCGACTTCATGGGTCATGTCAACAATGCCAGCTATCTCAAATGGGTGCAGAACGCCGTGCTCGATCACTGGCGCGCGCTCGCGCCGGCGGAGGCGGTTGCGGAGCATCTGTGGGTCGCGCTCAAGCATGAGATCACCTACCGCAAGCCGACCTTCCTGGACGATGAGGTGATCGCGACCGTCCTGCTGGAAAAGGTGCAGGGTGCTCGCGCTTTCTACGAAACGGTGATCCGCCGGGGCGAAGAGGTGCTGGCGGAGGTCAAGTCCAGCTGGTGTTGCGTGGACGCGTCGACCCTCCGGCCGGTTCGCCTCGCACGCGACGTTATCCAGCATTTCTTCGCCACCGACGAGGATGGCGCCGGCACGCGCTGATGCCGGGGGCGGGCCCGCGCCGCCCACCGCGCTTGCCTCTTGCCAGATCGGCTTCGACCCGCCATATGCCCGCTTGGGAGTCGGGCGGACGAGGCCGTCGCGAACCTGGTCAGGTCCTGACGGAAGCAGCCACAGTGATTCCGCCGCGGGTCGTCCCGGCTCCCACCCTCCACCATCCGGCTTCGACAATCCCTGCCCGAACGGGTAGGACATCCCCATGTCCGATTCACCCCAGCCCTATCGCGTCCTGGCGCGCAAATATCGACCGCGCAGCTTCAGCGAACTCATCGGGCAGGATGCTATGGTCCAGACGCTGGGCAATGCGATCCGGCGCGGGCGACTGGCGCATGCCTTTCTGATGACCGGGGTGCGCGGCGTCGGCAAGACGTCGACCGCGCGCCTGATCGCGAAGGCCCTGAACTGCGTCGGCCCGGACGGGCAGGGCGGCCCGACCATCGACCCCTGCGGCATCTGCGAACCCTGCCGGGCAATTGCCGAAGGCCGCCATATCGACGTGGTGGAAATGGACGCCGCCAGCCATACCGGCGTGGACGACGTGCGCGAAATCATTGAGGCCGTGCGCTATGCCGCCGTGTCGGCGCGCTACAAGATCTACATCATCGACGAAGTCCATATGCTCTCCAAGAACGCCTTCAACGCCTTGTTGAAGACGCTGGAAGAGCCGCCGGCGCATGTGAAGTTCCTGTTCGCCACGACCGAGGTGAACAAGGTGCCGGTGACGGTCCTGTCGCGATGCCAGCGTTTCGATCTGCGCCGCATCCCGGCGGATCTGCTCGCGACTCATTTCGCCCATGTGGTCGAGGCGGAAAGCGTCGCGGCCGAACCCGATGCGCTGGCGCTGATCGCCCAGGCGGCCGAAGGGTCGGCGCGCGACGGGCTCTCGATCCTCGATCAGGCGATCGCGCACGCCGAAATGGGCGAGGGCGCGCCGCTGGTCACGGCCGCACAAGTGCGCGAGATGCTGGGGCTGTCGGACCGCGGGGCGGTGCGCCGGCTGCTGGCGCTGCTGCTGGAGGGCGAGACGGCCACCTTGCTGGGCGCCGTGCGCGATCTTTACGCACTAGGCATCGAGCCGCTTGCGCTCATGCGCGGGTTGATGGAACTGGTTCATGCCGTGACCCTGCTGAAGGCCGGGCGCGACATCGCCAGCCCCGGCCAGTCCGCCGAGGAACGCGAAGCGCTGGCCGACTGGGCCGCGCAGCTCGGCTTCGCGGCCCTGCATCGCCTGTGGCAATTGCTGCTCAAGGGGCATGACGAGGTGGCGAGCGCGGTGTTGCCGATCGAAAGCTGCGAGATGGCGCTGCTGCGCGTCATGCATGCCGCCACCATGCCCGATCCCGGCGAAATCGCCAGGATGCTGCGCGAAGGCGGTCCTGCTGCGGGGGGTGCGGCCGCTGCTCCATCGGGAGGAGCGCCTGCTTCTTCTTCACCCGCCGGTCGATTGCCGAGCAGCTTTGCCGACTTGATCGAGGCCATGTGGCAGCGAGGCAAGGGGCAGCTGGCGCAGGAACTGCATGATTGCGTGGGCTTGGTGCGCTATGCGCCGCCCCAACTGGACTACCGGCCGACACCGCAATTGCCGTCTGACTTTTCCGCCCGGCTCCTGCCGGCCCTGCGCGAACTGACCGGCATTGCCTGGCAGGTGGCGCAAGCCGACGGACCGGCCGAACCGACGCTGCTGGAACAGGAGCAGCGCCGGGCGGCAGACGCGCGCGCCCGTATTTTGGAAACCCCGGTGGTCAAGGCGGCGATGGCCGCCTTCCCCGATGCCGAGCTGGACGACAAGCTCGAACGATGGAGTGCAGAAGCATGAAGGACTTGAACGAAATTCTGGGCATGGCGAGCCGCGTCCAGGAGGAATTGCAGCGGGCGCAGGACAATCTGGACAAGCTGGAAGTCGAAGGCGCGGCCGGCGGCGGGCTGGTCAAGGTGCGGGCGTCGGCCAAGGGGCGGATCGTCGGCGTGTCGATCGACGACAGCCTGCTCGCCCCGTCCGAAAAGCAGATGCTGGAAGATCTGATCACCGCCGCCTTCAACGACGCGCGCAAGAAGGCGGATGAGGTCAGCAATACCGAAATGGGCAAGATGACGGCGGGTCTGCCGCTCCCCCCAGGCTTCAAGCTGCCCTTCTGATCGGGCAGAGCGGCAAGGCGATCACCCCCGGTTCATTGTTGCCTTGTTATGACAGTGTAGATTGATTGACGCCCCGGGCATCCCCATAAAGGCGATGGACCGCTTGGAAGGGCCGCAGCTACGGCCCCGGAGACTGAATGACTACGCATTATCCTCTTCTGCCGCTGCGTGACATCGTCGTTTTCCCGCAGATGATCGTTCCGCTCTTTGTTGGACGCGACAAGAGCGTCGCCGCGCTGGAAGCCGCGATGGAAGGCGACAAGGAAATTTTCCTCGTGTCCCAACTCGACCCGGCGGAGGATGATCCGGGTCGCGACTCGCTGTACGATACCGGCGTCGTCGCTGTGGTTCTGCAATTGCTGAAGCTGCCCGACGGCACCGTGCGCGTGTTGGTGGAGGGCAAGCATCGTGCGCAGCTCAAGGCGATGGAGGCTCAGGAAAATTATCTGGTCGCCGAGATTGCGCCGGTCGAGGAACTCGCGGCCGAAGGGCCCGAGGCTGCCGCGCTGATGCGCTCGGTCGCCGAGCAATTCGAGAACTACGCCAAGCTCAACAAGAAGCTGCCGGCCGAAACGCCGGTGCAATTGCGCGAGATCGAGGATGCGGGCCGGCTGGCCGACGCGGTCGCCGCCAACATCAACGTCAAGGTGTCCGACAAGCAGTCGCTGCTGGTCGAAGCCGATCCGGTCAAGCGGCTGGAAATGGTCTTCGCCTTCATGGAGGGCGAGCTTGGCGTGCTGCAGGTGGAGAAGAAGATTCGCGGCCGCGTGAAGCGGCAGATGGAGAAGACCCAGCGCGAATATTATCTCAACGAGCAGTTGAAGGCGATCCAGCGCGAACTGGGCAATGGCGAAGGCGAGGAAGGCGACGAACTCGCCGAATTGACCGAAAAGATCGCCAAAACCAAGCTCAGCAAGGAAGCGCGGTCAAAGGCCACGGCGGAGCTCAAGAAGCTCAAGGCGATGCAGCCCATGTCGGCCGAGGCCACGGTCGTGCGCAACTATCTCGACGTGCTGCTGGGCCTGCCCTGGGGCAAGAAGGGCAAGGTCAAGAACGACCTCAAGAAGGCACAGGACATCCTCGACGAGGATCATTTCGCGCTGGAAAAGGTCAAGGACCGGATCATCGAATATCTGGCGGTGCAGGCGCGCACCAACAAGCTGAAGGGGCCGATCCTGTGCCTCGTCGGCCCGCCGGGCGTGGGCAAGACCTCGCTCGGTCGCTCGATCGCCAAGGCGACGGGGCGCGAATTCGTGCGCCAGTCGCTGGGCGGCGTGCGCGACGAAGCGGAAATTCGCGGCCATCGCCGCACCTATATCGGCTCGCTGCCGGGCAAGATCGTGTCGAACCTGAAAAAGGCCGGCACGATGAACCCGCTCTTCCTGCTCGATGAGATCGACAAGCTGGGCCAGGACTTTCGGGGAGACCCGGCCTCGGCATTGCTGGAGGTGCTCGACCCCGAGCAGAACAGCAAGTTCCAGGACCATTATTTGGAAATCGACGTCGACCTGTCCGACGTGATGTTCGTGACCACGGCTAACTCGCTGAACCTGCCGCAGCCGCTGCTCGACCGCATGGAGATCATCCGGCTGGAAGGCTATACCGAGGATGAGAAGGTGGAGATCGCCGAGCGGCACTTGCTGCCCAAGCAGATCGACGCCCATGGCTTGAAGGATGGCGAGGTCGAAGTGACCGAAGCCGCGGTGCGCGACCTCATCCGCTATTATACGCGCGAAGCGGGTGTCCGCACGCTGGAGCGCGAAATGGCGCGGCTTGCGCGCAAGGCGCTGCGCAAGATTCTGGAAGGCGAATATGACAAGATCGTCATCACGCCCGACAATCTCGCCGACTTCGCCGGCGTGCGGAAATTCCGCCATGGCGTGGGCGAAGAGGAAAATCAGATCGGCGCTGTCACGGGTCTCGCCTGGACCGAAGTCGGTGGCGAGCTGCTGACCATCGAGGCGGTGACGGTCCCTGGCAAGGGGCAGATCAAGACCACCGGCAAGCTCGGCGAAGTGATGAACGAATCGGTGCAGGCCGCCTTCTCCTATGTGAAGGCGCGGTCGCCGGGCTATGGCATCAAGCCGAGCGTCTTCAACCGCAAGGACATCCACATCCACCTTCCCGAAGGCGCGGTGCCCAAGGACGGGCCTTCGGCGGGCATCGGCATGGTCACGACGATCGTGTCGACGCTGACCGGCATTCCGGTGCAGAAGGATGTCGCCATGACCGGCGAAGTGACGTTGCGCGGTCGCGTGCTGCCGATCGGCGGACTCAAGGAGAAGCTGCTCGCGGCGCTGCGCGGCGGCATCAAGACGGTGCTGATCCCGCAGGAAAATGAGAAAGACCTAGCGGAAATTCCGGCCAATATTCGTGAAGGGCTGGAGATCATCCCAGTCTCTCATGTCGACGAGGTTCTGGCGCGCGCGCTGGTGTCGACGCCGGAGGCGATCGCCTGGACGGAAGAGGACGACCTTGCCGCCCAGCCGTCCAACCTGGCGGGACGGGACAGCGACCCCGCGCTTCGGCACTGAAAAGTCACTGAAGTGAAACAAACCGCAGAACTCCTCGATTTTGCTCCATAATGCGCGGCAGGGCGCAAATTTGGAGCAAAGCGGGGGTCTTCGTCGCTTTCCCTTTGACAGGCGCCGGAATCCGCGCCTTATTGCCCCGCCTACGCCGCGATTCCTAACTAACCAACAGCACAAGGGGGTTCCCAAGGCATGAACAAGCAGGATCTGATCAGCACGGTTGCTGAAAGCAGCGGCCTCAGCAAGAATGACGCGACCAAGGCGGTTGAAGGCGTGTTTGACGCGATCACCGGCGCGCTGAAGAAGGGCGACGAAGTGCGCCTCGTGGGCTTCGGCACTTTCTCGGTTTCGCAGCGCAAGGCGTCGACTGGTCGCAACCCGCGCACCGGCGAAACCATGACCATCAAGGCTTCGGCGCAGCCGAAGTTCAAGGCCGGCAAGGGCCTGAAGGATTCGGTCAACTGAGGGCGAGGGCGTCCGTTCGCGCGGACGCTCGCTCTGGCTGACTTTGCCGGCATCGCGGTCGGAAAAGCATTAGGAGAGTGAGACGCGCCCAGGGCTTGTGCCGGGGCGTGTCCAGGAAGCCGAAAGCGAAGGGGTGAAGGCGCACGCGCCTTCGCCCCTTTTTCCTTGGGCTCCTGTCTCGACGCGCCGGGCCGCGGGCGTTAGGGATGTCGCCATGACGGTTTGGACTAGGATGGCGTGGGCCGCTCCTGCCCTGGTGCTGGCGGCGTGTGGTGGCGGCAATTTCCGGCCGGTCAGCGACCACCCCGTGCGCATCGGCCCTCCCTATAAGGTGCGCGGGGTCAGCTATGTCCCCGCCGCCGACCCCCATTATGACATGCTGGGCTATGCCAGCTGGTATGGATCGGAATCGGGCAATCGCACCGCCAATGGCGAACGCTTTCGCGCCAAATGGATCACCGGCGCGCATGTCACCCTGCCGCTGCCCAGCTATGTCGAGGTGACGTCGCTCGACACCGGCCGCACCATTCTTGTCCGCGTGAATGATCGCGGGCCCTTCGCCGGACGCGGACGCATCATCGACCTGTCGCGCGGCGCTGCGGAGGAACTGGGCATCCGCGCGCGGGGCCATGCGCCGGTGCGGGTGCGCCTGGTCGATCCGCCGGAAAAGGATCGCGCACGGCTGCGCAAAGGGAAAGCCGCGCGGGAGCGGCCCCGCCTCTCGGAAACGGCGCTCGCCAATCTGCGCGCACAACTGGCGGCCGGGATGCCGTGACGAAAACGCGTCCGCATGATTTGCCCGCTTGACGGGCAGGGATCGGCCGCATATGTGCCCTGTCTCTCGGGGCCGTCGGCCCCTGTGGCGATCGTAGCTCAGTTGGTTAGAGCGCCGGTTTGTGGTACCGGAGGTCGCGGGTTCGGATCCCGTCGATCGCCCCATTTGGCTCCTTTTTTGCGCAGATGGACTTCGCATCGGGGCTGCCGCCCTCTATAGCGCGGCCATGACCGACGCACGCGACACGGGCCTGACCCTCAACCCCAAATATGATCGTGACGGCCTCATCACTGCTGTCGTCACCGACGATGCGAGCGGCGAGGTGCTGATGGTCGCGCATATGAATGCGCAGGCATTGGCGCTGACCGTGGACACCGGTCTTGCCCATTTCTGGTCCCGCAGCCGCCAGGCACTCTGGAAGAAGGGCGAGACGTCGGGCCACATGCTCCAGGTGCGCGACATCCGCATCGACTGCGATCAGGACGCCGTGTGGGTAAAGGCGGTCCCGGCTGGCCCCACTTGTCATACCGGCGCCCGCTCCTGCTTTTTCCGGCGCATCGGGCCGGACGGTCTCAGCAGCGTCGATGCGGCGGGCTAGCTTAGCGCTCCTCTGTCTGTTGCTGAACGCCTGCCAGCGCAGTCCTGTCGGACAGGATGCCGCGTCGGCGCCGACAGGCGGCGCGGCATCCCGGCTGGAACGCGCGGCGATCGAGAGCGGGGCGATCGCCGATCCCGCGAAAGTCTCTCCCGTGGGTCTGTTCCAGCGCAGCCATGAAGCGGGTCGGGATGCGCTCTGCGTCGTGCCCGGTCCCGACGGTGCGCTGCGCTTCGGGCTGGAGGCGGTGTTCGGGGAAGAGCCCGCCTGCCGCGGGCAGGGTGCGGCCCGGCGCGCGGGCGACAAGCTGATCCTCAGCTTCAAGGGCGGTGATCGCTGCATCATCGTCGCGCAATATGATGGCGATCAGGTGGCCTTGCCCGGTGTCGTCGACTTGGCCTGCGCGGATTTGTGCGACGGACGCGGGTCGCTCGAAGGCGTCAGCTTCCCCCGCATCGCCAGTGATGCCGCCGCCGCGTTGCGCGCGCGCGACCGGTCCGGCGATCCGCTCTGCGCGGCTCAGTGACCGATATAGCGGCCGGGGCGATGATTGACCATCAGCACGCCGTTGATCGCCGCGGCTGACAGCACCGACAGTTCGAAGCGACCGGCGCTCAGCACCGGCAGCGACGCCAGCAGGATCAGCACGTCGCATCCCATCTGCGTCCGCCCGGCATTCCAGCCGCGCGCCCTTTGCAGGATCAGCGCGATGACACCCACGCCGCCGACGCCCGCGCCATGCCGTGCAATCGCCAATATGCCAAAGCCGATGATCGACCCGCCGAACAGCGCGGCGAACAGCGGGCTGACCTTCGCCACTTGGACGGCCCAGGGCATCATCAGCCCCAGCGCCATGATCGCCACATTGGCGAACAGCGTCTTGAGCCCGAAGGCGAGCCCCATCGCTCGGCCGCCGAACAGGAAGAAGGGGATGTTGATGAGGATGAACAACGTCGCGGGCGACCAGGGGATCAGATAGGATACCAGCAGGGCGATGCCGGCCATGCCGCCGGTCACCAGATTGGCCTGCTTCAGCAGCATCAGGCCCATGGCGATGAAGGCGCAGCCAATGGCGATGGCATAGCCGTCTTCGGCAAGGCTGTGGGGGCGGGCGGTCTGGCTGGACGCGGGCAGGACGGGAGGCATGGCGTATCCGATAGGCTGACAAACGCCCCGGTCATCCTCTCCCTGTCATGCCGTCGCGCCCCGACCGCTCAATGGCTGTCGGGGCGCCTGGCTGCCGGCCGGATCGGCCGGAGCGGCTCCTTGGCACGAGCGGGCGTCGCCGTCCAGACGGCTGCGCTATTTGCAGCGGCAGGCGCGCCGGGTCCGGCGCACCGTCTTGCGCGGCGCGACCGTTTCCGTGACATAGGTGGTCGTCGTCGTGGTCGTGACCGCAGGCTGCACCGTCACGGTCGTCACCACAGGCGCGGGGTAATAATAGCCTCCCGACACATAGCCGCCGCCCGCTATGGGCGCGCCGCCCCAATGCGCTCCACCATCATAGGGCGGCGGCGGATAATCGACGCCCGCGCCGCGGACATCGCCTTCGAACCGGCCATCATAGGTGCCGGACACGGTGCGGCCGTCATCGGTCGTCCAGGTGCCGGTCCAGCGCCCTTCATATTCGTTGGAACTGGTCACGGCGTCGTCGGCATAGCCATAATCATAGCCGTCGTCATAGCGCGCGCCGGGGCGAGAGGGGGGCGCCGAGCGGCGGCGATCGTCCTCCGCCTTGTCGATCGCCATGCCCGCGACCGCGCCGACGCCCGCGCCGATCAGCGTTCCTTCGGTCCGGTTGCCGCGCCCAGCGATGCGGTTGCCGGCGACACCGCCGACCACCGCACCGATCGCGGCGCCGCCCACGCCAGTGTCGCGGCGGTTCTCGGCATAGTCGCCATAGCCGCCCTCATACCGATCCCACTCGATATCCGACCGATAATCATAAACCCGCCCATGGCGATCGGTCATGACGGCGTCGTCATAGTAACGGGACCAGCCATAGCCGGGCGCGGGGGCAGGCAGGCTATAAGCGGGATAATTGGCGATATAATAGCTGGGGCTTACCCAATAGCGCGGCAGGATGAAGCCGCGGACCGGACGATGATAGGCGCTCCAGCCGCCCGGCGCGCGCCATCCGGCATACCAGCGTCCCTGGTAGCGCGGTCCCCAGCGACGCATGCCGTCCTGCTGCACGGCAGGCCGAGGCGGATGAACGCCGCCCCTGTCTCCGGCCATCGCCGGTCCGGCCGCACCCGTCATCGCCAGGCCGACGCCGATCAGGACGATCTGCAACATGCGCATCGACAAGTCTCCCTGTGGTCTTTGGATCGGCACGAGGCGCGCCGGGAAAAAGCTAACGCCTCGTTTAGCATGATGGTCCGCGGCTATCCACGCTTTGGCAGGGTCGGCACTGTCCTGAAACGGGGCAACAGGGTGGATTTCAGCCAACCCGTCCGGCGATCAGCGTCGCCAGTCGTTCGATCCCGGCCGCATCCTCGGCATCGAAGCGCGCGGGGCGGGGGCTGTCGAGGTCGATCACCCCGATCAGCGCGTCGTCATGGAGGACCGGCACGACCAGTTCCGACGCGCTGGCAGCGTCGCAGGCGATATGGCCGGGAAAGGCGTGCACGTCCGCCACCAGCTGCGTCTCTCGGCTGGCCGCCGCGGCGCCGCATACGCCCCGGCCCACGGGAATGCGGATGCAGGCCGGCTTGCCCTGAAACGGCCCCAGCACCAGTTCGCCGTCCACCATCCGGTAAAAGCCGGCCCAGTTGAGATCGGGCAGAAACTGCCAGAGCAGCGCGGCCAGGTTCGCCATGTTGGCGACCGGATCCGGCTCCCCGGCCGTCAGCGCGTCGGCGGCGGAGAGCAGATCGTCGTAAAGTGTCGCCTTGTCGGCGGTGGCGGTGGGGGTGAAGTCGTACATGGCGCTTCTATAGGGATGCTCCTGCCACCAATCCAGATGGCGGATCCTCCCGGCCGCAATTGATTTGGTTGAGGTACGCGCGCAACGCTGCCACACGAGCGGCTTCAGGCCGGCTGTCATCCGCCAGGATACCCGCCCGGCGATACTCGTCTCGATCGATGATCTGCACCCGATATTCGCGGCAAAGGTCGGTCAGTTGCCGCTCGTTCAGCTTAGCCAGGTCCATCAGCATAGGCGGGCGCAATGGCGCGCCTTCAAGGCGGATGATGTCCTGCGAAAAAGCGCTTCCGCGCGTGTCAACGAGCACGACGTCCGCCTGGCGCGCGAGCGCTTCTGCATGAAGACGCGCATAGGGCGTCGTCATCCTGTAGATCATGCCGGCCTGGACAATCATCAGGGCGGTCGCGAGAATGCTGGTGAGGATAACGGGACGAAGCCCGGCAGGCGAGTGGTGAAGCCGAGTCCAGCCAAGCCCCGCGAGCAGACAGAAAGACCCGATATAACCATGAAGATAGCGATAGCCCCAGCCCAGGCCCTGATGGACCGTGAGCAGCAATCCCAGCCCGCAGCCGACGGCCAAGCCCAGGAACAACATCGTGCGGTGCTGCTCCGTGTCGTCCTGGCCGCTGCCGCGACGCCATAAGCTGATCGCCAGACCGGCGCCAAGCATGGCCAAAGGAAGCAACAGCGCATTGTTCCACGCGAAGAGGCGGGGAATGTAAAGCAGTGGCTCAAGGCTCTGCAGCCTGGGCGAAAGCGATACGCCTGTTGCCGCCTTGGCCGGAACCGCCAGATCCAGCGCATCGATAAGAATGATCGGGTAGATCTTCATCCAGAAGAGAAGGAACAGCGTGTAACATCCGGCGTATATCGCCGAGAGCTTCCAACGGCGCTGCCATAGCAGGATCGCCAGCACTGGCCCGGCGAACAATATGTGAAACTGGACCTTGTGCAGCGCCAACGCCAGCGCGCCGACCAGCAGCGCAGCGACATGGCAGCCAGGCCGGTCCCGCAGGAAAAGCGCGAGCCATACCATGTTGAGCGCAAAATGCGCTGTCATGGCGTAGGCGGTCATGGCGTTGAACAGCAATTGGCTGGATGTGAGCGCCAGCAGCATCACCACCGCACGGGCATCTGGCCGGTTGGGCAACAAAAGGCGTGCCCCATCCCATAGCGCGAGGAGCCCGAGCGCCAGCAGGAGCGGCTGGGTCAAGGCAGGATCGGCAATTTGCGAAACCAGCGCTTCGATCGCAGCCGACCCCGGCAGGTAGATGGAAATCCAGAAACGATCGCTCCCCATAGGATTGAGGAAAGCGGGGGACAGAGCGTCATGATAGGCGCGCCATTCGGGCGGAATGGCAAGGCCGAGCTTTCCCTGCTGGGCCAAGGTGGATGCGGTCATGCGCGCGAGCGTTTCGTCGCGCGACAGGGTATAGCCTGACATCAACCAATAATGGCCTGCCCAGGCGAGCAGGACCAGAAACAGGATCGCTGATGCGAGGATCCAGGGAGGGAAGGAGGAGCCGGGCTTCGCGCGCACGCGCGGCCAGGGCAGCAGAGCAAGGCAGACCAGCAACAGGGTTGCAACCGGAGCGTCCTGCGTCAGGAAGAGATATTGTTCGAACCGCAGTCCGTCGGGATGGCCGATCGAAAGAATAGCGGCGATCAGCCAGATGGCGGCGGGCACGACGAACCAGCGTAGGCTGATGCCGTTCAGGCGAGGCTTGTCTGACCCATGTTTTCGCGTGCCGCCAAAGATCATCGTCGCAATGCCCCCCTTTTCGATCATGGCGGTTTCGGATTAACAAGCCCCTCAATCCATCCGCACTTTCCCGCGGCCCTGCTTGACGGAGCTGCGGGCCTTCTTGGCGTCGACGCGGCGGGCCTTGGCGGCTTTGCCGGGTTTGGTGGCGATGCGGCGGGCGTCGCGTTCATGGGCCTTGGCGATCATGTCGGCCAGGCGATCGCGAGCGTCCTGGCGGTTGGCTTCCTGGGTGCGGAAGCGGTTGGCCTGGATCACAATCTCGTTGGCGGCGGTGAGGCGCGATCCCGCCAGTTCCTCGATCTTGCGATAGGCATAGGGCGGCAGTCCGAGCCGGAACAGGTTGACGCGCAGCTGCACCGCGGTCGCGACCTTGTTCACATTCTGGCCGCCCGGCCCGCCGCCGGTGATGAAGCGCTCCTCCAGCGCCTCTTCGGGCACGTCAAAGTCCTGCATCGTCCAGATATTCCGGGCCGAAGCCGGCGGCGACGAAGCTCTGCGGCAGCGGCGCGGTCGCTTCCGCGGCCGGCTTGTCGCCGCGCGGCACGCTCAGGAACCGGCTGTGGAGCAGCATCGGCCCTTCGCCATTGCCATAGACCGGGTCGCCCATGATGCCGAATCCCAGCCCGTGCTGGGCATGGACGCGGATCTGGTGGGTGCGGCCGGTTTCCGGCGTGAAGGCGATCAGCGCGCGGCCGTCGCGCTCCGCCAGCTTGCGCCAATGAGTGACGGCGGCCTTGCCCGCCTTCGCCGCGATCATGCGCCAGCCCTGCGTCGGCGTGCTGACCTTCTTGAGCGAGAGCGCGATCGTGCCCTCCGCCTCCGCCGGGACGCCGTCGACCACCGCGATGTAGCGCTTGGTCACCGTGCCGGCTTCGAACGCGGCGGCGAAGCGCTTGTGCGCCTTGGGGTTGCGGGCGAGCAGCAGGCAGCCGCTGGTGTCCCGGTCCAGCCGGTGGACGGGCAGGGGCCAGCGCTGGAAGCCGAAGGTCAGCGAGGCGAGATGATTTTCCAGGCTCATCGACCCGTCGCGCGGCGCATCGACCGGCAGGCCGGCGGGCTTGTCGAGGATCAGCGCCTCGCCATCAAGGAACAGGACATGGTCGGTCAGCAGGGGCAAGTGGAAGTCATCCTATCGGGAACAAGGGGGCGATTGACGCGCGCGCGGCATCCTATAGGGCGGGCAGGCGATGGAAAACAGGGGGCATGACGCGGCAACCGCGCAATTTCGGCTGGACTGGGTCGATGTGGCGCGGGGGATCGGCATCATCGCGGTCGTGGCGGGCCATGTCTGGACCCGCGGGCCGGCGCGCGACGCGATCTACAGTTTCCACATGCCGCTCTTCTTCCTGCTGTCGGGCATGCTGTCGCGGCCGCATCCCGTGGCGGCCTTCACCTGGCGGCAGATCGTCACCCAGGGGCGGCCCTATGCCGCCTTCCTGATCCTTCTCCTGCTGGCCGATCAGATCGTCGAGCCGATGAAGGGCAAGGCGCCGATCTTTCGCGACTGGCCGCAGGACATGGAATCGGTCCTGCTGGGCGGAACCTGGCTGGGCGGGCCGTTCATCATCTTCTGGTTCGTGCCCTGCCTGATGGTGGCGCGCATCGCGTTCAACATCGCGCTGCGCCGCTGGCCCGATCCGCTCGACGAACGCTGGGCGCTGCTGCTCCTGCCGCTGGCGCTGCTGGCCTATGGGCTGGGCTGGGCCTTCGACGAGTCCCCCTTGGGCCTGCTCAGCGCGCCCATGGCCGTGCTGCTGCTGTGGGCGGGCGCGGCCTTGCCGCGCATCCGCTGGCGCAACGGGCTGATCCTGCCGCTGGGCCTGCTGGCGATGGCGGGGCTGGCGGGCGTCTTTCCGACGCTCAACATGAAGGTCGCGAATTATGGCTGGCCGCTGCTGTCGATCGCGTCCGCGGTGGCGACGTCGCTGCTGCTGTTTCGCCTGTCGGCGCTGGTCGCGCGCTATGCCTGGCCGCTGAGGCAGTTCGGTCGCGCCTCGCTGGTCATCATGTATCTGCATGGCGCGCTCATTCATTATTGCGGTCCCTCCCTGTCCAAGGCTTGGCTTTTCCTTCTCGCCCTCCTCCTGCCCTTTCTTGCCTGGCACCTGCTGCGGCTGACGCCGCTGCGGCGCGTCTTCCTCTAGCGTCAGTGGAGATGGCGCAGCTTGTCGGGGTTGCGCATCACGTAGATGGCGCTGATCCGCTCATCCTCGATCGCGAGCGCGGTGGTCTGGATCTCGCCATCGGCCTCGCGCGTGACGAAGCCGGGCAGGCCGTTGATCCGGCAGGTGCGCAGCAGGGTCGACCCATATTTGCCGAACAGCACGCCCAGCGCCTTGTGCACCTGCATCACCTGCGCATGGCCGAGCGCGGGGCGAACCGCCGCAGGGCGCTTGCCGCCGCCGTCGCTGTGCAGGCTGACATCCTGCGCCAGCATCGCGCCGAGCGCGCGCATGTCGCCGCTGCGCGAGGCGGCGAAGAAGGCGCTGGCGATCTCCAGCCCGCGCGCTTGCTCCATGCGGTAGCGGGGCCGTGCGTCGCGGACATGGCCGCGCGCCCGGGCGGCGAGCTGCCGGCAGGCCACGGCGTCGCGGCCGATGGTGGCGGCGACCTCCTCGAAGCCGAGGCCGAAGACGTCGTGCAGCAGGAAGGCGGCGCGCTCCAGCGGCGACAGGCGCTCCAGCGCCAGCATCAGCGGCAGGGTGACGTCGTCGGGCTCCGCCTCCGCATCCTCGACCAGCGGCTCGGGCAGCCAGGGGCCGACATAGGTTTCGCGCCGGACCCGCGCGGATTTGAGCTGGTCGAGGCACAGGCGCGTGACGATGCGGCGGAGAAAGGCTTCGGGTTCGCGCACCGCGGCGTGATCCGCGCCCATCCAGCGCAGAAAGGCGTCCTGCACCACATCCTCGGCATCGGCGACCGAGCCGAGCATGCGATAGGCGATGCGGACGAGGCGGGGACGCAGCGGGTCGAAGCGCGCCGCCGCGTCCATCTGCGTCCCCTGCGCCATCAGGCGGCGACCTTCGCCTGGGCGGCGTCGCGCGCCTTGGTCGCGGGCGTTTCGAGCCACAGGCCAAAGCCCACCGCCAGCCGGTTCCAGCCATTGATGATGTTGATCGCCAGGGTCAGTTGCACCTGTTCCTCCTCGCTGAACTCCCATTGGAGCGCCTGGCGGGCGGTATCCAGCTCCAGTCCTTCGGACAGGCGAGTCAACGCTTCGGTCCAGCCCAGCGCGGCGCGCTCCCGATCGGTATAGCAGGGCGCATCGCGCCAGGCCGAGAGGAGATAGAGACGCTGTTCGCTTTCGCCCTGCGCGCGGGCGTCGGCGCTGTGCATGTTGATGCAATTGGCGCACTGGTTGATCTGCGACGCGCGGATCTTGACCAGTTCCATGAGCGCGGGCTCCAGCGCTTCGGCGATCGCGGTGCTGGCGGCGTACCACGCCTTGATCTCCCGGGGCGCGGCAGTGAAGGGGTCGAGCTTGGCAGTCATGATGCAGTCCTTTCGCTTGAGGTCTGCAGCCATGACGAGATGGTGGCGCGGGACGTGACATGCGCCAGCGATTTTTTCGCGCCCGCGACGCGCCGCCAGGGTCACAGGGCGAAGTTCACACGATATCGCGTTTCCGGGCCGGAAGCGACCCGAAGGCGACCTATAGGCGACCGCAACGCGACAGCGACGCGCCCCATCAGCGACACCCACGCGCCGATCGCGCGACGCGCATGCGCCGGCGTGGACGGGGGTGCGAGCGGAGGGGAGCGGGCTCATCGACCAGGGTAGATCAGATGATATCCTATTTGGGAAGGGGGTGCGGGGGTGGCGCGCGGGGAACCAGCGGGGGCTGATAGGGGTGGAAAGCGGACTGGCGGCTTTTGGGCCCAGTCGATTGATCACAGCCGCCAAATCACAGTCAAAATTTCATCGCCTCTTTGGATATATAGTCAGAGACGGAACCGCTTTAAGCCTGCCGACAAGGCACGATCTCGCAGCGTCATCTGCCGTCTCTTCGAAACGAAAACCGATATAACTGAATTGAGGTGGACGCGGTATGTGGTGATAAACAAAAACGCTTATACCCGCCTTGCAAATTTCAGAGGCATTTTTTGTCTCGGTTTCAGTTTCCCTTGGTAGCCAGTATGTGCCTGTTTCCGGCACATCCCAATCAACGCTGTAACCAGCAGGTCCAATGATGCCGCGCCCCGAAACTTGATGCTGCACTGAGGATGTTACACATCCCGCCAGCAGGCCCAAAATCACAAATGACGCTAGTCGAGCTGTTGAATGCATCCGAGCAACTCCAAGGGAATATCTTTTTGTAGTTCGTTCCCGAATGTCTGCAATTGATGATGCCATCATAGGCATTAAACGGCGATAAATGGTCGACACCTGAACATTTATAAGTTCTGCGCAGACCAGGCGGGAAGTTGGATTCTCGCTTTCGCGGGAATGACGGTGGGTGGTGGTTTTCAGCCACCTCCCCTGCCAGGGGAGGATGACGCCGGCGGCGGCTGTTGGTGGTTCGCAGGCCACCCGAACCTATCCATGCCGCGCGTGCGGTTTCGGAGGTCCGGTTTCGACCATCCTTCACCGTCATCCCGGCCTTGAGCCGGGATCCCGCTTCTTCATTTGAGCGAAGAAAAGCGGGATGCCGGGTCAAGCCCGGCATGACGACTGTAGGAATGGCAGAAAGCGACCAGAAATTGCCGTTGGAAAATGCTAAAGGACTTCTCAATTGCGGACATTCGAGCCTATGGATCGGTGATGATTTGGGCAGGAATAATGCTGGGCGCTGCTGTGCTTTGGGGCGGGATATTTAGCTTCGCCTATTGGAGGAGAAGGTTTGGAGGCAGCATTCGGTCTTATGCGCGTGCTGCATTCTTAACATGGTTCGGGACCGTAGGCATTTTGCTCGTCATGTCGATCTTCGAACGATAGGCTGCCTATCTGCAAACGACCATTTGCGGTCGTTCCAGCTTTGGTCTTATTATCTTCGCCGGATATGGAGGCAATGATGTTGGGGATTACCAAACCCGAGCGATGGCTGCTGGTGCTATCCTATATCGGCCTGCTTGTGAGCCTTGGATTTCAGCGGCTTGAAGGCGGGTTTACGGGGAATTGGAGCCTTGTTCTGCTGAGTTTCGGGATATTCAACCTCGCATTCATGTGGGATGGCGTTGTCCGCTTCGCGAAAAAATAGCAACCGGTCTTCTATCCACCCGTTCGACAATGCAGCCGATGCCGTCCAGGCCGACACCCCCAGCCTCAGCGCAGCGCGCCTTTTGTTACCATGGAGCGGGCGTAGAGTAGCTGGACGATGGCGACCAGGATGATGAAGGCGGGGAAGCCGGCGGCGACCATCAGGCCTTTTTGCGCGATGAGGTCGGTCATGCCCAGCGTGTAGCCGAACTGCACCAGCACCGCGATCAGCGAGACGAGGAACAGCGTGGCGGCGAGCGCCCGGCGCATCAGCAGCAGGATCGCGCCCAGCACGCCCGCGCCGACCGCGATCCCGTAGACGATCCATAGCCAGAGCGGCATGGCGGCGAAGGCGCGGGCGGTGGCGGGATCGGTGCGGGCGAGTTGATCGAGGTCCATCCCATATTGCATGGCGAAGGCCATCACCCCCATCATGTTCCAGAGCAACAGGATGATGCCGATGATGGTCAGGGAACGGGACGTGGCCATGATGCGTGTTACCCCCTCTTGACCGGCATCGATTGCCGCCGGTTCATTGCCGATCCTATACTCAAATGCGCCCGCGCGATAGCGGCGGGTCTGCCAGGAGACTATGCTTATGCTGGGACGATCCATCCCCGACGTGACGCTCAAGACCCGGGTCCGCGACGACAGCGTCGAAGGGCCCAACCCCTTTCGCTGGCAGGATGTGCGCACCGCCGACCTGTTCGCGGGCAAGCGCGCGGTGGTGTTTTCGCTGCCCGGCGCCTTCACGCCGACCTGCTCGACCGAACAATGCCCCGCCTTCGAACGATCGAGCGAGGCGCTGAAGGCGGCGGGCGCGGACGACGTCTATTGCGTGTCGGTCAACGACGCGTTCGTCATGTACCAGTGGGGCAAGCATCTGGGGATCCGGTCGGTCAAGCTGCTACCCGACGGATCGGGCGACTTCACGCGGCGCATGGGCATGCTGGTGAAGAAGGATCATCTGGGCTTTGGCGAGCGCAGCTGGCGCTATGCGATGGTGGTGGACGACGGCCGGATCGTCGCCTGGTTCGAGGAGCCCGGGATCAACGATGCGGGCGAGGATGACGACCCCTATGGCGAGACCAGCCCGGAACCGGTGCTCGACTGGCTGAAGGACAATCCGCGCGAATGAGCGCCGCCGCCGCGCCGGCGCCGATCATCGTCACGGCGCTGATGGGGGGGGCGGACTTCGCCTGGGCCGACGGGCTGCGCCGCGCGCATTTCCCGCCGGAGCGCAACTGGCTGCCGGCGCATATCACCTTGTTCCACCATCTGCCGCCATCGCTGCTGGACGAGGTGGCGGCGCGGCTGAAGCGGCTGTGCGCCGGGCCGCCGCCGCCCGCGCGCCTGGCCGAAGTGATGCTGCTGGGGCGGGGGGTGGCGCTGCGCGTCGAAAGCCCGGCGCTGATGGCGCTGCGCGAGGAACTGGCGGACGCCTTTGCGGGCCTGCTGACGCCGCAGGACCAGGCCCGCCCGCGGCTGCACATCACCGTCCAGAACAAGGTCGCGCCCGACGCGGCGAAAGCGCTGGCGCTGGCGCTGCGCCGCGACTTTCGCCCGCGCCCCCTGGCCATCGCGGGCCTCGCCGCCTGGCATTATCGCGGCGGACCGTGGGAGCCGGCGATGACGGCGATGTTCCGGGGGTAGCGCCCGCGTCGCCGCGTCAGGCCAGCCCCACTTCCTTCAGCGGCACGCTGGCATCGGCGAGCTGCGCCCCATCGAGCGTCGCGCCGGACAGAACATGGGCGCGGCCCTGGACATAATCCTTGACCGCATTGACGCAGTCGAGCGCGATCACCTTGCCGCCCTTCAGATACACGACCGAAAAGCTGCGGCTGGCCGGATCGCCGCGCAGCACCGTCTGGTCGAAGCCGGTCGACAGGCCGACCGTCTGGAGCTTGAGATCATATTGGTTCGACCAGAACCAGGGCACGGCGTCATAGGGCGCTTCCTTGCCCATGATGTGGGCGACGGCGGTCTTGGCCTGGTGATTGGCGTTCTGAACCGATTCAAGCCGCATCGTCGCGCCGCCGGCGAAGCGGTTGGCGTGGGCGGCGCAATCGCCCACGGCATAGATGTCGGGCAGGGACGTGCGGCAATATTCGTCGACGTCGACGCCATTGCCGCCGACCGCGCCCGCCGCGATCAGCGGGCCGGTTTCGGGCACGATGCCGATGCCCACGATGACCATGTCGGTCGCGATGCGATCGCCATCCGCCATCAGCACCGCGGTCGCCTTGCCATCCTGCACTTCGATACAGTCCATCTTGGCGTTGGTGCGCAGGTCGACGCCATGGGCGCGATGCTCCGCCTCGTAGAAGCGGGACAGTTCCTCGCCCGCGACGCGCGCCAGCACCCGGTCGAGCGCTTCGAGCAGCACCACCTGCTTGCCGAACTTGGTGAGGACCGCGGCGGCCTCCAGCCCGATATAGCCGCCGCCCACGATGGTGACATGGCTGATGCTGTCCAGCTTCGCCATCATCGCGTCGACATCGGCGCGGCGGCGCACGGCGTGGACATTGCCGGCGTCGGCGCCGTTGCAGGTGAGCATGCGCGGCGCGCCGCCGGTGCACCAGATCAGCTTGTCATAGCCGATTTCCGTGTCGCCCACGGTCACGAACTTGCCGGACGGATCGACGCTCTTGACGCGCTTGCCCAGCAGCAGGTCGACGTTGCGCTCCGCCCAGAAGGCGGCGGGGCGGATCAGGATGCGCTCGAAGCTCTTGTCGCCGGCGAAATATTCCTTCGACAGGGGCGGGCGTTCATAGGGCGGGTCCTTTTCGTCGCCGATCATGCCGACCGAACCTTCAAAGCCCAGCTGGCGCAGCGTGATTGCCGCCTGCGCCCCGGCATGGCCCGCGCCCACGATCAGAACGTCATAATAGCTCATTCGCCTGTCATCCTCTGTACCCGGTCAGGCTGGCTGATCGCGCGAATTGCGACGCCATGCAAGCACCCTGTCCCGACATCGCCCGAGCGACTGAAACAAACGGGACATCTGGTTGCAAAATCCGGTCGCCACAGCCGCTGACAGGCGGGGGCGCCTGACATAAACCCTTATTCGAAAGGCCAAAACATGATGTCTCGTTCGCTCCTCCCGATCGCGGTCGCGGCTCTGGTCGGGGGGGCCGCCACGCCGGCCGCCGCCACGCCAGCCGCCGCCGCTCCGCAGCAGAACCATGACAGCTACAGCCACAGCCGCGCGCAGACGCAGGCGCAGCCCAAGGCGCCGGTCAAGGTCGCGGCCAAGTCGAAGACGCCGGTCAAGTCCAGCGCCAGCAAGGGCCTGACCCGGCACCAGGCCGCCTGCCGCGCCCGCTATCGCAGCTACGACATCCGCAGCGACACCTATAATACCGGCAAGCGCCGGCTGCGCTGCAAGCTGTGAGCACGCGCTGACCCGGGGCTGCCCCGGCGGAACGGCGTCGCGCCATGCGCGGCGCCGTTTTCCCGTTCCTGTCGCGGCGGTCTGGCGCGGGATCGCCCTGGCGACGCGCATGGTTGCGCGACCGGAGCTGCGCGCGAGCCGCAGCCGATGTCGCCATGGAGGCGGCGGGTGATGTCATCCTTGGGGAAATGGTAGCGGAGGAGGGACTTGAACCCCCGACACGCGGATTATGATTCCGCTGCTCTAACCAGCTGAGCTACTCCGCCCCAAAGGGCCTCGCCGGGCGGCTCGCCCTGCGGTGAGGCGGCGCTATACGCAGCGCTGGCGAGCGGGTCAACGGGGGGCGTGAAAATTTTGGCGCGGTGCGTCGAACGGCGCTGGAGCGGCACCTGGGCGGGCGGCCGCGCGGCGTTCCCGTCGCGGGCAGAAACGAACGGCGCAGGCTTTTCCTCCATCATGGTCAAGCCCATGGAAACCTTTTGCCCGCTCGCCACTTTTGCCTTGCATTCACCACGGCGCGGCGCACTACTATTGCAACGCACAACCGGCCGCCGGGCCGAGGGAGGATCGTTCACTTGCCCTTCCATGAAATGTTTGAGCCCGATGGGTCGTTACGCCCCTGTTACGACGAAGTGCAGAAGTGGGTGGAGCGAACCGGCATTGCGGGGCTCAATCGGCGGATGGATGAGGCGGAGGCGATTTTCCGGCGCATCGGCATCACCTTCGCCGTCTATGGCGAGGGGGGCGATCCGGAACGGCTGATCCCCTTCGACCTGCTGCCCCGCATCTTCACCGCCAATGAATGGCGCATTCTGGACAAGGGCATTCGCCAGCGGGCGCGGGCGCTCAACGCCTTCCTGCACGATGTCTATCACAGGGGCGAGATCGTGAAGGCCGGCATCATGCCCGCCGACATCATCTACAAGAACAGCGCCTATCTGGCCGAAATGGCGGACTTCACCCCGCCCGGCAAGGTCTACAGCCATATCGTCGGCATCGACATCGTGCGCACCGGCCCCGGCAGTTTCGAGGTGCTGGAGGATAATTGCCGCACCCCATCGGGCGTGTCCTACATGCTCGAAAATCGCGAGATCATGACGCGCATGTTCCCCGAACTGTTCGGCCAGGGGCTGGTCGCGCCGGTGGACGATTATCCCGCCGAACTGCTCAAGAGCCTGAAGGAAGTCGCCCCGCCCGCGTGCAAGGGCGATCCCGTGGTCGTCGTGCTGACGCCCGGATCGCTCAACAGCGCTTATTATGAGCATAGTTTCCTCGCCGACCTGATGGGCGTGGAGCTGGTGGAGCCTGCCGACCTGTTCGTCGACGACGACCGGGTGTGGATGAAGACGACGCTCGGCCCCCGGGCGGTGGACGTCATCTATCGCCGGATCGACGACGAATATATCGATCCGCTGGTGTTCCGCCCCGACAGTCTGTTGGGCGTGCCGGGCATCTTCAACATCTATCGCAATGGCGGCGTGACGCTGGCTTCGGCGCCGGGTTCGGGCATCGCCGACGACAAGGCGGTCTATATCTACGTGCCCGAAATGATCCGCTTCTATCTGGGCGAAAAGCCGATCCTGGACAATATCCAGACCTGGCAGTGCGGCAAGCCCGACGAACTGGCCTATGTGCTGGAGCATCTGCACGAACTGGTGGCCAAGGAAGTCCATGGGTCGGGCGGCTACGGCATGTTGATCGGCCCCAAGTCCAGCCGCGCGGAGGTGGAGGCCTATGCCGAGCGGATCAAGGCCAATCCCGGCGAGTTCATCGCCCAGCCGACGCTCGACCTGTCGACCGTGCCGACGCTGGGCCCGGCCGCGGTGGTCGGCCGCCACGCCGACTTCCGCCCCTATTGCCTGGTCGGCAAGCAGATCCGCCTCGTTCCCGGGGGCCTGACCCGCGTGGCGCTGACCGAAGGATCGCTGGTGGTCAATTCCAGCCAGGGCGGCGGGGTCAAGGATACGTGGGTGCTGCAGGAATGAGCCGCGTTGGCCTGCCCCCTCATCATCGTCATTTCCGCGCAGGCGTGACCCCATCTGCCGGCGGCGCGCGGAAGGGGCAGGACCGGAGGTGGTTACCGGCCTGCGCGGGGATGACGAAAAGCGAGACGACGACATGCTGAGCCGGACCGCCGAAAATCTCTTCTGGATGGCGCGCTATATGGAGCGGGCCGAAGCCACGGCGCGGCTGCTGACCATGGGGCAGCGCATGGCGATCCTGCCCGGCGCGCATCATCGCGACGAATGGCGATCGGTCGTGCGCGCGACCGGCGCGGGGCATCGCTTTCCCGAAGGGGCGAGCGTCACCGAAAGCGACGCGGTATCCTTCCTGATGCTGGACCTCGACAATGCCAGCTCGATCCGGTCCTGCCTGCTCAAGGCGCGCGCCAACGCGAAATCGGCGCGGACCATGTTGACGCAGGACATGTGGGAGGCGCTGAACGAGGGCTGGCGCAAGCTGGACAGCTATGATGTGGGCGAAGCGCGCCAGCAGCTGCCCGCGCTGATCGACTGGGTGAAGACGCGCGTCATGACCTTTCGCGGGGCGGCGCATTCGGGCCAGCTGCGCAACGAGGGACATGATTTCCTGCGCGCGGGCTCGGCGCTGGAGCGGGCGCAGATGACGCTGCGGCTGCTCGACGTCAAATATTATGTCCTGCTGCCCGAAACCGAAGTGATCGGCGGCAATCGCGACCATTATCAATGGACGTCGGTGCTCTATGCCCTGTCGGGTGCGCGAGCCTATCACCATGTCTATGGCGGCACCTACACGCCTTGGCAGATCACCGATTTCCTGATGCTCAACCGCCTGTTCCCGCGCAGCGTCGCCTATTGCTACGACCAGCTCGCCTACCGGCTCAACCGGCTGGCGGGCTGGCATGACGCCAAGGGGCCGTGTCACGATACGGTCAAGGATCTGGTCGCTGGCCTGGAGAGCCAGGACAGCGGCGAGATATTCCGTCGCGGCCTGCATGAAACGGTGCAGAACGGGCTGATGATGACCAACAGGCTGGGCGCGGAAATCGCCCAGACCTATCATTTCGGTTGAGGCGGGACGGGAGCCGTCGCGATGAAGCTGATCGTCCGCCACCAGACCGTCTATCGCTACGCCGCCTGCGCGGGGCGCGTGGCGATGCGCCTGAAACTGATGCCGGTCGATACGCCCGCGCAGCAGGTGCTGGACTGGCAGGTCAGCATCAATGACGAGCCGCTCGCCGGCTTTCGCCCCAACAGCTATGGCGAAATGGAGGCCATCTGGATCCGGCACGACCGGCTGGACCATGCGGTGATCGTGGCCGAAGGGCTGGTGGAGACGCGGGAAAGCCATGGCGTCGTCGGTCATCTCAACAGCAAGGTCGATCCGCGCTATTTCCTGCGCGACACGCGGCTGACGCGCGCGTCGGATGCGATCGCGGCGATGGCGCGCGGTCTGCCGGCCGGCGACGGGCCGCTGGCGACGCTGCATGCCCTGTCGGCGGCGGTCAGCGACGCGGTCCAGTATCGCGCCGGCGTCACCACGTCCGACACCTGCGCCGCCGACGCCTTCGCGCTGGGGGCGGGCGTGTGCCAGGATCATGCGCAGGTCTTCATCGCCGCCGCCCGGAGCCTGGGCATGCCGGCGCGCTATGTGTCGGGCTATCTGCTGGCGGGCGATGAAGAGGCGTTGCACGAAACCCATGGCTGGGCCGAAGCCTGGCTGCCCGACCTGGGCTGGATCGGCTTCGACCCGTCCAACCGGGTCTGCGTCACCGAACGCTATCTGCGCGTCGCCAGCGGCCTGGATGCGGACGAAGCCGCGCCGATCCGCGGATCGGTGACGGTGGCGGGCGACATATGGATTGACGCCGACGTCCGTATCGCGCAGGCGGAGGACGGAGTCGAGGAACGGCAGCTGCAAAGGCAGCAGCAACAAAGCACCCCGCCGCCCGACTCGACGGGTTAGGTTTATTGCAGGAGGCCGCGGGGCCGTGACTTATTGTGTGGCCGTGCGCGTCGACCAGGGGCTGGTCATGCTGTCCGACACCCGCACCAATGCGGGCATGGACAATATCGCGCGCTTCCGGAAGAGCTTCACCTATCATGTGCCCGGCGAACGGGCGATCACGCTCCTCTGTTCGGGCAATTTGTCGATCACCCAGGGGGTGAAGTCGATGCTGAGCAAGGCGATCAAGGAATCGGGGCTGGACCCCGAGGTCGAGACCATCCTCAATTGCGAGAGCATGCACCGCGTCGCCCAGATCGTCGGCGCGGCAATGCAGAAGATGCAGCAGCGCTATCGCGAGAATATCGAGATGGGCGGATCGGGCGCCAGCGCGTCGATCATGATCGCGGGCCAGCGCCGGGGCGGCAAGCCGCGCCTCTACCTCGTCTATTCCCCCGGCAATTTCATCGAGGCGACCGAGGACACGCCCTTTTTCCAGATTGGCGAGCATAAATATGGCAAGCCGATCCTGGATCGGATCATCGCCCGCGAAACCAGCCTGGAGGATGCGACCAAGGCGGTGCTGGTGTCGATGGATTCGACGCTGCGCTCCAACCTGTCGGTCGGCATGCCGCTGGACCTGGTCGTCATCCCGACCGACGCCTATGATTTCAGCGTCCGCACCCGGATCGAGGCGGACAATGAGCAGTTCGCAATGATCTCCCAAAGCTGGAGCGCGGCGCTGCGCAAGGGGTTCGAGGATTTGCCGAACGTGCTGGATTGAGGGCGCGGATCGCATCGAACTGGTCCAATGCACTGCCACAGCCGCAGCACCCCCGCTTAAGGTGCTGTTTACAGATTTCGCCTAAGTCAGGTCGATGTCGTTCCGTAAGCCGAACCGGACAATCGCAATCAGATCTTCGCGTCGATATTCGCGCAGATATGCTTCGCGAGCAAGTAACGAGGCCTTGCGCGTTCTATCCATGGGGGCGGCGGTCGGCCTTTTAGTGGGCGTCGCAAGCATCGCTGCGACGGCGGAGGGCCGAAGCCAGATCGTCAAGATGGCCGGAACCATCGCTGTCCGCTTCGGAGTCATGCGAGCACGATCACCGCAGGTTGGGGACTATTGGCCCGGTTGCGCATCGGCACGCGCAGCCGGCACTGCCCCTATCTATCGTGGCGAGCCGGGCTATCGTCGTGAAATGGACGGCGACAGTGATGGCGTGGCTTGCGAGCCGTATCGCGGTCTTTGAGGTCACATTCCTCGCTGTTGACTTCCTTTAGTCGCAGTTAGAATTGCAAAGCGGCGACAGGTTTAGACATCTCCCGCTACCCTGTAGCCAAAAAAAAGGCGGCTCGATCGAGCCGCCTCTTCTTCAGCGCCGATAAGGGCGATTATTTCGTGCTTTCGGCGGCCTTGGCCTTGCCGCCCTTCTTGCCCTTCTTGGGGGCGGCGGGGGTGATTTCGAAGGCGAGGGATTCGACGCCGTCGCTGTCCTTCATGTGAACATGGACCTCGCCGCCATGGACCAGCTTGCCGAACAGCAGTTCCTCGGCCAGCGGCTGCTTGATCTTTTCCTGCATCAAGCGGCCCATCGGGCGAGCGCCGTAGAGCTTGTCATAGCCCTTCTTGGTGAGCCACGCCTTGGCGTCCTCGTCCAGCGTGATGTGCACGTCGCGGTCGGCCAGTTGCAGCTCCAGCTGGAGCACGAACTTGTCGATGACGCGGGCGACGATTTCCGGCGGCAGATAGCCGAAGGGCACGATCGCATCGAGGCGGTTGCGGAATTCGGGGGTGAAGAGCTTCTTCACCGCATCCTCCTGCACATCCTCGCGCGTCAGTTCGCCAAAGCCGATCGATTCCTTCGCCATGTCCGACGCACCGGCATTGGTGGTCATGATGAGGATGGTGTTGCGGAAATCGACGGTCTTGCCGTGGTGATCGGTCAGCCGGCCATTGTCCATCACCTGCAGCAGGATGTTGAACAGGTCGGGATGCGCCTTCTCGATCTCGTCCAGCAGCAGCACGCTGTGCGGGTTCTGGTCGACCGCGTCGGTGAGCAGGCCGCCCTGGTCATAGCCGACATAGCCCGGAGGGGCGCCGATCAGGCGGCTGACCGAATGGCGTTCCATATATTCCGACATGTCGAACCGCTGCAGCGGGATGCCGAGCAGGGTCGCCAATTGCCGCGCCACTTCCGTCTTGCCGACGCCGGTGGGACCGGAGAAGAGATAGTTGCCGATCGGCTTGTCGGGATCGCGCAGGCCGGCGCGCGACAGCTTGATCGCGGAGGACAGCACCTCGATCGCCTTGTCCTGGCCGAAGACGACGCGCTTGAGGTCGGTCGTCAGGCTTTCCAGCACGCTCTTGTCGTCCGACGACACCGTCTTGGGCGGGATGCGCGCCATCGTCGCGATGACGGCCTCGATCTCCTTGGGGGTGATCGTCTTCTTGCGCTTGGACGGCACCACCAGCATCTGCATCGCGCCGACTTCGTCGATCACGTCGATCGCCTTGTCGGGCAGCTTGCGGTCGTTGATGTAGCGCGCGCTCAGCTCCACCGCCGCCTTGATGGCGTCGGGCGTATATTTGACGTGGTGATGCTCCTCGAACGCCGAGCGCAGGCCGGCCAGGATCTTGATCGTGTCATCGACTGAAGGTTCGTTGACGTCGATCTTCTGGAAGCGGCGCAGCAGCGCGCGGTCCTTTTCGAAATGGTTGCGGAATTCCTTGTAGGTGGTCGATCCGATGCAGCGGATCGTGCCGCCCGACAGCGCCGGCTTCAGCAGGTTCGACGCATCCATTGCCCCGCCGCTGGTCGCGCCCGCGCCGATCACGGTATGGATCTCGTCGATGAAGAGCACGGCGTGCGGCATCTTCTCCAGTTCGGTGACGACCGCTTTCAGCCGCTCCTCGAAATCGCCGCGATAGCGGGTGCCGGCCAGCAGCGCGCCCATGTCGAGCGAATAGATGACCGCTTCCTTGAGGACGTCGGGCACTTCGCCCTCGACGATCTTGCGCGCCAGGCCTTCCGCGATCGCGGTCTTGCCCACGCCCGGATCGCCGACATAGAGGGGGTTGTTCTTCGATCGGCGGCACAGGATCTGGATGGTGCGGTCGACCTCGGCCGTGCGGCCGATCAGCGGGTCGACCTTGCCGCGGTCCGCCTTCTCGTTGAGGTTGACGGTGAACTGCTCCAGCGCGCTGTCCTTCTTGCCCTTGCCGTCCTGCACCTTCTTTTCCTCCTCGGCGGCGCCCTTGGTCTCCTGACGCTCGGGCGTGGGCGTGCCCTTGCCGACGCCGTGGCTGATATAGCTGACGGCATCGAGACGGCTCATATCCTGCTGTTGCAGGAAGTAGACGGCGTAGGATTCGCGCTCGGAAAAGAGCGCGACCAGCACATTGGCGCCGGTCACTTCATCCTTGCCGGAGGATTGGACGTGCAGAATGGCGCGCTGCACGACGCGCTGGAAGCCGCTGGTGGGCGAGGGGTCGGACGATCCCTCGACCTTCAAACTGTCCAGTTCGGTGTCGAGATAATGAGTGACGGCGTCACCCAGTTCGCCCAGTTCCACGCCGCAGGCCTGCATCACCTTGGACGCATGTTCATCGTCGATCAGCGCGAGCAGCAGATGCTCCAGCGTCGCATATTCGTGCCGGCGCTCCGACGCGTGCGTCAGCGCGTTGTGCAGGGTGGTTTCAAGGGCGGCTGCGAAAGACGGCATATTAGACTACTCCAGGCTCCCGGTCGGGAGCGATATCGAACCTATGTCGGCATTGCTCGACAGCGGATCAAGGCGTGTGCCCCGACCGCCGGAATTGCCAGACTGCCCATGCCCGGAAGAACCCTGAAGGGGGGAGGGGGCGGGGCGTCGGTTCACCGTTTGAAGAGCGCCTCGGCACTGGCCTTGTGAGTGGCGGCGCTTTCCATCTTGCGTCTGGTCCGCGCGATTTCCCCTTCAAGGGCGGCAACGCGCTTTTCCAGCTCGCTCATGGACAATGGCCCCAGATCCTGTTGCAGCAGGCGGGCCAGCGGATCATCTCCCTTGCGTGGCAGATCGTCATCCAAGTCCATGTCACCAATGTTGACCCTTGGGGACAGTCTGTCAATAAGGGCCCGCAAACGGCCTGCCGATTTGGGCGGGCCCCTGAGATAAGCCATAGGCGAAGGACAGCGACATGGCGGACGGCTATTCCATTCCGGCGGAGATGACGGCGATCGGCATCGCATCGCCCGGCGGACCCGAGGCGCTGGTGGCGCAGCGCCGCCCCGTGCCCGCGCCCGGCGAGGGCGAGGTGCTGATCCGCGTCGCGGCCGCCGGCGTGAACCGGCCCGACGTGCTGCAGCGGCAGGGCAAATATCCCCCGCCGCCCGGCGCGTCGGACATTCCGGGCCTGGAAGTCGCCGGCACCATCGTGGCGGCGGGCGGCGGCGCGGACCAGCTGATCGGGCAGAAAGTCTGCGCGCTGCTGGCCGGCGGCGGCTATGCCGAATATGCGGTCGCGCCGGCGGGCCAGTGCCTGCCCGTGCCCGAAGGCTATGATCTGGTCGAGGCCGCGGCGCTGCCCGAAACGCTCTTCACCGTGTGGACCAACCTGTTCGAGCGCGCCTATGTCGCGCCGGGCGACACCGTGCTGGTCCATGGCGGCACCAGCGGCATCGGCACCATGGCGATCAGCCTGTGCCGCCTGTTCGACGTGACGATCATCGTCACCTGCGGCAGTGACGAGAAATGCGCGCAGGCGCTCGACTGGGGCGCGAGCCATGCGGTGAACTACAAGAGCCAGGATTTCGTGGCCGAAGTGAAGCGGATCACCGATGGCAAGGGGTGCCAGGCGGTGCTCGACATGGTGGGCGGCGATTATGTGCCGCGCAATCTGGAATGCCTGGCCGAGGATGGCCGCCATGTGTCGATCGCCGTGCTGGGCGGGGCGAAGGCGGAAATCTTCATCCCGATGATCATGCAGCGGCGGCTGACGCTGACGGCATCGACGTTGCGCGCGCGTTCGGTCGGCTTCAAGAGCCTGGTCGCCGATGAACTGGCCCGCACGGTCTGGCCGTTCGCGGCGGAAGGCCGGCTGCGCCCGGCGATGGACCAGCGGTTCGACATGACCGACGCGGCCAAGGCCCATGCGCGCATGGACGCGGGCGAGCATTTCGGAAAGATCGTGCTGACGATGTGACGGCGCACGGTGGCGGCTGCGGCAGGCTAGAGCAGGCCCTTGGCGCGCAGGCTGACATGGCCCTGGGCGGCGATGATGACATGATCATGGACGCTGATCCCCAGCCGCTTGCCCGCGTCGATGATCTGGCGCGTCACCTCTATGTCCTGGCGGCTGGGTTCGGGCGATCCGCTGGGATGATTGTGGACCAGGATCAGCGCCGCCGATCCCAGGTCCATCGCGCGGCGGATCACCTCGCGCGTGTAGATCGCCGCCTGGTCGATCGACCCGTCGCCCATATGATCGTCACGGATCAGCATGTTGCGGCTGTTGAGATGCAGCACGCGCACCCGCTCCACGCCCAGATAGGCCATGTCGGCGCGCAGATAGTCGAGCAGCGCTTGCCAGCTGCCCAGCACCGGCCGCGCCGCCACATCGTTGCGCAGCATCCGCAGCGCGGTCGCCTGCACGATCTTGATCGCCGCGACGCTGGTGTCACCCATGCCCGGCACGCGCGCGATCGCCGCCCAGTCCGCGCTCATCAGGCCACCAATCCCGCCAAATTCGCGCAGCAGCAGCTTGGCCAGCGGCTTGGTGTCGCGCCGGGGAATGGCGAGCGCCAGCAGATATTCGATCAGTTCATGGTCGAGCAGCGCGTCGCCGCCATTGTCCGCGAGCTTCTGGCGCAGGCGCGCGCGATGTCCGGCACCGTCATGCGGGACTTTCGCATCCTGATCGGCCAAGTTCCCGTCCCCCCAGCAGCGCCGGAGCCGACGCTATGCGTTGCGGAATCGCGGAGCAAGGATATTTAGGAGAGGCGGGACGTTATGGTCCCGTTACGGACCATGGGTGTCGCAGCTAAGCCGGGGTTGGCCATAGGAATGGAAGAAGAGGACGGCGAAGAAGCGGTTCGCCGGGCATGGCTGCGCTGGCTGGGCGTGGGCACCGGGTCGCTCGCCCTGGTGCTGATCGGCCTGTGGACGCAGCGCGCCCCCATCGCCGAGAATTTCATCAGCCGCGAACTCAACCGGCGCGGCGTCCAGGCCAATTACGACCTGGTCGATGTCGGGCTGCGCACGCAGCGGATCGAGAATATCGTGCTGGGCGATCCGGCCCATCCCGACCTGACGGCGCAATGGGTGGAGGTGGACATTGCCTTCGCCGGCCTGACGCCCAAGGTGGCGGCGGTGCGGGCGAGCGGGGTGCGGCTGCGCGGATCGATGCGCGATGGCGTGCTGCGGCTGGGCGAACTCGACCGGTTCCGCGATCCCAATTCCACCGCCCCCTTCAGCCTGCCCGACATCAAGGTGGGACTGGCCGATGCGCGGCTGACGCTCGACACCGACGCCGGGCGGGTCGGCATGCAGATCGATGGCGCGGGCAATCTCCAGTCGGGCTTCCGGGGCCGGCTGGCCGCCGCCATGCCGCGCGCGGCGCTGGCGGGATGCGGCGCGACGCAGGCGCGCGCGATGGTTGACGTGGCGATGCAGAACGGCAGGCCGCATCTCAGCGGCCCGATCAGCGCCGATGCGCTGGCCTGCCGCGACGCCGGCGCCGCGCTGGCGAAGCCGGCGGCGCGGATCGACCTCACGCTGGGCCAGGCGCTCGACCATTGGAGCGGCCATGTCGACCTGTCGGGCGACGCGCTGCGCGGCGGCGGCATGGTGCTGGCGACGCCGTCGGGCCGGGTCGATTTCGACGGCAGCGCCGCGCGCACCGCGGGGCAGCTGCGCCTCGAAGCGGCGGCGTTGACCGGGCGTGGCGCGCTGCTGAGCAGGACGATGCTGGCGGGGCAATGGTCGATCGGGCCGGAAACGCGGTTCCAGGGGCAGCTGGACGGCGAGAATTTGCGCCTGTCGGGGCGTGATCCGCTGGCCGGGCTGCGCAGCGCAGCGGCGGGCACGCCGGTCGCGCCTCTGGCGGTGAAGCTCGCCGATGCGGTCGAACGCGCCGGTGCGGGCAACCGCGTGCGCACCAGTTTCGCGCTGGTGCAGAAACAGGGGGTCGGCAGCCTGGCGGTGACCGACACCGGGCTCGACGCGCGCAGCGGCGCGCGGATCGGCATCGCGCAGGGCGGGCAGATGACGCTGGCCTGGCCGGGCAAGGCGGCGGGCGTCGACTGGGCGCTCGATGGCGCGATCACGGCGGAAGGCGGCGGCCTGCCGAAAGCGGCGCTGCGGCTCGCGCGGCGGCCCGGCGGCGGCTTTGGCGGGCAATTGTTCGTCGATCCCTATGCCGCCGGCGACGCGCGGCTGGCGCTCGATCGCGTGCGCTTCACTGCCGATCGCGACGGCGCGACTCGCTTCCAGACCGCGGTGCGGCTGGACGGGCCGCTGCCCGACGGGCGCTTGCGCGGGCTCAGCCTGCCCGTCAGCGGCCGGGTCGCCGCCAATGGCGCGGTGTCGGTCAATCCCGATTGCGTGCCGCTCTCGCTGGTCGAGGCGCGCTATGGCAGTTTCGCGCTGGGACAGACGCGCCAGACGCTGTGCCCGGTCGATGGCGCGATGCTCGCCATGGGGCCGTCGGGCCTGCGCGGCGGCGTCGATCTGAAGCAGGTCGACCTCGCCGGGCGCAGCGGCGACAGCCCGATGCGGCTGACCGCCGACCATGCCCGGCTGCTGCTGGGCAGGACCGGCTTCACGCTCGCCAACCCCGCGCTCACCATCGGGGCGCAGGATGCGCCGGTGCGCCTGACCGCCGCCAGCATGGACGGCGCGATGACGAAGGACGGGTTTGCCGGCCGGCTGACCGGGGCGGGTGGGCAGATCGGCACGGTGCCGCTGATCGTCGAGCAGGGCGCGGGCGACTGGCGTTTCGAGCAAGGGACGCTCAGCCTCAAGGCAGCGATGACGGTGCGCGATTCGCAGGCGCAGGCCCGCTTCAACCCGCTGGCGGTGCCCGATTTCGCCTTGTCGCTGAAGGACGGGCGGATCGCCGCGACCGGCACGCTGACCGCGCCGCTCAATGGCGCGACGGTGGCGACCACGGACATCGCGCATGATCTGGGCAGCGGCCGGGGCCATGTCGACCTCGCCGTGCCCGGCCTGACATTCGACCCCAGCCTCCAGCCCGACGACGTGACGCCGCTGGCGCTGGGCGTCATCGCCAACGTGCGGGCCAAGGTGACGGGCGAGGGGCGGATCGACTGGACCGGCGCCACGGTGACGAGCAGCGGCACCTTCCGCACCGACAATGCCAATCTCGCCGCCGCCTTCGGCCCGGTCGAGGGGCTGAGCGGCGAGATTCGCTTCACCGACCTCATCGGGCTGGTCACCGCGCCCGGTCAGGAAGTGCGGCTGCGGACGGTCAATCCGGGCGTAGAGGTGCGCGACGGCGTCGTGCGCTACCGGCTGGAGGCCGGGCAGAAGGTGCGGATCGAAGGGGGCGGCTGGCCCTTTTCCGGCGGGCAGCTGGTGCTGTTGCCCACCACCATGGATTTCAGCGCCGATGTCGACCGCTATCTGACCTTTCGCGTGATCGGGCTGGACGCCGGCTCCTTCATCCAGGCGATGGAGCTGGACAATGTGTCGGCGACCGGCACGTTCGACGGCATCATGCCGCTGATCTTCAATTCCAAGGGCGGGCGCGTCGCGGGCGGCGTGCTGGTGGCGCGGCAGGCGGGGATGGAGCCGCTGCTGATGCCCGAAGGCGTGCTGCCGACCATCCCGTGCGATCCGACGCGGATCGGCGGCACGCTCTCCTATGTCGGGCCGGTGTCGAACGAGGATATCGGCGTCATGGGCAAGGTTGCCTTCGATGCGCTCAAGAATCTGCAATATAAATGTCTGACAATCCTGATGGACGGCGCGCTGGATGGCGAGATGGTGACCAACGTCGTGTTCAACGGCGTGAACCGCGATCGGCTGGGCGCGGTGCCCGCAGGGCTGGCGCGCAATTTCACTGGCTTGCCCTTCATCTTCAACGTCAAGATCGCCGCGCCCTTCCGCGGATTGCTGGGCACCGCCCAGTCCTTCATCGACCCGTCCGCGCTGGTGCAGGGTGAGATCGCGAAGGAAGCGCAGGAAAAGATGCGCGCGCAGGAACAGCAGGGCCTTGCGGTTCAGCCTCTGGAAAGCGACAAGATGGCAAATGGGGAGCCGAAATGAAGAGAATGACGATCATGACGGCCGGTCTCGCCGGTCTCGCGCTGGGGGGATGCATTCAGGTGAAGTCCCCGGACAAGCCGATCGAGATCAACCTGAACGTCAAGGTGCAGCAGGAAGTGGTTGTGAAACTGCAGCGCGACGCGCAGGATCTTATCCAGAATAACCCGGAGTTGTTCCCGCAATGATAGGCAAGATGGCAAAATCCCGCTGGTTGGCCGCCGCCATGCTGGCGCTGGCGGGCGGTATGGGCATGAGCGGCGCGGCCATGGCGCAGTCGGCCGATCTGGCCGCCGCCCTTTCTTCGGGCGCGGTGGGCGAGCAGGCCGACGGATATATGGGCGTCGTCACGTCGGTCAGCGCCCCGGTCCGCAAGGAAGTCGAATCGATCAACATCAAGCGGCGCCAGGCCTATACCGACCTTGCCGGCAAGCGCGGGGTGACGGTGCAGGATGCGGCCGCGGCCACGGCCTGCCAGACGCTGACGCGGCTGAAGGCGGGACAGGCCTATCGCATCGGCGGCGGCGCCTGGCAGAAGAAGGGGTCGAGCGCGATCGCCCTGCCAGCCTATTGCGCGTCGGGCGGGTGAGAATTTCGCGGTAGCGGACTTTCGCGGCGGCTTCGTATCGGCGCGATATTCTCTGCCGCAACCATGGTTGACTATCCGCAATCCCCTTTCTAAACGGGCCGCGCCTTGACGGGTGCAGCCGCAAGCGCCATGCCGCCGCGACACATGGTCGCGGAGGAGTGGCATGGCAGCGGATACACCCGGACAGGACCCGGCAGGGGAGGACGCGCGGATCGCTTCACTCGAGGAGCGGATCGCCCGGGCCGAACATGCCGAAAAGGTCAGGCAGGGGGCCACGGAGCAGCAGGCGGACGATGGATCGCGCCTGGGCAACAGGGTTCTTGCTGAACTGATCGGCGGTCTTGTCGGCGGTGCGTTGATCGGCTGGGTTCTCGACCGGCTGTTCGACACATCCCCATGGCTTCTGCTCGTCTTCCTCGGTCTCGGGATCGTGGCGGCGTTCAGGAACATCATCAGATTGACGACGACGAAGCGTCCCGACCAATAGGGACGCTTTTGTCATAGTCCGAAGACTTAGGCGTTACAGGGGTCAACGTGGCAGAATCCGGCAAAATCGATCCGATGCATCAATTCGCTATCGAACCCTTGTTCGGTACGGATCATCTGTCGATCGGCGGCTTCAACATCGCCTTCACCAACAGCGCGCTCTACATGGTGCTCGCGGCCGTGGTGCTGTGGATCTTCGTGATCGGCGGCATGAAGCGCGAACTGGTGCCCGGCCGCTGGCAGATGGCGGTCGAATATATGACCGGCTTCATCAAGAACCTGCTGGTCGCCAATATCGGCGACAAGGGCCGCAAATATATTCCCTACGTCTTCTCGCTCTTCATGTTCATCCTGCTGGCGAACCTGCTGGGTCTGCTGCCGCTCGGCCTGTTCGGGCTGCACCCCTTCACCTTCACCAGCCACTTCACCGCCACCGGCGTGCTGGCGATCATGAGCTTCTCGATCGTGCTGATCGTCGGCTTCGCCAAGCATGGCCTGCATTTCTTCTCGCTGTTCGTGCCGCACGGCACCCCGGCGCTGATGGTGGTGCCGCTCTTCTTCATCGAACTCGTGTCCTTCATGGTGCGTCCGTTCAGCCTGGGCCTGCGACTGTTCGTCGCGATGACCGCCGGCCACGTGCTGCTGAAGGTGCTTGCGGGCTTCGTCATCAACAGCGCGAACGCATCGCCGCTGCTGGGCCTGACCGTGGGTTCGGCCAGCTTCATCCTGATGATCGGCATCAGCGCACTGGAAGTGCTGGTCGCGGTGATCCAGGCCTATGTGTTCGCGCTGCTGACCTCGGTCTATCTCAACGATGCCGAGAACCTGCACTGAGTTTCGCCAATTTCTTCAACATTATCTGACTGTTTAACAAGGGAGTTTACGACATGGACGCAGAAGCCGCAAAGCTGCTCGGTGCTGGCCTGGCCGCGATCGGTGCGGGCATCGCTGCCCTGGGTGTGGGCAACGTCTTCAGCGCGTTCCTGGAAGGCGCGCTGCGCAACCCGGGCGCCGCTGACGGCCAGCAGGGCCGCCTGTTCATCGGTTTCGCCGCGGCGGAACTTCTGGGCCTGCTGGCGTTCGTTATCGCCATGATCCTGGTGTTCGTGGCCTGACACGCATTTGAAGCGGGCGGGGCGGCCTTCGCGCCGCGCTCGCCCGCTTCCCTGACATTGACCGCCCTCTGACCGGACGGACCCGTAAAATGCCTCAAATCGCGCAAATCGCCGAAACCTACTCCAGCCAGATCTTCTGGCTGCTGCTGACCTTCGGCTTCGTCTTCTTCGTCATCGGCCTTGGCATGGTGCCCAAGGTGCAGGGCACGGCGGACGCGCGCGATGCGAAGATCAGCGGAGATCTGGACGCGGCGAAGGCGGCCTTCGCCCGCGCCGACGAGGCGGAAGCCGATTATCGCGACCGCGATGCCGAAAGCCGCACCGCCGCGCAGGCGGTGATGGCCAAGGCGAAGGCGGAAGCGGCCAAGGCGTCCGAAGCCCGGCTCGCTGCGGCCGACGCCGACGTCGCCGCTCGCATCGCCGCGGCCGAAGCGCGCATCCAGGCCGCCAGCAGCGCGGCCATGGCAGAAATCGAAACCGTCGCCGCCGACGCGGCGCGCGACATGGTGGCGCGCATTTCCGGCGTGAACGCGACGGACGAGGCGGCCCGCAACGCAGTAAAGGCGGCACTGGCCCATGGCTGAGGCAGCAGCACAGCATAATGAAGCGACCGCGCCCTCGCTGGGCGAGGCGATCCATGCCGAAGGGCTGGAGCCGGTCGGCACCGTCGCGCATGAAGGCGTGGCGCCCCATACCGATCCCAAGGCGGTCGGCATGGACGCCACCGCCTGGGTCAGCCTGGCGATGGCGGTGTTCATCGTCATCCTGCTGGTCAAGAAGGTGCCCGGCCTGATCGGCGGCGCGCTGGATGGCCGGATCGCCCAGATCAAGGAACAGCTGGCCGAGGCATCGCGCCTGCGCGCCGAAGCCGAAGCGCTGAAGGGCGAATATGAGGCGAAGCTGGCCGCCGCGGCTGGCGAGGCCGAGGCGATGCGCAAGGCCGCCGAGCATGAGGCCGAAGGGCTGATCGCCGATGCCAAGGCCAATGCCGAGGATCTGGTCGCTCGTCGCCAGAAGATGGCGGAAGACAAGATCGGCGCCGCCGAACGCGCCGCCATCGCCGGCATCCGCGCCAAGGCCGTCAATGCGGCGACCAGCGCGGCCGCCACGCTGATCGCGCAGGGCCATGACGCGCAGGCGGACAAGGCGCTGGTCGACAATGCCATCGGGAAGCTCGGCGCGATCAACTGATCGAACCGGACGGACGGCAGAAAAAGGGGCTGGTGCGGACGACGCGCCGGCCCTTTTTCGTGGCGCCGGCCGCGCTGATGGCGGGGGCGCCCAGCGCAGCTTCACCGCCCCCAAGCAAATCCTTCGCTTGCGCCCCGCGCCGCGCTGCCTATCTCTGACCCCCTGATCCGAATCGCAGTTTGAAGGCCCTGTATGACCGCCACCCACAGCACCCGCATGTTGATCCTCGGTTCCGGCCCCGCCGGCCTGTCCGCCGCCATCTATGGCGCGCGCGCCGGCCTCGCGCCGATCGTCGTGCAGGGGATGCAGCCGGGCGGGCAGCTGACCATCACCACCGATGTCGAAAATTATCCCGGCTTTCGCGACGTCATCCAGGGCCCCTGGCTGATGGAGCAGATGCAGGCCCAAGCCGAGCATGTCGGCGCGCAGATGATGTATGACCAGATTGTCGACGTCGACCTGTCCGAGCGGCCCTTCCGCCTGCGCGGCGACAGCGGCACCCTCTATGTCGCGGATACGCTGGTCATCTGCACCGGGGCGCAGGCCAAGTGGCTGGGCGTCGAGGGCGAGGAGCATCTGCAGGGCAAGGGCGTGTCGGCCTGCGCCACGTGCGATGGCTTCTTCTATCGCGGCAAGAAGGTGGTGGTGATCGGCGGCGGCAACACCGCGGTCGAGGAAGCGCTCTACCTCACCAACCACAGCCATGACGTGACGCTGATCCACCGCCGGGATTCGCTGCGCGCGGAAAAGATCCTGCAGGAACGGCTGAAGGCGCATCCCAACATCAAGATCCTGTGGAACAAGGCGGTCGAGCGGTTCGTCGGCGGCGGCGCGCCCGAAGGGCTGGTGGGCGTAGACCTCGTCGACACGGTCACGGGCGAGAAGAGCCATGAGCCGACCGACGGCGGCTTCGTCGCCATCGGCCATCATCCCGCGACCGAGCTGTTCACCGACAAGCTGCCGCTCGACGAAGGCTATATCCTGGTGGAAAAGGGCACGACCCGCACCGCCATTCCCGGCGTCTTCGCGGCGGGCGACGTCACCGACAAAATCTATCGCCAGGCGGTGACGGCGGCGGGCATGGGCTGCATGGCCGCGCTCGATGTCGAGAAGTTCCTGGCCGAACAGGATTTCGAGGAACTAGTGGAGGCGTAAGGCCTGCCCTGGGGGCGAGGGTCAGCCGACCTTCGCCGCCGCAAAGGCGACCAGCGAGCCGAAGCTTTCGAACGTGTCGCCGTCAATATCCTCATCCTCGATGAGGATGCCGAAGCGATCCTCCATCTCGGTCAGCAGGCCCGCGACCGCCATCGAATCCAGCTCCGGCAGCGCCCCGAACAGCGGGGTGTCGGCGTCGAACCCATCGACCCGCTCCTGCGAGAGGCCGAGCGCGTCGCGCAGCAGCGCCCGCATCTGGGTTTCGACATCGATGGACTGGCCTGTCGGCTGAGGATTGTGCGCCCGCATGATGCGCGCCTAACTAATGCCTCGCTTACTAACCTACAAGCGCCGAAATCGCCGCCCGCGCCGCCGGCAGCCAGCTGGCGGGGCTGCGCGGGTTGAAGGCGTCGATGCGGTAGAGCGGCAGGCGCTGCTCCATCCAGTCGGCCTTATAGTCATTGTCGCCAGTGCCATAGTCGATCAGCGTTGCGCCGTCGCGGTCGATCGCCTGGGTGAACATTGCGTGGCTGAGCAGCGTGCCGGGCGATTGCGCGTCAAAGGCGCGGTCATGCGCCAGCTTGTGGATCAGCGCGACGCCCGCTTCGATCGTCCAGAGCTGCGTCGCGACCGCACGGCCCTGCGCCCGCGCGAACCCCAGCCGCAGCGTGCCCGCCGCGCTTTCCCGCTCGGCGAGCGCGCGCAGGAAGGCGGTGCCGCGCGCGGGCTCCGGGCCCTGCCAGCTGCGCGCCTGCACATCGACATACTCGTCCCACAGCCGGGGCGTCAGCTGGTCATGGATTGACAGGGCAAAGGGGCTGCCCCGGCCCTTGCGGCGGACCAGGTTGCGCAGCCGGCCGGGCCGGTCGGCCCAATAAGCGGCAAAGTCCCGCCCGCGCAGCGGCAGCAGGTGGCGGCCGCCCATGGCGCGGCGCACGGTCCACCAGCCGGCGCGGCGCAACGCCGCCGCCAGCGCAGCGCCATCCTCGATCGGATAGAGGTCGATCCGGGAGCAGCGCGCGCGCAGATGGCGGGCGATCGCCGTCAGCATCTGATGCTGCATCGCTGCGTCCACCGCGCCGGTAAAGATCGGCGCCCAGGCGAAGCTGTAATAATTGGCAAGCGCGCGCAGCCGACCGGGGGCGGGCGCAAGCAGGAACAGCCAGGCGTCGCCCTGCGTGGCCGACACGGACAGCATGCGCAGCGGCATGTCGGGAAAGCAGTGGCGGTGCAGCGCCTCCATCCAGTCCAGCCGATCGAACAGGCGCGGCCTGTCGGTGCGGTCGAGCCGTCCGGCCAGCGCCTGCCGCATCTCGACAAAGCTGTGATATTCCCTTGGCGCCTGCAACCGACTATCTCCGCCCCAGTCGCCGCACCCTTAGGAGAAAATTCTGCACATGGCGTTAAGCATCCGTGGCTGAAGTCCTTTCCATGATCGACGGCGCGCCGGTGCGGCCGATCGACCATCTGCTGCTGCGCGGCAATCCGGCCGCATCGGCGCTGGACGGGCGATCGGGCCATTATAGCTATGCTGAGCTGGAACAGGCGCTGGCGCGGCTGGCGGGCTGGCTGGCGGGCTTCGCCCTGGAGCCGGGCGCGCGGGTGGCGAGCTGGGTGGCGAAGGGGCCGGTCGCCGCGCTGATGCCGCTCGCCGCGCCGCGCGCGGGCCTCATCCATGTGCCGATCAACCCGCTGCTCAAACATCGCCAGGTCGCCCACATCCTGGCCGACAGCGGCGCCGCGCTGCTGATCGGCACCGCGGCGCGGATCGACAGCCTGGAGCGCGGCGACGTGCCCGTCGGCTGCCAGCTGCACCGGGAGGATGACGCCGCCTGCGCGATGAGCGGCGGCGATGGCATCGGCCCGTCCGATGCCGACCCGCAGGCGCTGGCGGCGATCCTCTACACCAGCGGATCGACCGGCCGGCCCAAGGGCGTGATGCTGACCCACGCCAACCTCTGGCTGGGCGCGGTGGCGGTGGCCGACTATCTTCGCCTCGCGCCGGACGATCGGACCGCCTGCGTCCTGCCGTTCAGCTTCGACTATGGCCAGAACCAGCTATTTTCCACCTGGCATGCGGGCGGCTGCGTCTATCCGCTCGACTATCTGACGCCGCGCGACGTGCTGAAACTGGTGGATCGCCGCGACATCACGACGCTGGCGGGCGTGCCGCCGCTCTGGGTGCAGCTGGCGGAACTGGAATGGCCGGCGGACATTGCCGGCAAGCTGCGGCGGCTGACCAACAGCGGCGGCGCGCTCACGCGGCCGCTGGTGGCGCGGATGCGCGCCCTGTTCCCGCACGCCGCCCTCTATCCCATGTATGGCCTGACCGAAGCCTTCCGCTCCACCTATCTGCCCCCGGCGCTGGTGGACGATCATCCCGATTCGATGGGCCGCGCCATCCCCTTCGCCGAAATACTGGTGGTGCGCCCCGATGGCAGCGTCACCGACGATGACGAGCCGGGCGAACTGGTCCATTGCGGCCCGCTGGTGGCGCAGGGCTATTGGCGCGACGCCGATCGGACGGCGCAGCGGTTCAGGCCCGCGCCCGCCGCATCGCGCTATGGCGGCATGGCGGTCTGGTCGGGCGACACGGTGCGGCGCGATGCGCAGGGGCTGCTCTATTTCGTCGGCCGCGACGACGCGATGATCAAGTCCGCCGGCAACCGCATCAGCCCGACCGAGATCGAGGAAGCCGCCGTCGCGGTGCCAGGCGTTGCCGAAGCGGTGGCGCTGGGCATCGCCGATGAACGGCTGGGGCAGGCGGTGCGGCTGTTGCTGCGCGGGGACGATCGCGCGATCATCGACGCTGTCGCCACGCATCTAAAAACCGAACTGCCCAATTTCATGCAGCCCAAGGACATCATCGTGCTTCCCGAATTTCCCCGCAATCCCAATGGCAAGATCGACCGGGTGGCGCTGGCCCAGGAGCATGGCGCATGAAGCCGATGGGACCCGTACCGCCCTGGTTTTCGGCCGAAGAGGGCATGTTGCTGATCGGCGGATGCGGCGCGGAAAGCCTGGTGGACGAAGCAGGCGACACGCCGCTCTTCGTCTATGACATGGGGATCGTGGAAGCGCAGGTGCGGCGGTTCCGCGCCGCCATGCCCGAAGCGATCGACCTTCATTATGCGGTCAAGGCCAATCCCTTCGCCCCCCTGCTCGCGCGCATGGCGGTGCAGGTCGACGGCTTCGACATCGCGTCGGGCGGCGAGCTGGAAATGGCGCTGGAAGCGGGCATGGCGCCCGATCGCATCAGCTTTGCGGGGCCGGGCAAGCGCACCGACGAATTGACCGCCGCCATATTCGCGGGCGTGACGATCAATCTGGAATCCGAAGGCGAGGCGCGCCGCGCGATCGCGGCCGGCGCGGCGATCGGCAAGACGCCGCGCCTGGCCGTGCGGGTCAATCCGGATTTCGACCTCAAGGGGTCGGGGATGCGCATGGGCGGCGGGGCCAAGCCCTTCGGCGTCGACGCCGACCGGGCCGCCGTGCTGGCGCGCATGGTGATCGACGCCGGGGCGGACTGGCGCGGCTGGCATATCTTCGCCGGCAGCCAGAATCTCGATCCGCAGGCGATCATCGAGACGCAGGCCGCGACCATCGCGCTCGCCGCGCGTCTGTCCGACGCGGTCGGCGCTACCCCGCCGCTGGTCAATCTGGGCGGCGGCTTTGGCCTGGCCTATTTTCCCGGCGACATGCCGCTCGACATCCATCCGATCGGCGTTGCGCTGGGCCAGGCGCTGGCGACGCGCGCCCCCATCCTGCAGGGCAGCCGCTTCGCGATCGAGCTGGGCCGTTGGCTGGTGGGAGAGGCGGGCGTCTATCTGACGCGCGTCATCGATGTGAAGGACAGCCAGGGCGAACGCTTCGCCGTGGTCGATGGCGGGCTGCATCACCAGCTCGCCGCCAGCGGCAATTTCGGCACGGTCGTGCGGCGCAACTATCCGATCGCGGTCGCCAACCGCTTCGACGCCGCGCCTGCGGACAGCCCGGTCACGCTGGTCGGCTGCCTCTGCACGCCGATCGACCGGCTGGGAGACAAGGTGGCGCTGCCGCCAGTGGAGGAAGGGGACCTCATCGCCATCTTGCTGGCGGGCGCTTATGGCGCGTCGGCCAGTCCCACGGCCTTTCTGGGGCATCCTCCGCCCCGGGAGCTTTTGCTCGGCTGATCGCCGCGCACTTGACTCCTAACGCTATCTTTACCCTTTACGGGCATGACCTTTCCCAAAGCCCTTGCGGAATCCTGCGCGGTCGATTGATGGCGGCGGACAGGCGGGGGTGCGAAAAGGGGTGAGAACATGCGTTTCGTGTCGGTTTCCAGGCTTCTGATCGGGGCATCGCTGCCCGCCGTCGCCTTGTCGGGCTGCGCCTCTGCGCCGTCCGGGCCGCAGCTTCCGCCGGCGTCCTTCGTCTCGACGCAGGAAGGGCCGGGCGAGGAATATGTGATCGGGCCGCTCGACGACCTCACCATCTTCGTCTGGCGCAATCCGGAACTGGGCGCCAAGGTTCAGGTCCGGCCGGACGGCCGCATCACCACCCCGCTGATCACCGACATGCCCGCGGTGGGCAAGACGCCCAAGATGCTGGCCGACGACATCAAGCTGGCGCTCTCGCAATATATCGAGAACCCGCTGGTTTCGGTCATCGTCAATAATTTCAGCGGCACGTTCAGCCAGCAGGTGCGGATCGTGGGCGCGACGGAAAAGCCGGCCTCCATCCCCTATCGCGCCAACATGACGCTGCTCGACGCGATGATCGCGGTCGGCGGGCTCAGCGAATTCGCCGCGGGCAACCGCGCGCGCCTGGTCCGCTTCGACAAGAATAGCGGCAAGCAGAAGGAATATCGCGTCCGCCTCAACGACCTGCTGAAGCGCGGCGACACCAAGGCGAATGTGATGCTCGCCCCCGGCGACGTCATCATCATCCCCGAAAGCATGTTCTGACCATGGCGGGCCTGTTCGACGAACTGCGCGTGCTGCTGCACGGCATCTGGAACCGGCGCTGGATCGCGCTGGCGGTCGCCTGGGGCGTCGCCATGCTCGGCTGGCTGGGCGTGGCGCTGATCCCCAACAGCTACCAGTCCAAGGCGCGTGTCTATGTGAACACCCAGTCGCTGCTGGAGGATCGCATGGGCATCACCCAGGTCCAGTCGCAGCAGGATCTCGATCGCCTGCGCAGCACGCTGGCCAGCGCGGAAAATCTGGAAAAGGTCGTGCGCGGCACCGACCTGTCGCAGACCGTGTCCGGCCAGCGCGATATCGCCGCCAAGATCACGACGCTGCGCGAAAATATCACGGTGATGGCGCAGGCCGATCCCAGCATGATCGACATCAGCGCGGTCTCGGCCGATTCGACCCTGTCGGACGGCGCCAATGCCCGCATCGCCCAGCAGGTGGTGCAGAAGCTGATCGACATCTTCCAGGAAGAAAATCTCTCCGGCGATCGCCGCGAGACCAAGCAGAGCCTGGCCTTCCTCGACGAGCAGATCGCCGGCCGCGCCAAGCAGCTGGAGGCGGCCGACCAGCGCCGCGTCGAATTCGCCCAGCGCTATGCCGGGCTGCTGCCGGGCGCCGGCTCCATCAGTCAGCGCATGGACGCGGCGCGGATGGAGATCAACACGATCGAATCGCAGCTGGTGCAGGCGCAAAGCGCGCTGTCGGCGATGAACGGCCAATTGGCCGGCACGCCGCAGACGCTGCCGGGCGTGGGCGCTTCGGGCGGCCCGTCGGCGCTGGCGCAGGCGCAGGCCAATCTCGCATCGATGAAGGCGCGCGGCTGGACCAACAGCCATCCCGACGTCATCGCCGCCCAGCGCGAGGTGGAGGCGCTGCGCAAGTCCGGCGGCGGCAGCGCCGGCGGCGGCGGAACGCCCAATCCCGCCTATCTGTCGATCAAGTCGATGCAGGCCGAACGCGCCGCCACGGTGCAGGCGCTGCAAGCCCGCAAGGCGCAGCTTCAGGCCGATCTCAACGCGATGATGTCGCGCCAGGTCGATGAACCGGGCATCGCGTCGGAGCAGGAAAAGCTCGACCGCGACTATGAAGTGCTCAAGACCCAATATGACAAGCTGCTCGCCGATCGCGAGGAAATCCGCCTGCGCGGCGAGGTGAAGACCGAAACCGGCGCGGTGCAGTTCCGCGTGATCCAGCCGGCCAGCACGCCGACCGCGCCGACCGCGCCCAACCGGCCGCTGCTGCTGCTGGGCGTGCTGGTGCTGGGCATCGCCGCCGGTGTCGGCGTGGCCTTCGCGCTCGGCCAGCTCAAGGGCAGCTTCTCCACCGCCGCGCGGCTGGAGCGGGCGATCGGCCTGCCGGTCGCCGGGTCGATCAGCCAGGTGCGCAGCGCCGCGCAGCAGGCGGTCGAAAAGCAGCGCCTGAAATGGTTCGCCGCCGCGAGCGGAGGGCTGGCGGGCGTCTGCCTGCTGCTGATCGCGGTCGAATTTGTCCAGCGTGGCATGGCGTGAAGGAGCGCGATCCCATGAACCAGCATAGCTCCATCAAGGGCCGCGGATCGCTGATCGAGCGCGCGACCGAGATTTACGACTTTTCCGCCGCGCTGAAGGGCCGCGCCGCGCCCGCGGTGGACGTGCCCGCCGACACGCCGCCGCCGGTCGTCCCGGGCGCAGCGCCGCTCGACCCCGTCGCCGCGCCCGCGATGCGCGCGCCGGCCTGGACGGGTCCTGTCCAGCCGATCGATCGCGATGCGCTGGCGCAGGGCGGCTTCCTGCTGCCCGAAGGGCCGGTCACCGTGATGAGCGAGGAGTTCCGCCTGCTCAAGCGCGACCTGCTGGCGCAGCTGCGCGACAATCCGCGCGGCAACCGCATCCTGGTCTGCTCGCCCAACAGCGGCGAGGGCAAGAGCTTCTGTGCGATCAACCTGGCGCTCAGCCTGGCGGCCGAGAAGGACCATGAGATATTGCTGGTCGACGCCGATTTCGGCAGCCCGTCGATCCCGGCGAGCCTGGGCCTCGATCCCGGTCCGGGCCTGATGGACGCGCTCGCCGATCCGCTGATCGCGATCGAGGATTGCATCATTCGCACCGACCTGCCGTCGCTCGCGGTCCTGCCCGCCGGCCAGCGCAGCAACAACGACACCGAATATCTCGCCTCCGCCCGCACCCAGCAGCTGCTCGCGCGGCTGACCGAGGGGCGGCCCGAGCGCATCCTGATCTTCGATTCGCCGCCGCTGCTGGCCGCATCGCCCGCGGCCGTGCTCGCCAGCCATGCCGCCATCGCATTGCTGGTGGCGCAGGCCGACAGGACCAGCGAAAGCGCGCTGCGCGAAGCCGTCGCGCTGCTGAAGGGCGGGGCGCAGGTGCGCCTGCTGCTGAATGCGGTGCGCTTCACCAGCGGCCGTCGCTTCGGCCATTATCAGGACAAGGGGGAGGGACGCGGATGACGCCGTCCCGCGTCCTGCTGAGCGCCTCGGCCGCGCTCGCCGCGCTGGCGGCCAGCCCGCTCGCGGCGCAGGAATCGCGCGCCGACCGCCGTGTCGACGTCGTGCCCTATCTCGGCATCGACCAGGTGGTGATGGCGCCGCTCAAGGGCGGCGGCGACGTGCTGACCTATACCAACCTCACCGCCGGCGTGACCGCCGAAGTCCGCAACCGCCGGGTCGAGGCGGTGATCGACGCGCAATATAATCACAGCTTCGGCTGGGGCGATCAGGCGGTCGACCAGGATGTGCTGAGCGGCATCGCCAGCGCCAGCGTCCATGTCGCGCGCGGGCTCACGCTCCAGGCGGGCGGCCTCGCCAGCCGGGTGCGGACCGATGGCCTGTCGGGCGCGTTGACGCAGCGCGACACCTATACCAGCCAGGTCTGGGCCGCCTATGCCGGGCCGTCCTATACGACGCAGCTGGGCGACCTCAACGTCAACGCCTCCTATCGGCTGGGCTATGCCCGGGTCGATGATGACGTGAACCAGAATTTCGACGGCGCGACGCCGACGGGCTCCTTCGCCGACAGCTGGACGCACAGTCTGCTCGGTTCGGTCGGCTTTTCGCCCGACACGCTGCTGCCGGGCGTGGGCCTCACGGCGAGCGCGGGCTATGACCGGGAAGATGCGCGCCAGCTCGACCAGCGGTTCGAGGACGCCTGGGGCCGCGTCGACGCGACCGTCCCGGTGTCGCCTACCGTCGCGCTGGTCGGGGGCGTTGGCTATGAGGATATCGAGATCAGCCAGCGTTCGCCGCTGCTCGACGAGGATGGCCAGCCCGTCATCCGCAACGGCCGCTATGTCACGGACGAAAGCTCGCCGCGCGCGCTGATCTACGATTTCAGTGACATCATCTGGGACGTGGGCGTGCTCTGGCGCCCCAGCCGCCGCACATCGTTGCAGGCGCGGGTGGGCGAACGCTATGGCGGCATGACCTATCAGGGCAGCTTCCTGTGGCAGGGCCAGGACAGCCATGTCGCGCTGGCCGTGTTCGACGGCATCGACAGTTTCGGGCGGGTGATCACGTCCAATGTCGCCGCCCTGTCGGGCAGCAGCTTCGACGTGCCGCGCAATCCCTTCACCGGCGACATCACCGGCTGCGCCTTCTCCGTCACGGGCGGGGGGCAATGTTTCAACGACGCGCTGTCGGGCATAACCGCCGCCAATTTCCGCTATCGCGGCGTGGCGGCGCAATATGCGCTGCGGCGCGGGCCGTGGGGTTGGGGCCTGGGCGCGGGCTATTCGCAGCGCAAGTTCATCACGCCGCAGGGCGAAATGGTGCTGGTGCGCGGCTCGCGCGACGAAAATTGGTATGGCAATGCGTCGATGAGCTATGCCTTCAGCGATCGCGACAGCATGGATGTGGTCGCCTATCTCAACTATTTCGATGCCAGCGGCGGACGGCCGGACGTGCTCAACTATGGCGCGTTCACCAGCTATTATAAGGGGCTGAGCCGGCGCTTGTCGGCATCGGCCTCGCTGGGCCTCGACGGGGTCCAGGCGGACGATTTCGACACGGTTATCAGCGCCATGGGGCAGGTCGGCCTGCGCTACAGCTTCTAGCGCGACGGGCATGGAGACGAGCGTATGTACGAGCAATATTATGGACTGCAGGGCCGCCCGTTCCAGCTGACGCCGGACCCGCATTATTATTTCGAGAGCGCGACTCATCGCAAGGCACTGTCTTATCTGGGCTATGGCCTGGCGCAGGGCGAAGGCTTCATCGTCATCACCGGCGACATTGGCGCTGGCAAGACAACGCTGGTCGGCCACCTGATGCAGACGATCGACCCGGCGCGCCTGACCGCGGTCAAGATCGTGTCGACGCAGGTGGAGGGCGACGACATGCTGCGCCTCGCCGCGCAGAGCTTCGGCCTGGCGACGGAGGGCTTCACCAAGGCCGCGACGCTGCAGAAGATCGAAGGCTATCTGCATGGCCAGGCGCGCGCCGGGCGGCGTTCGCTGCTGATCGTCGACGAAGCGCAGAATCTCGGCGTCTCGGCGATCGAGGAGCTGCGGATGCTCTCCAATTTCCAGCTGGGCGGGCAGTCGCTGCTGCAGATATTCCTGCTGGGCCAGCCGGAATTCCGCGATCTGCTGCGCTCGCCCGATCTGGAGCAGCTGCGCCAGCGAGTCATCGCCACCCATCATCTGGAACCGATGCTGCCGAGCGAAGTCGAACCCTATGTGATCCATCGTCTGGGCATCGCCGGCTGGGCGGGCGATCCCGCCTTCACGCCCGCCGCTTTTTCCGCGCTCTATGCCGCGACCGGCGGCGTGCCGCGCCGGCTCAACGCGCTGATCAGCCGCGTGCTGCTGCTGGGCGCGATCGAGCAGATCCATGAGATCGACGCCGACGCGGTTGCCGTCGTGGTCGCCGACATGGGCCTCGACATCGACGTCATGCCCGCGCCGGTCGCCGCCTCCGCGCTGGACGATGTCGCGGAAGCCGACATGGTGGAAGCGGCCGAGGACAGCGTCGCGCCCGAGCCCGCCGATGCGGACGTTCCTGGCGCCGACTTCCCGCCGGCCGAACCGGTCGCGACGTGGGACGATGCCGCAGAGGCGGACGAGGACACCGCCCCGGCCGAACTGGTCGAGGGCGAAATGTGGGACGTCGATGCGGCCGAGACGGACGAGGACGTGACGGCCCACGAACCGGTTGCCGAGCAGGAAGAGCCGCTGCCCGCCTGGAGCCCCGCGCCTTTCGCCGCGCCGACCGAGCAGGCGGAGCGGATCGAGGCCGTTGGCGAGGAAGAGCAGGCGCGGCCCGCGCCCTTCGCGGCGCCGGCCGATCGCATCGCGCCCTTCGCGCCGCCTGCGGATGTCGCCGACCGTCAGCTCGAAGAGGCCGGGGCGGAGGACTGGGATGACGATGCCTGGACTCAGCCCGCGTCCGCGCCCTTCGCCCAGCCGGCCGCTCCCAGCGGCCGTTGGGACATGGATGCGCAGATCGCCGACATGCAGGGCGCGCTCGACACGTTCGACGAGGAGGATGCGTTGACAGAGGTGCACGCCCCCGACGAAGCCAGCATCGCCGACGATGCCGACGACCGGGCCGAAAACATGGCCGGCCTGCGCCGCGACATGCAGGATGAGATCGCCGCGCTACGCGCCGAAATCGCGTCGCTGCGCGCGATGCAGTCGCATGCCCCCTTCAACCCGCCGCAGACCATCGATCCCGATGCGCTCAAGGATTGCTTCACCCTGATCGAGGAGCGGCTTGCCTCGCTCGAATTCCGGGCGGAGGAGCATGATGCGGCGCTGCGCCGGGTGCTCACCATGCTGGTGGAATGGGTCGAGCGCGAGGATCGCATGGACGATGTCGCGCGGGACGCCGCCGTCGCCTGAACCGCGCTGCCCTGAGGTGTCCGTGATGCGCAATGCCCTGTCGGTCGATGTCGAGGACTGGTTCCAGGTCGGCGCGTTCGAACGCACGATCGACCGTGCCGACTGGGACGGGCTGGTCCACCGCGTCGAGCGCAACACCGATGCGGTGCTGGACCTGTTCGGGGAAGCGGGCGTCCACGCGACCTTCTTCACGCTTGGCTGGGTGGCGGAACGCTATCCCGCGCTGATGCGCCGCATCGTCGATGCCGGGCATGAAGTCGCCAGCCATGGCTATGACCATGCGCGCGTCTTCACCTTCACCCCCGACCAGTTTCGCGCGGATCTGGCCAGGGCGCGCGCTCTGCTGGAGGATGCGAGCGGGCAGGCGGTGACCGGCTATCGCGCGCCCAGCTTCTCGATCGACGCGCGCACGCCCTGGGCGCATGCGATCCTGGCGGAGGAAGGCTATCGCTATTCCTCCAGCGTCGCGCCGATCCGGCACGATCATTATGGCTGGCCCGATTCCCCGCGCTTCGCCTGGAAGCCGCTGCCCGATTCGCCGCTGGTCGAATTGCCGGTGACGACCGCCAAATGGGGCAAGCGCACGCTGGCGGCGGGGGGCGGGGGCTTTTTCCGCCTGCTGCCCTATGGCTTTTCCCGCTGGGCGATCCGTCAGGTCAACGAACAGGCCGGGCGGCCCGCGATCATCTATTTCCATCCCTGGGAAATCGATCCCGACCAGCCGCGCGTCGCGCATGCGCCGCTCCGCTCGCGCCTGCGCCATTACAGCAATTTGTCGGTCATGGCCGACAAGCTGCGGCGGCTGACGCGCGACTTCGCCTGGACGCGGGTGGATGCGCTGGCCGACGCCGAAGCCGCCCGCGCATCATGATCGAGGGCGCGCCCGCCGACCTTTCCGTCACCACGCTTGACCTGCGCGACCCCGCGCAGGCGCAGGCGGCGGACGATTATGTCCTCGCCCATGCCGACTCGACGCCCTTCCATCGCCCCGCTTGGCTGCGCGCGGTCGAGGAGGCGACGGGCAATCGCGCGCTGCTGCTGGCGGCGGTCGAGCCATCGGGGCGAATCCGCGGCCTGCTGCCGCTGCACCATATGAAAAGCGCGCTGTTCGGGCAGGCGCTGGTGTCGAGCGGCTTTGCCGTCGATGGCGGCATCCTGGCCGACGATGGGCGCGGCCTGGCGCTGCTGGCGCAGGCGGCGCGCGATAGCGCCCGAGCGCGCGGCGACCTGTCGATCGAGCTGCGCGGCGGTCCCGCGCCCGGCGGTGACTGGGACCTGCGCGAAGGGCAGCATCTGGGCTTTTCCCGCCCGCTCGCGTCGGATGAGGAGGCCGAACTGCTCGCCATCCCGCGCAAGCATCGCGCCGAATTGCGCAAGGCGCTCGCCAATCCGGCGCTGCGATATGAGGTGGGGCGCGACCGGCGGCACCTGCGCGACCATTATCGTGTCTATGCCACCAGCGTGCGCAACCTTGGCACGCCGGTCTTTCCCGCACGGCTGTTCCGCGCGGTGCTGGAGCGGTTCGGCGCGGATGCCGACATCCTGATCGTGCGCGAAGGCAAGCGCGCCGTGTCCGCGGTGCTGACGCTCTACCATCGCGGCCGCGCCATGCCCTATTGGGGCGGCGGCATCGGCGATGCGCGGCGGCTGCGCTCCAACGAGCTTCTCTATTTCCGCCTGATGGGCCATGCCCGCGCGCGCGGCATGCGCATCTTCGACTTCGGCCGGTCCAAGGTCGGCAGCGGCCAGGCGGCGTGGAAGAAGAGCTTCGGCTTCGAACCCGTCCCGCTCGCCTATCATGGCTGGTCGCCCGGCGGCGCTGTGCGCGACATCGATCCCAACAGCGCCAAATATCAGCGGCGGATCGACCTGTGGAAGAAGCTGCCGCTGCCGGTCGCCAATCTGGTCGGCCCGCTGATCGCGCGGGGCCTGGGATGAGCGGCGACATCCTGTTCCTCTGCCATCGCGTGCCCTTTCCGCCCGATCGCGGCGACAAGATCCGCTCCTGCCACATGTTGAAGCGCCTGGCGCAGGTCGCGCCGGTGCATGTCGGCTGCTTCGCCGATGATGATCGCGACATGCGCTTCGCCGCCGATCTGGCGCAGGTCGCGGCCAGCCAGTGCGTGCTGCGGCGCGACCGGTCGAAGCTGGTTGCGGGCCTCACCGGCCTCGCCAAACGCCAGTCGATGCTGGTCTCGCTCTTCGATCATCCCGGCCTGCATCGCTGGGTCCGGCAGACGCTTAACGAGCGACCGGTCCGCGCTGTGTTCGCCTATTCCGCGCAAATGGCGCATTTCGTGCCGCCGCTCGCGCCGGGCGTCCGCTTCATGATGGACTTCGTCGATTTCGATTCGGCCAAATATGCCGCCTATGGGCAGCAGGGCAGCGGCCCCATGGCCTGGATCAACCGGCGCGAAGGACGATTGCTGTTCGATTTCGAACGCCGCGTCGCCGCCCGCGCCGACCTGTCCAGCTTCGTGAGCGAGGCGGAATCCGCACTGTTCCGCGCCGCCACCGGGCTCGACGCGCGGCGAGTCGTCGCCGTCGAAAATGGCGTGGCGCTCGATTATTTCGATCCCGCCGCGCCGATCGACCCGATCGATCCGGTGCAGGGGGGGCAGGGCCCGCTGCTCGTCTTCACCGGGCAGATGGACTATCGACCCAATGTCGAGGCGGTCGACAGCTTCGCCCGCGACGTGCTGCCGAACATCCGCGTCGTCCATCCCCACGCCCGCTTCGCCATCGTCGGGCGCAACCCGGCCGCATCCGTGCAGGCGCTCGCCGATCTGCCCGGCGTGATCGTGACCGGCGGCGTGCCCGACGTGCGCGGCTGGCTCGCCGCCGCGCACGTCGTCGTCGCGCCGCTGCGGATCGCGCGCGGCATCCAGAACAAGGTGCTGGAGGCAATGGCGATGGCGCGCCCGGTCGTCGCCTCGCCCCAGGCGGCCGAGGGGATCGACGCGCGCGATGGCGATCATCTGCTGGTCGCCGCCGATCCCGCGCAGGAGGCGGAGCGCGTCCTGGCCCTGCTCGCCGATCCCGCCCGCGCGCAGGCGCTGGGCCTTGCCGCCCGCGCGCGCATGGAGCAGCGCTATCGCTGGAGCGCGACGCTGGCCGACCTGCCCGACATGCTGCTTGGCCCCGCGCCGGCGGCCCGGGCCCGCGCATGAGCAGCAGCGCCATCGCTGCCCCGGACGCGGCGCCGCCCGCCGCCGCCGGCTGGCGCGCGCCGCTGCTGGCGCTGGGCTTCGTCGCCTTCGCCATCCTCGCGCTCTTCTTCCGCGACGTGGCGGACATGGTGTCGATCTGGTGGAACGCATCCACCTTCGGCCATTGCCTCTTCGTGCCCCTGCTGATCGGCTGGCTGGTGCAGCAGCGGCTGCCGGGCCTGCGCCAGTTGCAGCCGGTTGCCTGGGCGCCCGGCCTGTTGTGGCTGGGGGCGGGTGCGCTGGTCTGGCTGCTGGGCGCGGCGGCGGGCGTCGCGCTGTTCCGCCATGGCGCGCTGGTGCTGATGCTGCAGGGCGCGACCATCGCGCTGCTGGGGCCGGCGGTCGCGCGCGCGCTGCTTTTCCCGCTCTTCTACGCCTTCTTCATGGTGCCCTTTGGCGAGGAACTGGTTCCGCCGCTGCAATTGCTGACCGCGCGCATCGCCATGCTGCTGCTCGACCTCACCGGCGTGCCCGCGCATCTGGAGGGCATCTTCATCACCACGCCGACGGGCTATTTCGAAGTCGCCGAAGCCTGTTCGGGCGCGAAATTCCTGATCGCCATGGCGGCCTATGGCGTGCTCGTCTGCAATGTCTGCTTTCGCCGCTGGAGCCGCCGCATCCTGTTCCTGGCCGGCGCGCTGGGGCTCTCGATCCTCGCCAACGGGGTGCGCGCCTATGCCACCATCCTGGTCGCGCACCTCACCACGGTCGATGCGGCGGTCGGCTTCGACCATGTCGTTTATGGCTGGGTCTTCTTCGCCATCATCATGATCGTGGTCATGGCCGTCGCCTGGCCCTTTTTCGACCGCAAGCCCGGCGACCCCTGGTTCGATCCGCGCGCCTTGCAGGGCCGCGCCGCCGCCAGCCCGATCAGCAGCGTCGCCGCCGGCGCGCTGGCGCTGGTTATCGCCGCGCCGCTCTGGCTCGCCGCCACCGCCGCCACCGCCCGGCCGCTGCCGCCCGTGCTGGCGCTGCCGGCGGTCGATGGATGGAGCCGCACCGACGCGCCTCAGGCCTATCCGTGGAAGCCGCGTTTCGACGGCGCCGATCATGTCGTCAGCGGCCGGTATCGCAATGCCGACGGGCAACTGGTCGATCTCGCCATCGCCACCTATGCCCGGCAGGCGGAGGGGCGCGAACTGGTCGGCTTCGCGCAGGGTGCGGCCGATCCCGACAGCCAGTGGGTCTGGTCCTCGCCCGCACCCGCGCCCGCCGATGGCCTGGGCGAACAGATCACCGCGCCTGGCCCGGTCGTGCGCCATGTCGTGACTGTCTATGCCGTGGGCGACGGCGCGCTCACCGGCAGCAAGCCCGCCGTCAAGCTCGCCACGCTCAAGGCCCGCCTGCTGGGCAGGGACCAGCGCGCCGTCGCCATCCTGATTTCCGCCGAGCAGCGCGACGGGCAGGATGCCGATGCCGCCATCGCCGCCTTCCGCGCGGATCTGGGCGCGATGCGGCTTTTGGCTGACCGCGCCATCGGTATCCGCTAGAGCCTTCTTTCATGTGCGGCATAGCGGGCATCTTCCACCTCGAAACGGCAAAGCCCGTCGATCCCGCGCGGGTGCGCGCGATGCTGGACGCGATGCCGCATCGCGGCCCCGACGGCAGCGGCGTTTGGACCGCGCCAGGCGTGGGCCTGGGCCATTTGCGCCTGTCGATCATCGACCTGGCCGGCGGCGCGCAGCCGATGCTGACCGAGGATGAGAGCCTGGCGGTCGTCTTCAACGGCGAAATCTACAATTTCGCGGAAGTGCGCGCCGAACTGGAGGCGAAGGGCCATGTCTTTCGCACCCATAGCGACACCGAAGTCATCCTCCACGGCTATCGCCAATGGGGCGAGGAGTGCGTCCATCGCTTCAACGGCATGTTCGCCTTCGCGCTGTTCGATGCGCGCGCCGGCGCCCTCTGGCTGGCGCGCGACCGGCTGGGGGTAAAGCCGCTTCATTATGCGCTGCTGTCGGACGGCAGCCTGATCTTCGGATCGGAATTGAAGAGCCTGCTCGCCCATCCGCTGCTGCGCCGCGCGCCCGACCTGTCTGCGGTCGAGGATTATATGGCCTATGGCTACATCCCCGACGATGCCTGCCTCGTCGCGGGCGTGCGCAAGCTGGGCGCGGGCGAGACGCTGCGGCTGGTGCGCGGCCGGCCGCTGGCCCAGCCGCAGCGTTATTGGGACGTCAGCTTCGCTGAGCGCAGCCGGGCGACGCCGCAAGCGCTGGAGGAGGAACTGGTCGCGCTGATGCGCCAGGCGGTGCGATCGCGCATGGTCGCCGACGTGCCGCTCGGCGCGTTCCTCTCGGGCGGGGTCGACAGCAGCAGCGTGGTCGCGCTGATGGCCGAATCCTCGCGCCATGCGGTGCAGACCTGCACCATCGGCTTCGACGTCGCCAGCCTCGATGAAACCGCTTATGCCGACCGGGTCGCGCGGCGGTTCGCGACCGATCACCGCACACGCATCGTATCACCCGATGATTATGGCTTGATCGACACGCTCGCCTTCCATTTCGACGAGCCGTTCGCCGATGCGTCGGCGCTGCCCACCTATCGCGTCTGCGAACTGGCGCGGGAAAAGGTGACGGTGGCGCTCTCGGGCGATGGCGCGGACGAGGCGTTCGCCGGCTATCGCCGCCACCGTTTCCAGATGCAGGGGGAAAGGCTGCGCCGCCTGATCCCCGCATCGGTGCGCCAGCCGCTGTTCGGCGCGCTGGGGCGCTATTATCCCAAGGCCGACTGGGCGCCGCGGATGCTGCGCGCCAAATCGACCTTCCTGGAACTGGCGGGGGAGGGCGGGGACGCCTATGCCGCTTCGGTCGGCGTGACGCCCCATGGCCTGCGCCAGCGCCTGTTCAGCCAGGAGATGAAGAGCCGGCTGGGCGCCTATCGCGCCGAGGACCGCTATGTGAAGATGATGGCGGCCGCGCCCGCGCGCGATCCGCTCGACCGCGCGCAATATGCCGATGTTCGCATCTGGCTGCCCGGCGACATTTTGACCAAGACCGACCGGATGAGCATGGCCGTCAGTCTGGAGGCGCGCGAGCCTCTGCTCGACTATCGCCTCGTCGAATTCGCCGCCCGCCTGCCGGTCGCCCAGCGCATTCGCGGCAACAGCGGCAAGGTGCTGATGAAGAAGGCGATGGAGCCCTTCCTGCCGCAGGACATACTCTACCGCCAGAAAATGGGCTTCGTCACGCCCATCAGCGCCTGGTTCCGCGGCGCGCTGGCCGGCGAAGCCACGGCGATCGCCGGCGGCTCGGCCCTGGCGAAAACCGGCTGGTTCGACGCCCGGATGCTCGCCAAGGTCGCCGCCGACCACGAGGCGGGCGTGGCGGATCACGGCCGGCTGCTGTGGCAATTGCTGATGCTGGACAAGGCGCTGGGGCGGTTGTTCGGGGCGTGATTCGCGCCGTGCTGCCGCTGCTGCTCGCGCCACTGCCTGAATACGCTGTTTGACCTGGGATCCTGCCTGCGCAGCAACACGATGCATGTTTTTCAACCCCGCGCGCGAGCGGCAGAATGACTGAGGACGGCGCAGTGATTTCCGGCGCCCTCCCACAATAGCCGCGCCACGTGCTCCTGCGCAGGCAGGAGCCCAGCTCTGCCGCTTCAACTAGGCTCCTGCCTACGCAGGAGCACGCCACGCCAAGGTTCTCTGGAGCGCGTTACCACCTCACGGTAAGGCGTGGGCATCGCCGGGATGCGCGCGAGCAACTGATCCCAATCCCCGACCCAATCCCTTCGTTCCAACTCCCAGTCCCCACCCGCGCACCACCCACGGAAACTGCCTGCGCTTGCCCCCTTGCAACCCGCGTCCGCCGGTGCCAACGGGGCACATGACGATGATCGGGGCGCAGGCGTGACAGTTTCCAAGGAAATGGTGCGGTTGCGCCTTTACGCGCTGTGCCTGGCGGGCGACATGGCCGGGCTGTTCTGCGCCTTCCTCGCCGCCAATTATTTCGTGCTGGGCGCGCTCTGGGGGGAGCCGGGCAAGCCGCATGGCCTGGTCATGTTCGCCATGGTCGCGCCGCTCTACGCGCTGCTGGCGGTGCAGGGCGGCGCCTATGGCATCAACACGATCGACCATCTGCGGCGCGGGATCGTCCGGGCGCTGTGGGCGCTGGCGCAGGCGGCGCTGCTGATGCTGCTGATCGTCTATCTGGGCAAGATCGCAGAGCAATTGTCGCGCCTCACTTTCATTACGGGGCTGCTGCTGGGCGCGCTGGCGCTGGCGCTGGTGCGGATCGCGGTCGCGCGGCTGGCGGTCAGCTTGCTGGGCGGGGTGCCGCATCTCACCGCCGTCATCATGGATGGCGTCGCCATCGCCACCGCATCGCACGCCAGCGTCATCAGCGCGGACGCCGCCAATCTCCATCCCGAACGGCATGATGCCGACATGGCCGCCCGGCTGGCCGGCGCGGTGGGCATGGCCGAACGCGTGATCGTCGCCTGCCCCATGGACCGCATGGACGACTGGTCGGCGGCGCTCAAGTCGCTGTCCGCGCGCGGCGAGATCGTCGTGCCCGAATTGCTGCGCTTCGCCCCGGCGCGGGTCGATCAGTTCGACGGCCAGCCGACCATCATCGTCGCCGGCGGCCCGCTCCAGTTCCGCGATCGGCTGATCAAGCGGCTGTTCGACCTGGTCGTGGCGGCTATCGCCATCATCCTGCTGTCGCCGGTGCTGATCGGCGCGGCGCTGGCGGTGCGGCTGACCAGCCCCGGCCCGGCGCTGTTCCGCCAGCCCCGCATCGGCAAGGACGCGCGTCCCTTCGCCATCTACAAGTTTCGCTCCATGCGCGCGGAGGCGAGCGACCACCAGGCCGCGACCCTCACTCGGCGCGACGATGATCGCGTCACCCCCGTCGGCGCCTTTCTGCGGCGCACGAGCATCGATGAATTGCCCCAGCTTTTCAATGTGTTGAAAGGCGACATGAGCATCGTCGGACCGCGCCCCCATGCCGCCGCGGCCAGGGCCGGCGACAGCCTCTATTGGGAAGTCGATGCGCGCTACTGGGCGCGCCATTGCATCAAGCCGGGCATGACCGGTCTCGCCCAGGTGCGCGGCCATCGCGGCTCCACCGACCATCATCAGGATCTGATTGACCGGCTCCAGTCCGACCTGGAATATGTCAGCGACTGGTCGATCTGGCGCGACCTGCGGATCATCGTCGCGACGCTGGGCGTGCTCGTCCATCACAAGGCCTATTAAGAATGCCCGCGATCGACTTCATTTTGCTGGTCATTCTGGCCCTGTGCCTGGTCGCGGTCGCCTGGCCCTTCCTTTGCTACCCGCTGATCCTGCGCGCGCTGCCGACGCGTCCCGAGCGGCCCGTCGCCGCGCCTGCGCCCAGCGCCTCATTGCTCTTCTGCGCCTATAATGAAGCAGAGGCGATGCCGGACAAGCTCGCCAATCTGGCGATGCTCAGGCGCCGCCATCCCGATCTCGAATGCCTCGCCTTCGATGATGGATCGGCCGACGGCACCGGCGACCTGATCGCCGCCCGGGGCGACCATGTCACCCTGCTGCGCGGCCCCGGGCGCAGCGGCAAGGCGCATGGCATGAAGCAGCTCGCCGCCCGCGCGCGCGGCGACGTGCTGATCTTCACCGACGCCAATGTGCTGCTGGACGAACAGGCCGTCGACCGCCTGCTCGCCCGCTATGCCGATCCCGACATTGGCGGCGTGCTGGGATCGCTCCACTATGTCGGCGCCGACGAAAGCGCCACCGCCTCGGTCGGGTCGCTCTACTGGCGGCTGGAGGAACGGCTGAAGGACGAGGAATCGCGCACCGGCAATGTGCTGGGCGCGGACGGCTCCATCTTCTCGATCCGCCGCAGCCTCTATCCCGTCTTTCCCGACAGCGTGCTCGACGACCTGACGGTGTCCATGGCGGTGCTGTTCGCTGGCCAGCGACTGGTGAAGGCCAGCGACGTCATCGCCCGCGAACGGCTGGTGACGGCGCGTGCCGACGAATATCGGCGCAAGGTCCGCATCGCCGCGCGCGCCTGGCATACGCACCGGTATCTGCGCCCGCAATTGCGGCGCATGGCCGGGATCGACCGCTTCAAATATGCCTCGCGCAAGATCGTCCGCTGGTTCGGCGGAGCCTTCATCCTGCTAGGCGCGCTGGCCGCAGCGATCCTCGCCTGGCGCATATCGCCGCTGCTGTTCGGCGCCGGCCTTGCTCTTGTCGCCTTCGCGGTCCTGATTGGCCTGCGCGCGCGGCGCGGCCCGCTCGCCGCGCTAGTCGACATGCTGATCGCCTATGCGGCCACGCTGCAGGGCGTTGCGAAGGCGATGCGCGGCAACACCGTCACCATCTGGAACCCGGCCAAGTCGCGCTGACCCTCTCGCTTATGCCGGGCGATATAGTATAGGCGCTTGCCAGACCCCATGCGGAGAATGACGTGATTACTGTCCAGCGGGTGGCCAAGGCCGCCGGCAAGCATCTGACCCGGACGACGCTGATCGTGCGCAAGGCGCTGGGCGCGCGCGCGTCGCGCGGCTGCCCGGCCTGCGGCAAGACGGTGGTGGGTTTCTTCCGCTATGGCGACAATGGCGAATGGGGCTGCCCGGAATGCGGCGCATCCCCGCGCGAGCGGCTGATGAACTGGCTGATCGGCGAAGGCCGCCTGACCGTGCCGGCGCAAGGCGCGATCCTGCACATGGCCCCCAATGAGGACAGCCTGGTCCGACGCTTTTCCGTCGCGGCCGACTATGTGCCGGCCGATCTTGATCCCGCGCGCTACACCGTGCCCGGCATGCGGCGCGTCGACCTGATGGAACTGGCCGACGTCGATCGCTACGACCTGTTCTACGCCAGCCATGTGATGGAGCATGTGCCCGACGATGCGGCGGTGCTCCGCAACATCCTGCGCGCGCTCAAGCCGGGCGGCGAAGCCTGGCTGATCGTCCCGCTCTGGGACAAACCGACCGAGGATGGCAGCTTCGCCATGCCCCCGCGCGAGCGCGAGCGGCGCTTTGGCCAATGGGATCATGTGCGGCAATATGGCCCGGATTTCGCCGATCGCATCCGCGCCGCCGGCTTCGACCTGGAAGAAATCGACGCCGCCGCCATCGATCCCGACCTGCGCCATTTCTACGCGCTCGACGACCGGCTGTTCAGGGCACGCAAGCCCGCATGAACCGTCTCGCGCGGATGGAGGGCAGCGCCCGCATCCTTGCCCTCGTCAAGCTCGCCAATGTCGGGCTGGTGCTGATCTGGGGCTTTGCCGTCACCTTCGTGTTCGTGCGCATCCTGCCGATCGCCGAGTTCCAGGCCTTCCTGCTGCTCGTCGCTTTCGGCAACTTCACCATCTCGGCCGAATTCGGCCTCACCAGCATCATCTATGCGCGGCTGCGGCGGCACTGGCTGGGGCAGGATGCGGAGAGCATGGGCGAAAGCGCGGTCGCGGCGGATGGCGGCTTCCGGCTGGAGGAAATAGGCGTACTCTTCCTCTTCCTCGCGCTGCTGGTCGCGGGCGGTGCGCTGATCCTGCTGCTGGCGCTCGGCACGGGCTGGCTGGAAACGGGGATGCCCTTGCTGTTCCTGCTCTTCTTCCTGTCCGCCTGCCTCAACCTGCCGGCCTTGCTCGCCAAGCGGGCGCTGGCGGCGGTCGATGGCAATTTCCTGTGGGAAATGCTGGATTGCGCCCGGCGCGTGGTGACCATCGCGCTGCTGCTCGCGATCCTCGCGGGCCTCGATCCCCGCTTGTCGGTCGCGCTGCAACTGGCCGTCAGCATGGCGGTGATCGGTTTTGCCATCTTTCATGTGCATCGGCGCCTCGGGATGCGCCGGCGGCACTGGCTGGCGGTGCGGGTCGGCGGCGGCCATGTCCGCGCGCACTATCTGCGCGACATCGGCGCATCGGCGGCTTTCACCCTGTCGGACATCATCGCCTATAACGCGCCCTATTTCACGATCGCCGCTGCGACGTCCGATCCGCGGCCGATGCTGGTGTTCGACTTCTTCTTCAAGATGGCGCGCGCTTTGTCGATGCTGGTGCGCGCGCTGGTGGAGGCCGCCCTGCCGCGCATCACCCGCGCCTATCATGCCGGCGACCGGCAGAGGATGCGGCAGCTGCTGGCGCGCGCGCTGGGCGCGGCGATGCTGTTCGCGCTGCTGCTGGGCGCCGTGCTGCTGGTCGCGGGCGACCGGCTGTTCGTCATCCTGTTCGACGGCCGCGCCGCGATCGACCGGGCGGACATCGGCCTCATCCTGCTGGCGCTCGCCGCGCTGACGATCCTCAGCGTGTCGGTCTATGTCCAGGCGGCGCTCGGTCGCTTCACGCATTTGCTGGCGCGATCGCTGCCGTTCCTGCTGGGATCGCTGGCCAGCGCGCCGCTGGCGCTGCTGTTCTGGCCCGGCCGCTTCGACCTCGCCTTCCTCGCGCTGTACGCGCTCACCCTGCTCGGCGTCGCCATGCTGCACCTGGGCTCGCTCAAGCGGCTGGCGCGCGCATGAAGGTCGCGATGGTCGATCCTTCGCTCTTCACCGGGCGCTATGACGACAGCCTGTGCGCGGCGCTGGCGGAGCAGGGCGCGCAGGTGACGCTGCTCGGCCGCCCGATGCGCGCCACGGATGCGATCGTGCCGCAGGGCTATCGCTACAGCCCGCATTTCTTCCGCCGCAGCGAAGCGCTGCGCGATCGGCTGGGGGAAGGGCGCGCCTTCCGCCTGGCCAAGGCGGCGGACCATGCGCTCGCCTGCGCGCTGGGCGACCTGCGCCCGCTGGCCATGGCCGACATCGTCCATGTCCAGTGGCTGCCGCTCGCGCCCGCCGACCAGTTGATGCTGAAGCGGCTGGCTGGGCACGTCGCCCTGGTCCACACCGTCCATAATGCCGACGCCTACCATGCCGATGCGGGTCTTCAGGGGCGCGGCTATCGCGCGCTGCTCGATCGCTTCGACGCGCTGCTGGTCCATGGCGACACCACGCGCGATGCGCTGGTGCGGCAGGGGGTCGACCCCGCCCGCATCCACCGCACGCCCCATCCGCCCATGCGCCTTGCCCCGGCCAGCGCGACCGATCTTGCGGCCGTCCCGCCGCCGGTGGTGCCACGCCTGCTCTTCTTCGGCACGATCCGCCCCTATAAGGGCGTGGACCTGCTGGTCGACGCGTGCATCGCCCTTTGGCGCGCCGGCCATCGCTTCGAACTGGCGATCGCGGGCAAGCCCTTCATGGATGTCGCGCCCATGATCGACGCGGTCGCGCGGGCGGGCTTCGCCGACCGGCTGGTCACCGATTTCGGCTTCCTGACCGAAGGCCGGCTCGACGCGCATATGGCACGCGCGGACATTCTGGTCTTCCCGTATCGCCATATCGATTCGAGCGGCGCCTTCCTCTCCGCGCTGCATCATGGCAAGCCCATGGTCACGTCCGACGCGGGCATGTTCGGGCAATTGCCCGACGGCGTGGCGGTGCGCGCGCCGGCCGGAAATGCCCCGGCGCTGGCCCAAGCCCTCTTGCCGCTGATCGAAAGCGCGGCCATCAGGCAGGATCAGGGGGCGCGGGCGCGCGCCTATGGGAAAGATATGGGATCCTGGCGGGACATGGCGGCACGGACGATCGGCATCTACGAAGCGCTGCTGGCGGCGCGCGCATGAACCGCTATCTGCGCGAACTCGGCGACCGTGCGCTGGCGGTGCGCCTGGCGGCGGTCGGCCGCGTCCACCAATATCCCGAAGTCCAGGCGCTGCGCCGCTTCCTTGCCGCCTTCGCGGTCGACTGCCTGTTCGACGTGGGCGCCAATCGCGGCCAATATGCGACGATGGCGCGCCGCGATGCGGGCTACAAGGGGCTGATCCTTTCCTTCGAGCCCAATCCCGACATTTTCGCGCCTCTGGCCAAGCGCGCCGCCGGCGATCCGCGCTGGCACGTCTTCAACATGGCCCTGTCCGACTTCGACGGAGCGGCCAGCTTCAACATCATGGCCGCCGATCAGTTCAGTTCGCTCAAACGCCCATCGGGCGCGCAGGACGCCATCTTTGCCGATCGCAACAAGGTGACGAAGACGGTCGACATGCAGTGCCGTCGGCTCGACACGCTGCTGCCCGAACTGGTGGCGCAGCACGGCTTTGCCCGGCCCTTCCTCAAGATGGATACGCAGGGACACGACCTGTCGGTGTGCGAAGGGGCGGGGGATGCGATCGGCCGGATGCTGGGCGTTCAGACCGAATTGGGCGTCCGCCCCATCTATGAAGGCGGCGCAGGTTATCGCGCGATGATCGACTGGCTGGAAGCGCGCGACTTCGCGCCCTCCGCTTTCTTCGCCAATAACAAGGGTCATTTCCCGCTGCTGGTCGAAATGGACGGAATCTTCGTCAACCGGGCGCTGGTCCGGGATTGAAGATGGGAGCGCCCGCTTCCTGTGTATCCGCGCGGTGCCTCTTCCTTGCCGGCGCGCTCTGCCTGACGCTGTGGGCGCTCGGTACCTTCCTCTGGCACGTCACCTATCGGCACGGGGTCAGCCTGGCCGTCATCCTGCTGCTTGACCAGGATTTGCCCGCGCTGCTCGGCGCGCTCGCGCTGATGACGCTGGCCGCGCCTTGGGCGGAAGGAAAGGGCTTCCATCTGCCGTCGCCGACCGCGCGCATCGTCGTGCCGCTGGTCGTGCTGCTTGGGCTCGCCGCCTGGGCCGGTCACTATGCCCTGTTTCAGGACTATGCGATCAGCCGGGACGAGGAAGTCGCTCGCTTCGCCGCCGCCTATATGCGCGAAGGGCTGTTCGCGCGGCCGATCCCGACCGAATGGGAGCCCTATCGCCGGGCGATCATGCCCGAATTCTTCTCGCCCTTCGGCGCGGCCGATTACTGGACCGCCGCCTATCTGCCGGTGAACAGCGCGATCCAGGCGCTGTTCTGGCAACTGGGCGACCCCAATCTTGCCGGGCCCGTGCTGCTGATGACGGGGCTCATCGCGCTCTGGCGCGTCGCGCTGCGGCTGATGCCGGACCGTCCCGATGCGGTCTGGGTGACGCTGCTGCTCGGCCTGTCGTCGAGCCAGCTGTGGGTCACGGCGATGACGCCCTATGCCATGACCGGCCATTTCGCGCTCAACCTCGTCTGGCTGGCGCTGGTGCTGCGCGGCGGCTGGCTGGGCCATGGCGCGGCGGGGCTGGTGGCGCTGATCGCGGCGGGCCTGCATCAATGGCATTTCCCGCCGCTGTTCATCGCCCCCTTCATCCTCTGGATGCTGCTGGCGCGGCGCTGGGGCGCGGCCGCCTTCCACGCGCTGACGCTGGTCGCGATCGTCATCGTCTGGGCCAAGCTCTGGCCCGGCTTCCTGCTCCATGCGCTGGGCGCGCCGGCGGATGTGCGGCCCTCGGCGGGCGTCGCGGACAAGATCGGCAGCCTGTTCGAACGGCTCGGCGATCGCTGGCAGCCGCTGGTCAATCTCAGCCGCTATATTGCCTGGAACAACGTCCTGATGGTGCCGCTCGCGGCGCTCGGCGTCGCCGCGATGCGCTGGCGCACGATGCTGCGCGGGCGCGAGATCGCGCTGCCGCTCGCGCTGGGCTGCGTCGCGGGCTGCGGGCTGGCGCTGGCGCAGGGCTATGGCTGGGGATTCCGCTACGCCCATGGCTTCATCGGCCCCTTCTGCCTGCTGGCCGGGCTCGGCTGGGCGCGCTTCCGCCCGCAGGGGGCGATGCGGCCGCTGTTCATCGGCCTGCTGATCACGATCCTGTCGAGCGGCTTCCTCGTCTGGCGCACCTATGAATTCGTCGCGCCCTACGCCGCCAGCCATCGCCTGATCGATTCGAGCGAGGCGGATGTGGTGCTGGTCGACCCGCGCGGCGGCCTTTACGTCACCGATCTGGTGCGCGGACGCAATGGCGTGCCGGGGCGGCCGATGGTCATGAACCTTGGCATGCTGACGCTCGACCAGGTGGACGAACTGTGCCGCAACTATGTCGTGCAACTGTTCGAGCGCGCCGATTTCCGCCCGCTGGGCGTGCCGCTCGCGCGCTGGAATCTCGGCCGCATGGACGTGCTGCGCGCGCATATGAAGGAAGCGGGCTGCGACAAGCCGGTCCAGCCGCCGCTGCCCGAAACCCTTGACGACGCCTTCAACGCCGCCGACAACGCGATGTGAGCGCGAAGGAAGGGCCTATTGCCCCTTCACATAGACGCGCTTGCCCCCGATCCAGGTTTCCAGCACCTGCGTCGCCCGTATGTCGGCCGGCTGCGCGCTGGAAATGTCGCGATCGATCAGCAGGAAGTCGGCGCGCTGGCCGGGAATGAGGCTGCCGAACTTCTTTTCGGCAAAGCCCGCATAGGCCGCCTGCCGCGTAAAGCCGTCCAGCGCCGCCTGAAAGCTCACGCGCTGCTGCGGCATCCATCCGCCGACCGGCTCGCCCTGGGCGTCCTGCCGGGTCATTGCGACGGCGATGCCGGGGAAGGGATTGGCGCTTTCGACCGGCACGTCGGAGCCGAAGGCCAGCGGCACGCGATTGTCGAGCATCGCCTTCCACGCATAGGCGCCCTGCAGCCGCGCTTCGCCCATGCGCGCCATCGCCATGCGCCAGTCCGACGCCAGGTGCACCGGCTGCATCGATGCGACCACGCCCAGCCGGCCGAAGCGCGGCAGGTCGGCCGGATCGACGATCTGCGCATGTTCGATGCGCCAGCGCCGGTCGCCCTTGTAGGTGTCGCCCAGTTCCTCGACCGCATCGAGTATCTCGCCATTGGCGGCGTCGCCGATGGCGTGGACGGCGACCTGGAAATTGTCCATCGCCGCGCGGCTCATGATGTTGCGCAGCGGCGTGCCGGGGATCATGTTGAGCCCCCGCTGGCCCGGCGCATCGGCATAGTCTGCCTTCAGCCACGCCCCGCGCGAACCCAGCGCGCCGTCCAGCAGCAGCTTGATCCCGCCCATGCGCAGATGGTCGTCATACAGCCAGGGCGTGGGCTCGGGGCCGGCGATCAGCACCATATTGTCGAGCCCCGCAGCATAGGACATGATCCGCACGCGCAGCGCGCCGCGATCGGCCGATCGGCGGAAGGCCTGCCAATCCTCGATGCTGGTGCCCATGTCGGCGATGCCGGTAATGCCCATCGACAGCAGCGCGCGCTGCGCCTTTTCCAGCGCCAGGTCGCGATCCTTGGGCGCGGGCGGCGGCACAACCTTCTGCACCAGGTCCATCGCCTTGTCGACGAAGACGCCCGCCGGCTTGCCGCTCGCCATCTCGATCCGGCCGCCCGCCGGCGCCTTGGTCGCTGCGGTCACGCCCGCCGCGCGGATGGCCGCGCTGTTGGCCCAGCCGGCATGGCCGTCGATCCGCTCCAGCCACACCGGAATGTCGCCGACCGCCGCGTCCAGTTCGGCCGCGGTGGGGAAGCGGCCAAGCCCCCATTGCTCCTGGTTCCAGCCCGTGCCGATGATCCATTTGCGGCCCGGATTGGCGGCGACATAGGCGCGGATCTTCTCCTGCGCCTGCGCCAGCGACCTCGTGTCGGACAGGTCCAGCGTGATCAGCGACAGGCCCATGCCCATGACATGGCCGTGCGCGTCGATCAGGCCGGGGATCAGCGTCTTGCCGCCCGCATCCAGCTTGAAGGCCAGGCCCTTGGGCGGCTCGGGCCAGGGTTCGCCCTTCTTGCGCTTCTTGGGCCGCTTATATTCCGGCTCCTTGTAGCGGCCCTGGATCAGCTTCTCGACCTTGCCGTCGTCGTCGATCAGCAGCGCGCCGAAATGCACGATGGCGCCATTGGCATCGAGCGCGATGCCGTTCACATTGTCGATGACGCCCGCAGCCAGCGCGGGCAGGGGGCACAGGGCGAGCGCCATCGCGGCGCCCGTCAGCGCGCTCGTAACGTAGATCTTCATGCTCGGGTCAGTCTCCGCACCAATGCGCTCGTATCCTGCCGGTGGCCGCCCATGGCCTGCACATCGGCGTAGAATTGGTCGATCATCGCCGTCACCGGCAAGGTCGCGCCATTGGCCCGCGCCTCGTCCAGCGCAAGGCCCAGATCCTTGCGCATCCAGTCGACGGCAAAGCCGAAATCGAATTCGTCACGCGCCATCGTTCCCCAATAACGGTCCATCTGCCAGCTTTGCGCCGCGCCGCCCGAAATCGCCTCGAACACCGCGTCCAGGTCCAGTTCGGCCGCCTGGGCGAAGCGCAGGGCTTCGGACAGGCCCTGGATAACGCCGGCGATGCAGATCTGGTTCACCATCTTCGCGGTCTGGCCCGCGCCCGCGCCGCCGACATGGACGATGCGGGCGGCATAGGCCTGCATCACGATCCGCGCCGCCGCCACCGCCGGCTCGCTGCCGCCGCACATGATCGACAGGCGCCCGTCCTGCGCGCCCGAATGACCGCCGGTGACCGGCGCGTCGACGCTGTGGATGCCCCGGCTTTCGCCTTCGACGAACAGTTGCCGGGCAATGCGCGCGGAGACGGTCGTATGGTCGATGAACAGGCCGCCCGGCTGCATCGACCGGAACGCGCCTTCGCGGCCCAGCGCGACCTGCGCCAGATCATCGTCGGTGCCCACGCAACTGATCACGATCTCGGCGTCCTCGGCCGCCTTGGCCGCGCTGATCGCCACTTGCCCGCCATAGGCTTCGGCCCAGCTCTTCGCCTTGCCGATCGACCGGTTGTAGACGGTCAGCTCATGACCGGCCTTCGCCAGATGTCCCGCCATCGGACCACCCATGGTCCCCAGCCCGATAAACGCGATCCTAGCCATCCAGCCTCTTAGATTTGCGCATGCTTGCCCCTGCCATAGGGCCAGTGTCGGGACAGTTCCAGTTTCTTCACCGGCAATTTTCGTCTAGGGCGCAGGGCATGAACACGCTCGCCAAGATCGAAAGCGCCCTGCCGCTGCCCGTCACCGTCGATGACATACTTGCCGCCCGCACCCGCATCGCCGGGTCGATCGTCAAGACGCCGACGCTGATCAGCCAGACGCTGTCCGACATGCTGGGCTGCAAAGTCTATCTGAAGTTCGAAAATCTCCAGTTCACCGCCGCCTACAAGGAGCGCGGCGCGCTCAACCGACTGCTGCAACTGGATGACGCGTCCAAGGCGAAGGGCGTGATCGCCGCGTCGGCTGGCAATCACGCGCAGGGTCTGGCCTATCATGGCAAGCGGCTGGGCGTGCCGGTCACCATCGTCATGCCGACCACGACCCCGATCGTGAAGGTGACGCAGACGCGCGGCCATGGCGCCACCGTCGTGCAATTTGGCGAGAAGTTCGACGACGCCTACGCCCATGCCCGCAAGCTGGAGGTGGAGCAGGGGCTGACCTTCGTCCACCCCTTCGACGAGCCCGACATCATCGCCGGCCAGGGCACGGTCGCGCTCGAAATGCTGGAGGATGCGCCGGAAATCGACACGCTGGTCATCCCGATCGGCGGCGGCGGCCTGTTTTCGGGCATGGCGACGGCCGCGCGCGCGATGAAGCCGGACATCCGCCTGGTCGGCGTCCAGGCCGAACTTTATCCGTCCATGTATGACTTCATCAAGGGCGCGACGCTCGCCTGCGACGGCGACACGCTGGCCGAAGGCATCGCGGTCAAGCAGCCGGGCGACGTCACGCGCCGCTTCGTCGAGCGGCTGGCCGACGACGTGATGCTGGTCAGCGAACGGCGGCTGGAGGAATCGCTCAGCCTGCTGCTTCAGATCGAAAAGACCGTGGTCGAAGGGGCGGGCGCGGCGGGCCTCGCCGCGCTGCTCACCCATCGCGAGCAATTTGCCGGCCGCAAGATCGGGCTGGTGCTGACCGGCGGCAATATCGACACCCGGCTGCTCGCCAATGTGCTGCTGCGCGACCTGGCGCGGTCGGGCCGTCTGGCGCGGCTGCGCATCATCCTGCAGGACCGCCCCGGCGCGCTGTTCCATGTCGCGCGCATCTTCGACCAGGAAGCGGTCAACATCCTCGAACTGTCGCACCAGCGCATCTTCACCAACCTGCCGGCCAAGGGGCTCAGCCTGGACGTCGAATGCGAAACGCGCGATCGCGACCATCTCCAGGGGCTGCTCGCGGCGCTGCGCGAGGCCGGCTATGAGGTCGCGCCGATAGAGGTTGCATAATGGGACGGCTTGCCCACGCATTTTGATAGTAAATGAACTTTTCTTGCGCGCGCGGGAACGGCATAGTCGGCGCATGACGCACGGGCATGGCAGCGCAGCATCGGGGGGAGGAGCGTGACCGCGCCTTTCCGCTTTCCGCGCTTCTTCGTGACCAATCCCAGCCCCTGCCCCTATCTTCCGGGCAGGAGCGAGCGCAAGGTCTTCACCGAACTGAACGGCGACAATGCGTCGGAACTCAACGACGCGCTCGGCCGCATCGGCTTTCGCCGCAGCCAGAATGTCGCCTACCGGCCAAGCTGCACCGACTGTACCGCCTGCGTATCGGTGCGCGTGGTGACGCAGCAGTTCCAACCCAACGCCACGCAGCGCAAGCTGCTGCGCCGGAACGAGGATCTGGTGGTCAGCGCCTGCAAGCCCTGGTCGACCGAGGAGCAGTTCGCGCTGCTTCAGCGCTATCTCAACGCCCGGCATGCCGGCGGCGGCATGACCGAAATGGATGAGATGGATTTTGCCGACATGGTCGAACAGACCCCGGTCGACACCCAGATCGTCGAATATCGCGAACCCGGCGTCGACGGGCGCGTCGGCAAGCTGGTGGGCGCGTGCCTGACCGATCGGCAGGGCGACGGCCTATCGATGATCTACAGCTTCTTCGACACGCAACTGCCGCATCGGCCGGGCCTCGGCAACTTCATCATCATGGACCATATCCTGCGCGCGGCGGCGGCGGGCCTGCCCTATGTCTATCTCGGCTACTGGGTGAAGGGGTCGGCGCGGATGCAGTATAAGGTCCGCTATCAGCCGCTCGAAAAGCTCGGCCGCGATGGCTGGACCCGCTTCGATCCGGCCGAGCGGGACGCCGCCCTGAGCGAGGCTCCCGCTTCGCCCTCCTCGCCCCGGCAGGTCGAACTGGCGACGATCCTGCGGAAATGACGGCGATTGTCACATAGGTTGCACCGAAATCGCGGCTGCGGTGTCCAAAATCTTTAACCTTTTGCCCTAACGCTCTTCCGAATGAGGAAGGATCTTGCACGCAGGGAGAGGCGCGGTGGACCGGTTCGCTGACCGCCGCTTCGACGATGGATGGCGTCTCACGACGCGCGATCCCCTGGCTGACATTCCATTTCGCCTACGTAACGAAATTCTTCCGCCTGCGGCATTCGATGATGTCGCGCCCAGCCTGTATCGCTGGATCGCCGACGGCCGCGGCCGGCTGCTGCTCTGGCGTCGTGTGGCCGGGCCCGATCTGCTGCGCCTGGGCGCGGGTGCGCAGGGCCTGTCTTGGCGGAATGCGCTCGATCATGCGGATCGCCGCCAACTGATGGAGGCGGCGGCGCAGGACGCGCCCGCGCCGCGGACGGTGCGGCTTCAGCTGGCGGAGGAGGAGGAGCGGCGGCGCTGGCGCATCCGCATGCGCCGGACAAGAGGGGCCGATGGTGCGACGCTGTTCGTCGGCACGGCCGAGGATGTCGAGGCGGCTCAGCAGGCGCTCGACGCTGCGGTGGCCGAAAGCCGCGAGGATTATCGCTGGTCGGTCGCTCTCAGTCCGCAGGTGCCTTGGACTGCATCGCCGGACGGTCTGATCGAACAAGCAGGCCCGCTTTTTACCGCGCTGACGGGGCTGCGGTACGAAGATGTGCTTGGCGCCGGCTGGGTGCAGGCCGTCCATCCGGAGGATGCGCCCCGCGTGATGGCGCTGTGGGCAGATTGTCTGTCGAGCGGTGCGCCTCTGGACATCCAATATCGCATTCGCTTGCGTAAAGGCGAGTATCGCTGGATGCGCGCGCGAGCGGCGCCGCGCCGGGATGACGAGGGCCGCGTGGTGCGCTGGTATGGCACGCTGGAAGATGTCCATGACCGCCATGAGACCGAGCGCGAACTGGCGGAAAGCGAGGAGCGGTTCCGGCTGGCGGTCCAGTCAGCGCGGCTGGGCATCTGGGATTTCGATACCGCGACGGGCAAGCGCAGCTGGTCGGCCGAACTGCGCACGATGCTGGGCGTGTCGCCCGATGCCGAACCCACCGTGGAGCTGGCGCTCTCCCTCGTCCATCCCGACGATCGCGACCGGCTGCGGGTGATGCTGCAAGGCGTCGCGACGGGCGCGGTGCCCCCGCATTTCGAGGATATGCTGCGCATCCATCGCGCCACCGACGGGGCGCTGCGCTGGATCAGGAGCACCGGCTGGACCATGCGTTGCGACGCGGATCGGTCGACGCGCATCGTCGTCACTTTCTTCGACGTGACCGAGGAGCAGGTGAGCGAGGAGCGGATTCGCTGGGCGGCGACGCATGACGCGATGACGCGCCTGCCCAATCGTGCGCTGTGGCAGGAAAAGCTCGACGCCATGGCGGACGCCGCCAAGGTTTCGGGCGAGAGCTTCGCGCTGCTGCTGCTCGACATCGACGATCTCAAGCGCACCAACGATTCGCTCGGTCATGACGCCGGCGACGCCCTGCTGTGCGCCTTTGCCAAGCGGCTGGCCGACGCCGCGCCGCCCGATGCAGTGATCGGCCGCCTGGGCGGGGACGAATTCGGGCTGATTTCACCGGCCTTGGGCAGCGCGGCGGAACTGGAGGCCTGGGGCAGCGCCCTGATCGAGGATCTGCGCCGCCCGCATGTGCATGAAGGACGATCGCTCGACTGCGGCGTCAGCATGGGCGCGGCACTGTTCGGCGGCGATGCCGGCGACCGGGGCGATGAATTGTTCAAGGCGGCGGACCTGGCGCTCTATGCGTCCAAGTCGGCGGGGCGCGGGCGGTTGACGCTGTTCCATTCCAGCCTGCGGTGCGAGGCGCAGCAGCGCAGCTCCATGATCCGCATGGCCCGCCAGGTGATCGCCGACGACCTGCTGATGCCCTATTATCAGCCCAAGGTGGACCTGCGCACGCGCCAGGTCACCGGCTATGAGGCCTTGCTGCGCTGGTGCCATCCGCGTCTGGGCGTCCAGTCGCCCGCCAGCATCGTCGCGGCCTTCGACCATGGCGAGATCGCCGTCGCCCTGACGCGCAAGATGCTGGACGCGGTGCTGCGCGACCTGATGCGCTGGCTCGACGCCGGGCGTGATCCCGGCAGCGTCGCGATCAACGCGTCGGCGGCCGACTTCACCCATTCGGGCTTCGCCGACTCCGTGCTCGAACGGCTGGTCGCGGCCGGTGTGCCCACCCGCCACCTGGAAATCGAGGTCACCGAAACGGTGTTCCTTGGCCGAGGCGCGGATCAGGTCGCCACCGCGCTGCGCTGCTTCGCGCAGGAAGGCGTCCGCGTGGCGCTCGACGATTTCGGCACCGGCTATGCGTCGCTCAGCCATCTCAAACATTATCCCGTCGCCGTGCTCAAGATCGACCGCAGCTTCGTCAGCAATATGGACCAGGACGCCGGCGACGCCGCGATCGTCGACGCCATCGTCAAGCTCGGCGCCAGCTTCGGCATGGAAGTGGTCGCCGAAGGCGTCGAGACGGAGGGGCAGGCCCAATTGCTGCTCGCCCATGGCTGCCCCATCGGCCAGGGCTTCCACCTGGGCCGCCCGCAGCCTTTCGACGTCATCACCGAAAAGATGCGCTGACCGTCTGTCTCTGCTCAGCCGCCGCTATCGACCTGCGCCGGGCCGAAATGGTCGATCGCCTGGAATAACTGCGTGAGCGCCATGCGCTCCTCGGGGGAGATTTCGGGCCGCCAGATTTCGAACAGCAGCACCACGCGCGTTTCCGCGCCGCGATTCCAGGCTTCATGCTCGATACTGTCGTCGAACAGCAGCATCTCGCCCTTGCGCCATTCCCGCGTCTCCGCGCCCACTCGCAGGGCGCAGCCCTCCGGCGTCAGCAGCGGCAAGTGGCAGATGAGGCGGGTGTTGAGCAGCCCATGATGCGGCTGGATATGCGTGCCGGGTTGCAGCAGCGACCATAGCGCCACGGGGGATCGCGCTTCGATGATGGGCATCGGGGCCTGCGCCAGCGCCGCCATCACCGCCGGGCAGCGCGCCGCATTCTCCGCAACCGGCGCGCCATTCTGCCAGAAATACAGCGCGCTCCACCGCGCATCGTCGCGCAAGGGATTATTGGGCGCGGGCCGCAGCGGCGACGCCTGGACATAGGGCGCAAAGGCCGCATCCTCCTGCGCGCGCACCGCTTCCAGTTCCGCGACGATCGCGTCGGTCATCGCCTCGACCGCCGGCACCCAGTCGAACGCCGACCGTTCGTAGAAAGCGCGCTGCGGCAGCTCCGGAAAATAGAACATGCTCGGCTGCTGCAGGAACAGCGTCCGCTTGCCCAGCATCAGGTCGGTCGCCAACTGGATGCGGGGCAGGGGCGGCAGGTCGCTGATCGCAGTGGTCAGATGATCCTCGAAACTGCGGCTCGACTGGGCGATGCTGGCCTGCGCCTGTTGCAGCAGCGGCTGAAGCTGCGGCGGCGCGCCCGTCGCGGCCGCCTGCGCCAGCGCGGAGCGAAACCAGCTGGTGGCGCCGCGCGCATCACCCCGGCGCTGCGCATTCTGCCCCATGGCGAGCAGCGCGGGGAGGTTGCGGATGTCGCTGTCCAATATCCGCCGCAGCGCCGCTGCTTCGCCGTCCAGGTCGCCGCTGCGATTGCAGGCCTGGGCCAGCAGCATCGCCGGCGGATCCCGCATGTCGCGCAGCGTCGCCAGCGCCCCCGCCGCATCGCCTCGCCGCAGCGCCGCCAGGGCCGCATCGGCCAATATCGTGTCCCGGTTATCGTCCCCCATCGCGCCAGCTTATCGAGCGCGCGGCTGGTGCGGAAGCGGCTTTATTCGGCTGGCGCGACGATGGCCGGGGCGGTGCGTCGCTGCAGGGCGATGGCGATCAGGAACACCGCCAGGCCGCCCAGCGAGAGCGCCGCGCCGATCCAGCCGGTCGACACCAGCCCATGGCCCGCCGCGATCGACAGGCCGCCGAGCCAGGGGCCGACCGCATTGGCGACGTTGAAGGCGCTGTGGTGCAGCGCCGCCGCCAGCGTCTGGGCGTCGCCCGCCACGTCCATCAGCCGCGCCTGCAACGGCGTGCCCAGCCCGCCGCCCAGGCCGATCATGAAGATGACGAGGCCCAGCGTCCAGACATTGCCCGCCAGCAACGGGAACAGCGCCAGCGACGCGGCGCTCCACAGCATGATGCCGATGACCGTGCGGTTGAGCGCCCGGTCCGCTGCCCATGCGGATGCGAGATTGCCCAGCGTCATGCCGACGCCAAAAATGGCCAGGATCAGCGGCACATAGGCTTCGGACACATGCGTCACCTCGATCATGGTCGACGCGACATAGGTGTAGACGGCGAACAGCCCGCCAAAGCCGATCGCCCCGGTCAGCAGCGTCAGCCACACTTGCGGGCGCTGCAGCGCGGTCAGTTCGCGCATCGGGCTCGCCTTGGCATCGCCGCCGTCGCGCGGGGCATGGATCGCGACCAGCGTCACCGTGGCGAGCGCCAGCACGGCGACCACGCCAAAGCCCCAGCGCCAGCCGAGCGCCTGCCCCATCCAGTTGGCCACCGGCACGCCGATGATGGTGGCGACGGTCAGGCCGGCAAACATCCGCGCGATCGCCTGCGCCCGCTTCTCGATCGGCACCAGGCTGGCCGCCACCAGCGCCGCGACGCCGAAATAGGCGCCATGGGGCATGCCCGACAGGAACCGGAACAGCAGCATCCAATGATAGCTGGGCGACAGCGCCGACAGGCCGTTGGCCAGGGCGAACATCGCCATCAGACCGATCAGCAGCGTGCGCCGCGGCAAGCGCGCGCCGAACGCGGCGATGACCGGCGCGCCGGCCACCACGCCCAGCGCATAGGCGCTGATCGCATGGCCCGCCGTCGGCGCGTCGATCCCCAGATCGCGCGCAAAAAAGGGCAGCAGGCTCATCGCCGCGAATTCGGTCGTGCCGATCGCGAAGGCGCCGACCGACAGCGCGAACAGGACAAGCGCGGGATGCGCTTGATGGGGGTGGGCGCTCATCGCCGGCTCCATGTTGCATTGCAATATGCGGAAGCCTCGCAAATGGGCGCGATGACAGCGCTGGTCAATCCCGCATGCGTATGCCTTTGTTGCATCTGCCGCTGCGGCCGATGCAATTGCCGGGTGACAAGGGGCATGGCGCGCGGCCTGCGATGCTCTATAGCCGCCAACCATGGGCAGGGATGAACAGGACGCGCGCGGGACGATGATCGGGACGGGCGCGGTGCTGCTCTCGCTCCTGTCGATGAACCTCGGCGCCGCCTTTGCCAAGACGCTCTTCCCGCTGGTCGGGGCGCCGGGCGTCGCGGCGCTGCGCATCCTGCTGGCGGCGCTGCTGCTCCTGTCCTTCCGCCGGCCCTGGCGGCGCAAGGTGCCATCGGCGCTGCGCTGGCCGCTGCTTGGCTATGGCGCGACGCTCGCGCTCATGAACCTGCTGATCTATCAGGCTTTCGCGCGTATTCCGCTCGGCACCGCGATCGCCATCGAAGTCACCGGGCCGCTCGCCATCGTCCTGTTCGGCTCGCGTCGCCCGCGCGATTTCCTGTGGCTGGCAGCGGCCGTCGCGGGGCTGTTGCTGCTGCTGCCGATTTGGCCCGACGCCCGGCTCGATCCGCTGGACGTCGCCTTCGCCTGCGGCGCGGCGATCTGCTGGGCGCTCTACATTTTGGCGGGCAAGCGGGTGTCGGCCGGGATCGGCGGCGATGCCGTCGCCTGGGGCATGCTGGTCGCCGCCATCCTCATCAGCCCGGCCGCGGTGGGGCCGGTCGGCGCCGCGCTCCATTCGCCGCATCTTCTGCTTGTCGCCTTCGCCGTCGCTTTCCTGTCGAGCGCCTTGCCCTATTCGCTGGAGATGGAAGCGATGCGGCGCTTGCCCGCGCCGGTTTTCGGCCTGCTGCTCAGTTCCGCGCCCGCGATCGGCGCGCTGGCGGGCTTTGTGGTGCTGGGCGAGCGGCTGAGCGCCATTCAGTGGCTGGCGATGCTCAGCATCATGGTCGCCTCGGCCGGCAGCGCGCTCACCGTCGCGCAGCGACCCCGGATCGAGGACGCCCCGCTCTAGGCGCCGACCTGCGCCTTGCCGACGTTCAGCATCTTGCCATTGGTGATGACGACGATGTCGCCCAGCTTGGTCACGCCGAACAATTTCTTGGCGAACGCGGTGGGCACGCCGATGCAGCCATGGGTGCCGCGGCCATATTCGACATCGCTGCCATGGATGAACACGCCGTCGCTGGTCAGCCTCTGCGCATAGGGCATGGGCGCGTCATACAGGTTGGACACATGGTCGGCGTCCTTCTGCGTGATCGGAAAGGCGCCCAGCGGGCTCGGCTTGTCGGTCGCGCCATACAGGATCACGGCCGCGCCAATCTCATATCCGGCGCGAAAGACGGACAGCGTCTCGGCCTTGAGGTCGATGGTGATGATGACCGGCCCGCTCGCCGGCGCGCCCTTTTCGTCCCAGACATAGTCGCCATGGCGGAACGGGCCGTCGATCGCCAGCACGCGCTTCACCGTCAACGCGCGCGGATCGATAGCCATCGGCTGGTCGCTGCGCCGCTCGGCGGGCTTGGCCGGGGCCGCGCTGGCGGGGGCAGGGGCCGAAGTGGAAGCGGGGGCGGGGACAGGCGCGGCCGCGGTGGAGACCTGCGGATCGCTCGCCGCTGCGGCGCGCTCGGCCGGCCGCTCCAGCACATGCATGGCGGCCCAGGCGCCGCCGCCCAGGGCCAGGCCGATCGCCAGCTTGGGACCAATGCTTTTCGCCAGTGCCTTGATCAACGCTGCCATCGTCATGCCTCCTGTCGGGGCGCAGGATAGGGCGGAAAGGTTAAGCGACGCCTTCCCGCGCCACCTCGGCTGCCGCGATCGCGGTCAGGTTGAGGATGCCGCGCGAAGTGACTCCGGGCGTCAGCACATGAATGGGCTTGGACAGGCCCATCAGCATCGGGCCCACCGTCGGCGAGCTGGACGATGCCGACAGGGCAGTCAACGTGATGTTGGCCGCATCCAGATTGGGCATGACCAGCAAATTGGCCGACCCTTCGAACCGGGAATCGGGGATCAGCCGCTCGCGCAGCGCCTGGCTGAGCGCCGCATCCGCATGCATTTCGCCGTCGACCGCCAGATGGGGCGCCATGTCGCGCACCTTCTTGTAGGCGCGGCGCATCTTGCGCGCGCTGTCGGTATGCGACGATCCGAAATTGGAGTGGGACAGCAGGGCGACGCGCGGCTTCAGGCCGAAATGCGCGATCTCCGCCGCCGCCGCGATCGTCATTTCCGCGATCTGGTCGGTAGTGGGATCGGGCACCATATGCGTGTCGGTGATGAACAGCGCGCCCGCGTCCAGGATCAGGCCGGACAGCGCATAGACGCGGCTGTGGCTCGGCACCCGGTCGATGATGCGCAGCACATGTTCGACCTGCCCCCAATATTCGGACCGGCCGCCCACCAGTGCGGCATCGACGCGCCCGGTGCGCAGCAGCATGGCGGCGGTGACGGTCGGGCGGCGATAGACATGGCGCAAAATCTCGTCGGCCGGCACGCCCTTGCGCGCGGCGACGGCGCGATAGGCCTCGACCAGTTCGCCCATCACCAGATGGTCGGTCTCCGGATCGACGATCTCGACATCGCGGTCCAGGTCGAAGCTCAGCCCCAGTTCGGGCAGCTTCTGCTCCAGGATGCGGCGACGGCCGACGATGGTCGGGCGGACGATCCCTTCGTCCAGCGCGTCACGGATCGCGCGCAACACGCGGTCATCCTCGCCCTCGCCATAGGCAATGCGCGTGCCGCTGCCGCGCGCGGCTTCGAACACCGGCAGCATCAACTGGCCCGACCGGGTATTCTGGTGCGTCAGGCTGCGCTTGTAATCGTCGAGGTTCAGCGTCTTCTTCGCGACGCCGCTGTCCATCGCGGCCTTGGCCACCGCGACCGCGATCTCGCCGATCAGGCGCGGGTCGAACGGTGTCGGGATAATATAGTCCGCGCCGAACACCAGCTTGCGGCCGCCATAGGCCTGCGCCACGCTGTCATGGGCGGGCATGCGGGCCAGGGCCGCGATCGCGTCGGCGGCGGCGACTTTCATCGCCTCGTTGATCTGCGTCGCACCCACGTCCAGCGCGCCGCGGAAGATATAGGGGAAGCACAGGACATTGTTGACCTGGTTGGGATAGTCCGACCGGCCGGTGGCGATGATTGCGTCCGGGCGCACTTCGCGCGCGGCTTCCGGGCGGATTTCCGGCTCGGGATTGGCGAGCGCGAAGATCAGCGGATTGGGCGCCATCAGCGGCAGCCATTCGGGCTTCAGCACGCCCGGCGCCGACAGGCCCAGGAACAGGTTCGCGCCCGGCAGCACGTCGGGCAGGGTGCGCGCATTGGTGGTGCGGGCATAGCGCGCCATATTCGGCAACATGCCTTCGCGCCCGGCATGGATGACGCCATCCTTGTCGGTCATCGTGACGTTTTCGATCGGCAGGCCCATCGACACCAGCAGGTCGACACAGGCCAGCGCCGCCGCGCCCGCGCCCGACGTCACCAGCTTCGCATCGGCCAGCGTCTTGCCCTGCAGCACCAGCGCGTTGCGCACGGCGGCGGCGACGACGATGGCGGTGCCATGCTGGTCGTCATGAAAGACCGGAATGTTCATCCGCTCCTTCAACCGGCGCTCGATCTCGAAACATTCGGGCGCCTTGATGTCTTCCAGGTTGATGCCGCCGAAGGTCGGCTCGAGCAGCGCGACGGCCTCCACGAAGGCGTCGGTGTCGGTGGTGTCCACCTCGATGTCGAACACGTCGATGTCGGCGAATTTCTTGAAGAGGACGGCCTTGCCCTCCATCACCGGCTTGGACGCGAGCGCGCCGATTGATCCCAGGCCCAGCACCGCCGTGCCGTTGGAAATGACCGCGACCAGGTTGCCGCGCGCGGTATAGTCCATCGCCTTGTCGGGATCGGCGGCGATCTCGACGCAGGGCGCGGCGACCCCCGGCGAATAGGCCAGCGCCAGGTCGCGCTGGTTGACCATGCGCTTGGTCGGCTCGATGCGGAGCTTGCCCGGTTGCGGATAGCGGTGATAGTCGAGGGCTGCGCGGCGGGTATTGTCGTCCATGGGCGCGGCCTTAGAGGCTTGGTTCCGCTAGGGCAATGGCCGAACGCTCCCAGGGGGGACGGGGCGCATAGAGGCCGGCCAGAAAATCGATGAACACGCGCATCGTGCGCGGCAGATTGTCCTGCGGCAGCCATAGCGCGAACAGGCCGACATCGGCCGATCCCTGATGGTCCGGCAGGATCTGGCGCACATGCCGGGCGGCCAGCGCCTCGCTGACGTCCCACAGCGATCGCAGCGCGATGCCCGCGCCGGATAGGCAGAGTTCGCGCACCATTTCGCTGCTGTTGGTGCGCACGATGCTGCGGCCGTCCACCTGCACAGGGCCGCGCGGTCCGACCAGCCGCCAGGGCAATTGCCCGTCGGCGGCGAGCAGGCGATGCCCGCGCAGGTCGGACAGGCGCGCGGGCGCGCCATGACGCGCCAGATAATCCGGGGCGGCGCACAGGATGCGGCGATTGTCCGCCAGCCGCCTTGCGCTGAGGCTTCTCCCCGGATCGGCGGCGATGCGGATGGCGATGTCGACCCGCGCGTCGATCAGGTCGACATAGTCGTCGCTGAGGTCGATGCTGAGGTCGACCTGCGGATGGGCGTCGAGGAAGCGGTGCAGATGCGGCGCCAGGTGCATGCGGCCAAAGGAGGTGGGCGCGGTCACGCGCAGCGGCCCCGCGGCGATCGCCGCCGCTCCGGTGACGCGCCGTTCCGCCTCGTCCAGCGCGGCCAATATGCCGCGCAGGTCGGCATGCAGCCGCTCGCCCGCCGGCGTCAGCGCCAGCCTGCGCGTCGTGCGATGCACCAGCTTCGCGCCCAGCCGTTCCTCCAGCCGGGACAGGCGCTTCGACATCATCGCCGGCGAAATATGCAGCCGCCGCCCGGCCGCCGCCAACCCGCCTTCGTCCACCACCGTCACGAACAATTCATGGTCGGCATCCATCATATTCGTTCACCACAGGAATGACTATGTTCGAATAATAGCGTCTACACGGCATAATGTTAATCGCCTACATAGGCGTCGATGCCGTCATCCGCGCTGGCGCGAAACCGACGGGTGATGTTGGGAGATGCTGAATGACCGACCGCATGATCGACAAGTCCGGCCTGAAGGTCGCGGCGCCGCTCGCCGATTTCATCGACACGCGCGCCTTGCCGGGCACTGGAATCGCCCCCGACGCTTTCTGGGCGGGCACAGCCGCGATCCTGGCGCGCTTCGCGCCGGAGAATGTCGCCCTGCTGCGCAAGCGCGATACGCTGCAGGCGCAAATCGACAGCTGGCATGAACAGCGCCGGGGCCAGCCCCATGACGCCGCCGCCTACCAGCAGTTCCTGCGCGACATCGGCTATCTGGTCGCCGAACCCGCGCCCTTCGCCATCGGCAGCACCCATGTCGATGATGAAGTCGCGCGGCTTGCCGGGCCGCAGCTGGTCGTGCCAATCCTCAACGCCCGCTTCCTGCTCAACGCCGCCAATGCGCGCTGGGGCAGCCTGTACGACGCGCTCTACGGCACCGACGCGATTTCCGGCGCGGCGGCGGGGAAGGGCTATGACCCACAGCGCGGCGCGCAGGTCATCGCCTGGGCCAAGGCCTTCCTGGACGATGCCATCCCGCTGGCGAGCGGCAGCTGGGCCGACCTGTCGAGCGACGACATCCGCCTCGCCGACCCGTCGCAGTTCGTCGGCACGAGCGGGAAGGGCAAGCTCTTCCGCCACAATGGCCTGCACATCGAAATCGTGTTCGATCCGGACCATCCGATCGGCGCGACCGATCCAGCGGGTATTGCCGACGTCATCCTCGAATCCGCGCTCACCACCATTTGCGACCTGGAGGATTCGGTCGCCGCCGTCGACGCGGCGGACAAGGTCGCGGCTTATGCCAACTGGCTCGGCCTGATGCGGGGAGACCTTAGCGATACGTTCGAAAAGGGCGGGGCGATGATGACTCGCGCGCTCAACCCGGATCGCGCCTACACCGCGCCCGACGGCAGCCGCTTCACCTTGCCCGGCCGCAGCCTGCTCTTCGTCCGCAATGTCGGCCATCTGATGACGACGCCGGCCGTGCGCTTGCCGAACGGGGACGAAGCGCCCGAAGGGCTGATCGACGGCATCGTCACGAGCCTGATCGCGCTCCACGACCTCAACGGTCGCAACGCCAACAGCCGCGCCGGCAGCGTCTATATCGTCAAGCCCAAGATGCACGGGCCGGACGAGGTCGCCTTCACCGATCGCCTGTTCGACGCGATCGAGGATATGCTGGGCATGGCGCGCCACACGATCAAGGTCGGCGTCATGGACGAGGAACGTCGCACGTCGGCCAATCTCTCCGCCTGCATCCATGCAGTGAAGGACCGCATTGTCTTCATCAATACCGGCTTCCTCGACCGCACCGGCGACGAAATGCACACGTCGATGCAGGCCGGCCCGATGATCCGCAAGGGCGAGATGAAGACGAGCGACTGGATCACCGCCTATGAGGATCGCAATGTCCAGATCGGCCTTGCCTGCGGGCTCAGCGGCCGGGCGCAGATCGGCAAGGGCATGTGGGCCGCGCCCGATCGCATGGCCGACATGCTCGAACAGAAATCGGGCCATCCCCGAAGCGGCGCCAACACGGCCTGGGTTCCGTCACCCACGGCCGCGACGCTGCACGCCACCCATTATCACCGCATCGACGTGTTCGCGCGCCAGCAGGAGCGACAGGCGGAGGGCATCGCCCCGCTCGACGCCTTGCTGACCATCCCCGTCGCTGTCGGTCGCAACTTTTCCGAAGAGGAAATCGCGCAGGAACTGGACAATAATGCCCAGGGCATCCTCGGCTATGTCGTGCGCTGGGTCGATCAGGGCGTCGGCTGCTCCAAGGTGCCCGACATTCACGACATCGGCCTGATGGAGGATCGCGCGACGCTGCGCATCTCCTCGCAGCATATGGCCAACTGGCTGCTGCACGGCGTCTGCACGGCCGATCAGGTCGATGCCGCGCTGCGCCGCATGGCGGCCAAGGTCGATGCCCAGAATGCGGGCGATCCGCTCTATCAGTCGATGAGCGGCCGCGAGGAGGCGAGCCTTGCCTTCCACGCCGCGCGCGCGCTCGTGTTCGACGGGGTCGCTCAGCCCAGCGGCTATACCGAACCGCTCCTCCACGCCTTCCGCGCCAGGAAGAAGGCGGAAGCGATGGAGATGGCCTGACGGCGTCGTTCTCCAACTTGGCAAGCCTGCCGGGCTGCGTTAGCCCTCACCGGCAGGCAGCCTGGGAGGCATCATGACCATCATCGTCCATCATCTGAACAACAGCCGGTCGCAACGCATCCTCTGGCTGCTGGAGGAACTGGGCGAACCCTATGACGTCCGCCGCTACGAACGCGATCGAAAGACCATGCGCGCGCCCGCCGCGCTGCGCGCCGTTCACCCGCTCGGCCGCTCCCCGGTGGTGGAGGTCGACGGTCATCGCCTGATCGAGACTGGCGCGATCATGGACTATCTGGTAGCCCGCGCCGGCAACCGTTTCGGGCCGCCCGCCGATGCGCAAGGCGCGATCCGCTATCGCCAGTTCCTCCATTATGCCGAAGGGTCGATGATGCCGCCGCTGCTGGCGCTGCTCGTCGTCGGCAAGCTCGGCCTGCTGGGCCGTCCCGCCCGGCCCACCGTGCAGCGGATGCTCGACGATCATCTCGACTGGCTCGAAACCGAGCTGGCGAGCCGCCCCTATTTCGCCGGCGACGCCTTTACCGCCGCCGACATGATGATGAGCTTCCCGCTGGAAGCGTCGCGTTCGCGCGGCGGCCTGGACCAGAGCCGGCCCAGCCTGATCCGCTGGCTTGATGAAATGCATGCGCGCCCCGCCTATCAGGCGGCGCTGGCGGCGGGAGGCCCTTATGCCTATGCGTGATCGGCGCAGCATCTTGCACATGGCTGCTGTCGGCTTCGCTGTCGGCATCGTCAGTCCGCGCCTCTTCGCGCAGGAGCGAGCGGCCGAAGCCTTGCGCCCGCTGACCGGCGGCGTCGCGCCGATCGGCAAGGCCGAACGCGCCGATCGCCTCCGGCGCGCGCAGGCGATGATGCAGCGGGAGGGGATCGACGCGCTGCTGGTCGAACCGGGGGCGAGCCTCATTTACTATAGCGGCATACGCTGGCACCGGTCGGAGCGATTGACCGCCGCCGTCATTCCCGCAAGCGGCGCGCCGCTCATCATCTGCCCCTTTTTCGAAAAGCCCTCGATCGACGAATCGCTGGCGATCCCTGCCGACGTGCGCGTCTGGCAGGAGCATGAAAGCCCCTATGCCCCCATCGCCGACTTCCTGACCGCCAGGGGCCTTGCCAAGGGCCGCATCGCGATCGAGGAAAGCGTTCGCTACTTCGCGGTCGACGGCCTTCAGGCCGCGCTGCCCGCGGCGACGCTGGTGCGTGATCCGGTCACCCGCGCCTTGCGGATGCGCAAGACAGCGGCGGAGATCGCCCTGATGCAGGCGGCGGCGGATGTCACCATGGCCGCCTATCGCTGGACCTATCCGCGGGTGAAGGCGGGCATGACCCCGGCCGACATCGGCGCGCTGATGAGCGCGGCGACGCAGCAGCTGGGCGGCAAGGTCGAATTCAACCTGGTGCTGCTGGGCGAGGCGGCCGCCTATCCGCATGGATCGGGCAAGCCGCAGGCGGTGCAGGCCGGCGAGGTGGTGCTGATGGACTGCGGCTGCACGGTGGAGGATTATCAGTCCGACATCAGCCGCAGCTGGATTCACGATGCGACGCCAACGCCGCAGCAGCGCGCCGTCTGGAACGACGTGGCGCGGGGCCAGGCGATCGCGATCGAAGCGGCCCGGCTGGGCGTCCCGGCGGGGGCGGTCGACGATGCGGTGCGCGCCTTTTACGAACAGCGCGGCTACGGCCCCGGCTACAAGCTGCCGGGCCTTTCCCACCGCACCGGCCACGGCATCGGCATGGAGGGGCATGAGCCGGTCAACCTCGTCCATGGCGAAACGACGCCGCTGGACGTCGGCATGTGCTTCTCCAACGAACCCGGCCTCTATCTTCCGGGGGTCATGGGCATCCGCATGGAGGACTGTTTCCACATGACCCCGCAAGGCCCCGCCTGGTTCTCCCACCCGCCCGCCTCGATCGAGGCGCCGATCGGGTGAGGCAGGCGGCCGATGTTCCGGAGCGCATCGACGAGGATATGCCGGGCGAGGGGGATCAGGTGCCTTCCAGCATCTTGGTCAGCTTGGCTGTGAAGACGGTGGGATCGATCTCGAAATGCCGGACGCCCGTGATGCTGGGATCGTAGCTCACCACACCATTTTCGGGCAGGATATAGCCGACGCGTTGCCGCCGGAAATTGCCGATGCGCGATTGGCATTCGGCGAGATAGTTCATCGCCATCACGCGGCATCCGGCCGGCGAAAAGAGCGCGTTGTGCATCGCGCTGGAGAATTCCCCGACGATATGGCGCGCGTCGGCGAACAGCGCGATTTGTTCCTGCAAGGGCAAGCGTTCGGGACTGACGCTTTCGAAGCCATGGCTCGCGGCGATGTCGCGCAACTGGTCCGCATTGGCCAGGACGCGGTAGGACTCGACACGGCGTTCCACGAAGATGCGGCGCTTTGGTCCGTCCTCGGACTTGTGCGGCGCGGCGAGTTGCTCCAGCTGATTTTGCACGACATCCGGATAGATATAGCGATTGCCCCAGCGGGGAATGAGCAGGCGCTGCACGACGATGCTGTCGTGCAGGTCCTTGGTTTCGATCGGAACATCGGGCAACAACAGTGCGATCCATCGCAGGGCGTAGGATGGCGCATCGCTGGGGATCAGGATGGGGATGGTGGCCAAAGACGGATCCCGATGGATCGCCGCCCGGATCAGGAGCAGGCGCGGCATCGCTTCCAGCAGGAAATGGCCGTAGATGACGCAATTATAGTTCCAGATGGACCAGGCGCTGGCGATCTGCCGCGTCCCTGCAGTCGCGCGCGCAAACTGCCCGACATAAGCCGGATCGGCATATTTTCGAACGACATAGCCCGGGAACAGCCCGATCTTGAATTCATGGTCCAGATCATCGAGGATCAAGGGGATGCAAGGGCCGACAAGTTCGACATTCTCGAACGCCCAGATGGTTGCCGGCGGCGTTTCGACGGCATAGGCATGGTTTTGCTGGATCAAGGGGGTCAACCCGTCATTCCACAGCATCGGGACGGCTGGTGTCTTCCTGACGCTCCGCCATTCCGCGAAAACCTGTGCCGCCATTCCTAACTCCAAACCGTGCGCAAATTTCAGGCCCTTACAGGCTGCGGCGCGAATGACAAGCTTGCTCGGGGTTCGCCTGCACCCCTGTGCACAGCGCGGGAGCCGACGAAAAGCGCCGCTTGTGCGGCGGACCGCTTGGCACTAAATCGCCCCCATGACTTCGACCAACGACATTCGCCGCTCCTTCCTCGACTATTTCGGGGGCAACGGCCACACCATCGTTCCCTCGGCGCCGCTGGTGCCGCACAACGACCCGACGCTGATGTTCGTCAACGCCGGCATGGTGCCGTTCAAGAATGTCTTCACCGGGCTCGAAACCCGTCCCTATCAGACCGCGACGTCGAGCCAGAAATGCGTGCGCGCCGGCGGCAAGCATAATGACCTCGACAATGTCGGCTATACCGCGCGGCACCACACCTTCTTCGAAATGCTGGGCAATTTCAGCTTCGGCGACTATTTCAAGGAACAGGCGATCACTCATGCCTGGACCCTGCTGACCAAGGAATGGGGGCTGCCGGCGGACCGGCTGACCGCGACCGTCTACCATACCGATGACGAGGCGTTCGAGCTGTGGAAGAAGATCGCCGGGCTTCCTGAACACCGCATCATCCGCATCCCGACCAAGGATAATTTCTGGGCGATGGGCGACAGCGGTCCGTGCGGGCCCTGCTCGGAAATCTTCTACGATCATGGCGACCATATCTGGGGCGGCCCGCCCGGATCGCCGGAGGAGGATGGCGACCGCTTCGTCGAAATCTGGAACCTCGTCTTCATGCAATATGAGCAGGAAGCCAACGAGATCGTCGGCGAGCTGCCCAAGCCCAGCATCGACACCGGCATGGGGCTGGAGCGCATTGCCGCGGTGATGCAGGGCGTCACCGACAATTATGATACCGACACGTTCAAGGCGCTGATCGCCGAGAGCGGCGCGCTCAGCAGGACCGCGACCGATGGCACGCACAAGGCGAGCCACCGGGTCATCGCCGATCATCTGCGCTCGGCCGGCTTCCTGATCGCGGACGGCGTTCTGCCCGCCAATGAAGGCCGCGGCTATGTGCTGCGCCGGATCATGCGCCGCGCCATGCGCCACGCGCATATCATCGGGGCGAAGGAGCCTCTGATGTATCGCCTGGTCTCCAGCCTCGTATCGGAAATGGGCGGCGCCTATCCCGAACTGGTCCGCGCCCAGCCGCTGATCGAGGAGACGCTGCTGCGCGAGGAGACTCGCTTCCGCAAGACGCTGGAAAATGGCCTGCGGCTGCTGGACGAAGCGACCGTCGATCTCGGCGAAGGCGGCACGCTGCCGGGCGAAACCGCGTTCAAGCTCTACGACACCTACGGCTTCCCCTATGACCTTACCGAAGACGCGCTGCGCTCGCGCGGCCTGACCGTCGACCGCGCCGGCTTCGACGCCGCCATGGCCGAACAGAAGGCGGCGGCGCGCGCCGCGTGGAAGGGGTCGGGCGAGAAGGCGTCGGACGAAATCTGGTTCGACATCGCCGAAAAGGCCGGCAATACCGAATTCATCGGCTACAGCTCGACGCAGGGCGAGGGCGAGGTTCTGGCCATCGTCAAGGACGGTGCGAACTTCGACAGCGCGACGGCTGGCGAGACGGTGACGATCGTCACCAACCAGACGCCTTTCTACGGAGAAAGCGGCGGCCAGATGGGCGACGCGGGTCGGATCACGACGCAGGGCGGCTTCGTCGCCCTGGTCAATGACACGGCCAAGCCGCTCGGCCGTGTTCATGCCCATCATGCGACGGTCGAGGCGGGCAGCATCAAGGTCGGCGATACGGTGCATATGATCGTCGATGTCGACCGCCGCGATCGCATCCGCGCCAACCACAGCGCCACCCATTTGCTGCACGCCGCGCTGCGTAAGGAACTGGGCGCCCATGTGACGCAGAAGGGCAGCCTGGTCGCGCCCGATCGGCTGCGGTTCGACTTTTCCCATCCCGAAGCGCTCACCCATGCGCAGCTCGCCGCGATCGAAGCGGATGTGAATGCGCAGGTTCGCCATAATGAGGAGGTGACGACCCGCCTCATGACTCCGGACGATGCGGTCGCCGCGGGCGCCATGGCGCTGTTCGGCGAGAAATATGGCGATGAGGTCCGCGTCCTGTCGATGGGGAAGGGCGACGACGCTCATTATTCCGTCGAACTGTGCGGCGGCACGCATGTCCGCGCCACCGGCGACATCGCCCTGTTCAAGATCGTATCGGAAAGCGCCGTCTCCTCGGGCGTGCGCCGGATCGAGGCGCTGACCGGCGAGGCTGCCCGCGTGTGGCTGGTGGAGCGCGACGACAAGCTGCGTCAGACCGCCGCGGCGCTCAAGACCACGCCCGAAGACGTGCCCGCGCGCATCGCCGCGCTGGTCGAGCAGAGCCGCAAGCTGGAGCGGGAGCTGGCCGAAGCGAAGAAGGCGCTGGCGCTCGGCGGCGGCGGCGCGGCCCAGGCCGCCGGGCCGGAAAAGGTCGGCAGCATCGATTTCCTGGGGCAAGTCATCGACGGCCTCGATCCCAAGGAATTGCGCGGCATCGTCGATCAGAACAAGGCGGCGCTGGGCAGCGGCGTGTCGGCCGTGCTGGCTGTGGTCGACGGCCGCGCCAGCATCGCCGTTGGCGTGACCGACGATCTCAAGAGCAGCATCAGCGCCGTCGATCTGGTTCGCGCGGGTGTGGAAGCGCTTGGCGGCAAGGGCGGCGGCGGCCGGCCCGACATGGCGCAGGGCGGCGGGCCCGATGGCGACAAGGCGCAGGCCGCGCTCGACGCCGTCAAGGCTGCGCTGGCAAGCGTCCCGGCGTAAAAGACGGCCTATGGTGGTGGAAGCCGCCAGGGTGCTGGTGAGGCGGCTATCGGCGAGGGTTCAATAGGCCTCGCCGCCGCACAGCACCCGGCCGGTGCCGCGATGGTCCACGACGCAGGCGGCCTTGCCCGCGACGATCACGTCGCCTGATCCGCTGGCGACGACCCGCGCGTTGACCTCCGCCGTCAGCGCGACATTGCCGGGGCCGTCATTGCCGATCTCCGCCTGCCGCGCCCGCAAGGCTTCGGCGGCGACCGCGCCCGGGCCTGTCACATGAATATTGGCGACGCCGGTCCGCCCGGCCAAAGTCGCGCGGCCGCCGCCCGCCAGCATCAGGTCGATGCGGTCGAGCTGAACGTCGCCGACCGCTATGTCGCCATTGCCCCCCAGGACGATCTGGCCGCGCAGGCCCTTCAGCCGGTCGATGCTGATCGATCCGCCGCCCGTCAGCATCACGCGGTCGAGCATCCCCGTCGACACGCGCACGATCGCGGTGCCGCCGCCCTTTTCGCCCGAGCGCAGCCGATCGGCGGTGATGCTGAGCGTGCGCCCGGATACATCGACATGCAGCCGGTCGAGCATGGCCTGGTCCCCCTCGGCGCGCGCCGAGGGACCCAGCCCGGTGACCAGCGTGACGGTGACGGGCGCATCGACGCGGATGCTGTCGAAGCTGGTGATGGTGTAGCCGCGCGTCGCCGCGGCGGCGGGCGCCGCCATCGCCAGACCGGCGAGGATCAGGGCGCGCAGTGCGCCTCGCCGGGGCCTACGCCTGTGGTCGTGCATTGCGCCTTGCCTTTCACCGTTACGTCGCCGGGGCCCATGATGCTGATAGCGACCCGGCCGTCGGATGCGAAGTCGATGTCGCCCGCGCCCAGGATCGACACGTCGGCGCTGCCGACCTTCAGCGCCTCCCCGTCAATATCCCCGGCGCCGGTGAGGGACAGCTTCGCCGTGTCGGCCGTGCCCGCGATCCTGACCGATCCCGCGCCGGTGATGTCGGTGGTCAGCGACTTGAGCTTCACCGTGCCGACGCGGAAATCGCCCGCGCCGGTCAGCGACAGGTCGAGGCTGTCGCCTTCCGCCTTGTCCAGATCGAAGTCGCCGGCGCCGGTCAGGTCCGCGCCGCGGATCGCGGGCATCGTCACATGCACGGTCGCGCTGTGATCATTCCTGTCATCGTCCCAGTTCCACTTCGACTTGCGGCCGATCACCAGCTTGCCGTCCTTGACCTGGATGTCGAGATCCGCGACCGCGTCGGCATTGCCTTGCGCCTTGACGGAGAAGTCCGGCGCAATGGTCACGGCGACATGGTCCGGGCCCGTCGCCTCGATCGCGGAGAAGTCGCGAAGCGTCGACCAGTCCTGCGCCGTGCGGGCGACTTCGTCCGCAGCGGGGGATTCATCGGTGCGCGAGCAGGCGCTGGTGGACAGCAGCAGGCTCGACATGGCCAGAGCAAGGAAGGGGAGGGACCGGGACATCGCAATCTCCTGATGTGTATTGCCGACATAATACACAAGATGGTGGCGGTTCCAAGCCTCTTGTTCGTCGCACCATATCGATCATGATAGATGATTGAAAAAGCGGAGTCTCCCATGAAGCGCCTGTCTGTCACGCTGCCCTTCGTCGCGCTTCTGCTGGCGCCCGCCGGCGCGGCCGCCCAGGCGGACCCGCAGATGGACGCGGACGGCGCCCGCTGGTGGCGGCATGTGCAGGCGATCGCCAATGACGGCATGGAGGGGCGGGGCACCGGCACGCCGGGCTATGACCGCGCGGCGGAATATGTGATCGGGCAGTTCCGGGCGCTCGGGCTCAAGCCCATGGGTGTCGATGGCTACAAGCAGCCGGTCGCCTTCGTCGAGCAGGTGGTGCAATCGGACCGGAGCAGCGCCATGCTGGTCGGGTCGCAGGGGCAGACGCCCTTGTCGGTGCCGGGGGACCTGATCTTTTCTGGCAGCGGCGGCCCCGTTCCCGCAGCGATCGACGCGCCGCTGGTCTTCGCCGGCTACGGCCTGCACCTGCCGGAGGCGGGACATGATGATTTTGCGGGACTGGACCTCAAGGGGAAGATCGTGGTGGTGCTGTCGGGCGGCCCCGCGAACATCTCGGGCGCGCTCAAATCCCACGCCCGGTCGGAGCGCGCCAAATATCTGGCGTCGCAAGGGGCCGTCGGCCTCATCAGCCTGGTCACGCCGGCGCAGGTCGAAATCCCCTGGAAGCGGCGCGTCGACCTCGCTGGCGCGCCGTCGCTCTATTATGCCGACGCGGCGCTGCGCGAAAGCGATCGTCCCTTCCTCAACGCGCAACTCGACCCGGCCCGTTCGCCGCTGTTGTTCGACGGATCGGGCCATGATTTTGCGGCGGTAGCGGCAGCGGCCGATGCGTCCGCGCCGGTAGCGAGCTTTCCTCTGGCCCAGCGCCTCAAGGCCCGGGTCGAAGCGACGCGGCGGGAACTGTCCTCGCCCAATCTGATCGCCGTGATGCCGGGCAGCGACCCCACCCTTCGCAATGAATATGTCGTTCTGTCCGCACATCTGGACGGCTATGGCATCGGCACGGCGGTCAAGGGCGATGCCATCTACAACGGCGCCTTTGACAATGCCTCGGGCGTGGCGAGCCTGCTGGAAATCGGCCGCGCGCTGCAGGCCGCCAAGGTGAAGCCCAAGCGCTCCATCCTCTTCGCCATCGTCACGGCGGAGGAGAAGGGGCTGCTCGGCTCCCGCTATTTCGCGCGGCGTCCGACCGTGCCCGCAGCCGCCATCGTGGCCGACCTCAATTTCGACATGGCGCTGCCGATCTTTCCGCTGACCAGCGTGACGCCCATCGGCTATGACCAGAGTTCGCTGGGGCAGGATGCGGCGGCGGTCAGCGCAGCGATGAACCTGCCGATCACGCCTGATCCTTTTCCCGATCGCAACGTCTTCATCCGGTCGGACCAATATGCCTTCATCCGAGAAGGCATTCCGGCCCTCTTCTTCAAATATGGCTTCAAGGCGGATAGCCCGGAGGCGGTCACCGAAAAGGCGTGGCGCGCCAATCTATACCACTCGCCATTTGACGATCTGGATCAGCCGGTGATGCCGGCGGAGACGGCCAGGCTGAACGCCTATGTGACGGCCGTCACCTTGCGAGTGGCCAATGCGCCGACGCGGCCGCAATGGAATGTGGACAGTTTCTTCAAACGTTTCGCCAAATGAACGGGGGCGGAAGGCGATGCGCCTCCGCCCCCTTTAGATCAGGCGGCTGCCCGGTCGAGATAGGGCAGATGCTGCGTCAGCGACGGCGGCAGGCCGTTGACGATCAGCGTCCGCGCCTGGTGCCAGAGCGCGGACAGCAGCAGCAGCGCCGATCCAATGACCAGGCTGGTGAGCGCCCAGGACAGTTCGACCGCGCCCGCCTGGCGGAAGAGCGCGTAGAGGGCGAAGAGCACATAGGCCAGGCTGGACACCAGCAGCGCGCGGCGGTCGATGGCGAGCGCCACCAGCCCGAAGGCGATGTAGAGGGCCACGACCAGCAGGGCGCGCCCGCCGCCAATCTCGTCGCCGTTCAGCACGCCCAGCAGGTGGAAGAGCGAATGCGCGATCATCGGCGCTGCGGCGAGGTGCAGCCAGAAGGCGACATCGGAGCGGCGCGTCAGCCGCGCCCGATCGGTCATGTCCCAGCGCATCGCCAGCAGGAAGATCGCAACGCCCGACGCCAGGAGCAGCACGAAGGGCAGCGTGTCATTGTCGGGAAAGGCGGCGAGCACCAGCCCGGCCAGGACACCGGCCGCGGCGGCTGCGCCGGCCGCGACGGTGATCGGCACCATGAAGCGCCGCCAGTGCAGCGCCGCGCCGATCGCGCCGACGGCCGCTGCGCCCGACAGGATCAGCGATGCGGCCCGATCGCCGGCGTCGGGCCAGATCTGCGCGCCCAGCGCGCCCGCCGCAAAGGCGATGCCGCCCACGAAGCCGCAGAGCAGCAGGATGGACGGGAGCGCCATGCGACGCTGGCGCGTGAAATATTCGGCCAGGCCCCAACTGGCGGCGGCGACCAGCAGGCCGGACATGAAGGCGGGATGGTGTTCGGGTGCGCCGAATCGCAGGCTGTTGCCCAGCCAGCCGAGCGCGATCAGCAGGATGACGCTGGCGATGGCGACGAAAATATCGTTGAAGCCGGTCAGCAGCCGGAAATGTTCTTCGTCCACCGCGCTGGTCGCGCGCGACCGCGCGACATGGTCGCGCAGCGCCTGCGCTGCTTGCGGCGAGAGGACTCCGGCCGTTACGGCATCCTGCAAATCGCTTTCGCTATACATGGCTCATGCTCCCATCAGGGTCTGGTGCGGCCATGCTATCACCGCTGTATTATGACATCAATACAGTTGTTTTTCGGCTTTTTCTGCGGCTTTGACGATGTTAGCGCGGGACGAATCATAAGAGAGGACGCTGTTCATGACCCTGCCGCCGCTGCTTCGCGATCGCCTGTCGCTGCCGCTGATCGGCTCGCCGATGTTCATCATCTCGCAGCCCGATCTGGTCATCGCCCAGTGCCGCAGCGGCATCGTCGGCGCCTTTCCCTCGCTCAATGCGCGCCCGTCGGGCATGTTCGAACGCTGGCTGCAGCAACTGGGGGAGGCGTTGACCGAGCAGGACGCCCCCTTCGCGGTCAACCTGATCGTCCATCGCACCAACACGCGGCTGGAGGAGGATTTGGAGCTTTGCGTGCGCTATCGCGTGCCGATCGTGATCACCTCGCTCGGCGCGCGTGAGGATGTGAACCAGGCGATCCACAGCTATGGCGGCATCGTCCTGCATGACGTCATCAACAATATGTTCGCCAGGAAGGCGGTGGAGAAGGGCGCGGACGGCCTGATCGCTGTGGCGGCCGGAGCGGGCGGCCATGCCGGCACGCTCTCGCCCTTCGCGCTCGTCCAGGAAATCCGCCAGTGGTTCGACGGCCCGCTCGCCCTGTCGGGCGCCATCGCCACGGGCCGGGCGATCGCCGCCGCACGCATGATGGGCGCTGATCTGGGCTATATGGGCACGCCCTTCATCGCCACGCAGGAGGCGAATGCCGAAGCCGCCTACAAGCAGATGATCGTCGATGGCAGCGCGGCCGACATCGTCTATTCCGATGTCTTCACCGGCGTGCTTGGCAATTATCTGCGGCCCAGCATCGTCGCGGCGGGGCTGGACCCCGACGCGCTGCCCAAGGCCAAGGACATGGACTTCGCGAGCCTGACAGGCGGCGAAAAGAAGGCCTGGCGCGACGTCTGGGGCGCGGGCCAGGGGATCGGCGCGATCGCAAAGGTCCAGCCTGCCGCCGATTTCATCGCGGGACTGAAGGCGCAGTATCGCGCCGCGGTGGAGGGTTTTACGGCCTGACGCCGGCCACTGCGCTCGGCGCTGCCGCGGGCTGCAGGAAGGCGCGCAGTTCCGCCACGAAGCGATCGAACTGGTCGTGGTGCAGCCAATGGCCGGCATCGTCGAACTCGACCAGATGGGCGTCGCGGAAATGCGCCATGCGCCCGTCCTTGGCGGGGTTTGAAGCCCAGCTATTCCGGCCCAGGCACAGCAGGGTCGGGCAGGCGATGCGCTTCCAGAATTCGGGCAGCTCCGCATCCGACGCCGCTTCGGGCGCGATCCCTTTCATGTAAGGATCGAATTTCCAGCTGTAGCTGCCATCCTCGTTGCGGTTCACGCCATGCTGGGTCAGGTGCATCGCCTGTTCGAGCGACAGCGCTTCATTGCGCTCGCGCATCCGGCCGACGGCTGCCTCGATCGTCGGATAGGAGCGGGGCGTGCGCCGGGCGCGGGTGCGGCGACCGTCGATCCAGTCGCGCCAGATGTCGGGCGCCGCCCGGTCCGCCTGTTGCCGCAGGCTGTCGGGTGACCGCCCCAGCCCTTCGATCGCCACGATCTTCTGCACCTTGTCGGGATACAGGCCGGCGAAGCGCAGGCTGATCGACCCGCCGAGCGAATGACCGACGATCGTCACCGGCGCGCGATCGAGCAGGTCGACCAGCAGCGCCAGGTCATAGACGAAATGGGCGATCGGATAAGCGCCGGTCGGGGACCAGGCGCTGTCGCCATGGCCGCGCAGGTCCGGCGTGATGACATGATAGTCCTGCGCCAGCGCGCGCGCCGTCCAGTCCCAGCTGCGGGCATGATCGAAGCCGCCATGGACCAGGATCAGCAGCGGCGCGGAGGGATTGCCCCAGTCGAGATAGTGAAGGCGCGTCCGCAGCGAGGTGAAGAAATGCGAGGTAGGGGTTGGAACGGGCGGCATGTCCAGGGTCCTGCGATAACGGGCTGCGCTGTCGCCAATCCATTGGCCAGCCCGTTCCTTCTTGCAAGCGCGAATGGACAAACGTGCGTCTTTTCCGCGATTTCGCTTTTCTTTGCCGCCGATTTATTGCCCTGCGACGAGAACATGCGCCGCTAGAGCCGGTCGACGGGCGGCGAGAAATAGATCATCCCGTTCTGGCGCGACGGCGCGCGCACGCTGTTCACGGCGCGGGCCAGCTCGGCCTGGCGGAACGGCTTGTCCAGCCGGGGGCGGCTGCTGGCGTGGGGCGGCAATTCCGCAAAGCCGGTGATGATGATGACGGGCAGGCCCGGATGGGCTTGCTCGATCGCGTCGGCCAGTTGCGCGCCGGTCATGCCGGGCATGGCATGATCCGTCACCACCATATCGACACGGGACTGTTGCAGCATGCGCAGGGCGTCGGTCGCGCTGCCGGCCTGGAAGACGGTATGGCCCAGATCCTCCAGCATGCCCGCCGTGTTCATCAGCACAAGATTATCATCGTCCACCGCCAGGATGACCAGCGGCGTTTCCGCTTCCTCCGTCGACTCCATGTCGCTGTCGACCGCATCTTCCGCCGCATGCTGCGACACCGGCAGCCACAGCGAGACGGTGGTGCCCAGGCCGACCACGCTTTCGATCGTCAACGCCCCGCCGCATTGTTCGGCAAAGCCATGGACCATCGACAGTCCCAGGCCCGTCCCCTTGCCCACGCCCTTGGTCGTGAAGAAGGGTTCGCGCGCGCGTTCCAGCGTCGCTGCGTCCATGCCCTCGCCGTCGTCGACCACCGACAGCTTGACATAGGCGCCGGCGCCGAGGCCCGGCAATGCGCCCTCTGCGGTGAGCATCTCGCTCGCTTCGATGATGATGCGGCCGCCCTCCGGCATGGCGTCGCGGGCGTTGACGGCCAGGTTCAGCAGCGCCAGTTCCAGTTGCGCAGGGTCGGCATAAGCGGGCGGAAGGTTGGCGGGAAAGAGCGTGTCGATGGTCACGCTCGGGCCGATCGTGCTCTGCAGCATGTCGGCCATGCCCTGCACCAGCCCCAGGCAGTCGACGCTTTGCAGCTTCAGTTCCTGCCGGCGCGCAAAGGCCAGCATGCGTTGGGTGAGCGTTGCGCCCCTCTCGGCGGCGGCCATGGCGTTGTCGAGGAAGCGCTCCACCTCGCCCCCGCTGGCGAGGCGCATGCGCGCCAGGTCCAGGCTGCCGACGATCACCGCCAGCAGATTGTTGAAATCATGCGCCACCCCGCCGGTCAGCTTGCCGATGGCGTCCATCTTCTGCGCCTGCATGATGGCGACGCGCGCATCCTCCAGCGCCTGCTGCGATTCCCGCCTTTCGGTCAGGTCGCGCGTGACCTTGGCGAAGCCGATCAGCTTGCCGGTGGAATCGCGGATCGCATCGATGACCGCATTGGCCCAAAAGCGCGTCCCGTCCTTGCGGATGCGCCAGCCTTCCGATTCATAGCGGCCGTCGCGCTCCGCGCCGTGCAGCGCGCGCGAGGGCAGGCCGGCGATCCGGTCCTCCTCGGTATAGAAGCGGGCGAAATTCTCGCCCAATATCTCCTCGGCCTTATAGCCCTTGGCTCGTTCCGCGCCGCTGTTCCAGCTGGTGATCGTGCCGACCGGATCGAGCATGTAGATGGCATAATCGGTGACGCTCTCCACCAGCATGCGGAACCGTTCCTCGCTCTTGCGCAGCGCCTCCTGCGCCGCGCGGCGATCGGTTAGGTCGCGCGTGACCTTGGCGAAGCCGATCAGCTGGCCGGATGGATCGCGGATCGGGTCGATGACGACATTGGCCCAGAAATGCGTGCCATCCTTGCGCACGCGCCAGCCTTCCGCTTCGAACCGGCCCTCCTGCTCGGCGGTGGCGAGTGCGAGCGCAGGGATGCCGGCGGCCTGATCCTGCGGCGTATAGAAGCGCGAGAAATGCTCGCCGATGATCTCTTCGGCCTCATAGCCTTTGAACCGGCGCGCGCCCGCGTTCCAGCTGACGATCTGGCCGCCTAGATCCAGCATGAAGATCGCGTAATCAGTAACGCTCTGGACCAGGAGCTCGAAGCGATTGCCGCTATAGTCCGACGAAGCAGTGTTCATCTATTCCCCGATCAGCCCCGCCGATATGTGGCATGAGCCCTTTTGCTAGCGCAAAACGTCGCCGGAGCGGGATCGTTCCAGATCATGCGGCGGATTGAGACGACTTGACTTGCGCGACGCCTCTGCCCACCACGCGACCGACAGTCAGGAGCAGGATGGGGCATGGGCATGGGGCCAGACGCGACGATCACGGTCATTGGTGAAGCGATGCTGGAACTCAGCCGGGGCGCGGGCGACGGCTGGAACCTGCGCTATGGCGGCGATGTCATCAACACGGCGGTGCATCTGGCCCGCTTCGGCGACACGGTGCGGCTGGCGAGCGCCCTGGGATCGGACCCGATGAGCGCAGACCTGCGCGCGCAGTGGGAGGCCGAGGGCGTGGACACGCAACTGGTGCTGGCCGCGACCGACCGTCTGCCGGGCCTCTACGCGATCGAGACCGACGCCACGGGCGAGCGGACGTTCCATTATTGGCGCAGCGAGGCCGCGGCGCGGCGCATGTTCGCGCTGCCCGACAGCGACGCCCTGATTGCCGGCGCTGCGCAGTCTGACCTGCTCTATTTCTCGCTGATCACGCTGGCGATCCTGCCGGACGAGGGCCGCGAGGCCTTGCTGGCCTTGTGCGATCAGGTGCGGGCGCGGGGCGGACGAGTGGCGTTCGACGGCAATTATCGCGCGCGCCTCTGGGCGGACGCCGCAACGGCGCGGCACTGGCGCGACCGGGCGATCGCTCTTTGCGACATGGGCCTGCCGACGCTGGCGGATGAAGTCGAGATGGGCGAGGCGGACGACGCCGCCGATGCCGCCGCGCGCTGGGGCGCAGGGCAGGGGCGGGAAATCATCGTCAAGCTGGGCGGCGAAGGCTGCCTGGTCGGCGATCAAGTGGTCGCGCCGCCGCGCCGCATCGACGTGGTGGATTCCAGCGGCGCCGGCGACGCCTTCAACGCCGGCTATCTTCACGCGCGGCTGGCCGGCGCATCGCCGCAGGAAGCCGCGCTGTCGGGTCATCGCCTCGCCGGCTGGAACATCGGCCGCCGCGGCGCTATCCCTGCCAGGGACGCCGACGCGCCCTATTAAGCGCCGTTGACAGCGTCCGGCGGCTGCGCCATGGACGCTGGCGCCGTGCGGGTGTAGCTCAATGGTAGAGCAGCAGCTTCCCAAGCTGACGACGGGGGTTCGATTCCCCTCACCCGCTCCACGCCCTTTCCGATCAGCTATGCCGTCGTCGGGCGAGGAAGAAGCGCAGCATTTCGCGCGAGGCGTCGGGGCCCGCCGGGTCGGTGTGGGAGGCCATGGGGTTGCCCCCGGACCAGCTATGGCCGCTGCCGTGAATGGTCCAATCCTCCAGCAGCACCGTTCCCAACCGGTCCTGATACACGCGCCGGCTGAAGTCGCGCCCGCCATCGGACTTGCCGGGGAGCGATCGCAGCGTCAGCGGCCCCATGCCCGCGCGCTCCAGATTGTGGAGGAAGCCGCCGGCATTGGAGGGGTGGACGACCTTGTCCTGGTCGCCATGAAAGACGATGGTGGGCAACTGGCGCGGCAGCCTGGCTGTGGGCATGGCGCCCGCTTTTCCCTGCATCGCCGCCAGCGCGGCGCGCAGCGACCGGATGTCCCCGCGGGGAACGCCTGAATGGACGCCCACCGCGACGAACAGATCGGGATAGGCCGCGCCGACGATCGCCGCCATCGCGCCTCCGGCCGAAATGCCGGCGATGTAGACGCGCGTCCGATTGCCGTTGCACAGAGTGATGACATGACGGGTGAGGGCGGCGATCATGCCGGCTTCGCCGCCCCCCCGACCTTGATTTTCCGGCGCATGCCAGTTCCAGCAGCGCGCGAAATTGGCCTTTTGCGATTGTTCGGGATAAAGCACGAGGAAGCCCAGTTCGTCGGCCAGGCGGTTCATCCGGGTGCCGGTCGCGAAATCATCGGCGGTCTGGGTGCAGCCATGCAGCATCACCACCAGCGGCAGGCGGCGGCGCGTCGATCCCGTCGGCGTGTAGAGCCGGTAGGCGAGCGGGCCATGGCGACCGTCATGCCGTCCACTGATGAAGCTGCCCGGCGCGGGGCGCGTCGGCTTGTCGCGCGCGCCGGGGGCACGAGGCGCCTTGGCGCGCTTGCGCGCGGGCTTGGGGGATGGGGGCGTCAGCAGGTCCTGGAATGCGAGCGCGGCCGACAGGGGGCGTCGCTTCTTCACCAGTCTTGTGGCCTTGCGCCACGTCTTCAGCAAATCGGTCATGCCGTGCCCCCCATCATGCCCATTGGCATGATGCGACTAACGTTGCCGGGCGGACAATGATCCTTGGCCCTTCAGCCCACTTGTCGCTTGGCAAGCTTGCGGGCGAGGGTGCGGCGGTGCATCCCCAGTCGGCGCGCGGCCTCCGAAATGTTGAACTCGCAGTCCTTGAGCACTTCGTGAATATGCTCCCATTCCAGCGTCTTGATGCTGGTGGGACGAGGCGCGAGCGGTGCGTCCGGGTTGCCGCCGGATCGTGTGAAGGCTGCTTCGATATCGTCGGTGTTCGACGGTTTGGCGAGGTAATGAGTTGCGCCGAGCTTGATCGCCTCGACCGCGGTGGCGATGCTGGCGAAGCCCGTCAGGACGACGATCAGCATGGCCGGATCGTGCGCGTGCAGCGCCTGGACGCAGGCCAGACCCGATTGCGGGCCGAGTTTCAGATCCACGACCGCAAAGCCCGGCCGGTGGCTGCCGAGAAGGGCGGTGACCGTTTCCAGGCTGTCGGCGAGCAGCACGTCATAGCCGCGCCGCTCGAACGAGCGCTTGAGCGTGCGGGCGAAGCCCTCGTCATCCTCGACGATCAGAAGCTGCTTCTCATGCGCCATCGTTCACCTCCTCCAGCGCCAGGGTGGCGAACGGCAGGCGCAGCTGGATCATTGCGCCGCCATCCGCGCCATTGCTGGCGTCGACGCGCCCGCCCAGCTTGCGCACCACATTGACAACCAGGAACAGGCCCAGCCCACTGCCCTGCCGATCCTTGCTCGATCGATAGGGCTTGCCGAAATCGACCAGCATGTCCGGGCTGAAACCCCGGCCATTGTCACGGACTGCGATGTGCAGCCACTCCCGGTCGCGACTGACCATCAGGTTGATATAGGTGGCGCCGGCTTCCCGCGCATTGTCCAGCAAATTGGTCACCGCCTGGCGAATGACCGGATCGGCGATGATGCGAGGATAGTCATGCGGGCCGAAGTCGCAGCGCAGCGGCATGTCGGGATTGGCCCCGCGCCAATCCTGCGCGATGCCGTCGATGAAGCTGCGCACGTCGGTGACGGCGGGCGCTTCGCCGCGCGCTTCGCCGGCGGACAGGAGAATGCCGCTCAATATGCCCTTGCAGCGGCTGACCGCCGCCTGCATCTCGACGACTTCCTCGACCAGGGCGGGATGGCTGGTCACTTCGGGCATGTGCCGCCAGTCGCCCAGCACGACCGCCAGCTGCGCCAGCGGCGTGCCCAGCTCATGCGCCGCACCCGACGCCAGCAGCCCCATGCGCACGATATGCTCCTCCTCAGCCGCATGCTGACGCAGCTGCGCCATATAGGTTTCGCGATCCTGAAGGTTGCGATTGATCCGGGTCATGAACAGGACCAGCAGCACCGCGATCATCACGAAGCAGATCCATGTGCCCACGATGTGCAGGTCGAACAGGCGGCCTTCCAGCAACTCGCTAAGGTCGAGCGGGCGATAGGCGAAGGCCAGCGCGCCCGCGCAGATCGCGGAGACGATGACGATGCCCCAGGCGCTCCAATGATGCAGCAGCATCGCCCCCAGCGCCACCTGCACCAGATAGAGCGAGATGAAGGGATTGGTCGCCCCGCCGCTGAGGTAGAGCTGCGTCGTCAGCGCGATCACGTCGAACAGCAGCGCCAGGAACAGCTCGGCATGGCTGATATCGGTGCGGCCGCGCACGATCATCAGGCTGCCGATATTCATGCCGATGGCGATGCAGGGCACCACCAGCATCGGCAGGACGGGCAGGCGGATGCCCATGCCGAAATGCACGATCAGGATGGTGGCGACCTGGCCGGCGATGGCGATCCAGCGCAGCTGGACCAGCAGCACCATATTCTTGCGCCCGGCGGCATCGGCCGGCCAGCGGCTGGGCAGCCAGCGCGCGCGGGTCGCCGCGGGCGGGGTCATGTCCGGCGGTCGGGGGCCGTCTGTCGCATGACGATGATGTAGGCACCCACGGTCATGATCGCCAGAGCGAACCAGCTGATCGCATATTGCAGGTGGTTATTGGGGAAGCGGATGACGGTAAGCCCGCCGATCGGCAGTCGGCCCGACCGGGAGTCCGCCTGCGCGTCGATGAAATAGCTGGTGATGGCCGGCGCCAACCGGCGCGCGGCGGCGATGGCGGCGATGTCGCGTGAATACCAGCGGTCCGCCGCGGGATCGTTGGCGCGCAGGAAACCGCCGCCCGGCTCCGTCAGCCGCAACAGGCCGGTGACTCGTATTTGGCCCTGCGGCCGGTCATAGTCGGTCTTCGCCTCGGGCGGCACGAAGCCGCGATTGACCAGCAGGACGGCGCCGCTTGGTTGTCGCAGGGGCGTGAGCACCCAATAACCGGCGCCATGGACCGTGGTCGCCTGCACCAGCGTGCTGCGGTCGTGCAGGAAAGTGCCGGTGGCGGTGACGCGGCGATATTCGTCGTCGCGGGTGGCGCGGGCGGGGGCGGGAACCGGGGCTGCGTGGACGCGCGCATCGACGCGCGCGATCAGGTCGTGCTTCCAGCCGAGGCGCTGGACCTGCCAGGCGCCAAGGGCGCAGAAACCGGCAAACAGCAGAAGGGCGATCAGCGTCAGGCCGATCAGGAAGCCCGGGGAACGCCGGCGGCGCTCCCCGGTCTCAAAAGATGTCACGGCATCTCGCTCATGTCGTTGGACAGGCGCATTTCCTGCGTGGAGCCCATGTCCATTTCCATCTGCGGATGCGGCATCATGTTGGCGTTGAGATGATACATGACCCACATCGAACCCGACAGGACGATGACCACCAGCACGATCGTCAGCATCATCGCCATGAAGGACCAGCCGCCTTCGACGCGGCTGTTCATGTGCAGGAAGTAGATCATGTGGACGACCACCTGCACGGCGGCGAAGGCCAGGATGATGAAGCCGGTCAGCTGCGCGTCGGCCAGCGTTCCGGTCATCACCAGCCAGAAGGGGATGGCCGTCAGGATTACCGACAGGCCAAAGCCGATCATGTAGCTGCCGAAGCTGCCATGCGATCCTTCGTCATGATGGTCGTCATGATGATCATGCCCATGTCCATGGGCATCGTGGCTATGGACAGCGTCGCTCACCGCAGGACTCCCATCAGATAGACAAAGGTGAAGACGCCGATCCAGATGACGTCGAGGAAGTGCCAGAACATGGAGAGGCACATCAGGCGGCGCTTGTTCGCGGGGATGAGGCCCTTCTTCGCGACCTGCACCATCAGCGTCACCAGCCAGATCGAACCGAAGGTGACGTGCAGGCCGTGGGTGCCGACCAGCGTGAAGAAGGCCGACAGGAAGGCCGAGCGCGTCGGTCCCGCGCCCTCATGGATGAGGTGCGAGAATTCGTAGAGCTCGATGAAGAGGAAGGCGCCGCCGAACAACAGGGTGACGAACAGCCAGCCCTGCGTTGCGCTGACCCGGTTCTTCTCCATCGCCAGCATGGCAAAGCCATAGGTGATGGACGAGAAGAGCAGCATCGCGGTGTTGAGCGCGATGAGGTTCAGGTCGAACAGGTCCTTGGGCCCCGGCCCGCCGGCATAGCTGCCGCCCAGCACGGCATAGGTGGCGAACAGGATGGCGAAGATGAGGCAGTCGCTCATCAGGTACATCCAGAAGCCCAGCATGGTGCTGTGGCCTTCGTGGAGGTGCGGCTCCTCGGGCAGATGATAGGCCCGAGGTTCCATGGGCGCGTTTGCAGTTGCGCTGCTCATATGGGTCAGACTCCCGCCGCGAGGATGCGCGTGCGCTCTTCCTCGGTGCGCGTCACTTCCTCTACGGGGATGTAGAAGTCGCGCTTGTAGTTGAAGGTATGGACGATCGCGACCGCGACGATACCGATGAAGCTGAGGCCTGCGAGCCACCAGATATACCAGATCAGCGCGAAGCCGCAGAGCGTCGACAGGGCGGCCAGGATGACGCCGGTGCCGGTGCTGCTGGGCATGTGGATCGCCTTGAAGCCGGTCAGCGGACGCTCATAGCCGTTCTTCTTCATGTCCGCCCAGCTGTCGGCGTCGTAGACGACCGGCGTGAAGGCGAAATTATATTCCGGCGGCGGCGAGCTGGTCGCCCATTCGAGCGTGCGGCCGTCCCAGGGATCGCCCTCGACCGCCAGTTCCTTGCGCTTCCAGATCGACCAGGCGAACTGGACGAGCATGGCGCCGATGCCGGCCGCGATGATCGCGGCGCCGATCGCGGCGACGACGAACCAGATCTGCAGCGACGGATCGTCGAACACGCGCATGCGGCGAGTGACGCCCATCAGGCCCAGCACATAGAGCGGGCCGAACGCCAGCCAGAAGCCGATATTCCAGCACCAGAAGCTGACCTTGCCCCAGAACTGGTTCAGCCGGAAGCCGAACGCCTTGGGCCACCAATAGTTGATCGCCGCGAACAGGCCGAACAGCACGCCGCCGATGATCACATTGTGGAAGTGCGCGATCAGGAACAGCGAATTGTGCAGCACGAAGTCCGCCGGGGGCACCGCGAGCAGCACGCCGGTCATGCCGCCGACCGTGAAGGTCAGCATGAAGGCGACCGCCCACATCATCGGCAGTTCGAACCGGATGCGGCCGCGATACATGGTGAAGAGCCAGTTGAACAGCTTGGCGCCCGTCGGGATCGAGATGATCATCGTCGTGATGCCGAAGAAGCTGTTGACGCTGGCGCCCGAACCCATGGTGAAGAAGTGGTGCAGCCACACGAGGTACGACAGCACCATGATGCAGCAGGTCGCGTAGACCATGGAGGTGTAGCCGAACAGGCGCTTGCTGCAGAAGGTCGACACGACTTCGGAGAAGACGCCGAACAGCGGCAGGATGAGGATGTAGACTTCCGGGTGGCCCCAGATCCAGATCAGGTTCACGTACATCATCGGGTTGCCGCCGAAGTCGTTCGTGAAGAAGTTGGTGCCGACATAGCGGTCCAGCGAGAGCAGGACCAGGGTGGCGGTGAGGATCGGGAAGGATGCGACGATCAGGATGTTCGCGCAGAGCGACGTCCAGGTGAAGACGGGCATCTTCATCAGGCTCATGCCCGGCGCGCGCATCTTCACGATGGTCGCGATCAGGTTGATGCCCGACAAGGTCGTGCCGACGCCCGCCACCTGCAACGCCCAGATATAATAGTCCACGCCGGTCGCGGGGCTGTAGTCGATGCCAGACAGCGGCGGATAGGCGAGCCAGCCGGTCTGGGCGAATTCGCCCAGGAACAGCGAAGCCATCACCAGCACCGCGCCGCCCGTCGTCATCCAGAAGCTGAAATTGTTCAGGAACGGGAAGCTGACGTCGCGCGCGCCGATCTGCAGCGGGACGATATAGTTCATCAGGCCAGTGATGAACGGCATCGCCACGAAGAAGATCATGATCACGCCATGGGCGGTGAACACCTGGTCATAATGGTGCGCGTTCAGATAGCCTTCGGACCCGTTGAAGGCCCAGGCCTGCTGCAGGCGCATCATGATGGCGTCGGCAAAGCCGCGCAGGAACATGATGAGGCCCAGCACCATGTACATGATGCCGATCTTCTTGTGATCGACGCTGGTGAACCATTCCTTCCAGAGATAGCCCCAGAGGCGGAAATAGGTGAGGGCGCCGACGACCGCCGCGCCGCCCAAGACGACGGCGCAGAAGGTCGCGACGACGATGGGCTCATGCCATGGGAAGCTGTCCCATGTCAGACGACCGAAGATCATCTGCGTTGTTGTGAGTGTGCCAGTCATGGGCCTTACCGATGCTGCGCGTGCGCGTCAGCGCCGCTGGGGTTGGTGTGGTCGATCGCCGGTTCGTGGTGCGGACCGGGCGCGCCAGGGGCGTCGGGAGCGGTCTCCTGGCCCTTATTCTGGTCGCTCTGTTCGATCACATGGCTGTTGGGGAAGTCATATTGCAGGCCCTTGGTGTCATGCGCCGACTCCTTGCCCGCGCCGCCCATCATGTTGATGTGCATCAGCTCACCCATGCAGCGCTGGCCGGGCTTGGGGCAGAGGTTGACGACCGCGTCGAACAGCTTGGGATCGGTCGTGCCGAAATAGGCGACCGGGGCCTTCTCGCTCGGCTTTGCCAGCGCGAGATAGACGTTCCGGTCCAGCATCGTGCTGCTGGCCTTCACCCGCGCCGCCCAGGCGTCGAACGCGCCCTGGTCCATCGCCTTGTAGGCGAAGCGCATATGAGTGAAGCCCGCGCCCGAATAGTTGGCGGAAAAGCCGGTGCCGGTCGCGGCCTTGTTGGCGACGGCGTGCAACTGCGTCTTCATCCCCGGCATGGCGTAGATCTGGCCGGCGAGTTCGGGAACGTAGAAGCTGTTCATGACGGTCGAGGCAGTGATATCGAAATGCACCGGCACATTGGTCGGCAGCGCCAGTTCGTTGACGGTCGCCACGCCCAGATCGGGATAGATGAACAGCCATTTCCAGTCGAGCGCGACGACCTGGACCGTCAGCGGCTTGACCTTCGGGTCGACCTTGGTTTCGGCATCGATCCGGTCGAGCGGGCGATAGGGGTCCAGCTTGTGCGTGCTCACCCAGGTCAGCGCGCCGAGCGCGATGATGATCAGCAGCGGCGCGGACCAGATCAGCAGCTCCAGCTTGGTGCTGTGATCCCAGTCCGGATCATAGTCCGCATCGGTCGCCTTGTTCGTGGCGCGGTAGCGCAGCGCGAAGAAGACCACCAGGGCCATGACGGGCAGGACGATGAGGAGCATCAGCGCGGTCGAGATCAGGATCAGATCGCGCTGCTGCACCGCAATATCGCCCGTCGGGTTCATCACGACCCAGTTGCAGCCCGCCAGCGGCGCTGCGAGGATCGGGGCGGACCAGCGCAAAAGCCTGATCCATCGGGGTGAGTGTGGCTGTGACATGGGCGCGCGCCTACCTTGTCCGCAGCGAGTCTGCCAGTGGGCAATTTGTCCAAACATGTGCGGACGCAAAAAATGTTACGCATGTGGGATACCGCTTAGACTCTATCGGTTTTCTGTTATGTTGCCATTCCCTGGCCGCTGGAAGACGAGCATACCGCACCGGCGGCCCAGCCAAGGAGCGGATGTATATGAGTTCAGGGGCCATAGCCTTCACCTCCACGCCACTTGAGGATGATGCGCGCAAGATCAACGCGCGCGACCACAAGGTCGCGCCGGGGGATATTTCCATCGGTGTGATCATCGGTCGCACCTCCGAATTTTTCGACTTCTTCGTCTACGCCATCGCTTCGGTGATCGTGTTCCCCAGCCTCGTCTTCCCCTATGTGGATGCGCTGACCGGCACGCTCTATTCCTTCGCCATCTTCGCCGTCGCCTTCGTGACGCGGCCGATCGGCTCGCTGATCTTCATGGCCATCGACCGCCACTACGGCCGCGGCACCAAGCTGACCGGCGCGCTGTTCCTGCTCGGCAGTTCGACCGTCGCGATCGCCTTTCTACCCGGTTATGAGACGATTGGCCATTATGCCGCAGTGGTGCTGATCGTCCTGCGCGCGGCGCAGGGCATTGCTCTTGGCGGCACCTGGGATGGCCTCGCTTCGCTCCTGTCGCTCAACGCGCCGCAGCATCAGCGCGGCTGGTATGCGATGGTGCCGCAACTCGGCGCGCCGCTGGCGCTGCTGGTGGCGAGCGGGCTGTTCGCCTTCTTCCTGCTCAACCTGTCGGAAGCCGATTTCCTCAGCTGGGGCTGGCGGTATCCGTTCTTCGTCGCCTTCGCGATCAACGTCGTCGCGCTGTTCGCGCGCCTGCGGATCGTCGTGACGCATGAGTTCGAGCGGCTCTTCGAACAGCGCGACCTCGTTCCCTCGCCGGTGCTGCCGACGGTGAAGCGCGAAGGGCGCAACATCATCCTGGGCGCCTTCGCACCGCTGGCGAGCTTCGCGCTCTTCCACATGGTCACGGTGTTCCCGCTGTCCTGGATCGCGCTCTACACCGAACAGCCGATCGAACGTTTTCTGGTGATCGAGATGATCGGCGCGTCGGTGGGGCTGCTGGCGATCGTCGTGTCCGGCTTCATCGCCGACCAGATCGGTCGCCGCTCGCTGCTGGGCTGGTCGGCCGGCGGCATCGCGATTTTCGCGCTGATGGCGCCGCTGCTGCTGGATGGTGGGGATCTGGGCGAAGTCGCCTTCATGATCCTGGGCTTCATGCTGCTGGGCCTGGCCTTCGGCCAGTCGTCGGGCGTGGTCGCCTCCAACTTCGCGACCGAGGCGCGCTATACCAGTTCCGCGCTGACGTCGGACCTGGCCTGGCTGGTCGGCGCGGGCTTCGCGCCGCTCGTCGCCCTGCTGCTGTCGGTGAAGTTCGGTCTGGCTGCGTCGGGCATCTACCTGCTGTCGGGCGCAGTGGCGACCATGGTTGCGCTCTACATCAACAAGGAACTGGCCGGCCGCGATCGTTGATCGCCAAAGGCAGGTCCTCGTCACGCTGATATCGACGCAGCTTCCCCGCGCCGCCCTGACGAACCGTTCGGGCGGCGCGTCTTGTTTCGGCGCGGCGGGGCTCCGCGATACGGCTATTGCGCCTTACGCATCCTGGCGAGCCCCTTGCGGTCGAACCAGCCGACCAGGCCGGGGCGCGGCCGCCAGCGCGGCAGCCATGCGCCATAAAGGCTGGCCATCCGGCGCGGCAGGCCTTGCGGTCCTTCACGCGCCATGATGTCGGACACGATCCGGTTCTGGTAGAAGCGGACGGAATAGTTGATCAGCCGCTTATATTGCATCAGCCAGGTGGATGGGCGCGCCAGGCTGACCTGTTCGGCGAAGAAGCCCGCGCCCTCGCACGCCAGCACGCGGTCATGCGCCCATTGGCTGTCATCCTCCAGATCGGTATGCGCCCAGGCGGCAACCAGCCCATCGTCGCCGATCAGGTCGTCGGGCAGGCGCAGGCCGCGCGCGCGGATGGCGGCGACGAAGCGGCCGGACAGGGCGTAGAGATCGCCGAACAACCCGCCTTCTGCGCGCAGCCCGGCGCGATATAGCTCCACTTTGCGGCCGTTCATCGGCATGCCCGCCGCCGCGTTCGCGCCTGGCCGCGCGGCGAGATCGGCGATCAGCGCGTCGATCGATCCGGCGGCGATTTCCGCGTCGCCATCCATGAAGATGACGGCGCTTTCCCGCCCGGTCAGCAGATCATGGACAAAATGGTTCCAGGTCCGCGCCTTGCCGCCCTGCGCAATGTCGTGGACGATCACATGGGGCCGGTCAGCGGCGGCCGTCCTGGCGCGCGCCGCCGTGGCGTCGCTGGTGCCGTTCACCAGCACATGAAAGATCGTGTCGGGGCGACCGAGCGGCAGCGAGGCGAGGCAGGCGGCGATCCGCCGTTCCTCCTGATGCGCGAAGATGCCGACCGCGACCGTCATGGCGATCAGCGGAAGTCCCAGCCCTGTTCGCCATGCTGCGCGGCGTCCAGGCCCTCGGCTTCCGCCTGGGCCGTGACGCGCATCGGCAGGATGACGGACACGGCAAGCGCGGCGATGGCGCTGCCGACCATGGCCCAGAGCGCGACCACGGCCAGGCCGATGCCCTGGCTGATCAGTGCGTCGGTGACGCTGATGCCCGCTTCGAACCCGACGCCGCCCAGCCAGGGCAGGACGAAGAGCGGCAGCAGCAGCGCGCCCGTCGCGCCCCCCAGGCCATGGATCACGAAGATGCCGGCGCCATCGTCCACGCGGCGCCGCAGGACGCCGAGCCCCAGTCGCGACAGCAGGGCTGCGATGCCGCCGATCAGCATCGCGCCGCCGCTGCCGACCAGCGCGGCGCAGGCGGCGATTGCCGCGATGCCCGCCAGCGCGCCGGCCATGACGCCGCTGGCGCTGGCGCGGCCGCGGAGAATGCGGTCGATCAGGGCCCAGCACAGCGCACCGGCGCAGGCGGCGAAATGATGGTTGAGCAGCGCGGTGGCGGCGTCGTCCGTTGCGCCGAGCGCCCAGCCGCCGACAAGGCCGGACAAACCGATCCACAGCAGCGCGCCGCCCGTCAGGCTGAGGACGGGGCTGTGCCCCGAACCGGCGGCTTCGCGCCTTGCCCCGACGATAAGGGCGAGCGCGAGCGCCGAAAATCCCGCAGTGGCGTGCACGACCAGAGCGCCGGCAAAGTCCATCACCCCCAGCGCGGCGAGCCAGCCGCCGGCCCAGACGGCGTGGGCGATGGGGACATAGACCAGCAGCATCCAGAGCGGCGCGAAGGCCAGAAACCAGCCGAGCGACGTGCGTTCGGCGACCGCTCCGATCAGCAGGCCGGCGCAGACCAGCAGGGCCGCCATCTGGAACAGTATGAAGGCGGATTCCGGAATGGTCAGCCCTTCGCGCAATGCCGCCAGATTGGCCAGCATCAGATTGGCGCTGCCCCCCAGCCAGGCGCCGCCCGGCGCGTAGACTAGGCTGTAGCCGGCGATCGCCCAGCCGAGCGAGAGGATGGCGACGACGCCTGCCCCCTGCGCCATGACGGACAGCGCGTTGCGGACATTGACCTGCCCGGCATGCCGCAGCATCAGCCCCGGCAGCGCCACCGCGAGCAGCAGGATGGAGCAGACGAGCGTCCAGCCCGTATCGCCGCTGTCGGCCGCCACCACCTGGGCAAAGGCGGGTTGGGGCAGGGCGATCATCAGGAACAGAAGCAGGGCAGGCAGGTGGCGCATCGCGGATCCCGGCTGAGGTGTCTGCGCCTTCCTAGCGCCGCCAGGGTAAAGACTTCAATAAGCAGGCGCCGACAGGCCGGCATCCGTCAGGCCCAGGGGAGCACATCGTCGCGGTGGCAGGCGATGAGGTCGGCGGCATAGACGCCGGACAGCGGGCTGAGCGCGAAGGAATCGAAATAGCGGTCGAGCATATCCTCGACATTGCGCGACAGCGAAGCCGACACATGCAGCCGATCCATCTGGCGCGAGGGGATGAAGAGATAATCGCGCGGCAATTGTCGGCTTCGCTGTCCGGAAAGCGAGGGGGCGATGCTCCAGTCCGTGACATGCGCCTTGATCCGATCGGGCGTCAGGTCGTGATAGCGATTGCCGAAGCGGCCAGGCGTCGAAGCGGCGTAGAGCCGCCCTGTCGCCGCAGAATAGGCGTCCGTCCGGTCCAGCCGGTCGAGCGTCCGCACCCAGTCGCCACGGATGGCGTGGGCGCTGTTGGTGATGAGCATCGGGCGGCCCGCACCCTGGCGCGGCAAGCGCTGGAACAGCTCGTCCATCGACGCGATGGTCTCGCAATGCGTCTGCTCCCCGCTCTGCGCGTCCAGCATCAGGCAATGCAGGACACCATCCTGCCGCCACAGGCCGGCGACGGCTCCGACTGCAGAGCCCAGCAGCGGGCGATTGGCCTTCAGCCAATGCACCAGATCATCCTGCGACTGCGCCTCCACCACCATGTCCAGCGGCCGCGGCTCCTGCCGGGTGCCCAGGACCAGGGTGGCGGGTGTCGGGATGCGCAGGCGGGCGCGGTTGGCGTTGAAATCCTCAGTCGCGGTGATCTGATTATCGGCCTTGCCTTCCTGATAGCGGCCAAGCAGCGCTGGCACCATCAGCGGTGGCCACTCCCGCGTGTAGCGCAGGATCAGATCCCAGTCGCCCAGGCGGCGCAGCGTTTCGTCGAAGCCGCCATAGAGGCCGTGCAGATGGCGTCGATGCACGAAGATGTTGAGGTCGATGAAATTGCGCTCTTCCAATCGGCTGCGGTTGAAGGGGCAGAGGCGAATCGCTTTCTGCTCCTCCCACGCCGATGACGCGTCCGTGCCCGGAACCGTCCGACTGATGATCTGGCCGGCATAGGCGGTCTGATAGCCGCGCCTGTCCGCCAGCGCGGCGACCATGATGGCGAGATAGTCCTTGTCCCACAGATTGTCCGTATCGAGATAGGCGATGATGTCGCCGCTGGCGCGCTCCAGCCCCAGATTGCGCGCGACCGAGACGCCGCGATTGTCGGGTAGCCGGATCAGGTGGATGCGCGGATCGGCGAAGTTTTGGACGCGCTGCGCCGTGTCATCGGTGCTGCCATCGTCGATGACGATCAGCTCCAGGGCGTCATGGCTTTGGTCGAGCACCGACTGGATCGCGTCGCCGATGACGGTGGCGCGATTATAGGCCGGCATGATGACGGAAACGCGTTCTTCCGGGGCCAATCTTCTGGCGCGCGCCGTCAGCAGCTGTTTCTCCATGTCGAGCTGCTGCAACAGCCCGGTCGCCAGCTCCGAATGGCCCACGCCCATCCGGTCCTCGCCATAGGACCATGAGAGAAAGCCGTGCAGCGAGACATAGGGTGAGAAGCCGCGATTGTCGTTCTTCACCGCCACGCTTTTCTTGACCAGGCATTGGGCGTCGCCGGCGAGGCGGAGTTCGATCGAGACGCTTTCCCGAAGCAGATAGCGGTTGCGCAACGGCAGCGCGAAGCCGTGGCGACCATCGCCGATCCCGGCGCGACGGAGGTCCTCGCGCGCGGCATCGGCGGGCATGGCGCTGGCGACCTGCTCATTGTCGATGATCACGTCCAGCCGCAGCCGGATGTCGGGATGAGCAAGATCGACGGCCCAGCCCTTGAGCTGGCCATCGGCCACCGTTTCGACCACAGCCTTCAGCCGTGGCGCCTGCGCCATGCCGATGCCCCTGTCGCTGCTCCAGACATCGCCTTGCAGGCCAGGGGAAACGGCGACACGCCGTCCCGTAGCGATGGTGCGCAGCGTATGGAGGGCGCGGTCCTCATCCATCCGCCGGGGGATTGGCAAGGTGAAGCCCGTGCCGTCGCCATAACCCGCCGCCGCGACGTCCGACCGGGCAAGGTCGGGCTCGATGCGGCGGATCGGAGCGCCATCGCGGAGCAGCCAGAGGCTGGCTGGGCGCCAGTCGGCATCGGCGGCCTCGCGCGTGGCCGCCCATCCGCTGATCCGCGCGTCGTTGCTTCGGTCGATCCGGCCTTGGCAGTCCGCCTCCTCCGGCATGCGGATGGCGTCGATCCGCTGATCGACATCCACCCGCCCGCGCAGATCGGCTTCGCCATCGTCGAGCGCTACGCGGGCGCAGCGGTCGAAGAGGGGGAGCAGATCGGCCGAGGATCGGGCGACTGCCTGGCGAAGCGGCGCCACCACGCGCTGCGACAGATGATCGCGGATTGCGGCAGGTGCAGGACGGAGGGCGCGCGGCGCCATCCGACGCGCGCGTCGGAACTGGCCGCGAATGTCATAATATAGCGCTTCGATGCCGGGGAAGACGTAGGGCGAGCCATCGACGCGAGGCCGCGCATGGCTGGCGGGCTGAACGACGAGCGCGACGCCCCGGCGCTTCGCCGTCATCGTCCAGTCGATCATGGCCTGGCCGCTGACCTGCTCTTCGGGCAGGAAGCCGATGCGGTCCAGCAGCGCGAGCGGGAGGAGCAGCGCGCCAGGACCGAGTGCCTGCGCCAGATAGGGCTGGCGCTCGATCATCGGATCGTCGCCTACCAGCAGCGGCTCCAGATGCGAACATCCGTCCGGATCATGGACGCTGCGAAAGCCGCCCTGCGCGATCCGGCCATTCGCCGCCAGCACAAGCGGCGCGACGATCGCGTCGTCCCGGCGTCGCACACGCAGCCGGGCGATCGCTGTTGCATCCAGCATCATGTTCGCGTCCAGCAGCAATGCCTGTTCGCAGCCATCATCCCGCATGATCGCGAGCATTGCGTTGGCGGCGGCGGCCAGAGATGTTTTGCCTTCCCCGAACAGCAGATGATCCACGCGCCGCTGCAGGCCATAATGCGGCGCGCCTTCGGCCGTGGCATCGAAGACATAGGTGCGAATGCCCGGGTCCTGAAGCTGTTCGATCTCGTCCAGCTGGTCAGCGACATCGGTCAGGCAGCTCTGATGGACGATTCCGACCGCCAGTTGCGCCGCGGCGCTGTCCGGCCGCCGCACCGTCTGCACCGTACGGGGAGAGCGACCGACGCGCACCGCGACCGGACGCGGCACGATCCGCTGCGCGATGGCCTGCGCGAAGCGGGCGCTGACCGTGTCCCAGGCGAGCGACGCGGAAAGGACGCGCCCGGCAGCGGCGATGGCGGCCCGCCGCTCCGGATCGAGCGCAAGGCCCTGGTCCAGCGCAAGGGCGAGCGCGTCGGGCTGATCCGGATCATATGCCAGGCCGAGCCCGGCGTCTTCGACATGTCGGAGCGCGGGGGTGCGCGGCGCCACGACCGGCTTGCCATAATGCGCGGCCAGCATCAGCGTGCCCGATGTCAGCACGTCCCGATAGGGCAGGGCGATGAGGTCCGCGGCGCCGAAGAGCAAGGGCAGCTTCGCATCTGGCACGAAGCCGTCGAGCATATGAACGCGCGGAACATTCTCCTCGATCAGGCGCGCATGGCCAGAGGTGAAGCCAGCCATCGGCTTGCCCGCGACCAGCAAGTGCGTCTGGTCCCGCTCCGCCCGCTCGCTCAGCAGGCGAAAGGCGCGGATCAGATCGTCCAGCCCCTTATAGGGCCGGATCTGCCCGAAGAGCAGGATGAGGCTTTCGACATGGCCGAGACCCAGCAATTGGCGGCTTTGATATGTGTCGAAGGCGCGGCCATAGCAGCCTTCATAACTGCCATGCGGGATGATGATGCACTTGCCGGCGTCCAGCGGATAATCCTGGCGGACGCGGGCGATGGCCGCTTCGTCGTGCAGATGGAAGAGGTTGGCGGTCTGCGCGAGCTGGCGGTGAAATTCGCGCTCCGCCTCGCCGAACAGCGGCTCGTGCGGCAGGCTGTTGTGGATGGTCCACAGGAAAACGCCGCCCATCGCCTGAAAGGCGCGGACGGCGCGCAGGAAGTCGCTGGCTCGCACCTGATAGTCGAAGCTGCTCGCGACATCCGCGAACAGGGGATCGGGCCAGTGCAGATGGAAGATGACGGGGCGGCTGGGGTCTGCGGCTTTGCGCCTCTCCAGCGCCAGGGCGATGGCGCCATATTCGACCGCGCCGTCCGGGCCAAGGGCGCGGTACATGCCGCGCTGATAGGGATTGGAGGCCCTATAGTCGGGGCATATGACCCAATGCGCGTCGCGGAGGTCGGCGTCGGAGGCCGTCGCATGGGCGGGGGCGTCGATCGGGCGTCCTGTGTCGCTGATGGACGACGCAAGGGCGAAGGTGGGTGTCGGCATGTCCATGATCGGTCCTCGCCGCGCCGGGCTTTGGGCCCGGGCGCGGCGATAGCGCTCAGGCGAGGCGCTGGAGCGGCGCGCCATCCTCGCCGATCAGGGCGGCGCGATCGGCCAGCCGCTTGTGCATGGCGCGGATCGTGGCTGCGTCCCGCACCACATGGAAGCCGGGGCGGTCGCCTTCCCGCCGCATCTGATCCTGCGCCGTCAGGCTGGTGATGTCGGCATTGTGGAAGAAATTGCGGTTGCCGCCGTCGGTATAGCTTTCCGAATAGATGCCATGGGCGCGGATGACGTCGAACCGGTCCAGTTCGATATGATAATAGGAAATGCGCTTCAGGCTCTTGTCGACGCGGATCGTCGACCCGTTGACCAGATCCCTGGCGCGCACCAGCACCCCGTCGATGAACAGATGGTGCCAGGGCGACACGCGCATGTCCCTGCTGGGCACATTGTCGCTGACGGCGTCGCGCTGGATCAGGATGGGCCAGAGGTCGTCGAGATGCGCTTGCGGGATCCGGTCGGCCCATTCATGGCGGTAGCCCACCCAGCGCACGTCGCGCAGCCCGCTGCGCCCGACCACCTTGTCGCCGATCTGGACATGCTCGACCGGCACTTCCCCGCGTTCGGTCTCGATCAAGGTGCCGCGCAGGAAGCAGACGGGCGCGACGAACTGGCCGGTCGCATCAACGAAGCTGGACGGATCGGCCATGATCGCCGCCGCCATGTCCGCGCTCATGCCGCTGAAGGTGAAGGTGACGGTCTGCTCGCCGATGAACGCGCCGTTGGTCAGCACCAAGGTGGCGCTGCCGGCGACGGCGTCATAGTCGAAGCTGTCATATTCATAGCCGTCGACGCCCACGCTGTCGCCCCAGGAGAAGCCGTTCACATCGAAGGCGGAGACGGTGTCGAGCAACCCCTTGTCATAGGTGAAGGACCCGGCGCCATTGCCGGAGAAATTGATCGTCTGCGTCCCGAGATTGACATTGGCGAGCGCTGGCCCTTCGACCGAGATGTTGGACGTGTCGCCAATATTATAGGTGACGCCCGACAGCGCGTTCACGCCCAGCACGCCATAGTCCACGGTCATGTTGCCGTCGTTCACCGCCGCGAAGGTCGGCGAAGACAGGGCCTGGACGCCCGCGATGCCGGCTATGGTCGCGCTGACGCCGTCCACCGTCAGCGTATGCGAGCCGACCGCGGTCAGGTTGACCGTGTTGGTGTCGTCCGCATTGTCGCTGTTGATCGTCTGATCGCTGTTCAGAAGGTCGAGGTTGAGAACCGCCATGGTCGATCTCCCTTGCTGCATCGCTGCCGAACATCATGCCGGCGCGCTGCATCCTAACCCGCTTCCATGTGCGGGAGGCGTTAAGGCTGATCCGAAATGGATCGGTATCGCAATGAACGGAACGGGCCGGCGGAAAGCTCTTGGCGCGGGCTCCGGTTGAAATGGATCGACAATCTGCTCTATGCTGCCGGCAGGATGCTGGCTTCTGAACCGATCGAGACGGGCCATGTCCCTGTCTGAGCTTATCGCGGCGAGCCCGATTGCGGCACTGATCTGCGATCCCCTGGAGCCGGACACGCCCATCATCGAATGCAATGCGGCTTTCGTCGCCCTGACCGGCTACAGCCGGGAAGAGGTGCTGGGCCGCAATTGCCGCTTCATGCGCGGCAGCGGCACCGAACCGGACCTGACCCAGCAGATCCGCGCCGCGATCGCGGATCGTCGGCCGATCCTGGTGGAAATCCTCAATTACAAGAAGGATGCATCGCCCTTCCGCAACGCCGTGCTGATCGCGCCCATTTTCGACGAGAGCGGAACGCTGCAATATTATCTCGGTTCGCTGATGGAGGTGGACGACCCTGCGCTTGGTAGCCGGCGCGGCGCCCAGGCGCGCACGCGCGTTTCGGCGCTGACGCGGCGCCAGCAACAGGTACTGATCCAGATGGCGGCGGGCCAGCTCAACAAGCAGATCGCCCACAGCCTTGGCCTGTCGGAACGCACCGTCAAGATGCACAAGGCCGCGCTGCAAAAGGCGCTGGGGGTGACGACCTCCGCCGATGCGATCCGGATCGCCGTGGAGGCGGGCTACTGAGGCCGAAGCGGCCGCCCTGGTGAGGCGGGCAAGCATGTATAGGAAGGGAAATGGCGCACCCAAGAGGATTCGAACCTCTGGCCTTTGCCTTCGGAGGGCAACGCTCTATCCAGCTGAGCTATGGGTGCGTGACGCAGGTCAGGAGCGGCGCTTAGCAAAGCCTGCCGGGCTGCGCCAGCACCAAAATCACTTCGCCGGCCGCTTATTTCGCCGGCTTTTCCATCGGCTGGAATTTGCCCAGGCCGCAACTGGCGCCGGGCTGCAGGCCGGGCCCCGCGTTCCACAGCACCGTGATGATGTCGACCGAACAGAGCTGCGAAATGCTGGTGCGGTAGGAGAAGCGCTTTTCAAAGCCCAGGCTGGGGCAACTGTTGGGCAAAGTGTTGCGAAAGATTTTCCGGCTGTTCACCACGAAGTCGATGGTGCGGTCGTCGCGGACGCTGGACGAACGAATGGAGCGGATGTTGATGCAATCGACCGGCTCGCCCTTGGCGACATAGGGGTCGGGCTTCTCCTTGGCGACGGCCGGCTGGGCCAGCATGGCGGCGGCGGCCAGGGTCGTTAGCAGGGCGATCGGGTGACGGACGGCCATGATGTCTCTCCTCATCTCACGCCGAATCGACGGCGCGCCGCAGGGGCTTCCGTCATGATTTGCCGGATGGCGCCTGAACGGGGCGAGAACGGGCGCGCGCTGCCGCGGTTCCGGACGTGGCGCCGGGGGCCGGCGTCTTGGGCTTGTAGCGGCATAGGTCAGCCACGATGCAGCGCCAGCATTCTGGCCGCCGCGCCTTACACACATAGCGTCCGTGCAGGATCAGCCAGTGATGCGCATCGCGGCGAAAGGGAGCGGGCACGCGCTTGTCCAGCTTCTGCTCGACCGCGAGGACGGTCTTGCCGGGCGCCAAGCCCGTGCGGTTGCCGACGCGGAAGATATGCGTGTCGACGGCGAACGCTTCCTGACCGAAGGCGGTGTTGACCACGACATTGGCGGTCTTGCGGCCGACGCCGGGCAGGGTGGTCAGCGTATCGCGGTCCTGCGGTACCTGCCCGTCAAAGTCGCGGACCAATATGTCCGACAGGGCGATCACATTCTTCGCCTTGGCGTTGAACAGGCCGATCGTCTTGATATGCTGTTTCAGCCCTTCCTCGCCCAGGTCGACCATCTGTTGCGGCGTCAAGACGTCGCGGAAGAGCGCGCGCGTCGCCTTGTTGACGCCGACGTCGGTCGCCTGGGCGGACAGCACCACCGCCACCAGCAACTGATAGTCGTTGCCATATTCCAGCTCGGTCTGCGGGGCGGGGTTGGCTTCGGCGAGGCGGCTGAAAAAGTTGAAGATCTGCGCCTTGTTCATCTACAGGCCCAGCACGCCCTTCATGTCATAGCGGCCGGCGGGCTGGCCCAGCAGCCAGCGCGCGCCCTTGACCGCCCCGCGCGCGAAGATGGAGCGGTTTTCGGCGCGATGGCCAATCTCGATCCGTTCGCCCTCGGTCGCGAAGATGACCTGATGATCGCCAGCTACCGATCCGCCGCGCAGCGCGGCGAAGCCGATCGCGCCGGGTTCGCGCGCGCCGGTGATGCCGTCGCGGCCGCGATCGCTATGGTCGGCGAGCGCGATGCCGCGGCCCCGCGCCGCCGCTTCGCCCAGCAGCAGCGCGGTGCCGGATGGCGCGTCGACCTTGTGCCGATGATGCATCTCGACAATTTCTATGTCCCAATCCTCGGCCAGGCCGGCCGCGGCCTGTTCAACGAGAGCCGCCAGCAGGTTGACGCCCAGCGAGGTATTGCCCGTCTGCAGCACCGGGATGAGCGCAGCCGCTTCGTCGATCAGGGCATGATGCACCGCTTCCAGGCCCGTGGTGCCGATCAGGATCGGCTTGCGCGCGGCGATGCAGGCGTCGAGATGAGTGGAGAGCGCGCCGGGCACGGAAAAGTCGATCAGGACGTCGGCGCGCTCGGCCAGGGCCAGCGGATCGGCAGAGATGGCGATGCCCGGCGCGATTTCGTCCTCGGGCGTTCGGTCTGTGCCGCCGGCGATCGGAAGGCCGGCCTCCATCGCGACGGCTGCGATCGCGCGGCCCATGCGGCCGCCTGCTCCAAAGATTCCGATGCTGGTCATGGCTTCTGCCTTAGTCGGCGGAGCGGCGCGGAGTCGAGAGGGTGGTTGCGTGCAGCGCAGAGCGGCGTCGCACGATCATTGCTCGGTGAGGCGCGGCATCAGCTCGACGAAATTGCAGGGACGAAAGCGGCTGTCGAGTTGACTGGCGAGGATGCCGTCCCACGCGTCCTTCACCGCGCCGGTGGAGCCGGGCAGCGCGAAGATATAGGTGCCGCGCGCGACGCAGGCAGTGGCTCGCGACTGGATGGTCGACGTGCCGATGGTCTGGAAGCTCAGCCAGCGGAACAGTTCGCCGAAACCCGGTATTTCCTTGTCCTGCACCTGGTGCAGCGCTTCGGGCGTCACATCGCGGCCGGTGACGCCGGTGCCGCCGGTGGTGAGGATGACGTCGACCTGCGGATCGTCAATCCAGGCGTGCAGCCGGGCGACGATCGCCGCCTTGTCATCCCGCTCGATATAGCGGGCGGCGAGGATATGGCCGGCGCTTTCCAGCCGCTCCACCAGCGTGTCGCCCGATCGGTCGTCGGCCGGGCCGCGCGTGTCGGACACGGTCAGCACGGCGATGCGCACCGGCACGAAAGGCCGGCTTTCGTCGATCGGCATCAGTCGCTGCCGCCGCCGATGCTGCCCTGGCCGTCGGCCTTGCTCAAGCGCACCAGCTTCATGCCCTTGGCGGTGGGGAAGGTCGGCCAAAGCCCCTGCGCCATGCCGGTGAGGCATTCGGCGCTGCCTTTCGCCTGGATCTGGTACATCCAGTAGTTGCGCATCACGATGTTCACATAGGCGCGCGTTTCATAATAGGGCAGCGATTCCATGAAGAGCAGCGGATCGCCATTGTCATGGACCTGCGTGTTCCAACGCTGCACCGGCTGCGGCCCGGCATTATAGGCGGCCATGACCTTGGGCAGCAGCCCGCCGGTCGCGCTCATGTCGCGCAGGCTTTCCAGATAGCGCTGGCCAAATTCCATATTGGTGGACGGCACGAACAATTGGTCGGCGGAACTCAGGCCCATGTCGCCGCCGGTGCCCGGACGCACCTGCATCAGGCCGCGGGCGCCCGCGCTGCTGACGACATTGGTGCGAAATCCCGATTCCTGCAGCGTATGCGCATAGATGAGCGACGGATCGACGCGCCAGCCGCCATCGGGCCGCCAGTCGGGGGCGGGGAAGCGCGCGAAGCTGTCGGGCTGCGTCCCGGCCGGGCCATTATGAGCGAGCCACAATTGCGTTGCGGGAAGGTTGAGGCTGCTCGCCAGGCGCAGCAGCGCGGCATATTGCGCGGTGCCGCCCAGCTTCGCCTGATAGCGCAGCAATTCGTCGGCCTGATCGCGTTCGCCGATGGCGGCCAGCGCGATCGCGGCGCGGGCATTGGGGCTGTCCTTCAGCTTCTGCCATTCGCTGCTGCCGAAGCGCGCGGCCATGGGCGCGCCGCCCAGCGGCATGCCGAGCGATTCGCGCGCGAGCAGGCCGTAGAAGGTTTCATCGGAACGCGCCGCAAGCTTCAGATAATTCTCGACCTTTTCCGCCTCGCCGCAGACCATGTAGGCGCGCGACGCCCAATAGGCGCCTGCCGCGCGCATGTCGGCATTGCCCGCCAGCGCGGCGACATTGGCGAAGGCCGGCGCGGCGGCCCGGCAGTCATTCTGGCGCCAGGCGGCAAGGCCGGTGGTCCAGTGCGCCTGCACCGTCCAGTCGCCGCCGGTCCGGGTTTCCAGCGCGCGCGCGGCCATGCGGCGCGCATTGCTATCGTCATTTTCGATATAATAGGCCCAGGCGACGCGCTGGCGCACTTCGGTGAGCCCCTCGGGCGACAGGCCAGCTTCGCCGGTCGCCAACAGCCCTTCCGCGCCGATCGGATCGTCGGCGTTGATGAAGCCCTGGATCTTGCCCGTCAGCGCCTGCGCCAGCATGTCGGTCTTGACCGCCGCGACATATTGGCGGCGCGGCGCGGAGCCCAGCCACACCATCTTCTGGATCTGGGGCAGGGCAGGCAGGATGGTCGCGCCGCGCTTTTGCGCCAGGCGGGACAGTTGGTCGGCCTTGGGCAGCCAGGCCGCCTTGTTGATGAGGTCCAGCAGGTCGAACAGTTCGACGCGCGGCGAATTGCGGGCGAGATACAGTTCCGACAAGGCGACGGGGCGCACCGCATCCTGCGGATCGAGCGCCAGGATCATCGCCTTGGCCTCGGCCCAGCGTTCGGCGTGCAGCGCGCTGAAAATGGCGCTGTAGCGCGCCTTGTCGCCGTCGCGCAGGTCGAAGGGCGATGCGCTGGCGCCGATGCTCGCCATGTCCGGCAGCACGTCGGCGGTCTCGGCACGGGCGGCCGGCGCCGTCATCATCGCAGCGGCCATCAGGGCGAGGCAGGACAGGCGGGTCGCGGCTCGAATCACGGACGATTTTCCTCGATCAGGCTTTGCAGGGCGCGCCAGCATTCCGCCTTGGCCGCGGGCTGGCTGAGCAGCAGGCGCGGGTGGAATGTGGCGACGGCGGGCAGGATGCCGCCATCATGATTAAAGTTGCGTAAACTATTGCCGGCCGCCTCTCCGCTGGCCGGCATCAGCGCACGGGCCGTCCGATCGCCGAGCAGCAGCAGGCGGCGCGGGCGAGCGAGATGGACATGAGTGCGCATCCGGTCGGCCGCCGCGCAGAGGTCCGTCGCCTCCACCATGCCGCCCGGCGGACGGCGGATGAAGAGCGACGCGACATAGACCTGCGCGCGGTCGAGGCCGATCGCGCGCAGCATCGCGTCGCACAGAGCGCCGGCGCGATCGGCCAGCAGCGATCCGGCTTCCAGGTCGGCGGGATCGGGCATGTCGGTCACGATCATAAGGGGCGCGTCGGCGGCGCCCGTCGGAAGAATCGCACGGCCCGGCCAGCGCTGCTCGGGATGCGGCGATTCGCCCTGCAGCCAGAGATGGAACGATTCCAGGTCCTGGGGTTTTGGTTCGGTGATGGCAGGGACGACAGGCTGGGTGGCGCCGCCCGAAATCGGCGCAACTGTAGGGCGCAGCCAGTTGACCGGCGCTTCCGCTACGGCGCAATCCACGCCGGCCAGTCGCCACCACGCCAGATAGGCGCTGGCGGCATTCTCGCCATGATCCTGCACTATTCCCCGCATCGCGATCATCTAGGGCCAGAGGTTGACGAGGGGGTCAAGCTGCTTCATCGCCTTGAATGACAGACTGTTGGACTAATGCGGTGATCGGACGACCGGGGTGCAGCCCGCCGATCACACCAAGGAGGGATGAATGAGCGAACGGGAATCGATGCCTTATGACATCGTGATCGTGGGTGGCGGTCCGGCCGGCCTTTCCGCCGCGATCCGGTTGAAGCAATTGGCGAATGACGCGGGGCAAGAACTGGCGGTCTGCGTCCTGGAGAAGGGGTCAGAAATCGGCGCCCACATCCTGTCGGGCGCCGTCATCGATCCCAAGGCGCTGGACGAACTTCTGCCCGACTGGCGCGATCAGGGCTGCAGCCTGGCGGAAACGCCGGTGACCGACAACCAGCATTGGTTCCTGACCAAGAGCGGCAAGATCAGCATGCCGCACCTGATGACGCCGGGCTGGATGCACAACAAGGGCACCTATACCGGGTCGCTGGGCAATCTGTGCCGCTGGCTGGCCGAGCAGGCCGAAGGACTCGGCGTCGAGATCTTCCCCGGCTTCGCGGCGGCGGAAATCCTCTATAATGAGGATGGCAGCGTGAAGGGCGTCGCCACCGGCGACATGGGCATCGACCGGGAGGGCAATCGCAAGCCCGACTATCAGCCCGGCCTGGAGCTTCACGCTAAATATACCTTCTTCGCCGAAGGCGCGCGCGGCCACCTGACCAAAATCTTGAAGCGCCAGTTCGCGCTGGACGCGGAATGCGAGCCGCAGGTCTATGGCCTGGGCATGAAGGAATTGTGGGACATCAATCCCGAGATGCACCAGCCCGGCCTGGTCATCCACAGCCAGGGCTGGCCGCTGACCGACGCCTATGGCGGCGGATTCCTGTATCACCAGTCCAATGGGCAGGTGGCGATCGGCTTCGTCGTCGGCCTGGGCTATCGCAACCCGCACCTCTATCCGTTCGAGGAATTCCAGCGCTGGAAGCAGCATCCGGAAATCCGCAAATATCTGGAAGGCGGCCGGCGCGTCTCCTACGGCGCGCGCGCGATCAACGAAGGCGGCTGGCAGTCCATCCCCAAGCTGGTATTCCCCGGCGGCGCACTGATCGGCTGTTCGGCGGGCTTCGTCAACGTGCCCCGGATCAAGGGCACCCATACGGCGATGAAGTCGGGCATGCTGGCGGCCGAGGCGGCCTTTGAGGCGATCCAGCAGGAGAGGGCGCGCGACGTCCTCAACGCTTATGAGGATCGGCTGCGGACCAGCTGGATCGCCACCGAATTGCAGCTGGTCAAGAATGCCGAGCCGCTGCTGTCGAAGTTCGGCAACACCATCGGCACGCTGCTGGCGGGCATCGACATGTGGATGCGCACGCTCAAGATCGGCCTGCCCTTCACCATGAAGCACAAGCCCGATCATGCGAAGATCTGGCGCAAGGAACAGTGCGAGAAGATCGCCTATCCCAAGCCCGACGGCGTGATCAGTTTCGATCGTCTTTCGTCCGTGTTCCTGAGCAACACCAATCATGAGGAGGACCAGCCGGTCCATCTGCAGCTCAAGGATCCGGCGATCCCGATCAGCTATAATCTGCCCCTTTATGACGAGCCGGCGCAGCGTTATTGTCCGGCGGGCGTCTATGAAGTGGTGGGCGAGGAAGAGGGCGATCCCCGCTTCCAGATCAACGCGCAGAATTGCGTCCATTGCAAGACGTGCGACATCAAGGACCCGACGCAGAATATCAACTGGGTCGTGCCCGAAGGCGGCGGAGGACCGAATTATCCCAATATGTAAGCGCCTCATCCCCGTCCTGATGCTGGCCATGCCGGCAGCCGCCGGCGCGGCGGTCGATCCCGACAGCGCGCTGCATGCCTATGCGCGCGCGCGGCTGGCGGACGGGGATGGCGCCTTGCAGGCGGCGGTGGCGAGCTACCGCGCGGCGATGACGCTTGACCCGGACAGCATCGCCATTGCGCGGCGTTCCTTCGCGCAGGCGCTGGAAAGCGGCGACGAGGCGCTGGCGCTGCGCGCGGCGGCCATGCTGGAGGCGCAGGCGATGCTGCCGCGCGACGGCACCCTGCTGCGGATCGGCGAGGCGCTGGAGCATCAGGACTGGGCGAGCGCGGGGCAACTGACCGACCGGATGGAGGAAGAAGGCAATTTTGCCTTCCTGGCGCCGATGATCCGCAGCTGGATTGCGCAGGGCGAAGGACGCGCCGCGCCGCCGGTGATCGCCGACAAGGATCCCTTTGCCAGTTTGGCGCGCCGCTATGTTGACGAACATGTCGCCTTGCAGGCGATCGGCCGCGGCGACCTGGCGGCGGCGCTGCCGGCGGCGCGGCGGGCGCTGGCGCTGCGCGGGGGCGGCGATGGTGCGGCATTGCGGCTGAGCTTCGCGGGCCAGCTGGCCGCACGCGGGTATCGCGACGAGGCGCTGGCGATGCTGCCGGAAGGCGCGGCCGATTTCGCCGCGGCCCGATCGGACCTGCAGCGCGGCAAATATCCCAAGGGCAAGCGCGCCCTGCTCGATCCGGCGCAGGGCTATGCGCGGCTGCTATCGCGGCTGGCGGCGGATATTGCCACGGATCAGGGCGGCGTAGCGTTGGGCATGCGGCTGGCGCGGATCGCGACCTTCGCCGATCCGGACAGCGCCGAAGCGCATATCATCGCCGCCCGGCTGCTGACCGCTGCAGGCTATCCCGCCTTCGGCGTCGCCGAAGCGCAGAAGGTGGCCGGGGACCGCTGGTATGGCGCGCTGGGTCAGGCGGAGCTGGTCGTCGCCATGGCGGAAGCGGGCGATCGCCCCGGCGCCATTGCGCTGGCGCGGACGCTGGCGCAGATGCCCGGCGCCGACGCGGCGCGGCATGTGCAACTGGGCCGGCTGCTCGCCGACCAGCAGGATTTCGACGGCGCAGCGGCGGCCTTTCGCGCGGCGCAGGCGGGCTATACGCCTGATACCATGCCTTGGTCGCTGCTGCTGTTCGAAGGCAGCGCGCTGGAGCAGGGCGAGCATTGGGACGAGGCGCGCGCCGTGCTGGAAAAGGCGGCGAAGCTGGCCCCCAATGAGCCGGTGATCCTCAACTATCTGGGCTATGCGCAAATCGAGCGGCGGCAGAATGTGGACGAGGCGCTGGCGCTGTTGCAACGCGCCAGTGCGCTGAAACCCCAGGACGCATCCATCACTGATTCGCTTGGATGGGCCCAATATGTGACCGGGAATGTGGGCGCGGCGGTGCCGGTTCTGGAACGGGCGGCCGCCGGCGCGCCCGACGACCCCACCGTGAACGAGCATCTGGGCGATGCGCTGTGGAGCGCCGGGCGGCGCTATGAGGCGCGCTATGCCTGGAATGCCGCCGCCCTCTTTGCCGAGGGCGATGTCGCCGAGCGTCTGGCGGCCAAGACGCGCGAAGGATTGAAACCCGAATATGCCGCACCCTGACGTGGAGGCGCAGGCCGACCTGCTGGTCGAAACGGCCTATGCCAAGGTGAATGTCGCACTGCATGTGCGGGCGCGGCGCGATGACGGCTATCATGCGCTGGAAAGCCTGTTCGTCTTCGCCGAGCATGGCGATCGCATCGAGGGCGCGGCAAGCGACGATGGCGCCATCGACCTGGTGATCGACGGGCCGTTCGGCGGCGGGCTGGATGCAGGCCCCACCAATCTGGTGATGCGCGCGGCGAAGGGGCTGCAGGCCTATCTTGGCTGCCAGCATGGAGCGCGGCTTCGCCTGACCAAGCTGCTGCCGGTGGCATCGGGCATAGGCGGCGGGTCGGCCGACGCCGCGGCCACGCTGCGCCTGCTGGTGCGCCTGTGGGACGTGCGCATTGATGCGGAGGAACTGGCGGCGCTGGCGCTCGACCTGGGATCGGACGTGCCCGCCTGCCTCGCCAGCGTGACGCAGTTCGTCACCGGGCGCGGCGAGCGGCTGGCGCGGCATGAAGTCGCGGGGCTGGAAGGATCGCCGATGCTGCTGGTCAATCCCGGCGTAGGCCTTTCCACGGCGCAGGTGTTCGCGGCATGGGATCGACAGGATCGCGGCGCCCTATGCGCGGAAAGCCTGGAGCGGCTGATCGAGGCGGGGCGCAACGACCTGCAAGCGCCCGCCGTCGCGATCGCGCCGATGATCGCGGACGTGCTGGCGGCCCTCGATGGCGCGGACGGGTTGCGGCTGGCGCGCATGTCGGGATCGGGCGCGACCTGCTTCGCCCTGTTCGACAGCGATGCGGCCATGGCGCGGGCGGCCGAAACGATACGGGCCGCCCGGCCTGGCTGGTGGATATTGGAAACACGGATAAGGAGCGCATGACGCAAGCCTTCACCCGCATTGATGGCGGGCCGCTCGACCTGCTGATCGTCGCCGACCATGCGTCTAACCATGTGCCCGCGGATATCGACCTGAGCATCGACCCGGCGCTGCTCGATGACCATATCGCCATCGACATCGGCGTGGCGGAGGTCAGCGCGCTGCTGGCCGAGCAACTGGGCTGCACGGCCATCTTGGGCGGCGTATCGCGGCTGGTGATCGACCTCAACCGCGAGGATGATGCGCCGGGCCTGCTGCCGGTGATGAGCGACGGCCATGCCATTCCCGGCAATCGCGGCGCGGATTTGGCCGAACGGATGATCCGCTTCCACCATCCCTATCACCATGCGGTCGGCGCATTGCTGGCGGACATGGCATCGCCCTTCATCCTGTCCGTCCACAGCTTCACGCCCAGGCTGGCGAGCGATCCCGCGCAGAAGCGCCCCTGGGACATCGGCATTCTCTATAATGCCGACGATCGCGCGGCGCGCATCGCCATTCCGATGCTGGAGGCGGCGGGGCTGATGGTTGGCGACCAGCTTCCTTATTCCGGGCGGCTGCTCAACGCGACGATGAACCGCCATGCCGAAGCCAATGGCATCCCCTATCTTGGGATCGAGATGCGGCAGGATCTGGTCAGCGACGCGGCCGGGCAGAAGCGGTTCGCGGAGATCATCGGACCGGTCGCGCTGGCGTGCCGGAGCCGCCTGGCATGAGGTGCTGGCCAGTGGCCTTGGCGCTCTTGCCGATGCTGGCGGCGTGCGGCGGCGATCGCGACGGGGCGGAAGAGGGCGGCGCTGTTCAGACGGCGAGCGCGGAGTCCGCATGCAGCGTCGATGGCGCGGCTGACTGGTCGTCCGATTGCACCCTGGAGCGCGAAGGCGACCTGCTGACGATCCGCCATCCCGATGGCGGGTTCCGGCGCTTTCGCGTCCTGTCCGACGGACGCGGCCTCAAGGAAGCGGACGGGGCGGAACAGGTCAGGCTTCGCATCATCGATGGCCACATGATCGAAGCTGCCGTCGGCGACGACCGCTATCGCCTGCCTGCCAAGATCGCCGGGCAGGATCGGTGACCGGCGGCGCGATCCTGACGGCGGCGCAGATGCGCGCGGCCGAGCAGGCCGCCTTCGATGCCGGGGTCGATCCCCATGACCTGATGGAGCAGGCGGGCGCGGCAGCGGCGGAGATCATCTGGCGCGCCGGACATAAGCGCGACCTGCTGATCCTGTGCGGGCCAGGGAATAATGGCGGCGACGGCTTCGTGATCGCGCGGCGGCTGCGGGAGCGCGGACTTTCGGTGCGGGTCGCGGCGCTCGGCGAAAGCCGCACCAATTCGGCGCAGCGGGCACGGAAAGCCTGGGACGGCCCGGTCGAGGATATGATGACCGCCGAGCCGGCGACGCAGCTGGTTGACGCGCTGTTCGGCACCGGCCTCAGCCGCGGCCTTGATGAACCGGTTGCCGAGCGGCTGTCCGATCTGGTCGCGCGTGCAACGGCATCCTATGCGATCGACTTGCCGAGCGGGGTGGAGACGGACAGCGGCGCGCTCTTGTCGGCGACCCCGCGCTTTGGCGCCTGTATTGCGCTTGGCGCGTGGAAGCCGGCGCATCTGCTGCACCCGGCTGCCGGATATTGCGGTCTGCTGATGCTGGCCCCGCTCGACATTGCTCCAGATAACGATGTGCAGCGCCTAAGCGCGCCGCTGCTGACCGCGCCGGCCGCCGATGCGCATAAATATAGCCGCGGGCTCGTGGCGGTGGTCGGCGGCGGGATGCCGGGCGCCAGCCTGCTCGCGAGCGAAGCGGCGGCGCGGTCCGGCGCGGGATCGGTGCGGCGGCTCGCGGCGGACATGCCGACCAGCGGGCCGCATGCGATCATCAACCGGCAGGTCGATCGTGCCGATGCGATCGCCGAGCAGTTGACGGACAAGCGGATCGCGGCGCTGCTGGTCGGGCCGGGGCTGGGCCTGGACGATGGCGCGCGGGCGCGCCTCCGCGCGGCGCTGGACAGCGGGCACCGGCTGGTACTGGATGCCGACGCGCTGACGCTGCTGGGCGAAGAGGGGGGAAGGACAATCGGGCGCGAGGCGATTTTGACGCCGCATGAAGGCGAGTTCCGGCGGCTGTTCGGCGACCTGCCCGGCAGCAAGATCGATCGCGCATGCGCGGCGGCGCACAGCTCGGGCGCGGTCGTCGTCTACAAGGGCGCCGACAGCGTGATCGCCGCGCCGGATGGGCGCGTTGCGGTGGCGGGTGGTGCGACGCCCTGGCTGTCCACCGCGGGCACGGGCGATGTGCTGGCGGGCCTGGCCGCGGGCCGGTTGGCGGTGACGGGCGATCCCTTCCGCGCGGCGTGCGAAGCGGTATGGCTGCATGGTGATGCGGCGCGGCGGTGCAGCCCCGCCTTCGTCGCGGATGATTTGCTTGCCGCGCTGCCAGCGGCTATCGCCGCGCGATTGTGACCGACAGCAAATCAGACAGCGAAACCGACAGCATCATCCGCATCGCCGCGCGCGGCGATGGCGTCACGGCCGATGGCCGGCATTTCCCTCTGACGGCGCCGGGCGACTGGATCCGGCCGGATGGCAGTGTCGCTTTCGGTGTCCATCATGCACAGCCGCCCTGCATCCATTTCCCCGCCTGCGGGGGATGCCAGCTCCAGCATCTGGACGAGGAAAGCTACCCCGATTTCGTCACGGCGCGCGTGACCGGCGCGCTGGCGGGCCAGGGCGTGACCCCCGGCGCGGTGCTGCCGCCGCATATCTCACCGCCGATGACGCGGCGGCGCGCGTCGCTGCGCGCGGCGCGCGCGGGCAAGCGCGTTACCATCGGCTTCGCCGAGGAAGGCAGCCACAGGCTGATCGACTTGCAGATGTGCGCAGTGCTGGACCCGCGCCTGTTCGCGCTGGTGGCGCCCTTACGGGCGTTGCTCGCGGCTATCCTGCCGGACAAGCGCGCCGCGCATGTGAAGATGTCGCTGGTCGACCAGGGCGTCGACCTGCTGCTGGAAGGGGTGCGGGTCGAGGGGCTGGCGGCGGACGAGGCGCTGGGCGACTTTGCTCGCGCGCAGGCATTGGCGCGGCTGACCATCGATGAAGGCGACGGGCCGCAGACGCGCTGGGAGCCGGAGGCGGCGACGGTCAGCTTTGGCGGCGCGGCCGTCGGCTTTCCGCCCTTCGCCTTTCTGCAGGCGACCCCCGACGGCGAGGCGGCGCTGGTGGCGGCGGTCCGCGCCGCCATGCCGGAGACCGGGCCGGTCGCCGATCTGTTTTGCGGCCTTGGCACCTTCGCGCTGGCGCTGGGCGATGCGCGGCCGGTCTATGCGGCAGAAGCGGCGCGGGACGTGATCCTGCGGCTCAAAGTGGCGGCGGGGCGGGCGCAGCGGCGGCTGGCGGCCGATCATCGCGACCTGTTCCGGCGGCCGCTGACCCCTGCGGAGCTGGATCGCTTTGCCGCTGTGATCCTGGATCCGCCGCGTGCGGGCGCGCGCGAACAGGTGCTGCAGCTGGCCGCGTCGAACGTGCCGCTGATCGCCTATGTGTCCTGCAATCCGGCGAGCTTCGCCCGGGATGCGGCGCATCTGACGGCGGCGGGCTACAGGCTGGAGAGCGTCAAGCCGGTGGGCCAGTTCCGCTGGTCGACCCATGTCGAACTGGTCGGCATCTTCCGCAAATAGGAAAAGCCCCCGCTGCCGGCTGGCAACGGGGGCTTTTGCGTTTATTCGGTCAGAGCGAGGAGCCCAGCTTCACAACATTTGCGCGGCGGCGAGTCGGCAGCGCTTCGGTATAGAGGCTGGCCATCGGCTCGTCCTCGACCTCGATCGTCGACTCCGACGTGAAGCCGTTGAAGCCGGTGCGCATCGCCGCGCCATAGGCGCCGAGCATGCCGATTTCGATATAGTCGCCGGCCTTCACGTCCGAAGGGAGCATGAAGGGGCCGACCATATGGTCCATGTCGTCGCAGGTAGGGCCGTAGAAGGAGAAGCCCTCCAGCGTTTCCAGGCTCGCCTCTTCGCGCAGCAGTTCGACCGGGAAGCGCCAGCCGATATGCGCCGCGTCGAACAGCGCGCCATAGGCGCCGTCGTTGATGTACAGCTCATTGCCGCGGCGACGCTCGACGCGTACCACGACCGAGCTATATTCGGCCGACAGCGCGCGGCCGGGCTCGCACCAAAGTTCCGCCGAATAGCTGATCGGCAGGCTTTCGAAGCCGCGGTGAATGGCGTCGAAATACCGCTCCAGCGACACCGGCTCCATGCCCGGATAGACCGACGGGAAGCCGCCGCCGACATCGATGATGTCGACCGTGACCGCAGCATCGACGATCGCCGCGCGGACGCGCTCGATCGCGTCGCTATAGGCCTGGGGGCTCATCGCCTGGCTGCCGACATGGAAGCAGATGCCCAGCGCATCGGCCGCCTGGCGCGTGGCCATCAGCAGTTCGCGCGTCTCGCCCAGCTCGGCGCCGAATTTCGACGCGAGGCTGAGTTCGGAATGTTCGGAGGACACGCGCAGGCGCACGCACAGCTCCAGATCGGTCGCGTCGCCGGTGGCGCGCATGATCTTCTCCAGCTCGTCAATGGTATCGAGCGAGAAGGTGCGCACGCCATGCACATGATAGGCTTCCGCAATCGCTTCCTCAGCCTTGACGGGATGCATGAAGCACAGCTTCACGCCTTCCTCGCCGGCGAGCGCATCGGCAACCAGCCGCACTTCGGCGATCGAGGCCACGTCGAAATGCGTGATGCCCGATGCGAACAGCGTGCGGATCAGATCAGGAGACGGGTTCGCCTTCACCGCATAGAGCGAGCGGCCCGGAAACTTCTCGACAAAGAAGCGGGCGGCCCGAGCAGCGGCCTCGGGGCGAATCAGCGTTACCGGTGCTGCCGGTTTGAGGGTGGTCGCTACCCCCAGCGCGCTATGATGCTTGTGCAATTCAAGGGACCTCCAGTGTAGTCGTTGGCAGTAAGAAGCTGCCTTGCGGTGGAAGTCCCATGGGGCAGCGGACGGCCGATATATGCGGCGGGGTCCCCCCTGTAAAGCGCCTGTGGAAATTTTGTTGCGCGACGGACCGTGAGGCGTGCGTCAGGAGAGACGAGCCTTGAAATCCTGATAGGAAAAGGACCGAATTTCCGTGAGTTCATCGGTATCGCTGTTCCAGAGCCAAATGGAGGGCAGCGGAACGCCGTTGAAGGTGTTGGTCTTCACCATCGAATAATGGGCCTGATCGAGGAAGGCGATCCGCGCCCCCGGTTCGGCGCCGCCGGGGACTCGATAGTCGCCGATAATGTCCCCCGCGAGGCAGGACGGCCCCCCGAGTCGCGTGACTGGCCCTTCGCTGCCTTCATGCAGCATGGCAGGGCGATAGGGCGCTTCGATCACGTCGGGCATGTGGCAGGTGGCGCTGATGTCGGTGATGGCGACGGGCATCCCGTTATGGATGACGTCGAGGATTTCGCCGACCAGGATGCCGGCGTCGAGCGCCATGGCTTCGCCCGGTTCGATATAGAGGTCGAGACCGGTCTGCGCCTTGATCCGCTGCAGAAAGGCGATGAGGTCGTCGATCTGGTAATCGGCGCGAGTGACATGATGGCCGCCGCCGAAGTTCAGCCATTTGAGATCGGCGACATGGGGCATGACGCGCGATTCGATCGCGCCCCAGGTGCGCTGGAGCGGCAGGAAATCCTGTTCGCACAGATTGTGGATATGGAGGCCATCGACGCCCTCCAGATGTTCGGCGCGCAGCTGGTCCACCGGAAAGCCGAGGCGGCTGTGCGGCTGCGACGGATCATATTTGGGCACTTCGCCTTCGGCATGGAGCGGGTTGAGACGCAGGCCGATGTCGAAGTTCACACCGTCCTTGCGGGCGGCGTCGATCACTGGCTTCATGCGCGCGATCTGGCCGGGGCTGTTGAAGATGGCATGGTCGGAAATCCGCAGGATTTCGGCGAGATCGTCGGGTTTGTAGGCGGCGCAGTAGGTCGCCACCTCACCCTTATATTCCTCGCGACCCAGGCGCGCTTCATAGATGCCCGACGCGCAGACGCCGTCGAGATATTCGCTGATCACCCCGCCCAGCGACCACATGGAAAAGGCCTTGAGCGCGCCCAGCACCTTGATCCCGGCGCGGTCGCCGATGTCGCGCAAGACCGACAGGTTGCGCCGCACCGCCGCCTCATCCACCACGAAGGCGGGCGACGGGACGCGGTACAGGTCGAAGCGAGCGAAGGCGGCGGGATCGCCGGCGCGGGTTTCCATGGAATAGTTACTCCTGATCCGCCAGCGGGCGGACATCGTTGATCAGGGCCTGAAGGACCAGGCCGGGTTCCTCGACCATCGGCATGTGGGCCGAATGCTCGAACCAGATGGTCTTCTTCACGGGCGCTTCCAGCCGGTCCATCCATTGCGCAGCGAGCGGCGAGGGCACGGTATAGTCAGTGCGACCCAGCATCATGATGACCGGCAGCTTCATGTCTCGCACCTGCGCGAAGCTGATGTCGGCGACGCGCGGCCACAAGGTGGTGGTCGAAAATTCGCTGCCCGCGGCCCAGGCCTTGCGGTCTTCGGGCGTATAGTCGGGCGATAGGCGTGGCGTCTGGAAATAGAGCGTGGGATCGGGCCGATCGGCCATCAGCGAGCCATAGGGGATGGCATAGCGCCGCCAGCCATCGGCCTTGTCGATCGTGAACGGCCCGCTTTCGGGATAGGGAGCAAGCGCTTCGATCGCCTTCACGGCCTCGGCATTGCCAGCCTTCCTGGCCTGCGCGATCGTCCAGTCCATGCCCATGCGTTCGCCAGCGCGGAAGTCGATCGCCTGGCCCATGCCGACATAGGCATGGAGCAGGTCGGGACGCTTGATCGCGACCGACAGCCCCACCGCCGAGCCCCAGCTGTGGCCCAGCAGGAAGACTTTGCGCTTGCCATAGCGGGTCTTGAGATAGTCGATCAATTCGATGGCGTCATCGCGATAGCGATCCAGCGTCATGGTCGGCGCGATCGTCCTAGGATCGTTCAGGGCGTAGCTTTTGCCGGCACCGCGCTGGTCCCACTGGACGACGGTGAAGAAATCCTCCCATGGCCGCTGGAACGACCAGGCAAAGGGCATTTCTACTGCACCGGGGCCGCCATGGACATAGATGAGGAGCGGATTGGCCCGATCGGCGCCGCGCACATTGATCGCCTGCCGCGCGCCGCCCAGGGTCACGATCAGATTTTCCTGCACGCCGGTCGGCGTCACGATCCGATTAACGTCGGCGACGATGGCCTTGGCCGGAGCATAGGGATCGGCGGGCTGCTGCGCCGACGCAGGCGCAGCAGTCAACAGCAAGGCCATCGCCGCAAGGGGCGTAGATGAGAGCCTATCCATCAATACCACTCCGTCAGACCCGCGCTGAAACGAGTCACGTGCCTCATGTCGCACGGGTGTTCAGGCGAGAGGGCACCGCCCGCGGCGCGAGATCCCAGCCCGCGCCGGGATGACGATCCTTGCGGATCATCAGAAGTCCAGCGGCGCGTCCAGTTCCTTGACCTGCCAGGGCAGGCCGTGCTTGTTGAGCATGTCCATGAAGGGATCGGGATCGAACTGTTCGATGTTGAACACGCCTTCCCCGCGCCAGGCGCCGGTCAGCATCATGGCGGCGCCGATCATCGCGGGCACGCCGGTGGTGTAGCTGACTGCCTGGTTGCCGGTTTCGGCATAGGCGTCCTCATGATCGCAGACATTGTAGACATAGACGGTCTTTTCCTGGCCGTCCTTCTGACCCGTCGCGATGTCGCCGATATTGGTCTTGCCCTTGGTGGTCGAGCCCAGGCTGGACGGTTCGGGCAGCACGGCCTTGAGGAACTGGAGCGGGATGATTTCCTGGCCATTGTAGATGACCGGATCGATCCGGGTCATGCCGACATTCTGCAGCACTTCGAGATGCTTGAGATAAGCGTCGCCAAAGGTCATCCAGAAGCGGATGCGCTTGATTTCGGGATAGTGGGTGGCGAGGCTTTCCAGTTCCTCATGATACATGAGGTACATGTTCTTTTCGCCCACCTGGTCGAAGTCGAAGACCTGCTTGTGGCTGAGCGCCGGGCCTTCCACCCATTCGCCATTGGCCCAGTGGCGCGAAGGCGCGGTCACTTCGCGGATGTTGATTTCCGGGTTGAAGTTGGTCGCGAAATGCTGGCCATGGTCGCCGCCATTGCAATCGAGAATGTCGAGCGTGTCGATCCGGTCGAGCAGATGCTTCTTGATATAAGAGGCGAAGACGCTGGTGACGCCGGGGTCGAAGCCCGAACCGAGCAACGCCATGATGCCCGCTTCCTTGAAGCGATCCTGATAGGCCCATTGCCAGCTATATTCGAACTTGGCGGTGTCGCGCGGTTCGTAATTGGCGGTATCGAGATAGTCGGTCTTCGTGGCGAGGCACGCGTCCATGATCGCCAGGTCCTGATAGGGCAGGGCCAGGTTCACGACCAGCTTGGGCTGAACCTTTTCGATGAGCGCGATCGTCTCGTCCACATTGTCGGCGTCGACCTGGGCCACGTCGATGGTGACGCCGGTGCGCGCCTTCACCGATTCGGCGACCTTCTCGCAGGAAATGAGACGGCGGCTGGCAAGCGTGATGTGGCTGAATATGTCGCTGTTCATCGCCATTTTGTGAACCGCGACAGAGCCGACGCCGCCCGCGCCGATGACCAGAACCTTGCTCAATATCGTCTCCTTAACTCAGGCGCGCGACGCCGCGCGAAAGCGCCCATATAGGAGCAGGAGGTGACAGCGCAAAGTCAGTGTGTCGGACGCTGCGGGGGCGTCCGTCCTTCACCCGCTCGCCTCCGGGCCTGCCGAAGGGCTTCGTCTGGCTGAGGAGGCGCCGCTCTAGAAACTGGCGCCGTCAATCTGCTGGATGGTGAGCGTGTCGATGTCCACATCCGGCACGCAGCGCAGGTTGATTGCGCGCATGTCGCCCTGGGGCGATTTGCCGAGGGCGAATGGCTCCGTGCCGCATGTCCGGCAGAATTGATGCGTGATGGCGTGCTTGTAGAAGAGATCGTCGGTCAGCCGATCCGCGCCGCTGTCCAGCGTGAACTGGTCGGCCGGCACGAAGGTGAGAACGAAGCCTTTCCGGCTGCAATGGGAACAGTTGCAGGTCATGGCTTCGTCAGGCGCGTCGGCGGCGACGGTGAACGTGACCGCGCCGCAATGGCAGCTTCCGCTATAGGACATGCTTGTTCTCCTTATGATCCTTATGGATCAACTCACCAGCTTCTTCAATCCCTCGACCGTGTCCGCCTCATGCGCGGGCTTGTCCTTGCGGATGCGGGCGATGCGGGGGAAGCGCATGGCGAGGCCGGATTTGTGCCGTTTGCTGTCGTGGATGCTGTCGAACGCGACCTCCAGCACCAAGGTCTTCTCCACCTCCCGCACCGGGCCGAAGCGATTGACGGTGTTCTGGCGGACGAAGCGGTCGAGCCATTTCAGTTCCTCGTCGGTGAAGCCCGAATAGGCCTTGCCCACGGGCAGCAGCTCACCATCCGGGGTCCAGCAGCCGAACGTATAATCGGAATAGAAGGAGGAGCGCTTGCCGTGGCCGCGCTGCGCATACATCATGACGCAGTCGGCGGTCAGCGGATCGCGTTTCCATTTATACCAGAGCGCCGCCTTGCGCCCGGGGACATAGGGGCTGTCGCGGCGCTTGAGCATGACGCCTTCGATCGCGGCGTCGCGCGCGCCGGCGCGAATGTCGGCAAGGGCTTCGAAGTCGGACGCCTCGATCAGTTGCGACAGGTCGAAGCGATGCGGGTCGAGCGTGGGCACGAACCCCTCCAGCCGGGCGCGACGCTGGTGCCAGGGCAGGGCGCGCAAGTCCTCCTCGCCGTCGATCAGCAGGTCGTAGAGGCGAACGAAGGCGGGATAATCCTCCATCATCCTGGTGGTCACGGCCTTGCGCCCGAGCCGCTGCTGAAGCGCGTTGAAGCTGGCGGCTTCCCCTCCCTGAAACTCGCCCTTCACCAGCAATTCACCGTCCAGGACGGCATGTCCGGCGAAGGCGGCGGCGATTTCGGGGAAGCTGCCGGAGATATCATCGCCCGCGCGGCTGTAGAGGCGGGTTTCGGTGCCTGTGCCCACGATCTGGATGCGGATGCCGTCCCATTTCCATTCGGCGGCATAGTCGGTGAGGTCGACGCTGTCGGCCTCCAGGGGATGCGCGAGCATGAAGGGCCGGAAATAGGGCGTGCCTTCGGGGTCGGGGCGGCCGCTGCGCCCCTCCGCCCAGTCGAACAGCGCTTCATAGGGGGGCGAGAGAGCGTGCCAGACCTGCTCCACATCATCGACGTCGAGGCCGAACCCCTGGGCAAAGCCGGTCTTGGCGAGACGGGCGGAAATGCCGACGCGCAGGCCGCCGGTGGCGAGCTTGAGCAAGGCGAAGCGGCCCGACGAATCGAGATGGTCCATCATCTGCGCCAGCGCCTGGGGCGCGGCGGCGCGGCTGACGCCATGGAGCCGGTCGATAACGGCGGAGAGGTTCAAGGAGCCGTCGTCCACTTCGGCGGGCTGGTCCTCGCTTTTGGGCCAGAGCAGGGCGACGGTTTCGGCAAGGTCGCCGACATAGTCGCGGCTCATTTCATAGAGGACCGGATCGGTGCGGGCGCGGATCATCTCGCCGATGGCGGAGGATTTGACCGCCTTGAGATCGAGATTGCCGGTGAGCGCGGCGAGCGCCCAGCCGCGATCGGGATCGGGCGCGTCGCGCATATAGGCGGCGATCAGGTCCAGCTTGCCGTTGCGCGAGCGGGTGTAGACGAGGCCGTCGAGGAGTTGGGAGAATTGCCTCATAGGCCAAGACCGCCGTGCGGTGGATGGAAGGTAGGAGCCATCATCCCTCGACCTCATCTTCCCGCCCGACCAGCGCGAGGGCGCGGGCGCGGATCTGGTGAGTCATGCACCAGTGCAGCAGCGCTTCCTCCCGGCCATGGGTGATCCAAGTTTCGGAGGGCGCGACTTCGCGGATGGTGTCGGTCAGCTCGTCCCAGTCGGCATGATCGGAAATGACGAGGGGAAGCTCGACATTCTTCTGCCGGGCGCGCTGGCGCACGCGCATCCATCCCGACGCCATGGCAGTGATGGGCTCGGGCAGGCGGCGGCTCCAGCGATCGTTGAGCGCGGAGGGCGGCGAAAGGATGATGTGCCCGCGCATCTCCTTGGCCGGGACGCCGGTCGCGGGGCGAAGTTCGCCCAGATCGACGCCGAATTCCTGGTAGAGGGCGCACATCCGCTCCAGCGCGCCATGGATATAGATGGCGTCATGATGGCCGCGCCCGCGCAATTCGCTGATGACGCGCTGCGCCTTGCCCAGCGCATAGGCGCCCACGAGGACGCAGCGATCGGGATTGGCGTGGAGCGCGGCGAGCAGGCGATCCATCTCGCTGCCGGTATCGGGATGGCGGAAGACCGGCAGGCCGAAAGTCGCTTCGGTGACGAAGATGTCGCAGGGTACAGGTTCGAAGGGCAGGCAGGTGGGATCGGGGCGGCGCTTATAGTCGCCGGTCACGACCACGCGCTCGCCGGCATGTTCGAGCAAGATCTGCGCCGATCCCAGCACATGGCCGGCGGGCACGTAGCGGATCCGCACGCCGCCCAGCCGCACCTCCTCGCCATAGTCGACCGCCGTGCCGCTGGCGGTGCCGTAGCGCAGGCCCATGATCGCCAGGGTCTCGCGCGTCGCCCAGACATGGCCATGGCCGCCGCGCGCATGATCGGCATGGCCATGCGTCACCAGCGCGCGCTCCTGCGGAAGGGAGGGATCGATCCACGCATCGGCGGGGCGGACATAGATGCCGGTTGGGTGCGGTTCGATCCAGTGAGCCATGGGGACAGAAGATGGGAAGGGGCGGGCCGGTTCCGCAAGTCCGACCAGAAAGGCGAGTCATCGCAGAGTCACGGGCGCGTCACGCCGCCGACACGCCATTGCCCTATCGCGCGCGGACACGAACGCGCAGCGGGGAGTCGCGAACATGGCTGTGTCAGCCCACAGGAACATCACCAAGGCCGTGCATCGGCACCGCCATCTGTCGAAGCAGGGCCTGCTGGAACGCGCCTTCACCTTCGCCTTTCGCGGACTGGTCTATGCCCAGATCTGGGAGGACCCGGCGGTCGACATGGACGCGCTGGCGATCCAGCCCGACAGCCATGTGGTGACGATCGCCTCGGGGGGCTGCAACGTGCTGTCCTACCTGACCGCCAATCCGGCGAAGATCACGGCGGTCGACCTCAATACCGCGCATATCGCGCTCAACAAGCTGAAGCTGATGGCGGCGCAGACGCTGCCCGATCATGACAGTTTCCACCGCTTCTTCGCGCAGGCCGACAATCGCGCCAACATCGCGGCCTATCGCAATCTGGTCGCGCCGCACCTGGACGAGGCGACGCGCCGCTATTGGGAAGGGCGCGACCTGATCGGCCGGCGACGGATCGGCGGCTTTGCCCGCGGCATCTACAAACATGGGCTGCTGGGCCGCTTCATCGGCGCGGCGCACCTGCTGGCGCGGCTGCACGGCGTCAATCCCAAGCGGATGCTGGACGCGCGCACGCGCGAGGAGCAGCTGGAGATTTTCGAGCGCGAACTGGCGCCGATCTTCGACAAGGGGTTCGTGCGCTGGCTGACGAGCCAGCCGGCCTCACTCTTTGGCCTAGGCATCCCGCCCGCGCAGTTCGAGGCGCTGGCCGGGGACGACCGGATGGACGCGGTGCTGAAGGCGCGCCTCAAGAAGCTCGCCTGCGACTTTGATCTGAAAGACAATTATTTCGCGGTTCAGGCGTTCGGCCGCGGCTATGCCGCCAAGGATGCGCAGGCCGAGGGGCCATTGCCCCCCTATCTGCAGGCGGCGAACCATGCCGACGTGCGCGCCCGCGCGGCGCGGGTCGACGTGCGGCACGTCAACTTCACCGACTTCCTCGCCAGCCAGCCGGCCGCGTCCTGCGACCGCTATATCCTGCTCGACGCGCAGGACTGGATGGACGACGACCAGTTGAACGCGCTGTGGGCGCAGATCACGCGGACGGCGAAGCCGGGCGCGCGCGTGCTGTTCCGCACGGCGGGCGAGCCGAGCATCCTGCCGGGCCGGGTCGGCGACGCCGTGCTGGGGCGCTGGGAGTATCGCGCCGAGGCGTCGCGCGACTATACCGCGCGCGACCGGTCGGCCATCTATGGCGGCGTGCATCTCTATGTGCTGAAGGACGCTGTGTGAGCGATCATAAGGGGCTGATGGACGGGGTCTATCGCTACCAGCGGCACATCTATGACCTGACGCGCAAATATTATCTGCTGGGGCGGGACGGGCTGATCGCCGATCTGGACGTGCCCGCCGGCGGCGCGGTGCTGGAAATCGGCTGCGGCACGGGGCGCAACCTGATCGCGGTCGGCAAGGCCTGGCCGCGGGCGGCGCTATATGGCGTCGACATTTCGGAGGCGATGCTGGCGACGGCGCGCGGCTGCGTGGCGAAGGCGGGGATCGGCGATCGCGTGACGCTGGCGCAGGGCGACGCCTGCGGTTTCGACGCGCAGGCGCTGTTCGGGCGCGCGAGCTTCGACCGGGTGTTCATCAGCTATGCGCTGTCGATGATCCCGGACTGGGAAGCGGCGCTGCGGCAGGCGGCGCGCTGCGTGGCGCCGGGCGGCAGGCTGGAGATCGTCGATTTCGGGCAGCAGGAGCGCTTGCCGGGGCTTTGGAGGCGCGCGCTGTTCGGCTGGCTGGAGGCGTTCCATGTATCGCCGCGCGCGGGCCTCCATGTGGCGATCGAGCGGCTGGCGCAGGATGTCGGCGGCGTGGCGCAGAGCCGGGCGCTCTATCGCGGCTATGCGGTGCGCGGCGGGTTGATCAGGGCTGAGGCATAAAATGCCGTGCCGACGCGGCGTTACTGGGCGTCGATCGTCAGGTTCGTGTACAAAAATTCGCCCGTAGAGCAGATGAGACGAACAACCGGCGCATCCACATCCAAAGCCATCGTCTGCTGCTGGCCAGCAAATTGCGCCACCACGGATTTACCGTCATAGGCCAGGCTGAAAGGCCGTGCATCTTGCGTGTCTGCTAGGGGGAAGAGATCGTGCGAGACCTCGCTGCCGGCTTGGCGTTCATCCCAGTTCGCAAAATGAAGGACTGCGTTCTTGTCCTTTGTCTTCACGCCCAATTTTCCGGCAGGCAGGGCCGCTAGGCTGAAGCCCGCCTGGTTTTGGCTGCTTGCGCCTAGCTTTTCTGGCGCTTCCATAATCGCCAGACGTGTAAGTGGTACATATTCCTCAGATGCCGCTATGGCTTTCACCTTTACCTGACCACGCACAATGAAGGGGCCTTTAGGTGCTGGCAGCACCAGTTCGGAGAAATGGTCGGCGGCGGTATCGCAGTCGTAGGTGATGCCATTTGGAGCCGTCATTGCCGGCGCCGACGTCATCATGGCGAATGACGCCATGATGACAAATGTGATGCCAATCGTCCTAGAACTGCGAATCCTCATCATCTTTTCCCCCTGCGATCAAGCAGGTAGGCGCGAAAAAGAAACGATCGTCAATGCCTGGAGCCGTATTTAGGCCGCCTGGCGTTCCAGCAGTTCCAGGTCCAGCCGGTCCCAGATTTCCACCAGGGCCCCCACCAGATCGCGCATCATCTCTTCGGTATGCGCGGGGCCGGGGGTGAAGCGCAGGCGTTCGGTGCCGCGGGGGACGGTGGGATAGTTGATGGGCTGCACATAGGCGCCATATTCGGCGAGCAATATATCGCTGATCCGCTTGGCCTTGACCGGATCGCCGACCATCAGCGGCACGATATGAGTGACCGATGGCATAACCGGAAGGCCAGCCTCCGCCATCAGGCGCTTGAGGGTGGCGGCGGAGGCCTGCTGGCCTTCGCGTTCCGCGCTGGAGCCCTTGAGGTGCCGCACGCTCGCCAGCACGCCCGCGACCAGCACGGGGGAGAGGGAGGTGGTGAAGATGAAGCCGGGCGCATAGCTGCGGATCACGTCGACGATCATCTGGTCGGCCGCGATATAGCCGCCCATGACGCCGAACGCCTTGCCCAGCGTCCCTTCGATGATGGTGACGCGACCGGCGACATCGTCGCGCTCGGAAATGCCGCCGCCGCGCGCGCCATACATGCCCACGGCATGGACTTCGTCGAGATAGGTCAGCGCATTATATTCGTCGGCCAGATCGCAGATGGCGGCGATGGGGGCGATGTCGCCATCCATCGAATAGACGCTTTCGAAGGCGATCAACTTGGGCGCGTCGGGATCCTCCGCGGCGAGCAGTTCGCGCAGATGATCGACGTCATTGTGGCGAAAGACGCGCTTTTCGCAGCCCGAATTGCGGATGCCCGCGATCATCGAGGCATGGTTCAGCTCGTCGGAGAAGATGATGCAGCCGGGCAGCAGCTTGGCGAGGGTGGAGAGCGTCGCTTCGTTCGAGACATAGCCCGAGGTGAAGAGCAGGGCCGCTTCCTTGCCATGCAGATCCGCAAGTTCGGCTTCCAGGTCGACATGATAATGGGTGTTGCCGCCGATATTGCGGGTGCCGCCAGAGCCCGCGCCGACGTCGTGCAGCGCTTCCTCCATCGCGGCGACCACCTTGGGATGCTGACCCATGGCGAGATAGTCGTTGGAGCACCAGACAGTAATCGGCTTGGGGCCGTTATGGCCGTGGAAGCAGCGCGCATTGGGGAAGGCGCCCTTGTTGCGCAGGATGTCGATGAAGACGCGATAGCGGCCCTCGCTATGGAGCCGGTCGATCGCCTGCGAAAAGATGTGCTTGTAGTTCACTTGGCCTGTCTTCCCGTTTGCTCGCGCGCTTCTTGTCTTCTGGTGGCGCTGATCCTCTGCCTGTGACGCCGCATTTACCTGCGCGGTTCCATCATGGCCAGCGATAACCGCTCGCAAAGCCGCCAAGAATAGCTATCAGACTGATTGAGGAAATTGGCCATTGGACAAATGGCCTACCCCATTCAGAGCGCGTCGAGCCGGTCGAGACCGTAGCGCGCGAGCGCGGGGCGAAGCGCCTGCTGGGCGGCATCGAGCCGCGTGAATACCGCCAAGCCAGGCGACGGGGCGGCGGGCCAAAGCTGGTCGCGGGTGAGGTAGGCGATGCGGCGCGCAATGCCCTCACCGCCATGGACGAAGCCCATCGGATGGGGCGCCGCGGCGGCCAGTTCGGCCTCGACCAACGGAAAATGGGTGCAGGCAAGGACCACCATGTCCATCCGATCGCCGCCCGGCTGGGTGGTGAGGCCGGCGAGCGCGGCGCGCGCCACCTGCGGGTCGAGCGCCTCGCCGCGCAGCTTGGCTTCGGCGAGTTGCACCAGCGCCGCCGAGCCATGGCGCAGCACGGTGCAGTCGGCGCCATGTTCGGCGGCAAGGCGATCGACATAGGGCTGGCGCACGGTGGCGTCGGTGCCGAGCACCCCGAAGACGCGGCTGCGCGACAGCAGGGCGGCGGGCTTTATCGCCGGGACGGTGCCGACGACCGGGATGTCGAGCGCGGCGCGGACGGCCGCGAGCGCAATCGTCGAGGCGGTATTGCAGGCGATGACCGCCAGGCGTGGGCGATAGCGCTCCACCAGCCGCCCGAGCAGCGCGGGGACGCGCGCGGCGATTTCCGCCTCGCTCTTGGTGCCATAGGGGAAGCCGGCGCTGTCGGCGGCATAGACGATCGGCGCGGTCGGCAGCAGGGCGCGGGCGGGCGCCAGGATCGACAGGCCGCCCACGCCGGAGTCGAAGAAGAGGATGGGGGCATCTGGCGCGACCGTCATGGCGGTTCCTGTCGCGGCAGCCGGCCCCCATGTCAACGGCGTCGGTCAGGGCCGTCGGTCAGGGCCGTCGGTCAGGCCGCGCGCGTGACCGCCAGGCCGCCGGCGAGCACCACGGCATCCTCGACCACGCCGGTCGGCACCTGGCCATAGTCGCGCATCGCCTTCTTGCGCAGGGCGAGGCCCGCATAGGCGCTGGCGATGGCCGCGGTGACGGCGGTTGCGGCGCCGAGCGCGCCCTTGCCGCGCGGGGCGAGCACGGCGCCCGCGAAGGCGGAGGTCATGACGCGCACGGCGAGGCCGCGCTTGACCGTGCGATCAGGCGCGCTGTCCATCTTGTCTCCCGCCATTTCGAGGCCGGCAAGCGCGACCGCGCCCGATGCGATCAGCGGATTGCCGAGCAGCCGGGTCGCGCGGGGAGCGTCGAGCAGCAGCCCGTCGCGCGCCGCGCCCGCCAGCACGGCCAGCGGCGTGAGCGAACGCTGGCCGGCAACCAGGCCGATAAGGGCGGATCGAAGCATTGGGCGGACTCCATCATTGTCGGAAAGGAGATGGATAAGCGCCTGAGGGGACAAAAGGATGCGGCAGGTGCGCAGCATGCTATGCCGGCCGCCAAAAAGGAGAGCGGCATGAGCGAACGCAGCATGAAGCAACGCATGATCGCAGGCGAGCCCTATCGCGCCGATGATCCCGAGATCATCGCCGACCAGTTGGCGGCGGCCGCGTGGATGCGGGCGTTCAACGCGACGCTGCCGCCCGATCGGGAAGCGTTGCTGCGCGAGCGGTTGGGCGCGGTCGGTGCGGGATCGACCATCCGACCGCCCTTCCATTGCGACTATGGGTTCAACATCTTCCTGGGTGAGGGCGTGTTCCTGAACTTCAACTGTGTGATCCTGGACGTGGTCGAAGTGTCGATCGGCGACGGGACGCAGATCGGGACGGGCGTGCAGATACTGACCGCCGATCATCCGCGCGATGCGGTCGAGCGCGCTACCGGGATCGAATGGGGCCGGCCGATCCGCATCGGCCGCAACGTCTGGATCGGTGGCGGGGCGATCATCCTGCCGGGCGTCACGGTTGGCGACGATGCGCTGATCGGCGCGGGGAGCGTGGTGACGCGCGACGTGCCGGCGGGGGCGACTGTGGTCGGCAATCCGGCGCGGCCGCGCTGACCGTCAATCCTGCGGCGGCAGATCGTCGAGCAGCGCGCGCAGCGCGGCCAGCATGTCCGCATGGCGCGCCTTGTCCCCGGCGTCCGATGAGGCGCGCAGCAGGGCGAGATCGCTGCGCAGCTGTTCGATGCGGTGGACGGCCTGGTCCTGCTTCACCCGGTCGATCCGGCGCTTGAGCGCATCCACCTCGCTGAAGGCCGCATGCTCCCGCCAGTCGCTCTGCTGCTTCACCAGCAGGTCGACCGCGTCCAGCAGCTTGCCGATCTGGCGGCCATAGCTTTCCACAGCGACGATCGCCTGCTCCGTGTCCGGCGCGCTGCTGTTCATGCTGTTGATGGTCAGATTGGCGAAGGACCAGCCATTGTTGAACGACTGCATCAGCTTCTGCGGCGCGAGCATCATACCGGTCCAGGACCGCATGAGGCTGTCGAACGGTTCGAGCGGCGCGCTGGCGGACATGGCGGCTCCGGCGGTGAAGGAAGCGGGAGCGCAAGCCTAATCCAGCCACCGGGGGAATCAAGGGCGCGGCGCAGCTTGGCCATTGCCCCGCGCGCCCGTCACGCTATGGTCGCGGCCACATTCTATCGGCGATCCTCATGACACCTTATTGGCTTCTTCCTTCTGCCGTCCTGCTGCTCGGCTATCTGCTGGGCTCCATTCCCTTCGGCCTGCTGCTGACGCGCTTCACCGGCGCGGGCGACCTGCGGCAGATCGGATCGGGCAATATCGGCGCGACCAACGTGCTGCGCACGGGGCGCAAGGGGCTGGCGGCCGCGACCTTGCTGCTCGACCTGGCCAAGGGCGCGGCGGCGGTGCTGATCGGCGCGGCGATCGTCGATGGCGGCGGGCCGATGGCGGGGGCGATGGCGTTTATCGGCCATTGCTACCCCGTGTGGCTGCGCTTTGCCGGCGGCAAGGGCGTGGCGACGATGATGGGGGTGGTGACCGCGCTCTACTGGCCGGCGGGGATCGTGTTTGCGCTGCTGTGGCTGGGCATGTTGTTCGCGACGCGCTGGTCGTCGGTCGGCGGCATGTCGGCGGGGATCAGCGCGCCGATCGCGATGTGGGCGTTCGGCCGCATCGACCTGGTGCCGGTGAGCCTGGCCATGGCGCTGATCCTGCTGTGGCGGCACCGCGCCAATATCGCCCGGCTGATGAAGGGCGAGGAGCCCAAGGTCGGCCGGTCCAAAGCGGCGCCTTCGGCAGAAGAGCCGGCCGCCGAATGAGCGAGCGGGAGCGGTTCGAGCGGTTGCGGCTCATCCGCTCGCCGCGGATCGGGCCGGTCAGCTATCGGCAATTGCTGGCGCGCTTCGGCAGCGCTGGCGAGGCGTTGCGCGCCATCCCGCATCTGGCGGAGCGAGGCGGCGGCCGCGCCAGCGTCGCCGATGCGGCCGCCGTGGATCGCGAGATCGCCGCGACGCGGGCGCTGGGCGGACGCTATCTGTTGATGGGCGATGCGGATTACCCCGCCTTGCTGGACCAGATGGAGGGTGCGCCGCCTGCGCTGATCGTGCGCGGCGACGGGGCGCTGGCGGCGCGGCCCTGCGTCGCGATCGTGGGCGCGCGCAACGCTTCGGCGGCCGCGTGCCGCTTTGCGCGCGGCCTGGCGCAGGAGCTGGGGCGGCGCGAAGCGGTGGTCGTCTCCGGTCTGGCGCGCGGCATCGATACCGAGGCGCATCGCGGATCGATCGACACCGGCACGATCGGCGTCATCGCTTGCGGCATCGACGTCATTTTCCCGCCGGAAAATGCGGGATTGCAGGAGGATGTCGCCGCGCGCGGGCTGATCGTCACCGAGCATCCGCCCGGCGTCCAGCCGCTGTCTCGCCATTTCCCGGCGCGCAACCGGATCATCGCGGGCCTGGCGCTGGGCACGGTGGTGGTGGAAGCCGCGCCCAAATCCGGGTCGCTCATCACGGCCAGGCTGGCGGGCGAGGCGGGGCGCGAGGTGATGGCGGTGCCGGGATCGCCGCTCGATCCGCGCGCGCAGGGTTGCAATATGCTGATCCGCGACGGCGCGACGCTGGTGCAGAATGGCGCGGACGTGATGGAGGCGATCGGCGGCTTCGACCCGCGCATGGTGCGGCAGGGCAGCTTCGATTTCGTCGGCGAGCCGGTGTCGAGCGACGTGGCCGAAAGCGAGCGCGCCGCGGTGGTGGCGCTGCTGGGTCCGGCGGCCGCGCCGGTGGACGAACTGATCCGCCTGTCCGGCCTGTCGCCCGCAGTGGTGCAGACGGTGCTGTTGGAGCTGGAGCTGGGCGGCCGGCTGGAGCGCCATGCGGGCGGACGGGTGAGCCTGACCTGAAAGGGACTGGCCTTGAGCGGCCTGCTTCCCTACATCAGCGATGCTTGACGGGGGGCGTCATCCATTTCCACACTCGCGCGTATACGTGAGAGAGTTTCATACCGGGGCCTGAATGCAGCTTGTCATCGTCGAATCGCCGGCCAAGGCGAAGACCATCGAGAAATATCTGGGCGGCGATTTCCACGTCCTCGCCAGCTATGGCCATATCCGCGACCTGCCGCCCAAGGACGGTTCGGTCGACCCGGACAACGGCTTTGCCATGTCGTGGGAAAATTATGGCGACAAGGGCAAGCAGCTGAAGGCCATTGCCGACGAGGCGAAGAAGGCCGACCGACTGATCCTGGCGACTGACCCCGATCGCGAGGGCGAAGCGATCAGCTGGCATGTGCAGGAAGTGCTGCGCGCGAAGAAGGCGCTGCCGCAGAAGGTGGACCGGGTGACCTTCAACGCGATCACCAAGGCGGCCGTGACCGAGGCGATGGCGCAGCCGCGCGCGCTGGACGAGGATCTGATCGACGCCTATCGCGCGCGGCGGGCGCTCGACTATCTGGTGGGCTTCACCCTGTCGCCGGTGCTGTGGCGCAAGCTGCCCGGCGCCAAGTCGGCGGGCCGCGTCCAGTCGGTCGCGCTGCGCCTGGTGGTGGAGCGCGAGCGCGAGATCGAGAGCTTCACGCCCCAGGAATATTGGTCGGTTGCGGCCGAGATGGAGCAGGGCGGGCAGAGCTTCACCGCGCGCCTCGTCCGCTGGAAGGGCGAGAAGATCGACCGCCTGACCATCGGCAGGGAAGGCGACGCCATGGCCGCGAAGGCGGACGTGGAGGCCGGCCGCTTCACCGTCGACAAGGTCGAGACCAAGCCGCTCACCCGCAATCCCCCGCCGCCCTTCACCACATCGACGCTGCAGCAGGAAGCCGCGCGCAAGCTCGGCTTTTCGGCCAGCCACACGATGCGGATCGCGCAGCAGCTCTATGAGGATGGCGCGATCACCTATATGCGAACCGACGGCGTGCAGATGGACGGCAGCGCCATTTCAGCCGCGCGCAAGGCGATCGCGGACCGCTATGACGGCGGATACCTGCCCGAAAAGCCGCGCCAGTATCAGACCAAGGCGAAGAATGCGCAGGAAGCGCATGAAGCGATCCGCCCGACCGAGTTTAGCCGCGACAAGGCGGGCTCGGGCGATCATGCGCGGCTCTACGACCTGATCTTCAAGCGGGCGCTGGCGAGCCAGATGGCGAGCGCCAGGCTGGAGCGCACGACGATCGACATGGTCGACGGCAGCGGTAGCCATACGCTGCGCGCGACCGGACAGGTGGTGATCTTCCCCGGCTTCCTCGCGCTCTACGAAGAAGGCCGCGACGACAGCGACGACGATGATTCCAAGCTGCTGCCGCGCCTGGCCGAAGGCGACGCGCCGGCCAAGAAGCAGGTCAGCGCCGAGCAGCATTTCACCCAGCCGCCGCCGCGCTATTCGGAAGCGAGCCTGGTCAAGCGGCTGGAGGAGCTGGGGATCGGGCGTCCGTCGACCTATGCCTCCACGCTGCAGGTGCTGAAGGACCGCGACTATGTGCGGGTGGAGAAGAACCGCTTCTTCGCCGAGGAAAGCGGGCGGCTGGTGACGGCCTTCCTGGAGCGTTTCTTCGAGCGCTATGTGTCCTACGACTTCACCGCGGGCCTTGAGGATGAGCTGGACGACATCAGCGGCGGGCGGGCGCAGTGGCAGCAAGTGCTGGAGGCCTTCTGGCGCGACTTCAAGCCCAAGACCGCCGAGGTGATGGAGCAGAAGCCGAGCGACATCACCGCGGAGCTGGACAAGTTTCTGGAGCCGATGCTGTTCCCGCCCAAGGCCGATGGCAGCAATCCGCGCGCCTGCCCGATGTGCGGCGACGGCCAGCTGTCGCTGCGCGGCGGCCGCTTCGGCGCCTTCATCGCCTGCTCCAACTATCCCGAGTGCAAATATACCCGCAAGTTCGGCCAGCCTGGCGGCAAGGAAGGCGAGGACACGGGACCGGAGGTGCTGGGCCAGCATCCCGAGACCGGGCAGGACATCGTGCGCAAGTCCGGTCGCTTTGGCCCCTATATCGAAATGGGCGAGGGCAAGGAGGCCAAGCGCGGCTCGATTCCCAAGGATCTGCCCGATGGAGAGCTGACGCTCGACTGGGGGGTCAAGCTGCTGAGCCTGCCGCGCGAGGTGGGGCTGCATCCCGAAACGGGCAAGCCCATCGTCGCCAATATCGGCCGCTTCGGGCCCTATCTGCTGCATGACGGCAAATATGGCCGTCTGTCGAACACCGCCGAGATTTTCGAGGTCGGCATGAACAGCGCGGTGGTGAAGCTGGCCGAAGCGGCGAACCGCGGCGGCCGAGGCGCGGCGCGCGAGCCCTTGAAGCTGCTGGGCGCGCACCCGCGCACGGAGGCGGAGATCAAGGTGATGGAGGGCCGCTATGGCCCCTATGTCACCGACGGCACGACCAACGCGACCCTGCCCAAGACGGTGACGCCCGACGCGCTGACGCTGGAGGAAGCCGCCCAGCTGATCGACGCCAAGGCGGCATCGGCCCCGCCCAAGAAGGGCAAGAAGAAAGCCCCCGCGAAAAAGGCCGCAGGCGCGAAGAAGGACGCGGGTGCGAAGAAGGAAGCGGGCGCGAAGAAGCCCGCGGCGAAGAAGGCGCCGGCGAAGACGAAGGCTGCGAGCGCCTGATCCGCCGGCTCAATTGAGGAACAGACTGGCGCTCATTATGAGCGCCGCGGCGAGCATCGCGCCGCCTAGCCATTTGGCGGCGGTGAGGGCGCCTTGATCAGTGAGGGGGGCGGGCGGTTCGCGGCTGTCCTCCAGCCGACGCGTGAGGGCGCGCAGCAGGCGGGGGGCGTCTTCGGCGAGGCGGGCGGCTTCGAGCGCGAGGGCCACGGCCTTTTCCGGCGACTGGGCCGAGGCGAGGCGGTTCAGGACCAGCCGGCCGCGCGCCTTCTGCAGGGCGGCGGACAGGTCGAAGCCCGGCTGGATAGCGCTCAGAACGCCGTCCATGGTGATCAGCGCCTTGAAGATCAGCGCCAGATCGGGCGGCAGCACCAGACCCTCCCTGCGCAGCAGCGGGAAGAAGTCCGCGACCATCTTGCCCAGCACCAGTGGGCCGCTGCCGTGGCGCGCGACCAACTGCTCGGCGGCGGCGAGCACGCCTGTGGGATCGGGCGCGCTGTCGCGCGACCAGTCGAGCAGCGTGTCGGCCAGCGTCCGGGCATCGCCTGCGCGCAGGGACAGGATGAAGGTCAGGAATTGCTGCTGCCGCCGGGCGCTGACATGGCCGATCAGGCCGAGGTCGAGCAGCGCCAGCCGATCGCCAGGCAGGCAGAGTAGGTTGCCGGGGTGCGGATCGCCGTGGAAACGGCCGTTGACCAGCACCATGTCGAGCACCAGCGCCGCGCCGAGGTCGGCAATGGCGGCGGGATCGATCCCGGCGGCGCGCAGGCTGTCCCCGTCGCGCGGCGGCAGGCCGGCGATATAGTCCATCACCAGCACGGATTCGCTGCTGTAGCGCCAGTGGATGGCCGGAATGACGATCGCCGGATTGTCGGCAAGGTCGGCACGCAGGCGATCGGCATTGCGGCCTTCATTGGTGAAGTCCAACTCCTCCAGCACCGTGTCCAGCAATTGCCCGACCAGCGCCTGGGGCTGGAAGCGGCGGGCTTCCATGCTGCTGGCCTCCACGATGCCGGCGAGATGAGTGATGAGCCGCAGGTCGGCCTGCATCGCCTTGCGAATGCCGGGTCGGCGTATCTTCACGACGACGTCGGTGCCGTCCTGCAACGTGGCGCGATGCACCTGCGCCATCGAGGCTGCGGCGAGCGGGACCGGATCGAAGCGGGCGAAAGCGGTTTCGGGGGCCTCGCCCAGCGCGTCCTCCAGCCGCGGGCGCAGCGCTTCGAACGGCAGGGTGGGGGCGCTGCTGTGCAGGGCCGAAAATTCGGCCACCCAATGTTTGGGCAGCAGGTCCGCGCGGGTGGCGAGGATTTGCCCGAGCTTCACATAGGTGGGGCCCAGCGCTTCGAGCGCCTGTCGCGTGCGGCGGGGCAGATCGGGTGGGGGCGCGTCGCCGGATCGGCTGGCCAGGCCCATGCGCGCAAGCAGCATGTCGAGGCCGAAGCGCGTGGCAAGGGCGGTGATTTCGGCCAGCCGCTCCCGGTCGCGGGCGGCAACGACGATCGTTTTCAGCATGACGCTTCAACGATCGGCGTGGGCCAATGTTTCGGGTGGGGAACGGGTCGCGGTCAGTCGACCCAGTCGAGGCCGATGTCGCGGTAGATGAAGCGGTCGTCCTCCCAATCTTCCTTCACCTTGACGTGCAGGTAGAGATGGACCTTGACGCCCAGCAGAGCGGCCAGTTCGGCGCGCGCCCTGGAGCCGATTTCCTTGAGGCGCTGGCCGCCCTTGCCCAGGACGATGGCGCGCTGGGTCGGACGGGCGACCAGGATCTGCTGGTGGATCTCCACCGATCCGTCCTCGCGCTCCTTATATTGTTCGGTGTCCACGGCGGCGGCATAGGGCAGTTCGGCGTGCAGCTGGTGATACAGCTGCTCGCGCGTGATTTCCGCCGCCAGCATCCGGTCGGTGGCGTCGGAGACCTGATCCTCGGGGAAATGCCAGGGGCCCTGCGGCATGGCGCCTGCGAAGGCGGATTTGAGTTCGGCGAGGCCGTCGCCGGTCTGGGCGGAAATGAAGAAGGTCTCCTCGAAGCCGATCCGCTCGTAGAGCTTCTGGGTGTGGACCAGCAGCTTTTCCTTGATGGCGATGTCGACCTTGTTGAGGATCAGCCATTTGCGTTCGGGGCGATGGGTGAGCGCCTCGATGATCGGCTCCATCTTGGGGCCGAGCCCCGCCTTGCCATCGACGATCAGGGCGATGAGGTCCGCGCCCTGCGCGCCGCCCCAGGCCGCCTGCACCATCGCGCGGTCGAGCCGGCGGCGCGGCGCAAAGATGCCGGGCGTGTCGACCAGCACGATCTGCGCGTCGCCCTCTATGGCGACGCCCATGACGCGGGTGCGCGTGGTCTGCGCCTTGGGGCTGGTGATCGCCACCTTCTGCCCCACCAGCGCATTGACCAGCGTCGACTTGCCCGCATTGGGGGCGCCGACGATGGCGACGACGCCGCAGCGCTGGGATTCCATATCTACGTTCAAAAAATAACTCCGTTCGCGCTGAGCCTGTCGAAGCGCTCTATTTTTACCTGTTTGATCGCGCCAAGCTGGAGATCAACGTCCAGTCTTCACGGATCAAAGCCAGTTTTTTGGCCCGGCTCCAGCCCTTGATCTGCCGTTCGGCCTCAAGCGCCTCTATACGGCTGCCGAACGGCTGCGACCAGACCAGTTTTATCGGCAGGCGGGTTTGGGTGTAGCCTGCGATCTGGCCTATCTCATGCTGCGCTACGCGCGCTTCCAGATTGTCCGTGTGACCGACATAAAAGCTGCGGTCTGCGCAGTGGAGCATATAGGTCCAGAAAGGCATTTTGCGGATCACGCCTCGAACAAGAAACCGTTCGGGCTGAGCTTGTCGAAGCCTCTTCCTTTTTCAAGGTCAGAAAAGCCCTTCGACAGGCTCAGGGCGAACGGGTCGAGAGGCGGTTTGCGTTATCCCGCCAGCTTGTCCAGCAGGGCCTTGGCGGCCGCGGTTTCGGCTTCCTGTTTCGATGCGCCGGTGGCGCTGGCTTCGCCGGCGCCCTTGATCGAGACCGCGACGGTGAAGCGCAGCGCATGTTGCGGGCCGGAGCGGTCGGTCAGCTGATATTCGGGCGGCTTGCGCTTGTTGGCGGCGGCCCATTCCTGCAGCGCGGATTTGGGGTGGCGCGGCGCGCTGGTCTGGGTGTCGACGCGGTCGCCCCACAGGCGGCGGACGAGCGCGCGCGCTTCGTCCAGCCCGCCTTCCAGATAGAGCGCGCCGATCAGGGCCTCCATCACGTCGCCCAGCACATTGTCGCTGTCGGCCGCGCCGTCGTCGCGCGCCTGCTTGCCCAGGATCAGGTGCCTGGGCACGCCGGCCGCGCGCGCGATGTCCGCGCAGGTTTCACCCGACACGAGCGCATTGTAGCGGCGCGACAGCTTGCCTTCGGGTTCGTCGGTGAAGCGGTCGAACACCCATTCGCCGATCAGCAGGCCAAGCACCCGGTCGCCGAGAAATTCGATCCGTTCATAATTGACCGGCTTGGCGCTGCCATGGGTGAGCGCCTGTTCGAACGCCGCCCGGTTGCGCGGCGCGCGGCCGATCAGATCCTTCAGCCAGCCATCGGTATCGGGCCGGGGGGGCGTTCCGCTCAAAATCCTTCCCCGATGCGGCTCCACCGCGCGGCCGTGAACCAGGTCCAGGGGAGCAGCCAGTTGGCGCTCCCGTCGGTGGAGAAGACGGAGACCAGCGCCTTGCCGACCAGGTTCTTTTCCGGGACCAGGCCGATGCCGCCGCCTTCGACCGCGGGGAAGCGGCTGTCGGCGCTGCGGTCGCGATTGTCGCCCATCATTAACAGATGGCCTTCGGGGACCAGCACCGCATCGCGATCATCGGCCGCGCCATCGGGCAGCAGGTCGAGCACGTTGTAGCTTTTGCCGCCGGGCAGCGTCTCGCGATATTGGGGATAGCGGCACTGCCGGCCGCCGCCGTCCGCGGCTTCCTCGAATTCCGGGCGGTAGCAGGGCGAAGGGCTGCCTTCCTTCTGCGCGGCGTCGGTCATGTTGGGCGTCACGGGGATGACGAGGTCGGCGACCTTCTGCTTGGGAATGGCCTGGCCGTTCAGATAGACGGTGCCGCCGCGCACCGCGATGATGTCGCCGGGCAGGCCGATGACCCGCTTGATATAGTCATTCTTCTGGTTCGGCGGCGCCTTGAACACCACCACGTCCCCGCGGTTGGGCGTCGAGGCAAGGATGCGGCCGGGGATCAGCGGCACCGAGAAGGGAAGCGAATAGCGCGAATAGCCATAGGGCCATTTGGCGACCAGCAGATAGTCGCCGATCAGCAGCCGCGGCTGCATCGATTCCGAGGGGATGTTGAAGGGAGAGACGATGAAGCTGCGCAGGATGAAGACGAACAGGCCCAGCTTGACGAGAAACCAGAGGAAGTCCCGTGTTTCGGATTTGGCGGTCATGGATGCTGGTCTTTTCCTTCGCTCCGGCCCGGAAAAGGGCCGTCGCGGCTTTTGCGGCGTCGTAAAGGCCGCGTCAAGCACGCCCGATGGTGCATTGCACGCCGGACCTGTCTAGACAGAGACAGAATCGACCGGTGCAGCGTCGATGTCGACCAACGCCACAAGAGGATTCCCCAGCATGACCAGCCCTGCACTGCACGGTTCCCTGGCGGCCATCGCCGCGCTCCCTGAGCCCGACCTCAAGACCATCTTCACCACCGAACCCGACCGCATGTCCGCGCTGGTGCTGAACCAGGGGCCGCTGCGGTTCGACTGGTCGAAGACGCATCTGACCGCCGACCTGATCGACGCCTTCCTGAACCTGGCGCAGGAGCAGGGCTTCGCCGCGCAGCGCGACGCCCTGTTCGCGGGCGAGGCGGTCAACAACACCGAAGGCCGCGCCGCCGAGCATCCCGCCGAGCGCGGCGAGGGCAATGCCGAGAGCGTGGCGCGGGCCAAGGCGCTGCATGAGCGGATGCGCGCGCTGATCGACGCGATCGAGGCCGGCGCGCTGGGCGAGATCCGCCATATCCTGCATATCGGCATTGGCGGGTCTGCGCTGGGCCCCGACCTCATCATCGACGCGCTGGATGGCGACGGCATTCGCTATGACGTGGCGATCGTGTCCAATGTCGATGGCACCGCGCTGGAGCGGGCGATGGACAGTTTCGACCCGGCCTATACGCTGATCGCGGTTGCGTCCAAGACCTTCACCACGACCGAGACGATGCTGAACGCGGCGAGCGCGATCAACTGGATGGTCGAGGCCGGCGTCGAGGACCCCTATGGCCGGGTGATCGCGCTGACCGCCTCGCCCGAGCGGGCGATCGAATGGGGCGTGGACGAGACCCGCATCCTGCCCTTCGCCGAAAGCGTGGGCGGGCGCTATTCGCTCTGGTCCTCGATCGGCTTCCCCGCCGCCCTGTCGCTGGGCTGGGACGCGTTCGAGAGCCTGCTGGAGGGCGCGGCGGCGATGGACCGCCATTTCCGCCTGTCCGACCCGCGCGAGAATGCGCCGCTGATCGCGGCCTTCGCCGACCAATATTATACCCGCGTCATGGGGTGCCAGACGCGCGCGCTGTTCGCCTATGACGAGCGGTTGAAGCTGCTGCCATCCTATCTCCAGCAGCTGGAGATGGAGAGCAACGGCAAGAGCGTCACGCGCGACGGCGCCCCGGTCGAGGGGCCGACCGCGCCGATCACCTGGGGCGGGGTGGGGACCGACGCGCAGCATGCGGTGTTCCAGCTGCTGCACCAGGGCACGATCATCACGCCGGTCGAATTCATCGCCTCGATCGAGCCGGGCCATACGCTCGATCCCGCGCATCACCGCGCGCTGCTGGTCAATTGCTTCGCGCAGGGCGCGGCGCTGATGCGGGGCAAGGAGAATGCGGACGATCCCGCGCGCGCCTATCCCGGCGGGCGGCCGTCGACCACGATCCTGATGGAGGATGTGACGCCGCACGCGCTGGGCGCGCTGATCGCCTTCTACGAGCATCGCACCTTCGCCAATGCGGTGCTGATGGGGATCAACCCGTTCGACCAGTTCGGCGTCGAGCTGGGCAAGGAGATCGCCAAGTCGATCGAGGCCGATGGCCCGAGCGGCTTCGACCCGTCGACCATGGCGCTGATCGACCTGGCTTTGGGCGCGGAGTGATCCCCGGTCCGTTCGTGCTGAGTAGAGGCTCGATCGCTACTCAGCACGAACGGTCCCCCAGGTGAATGAACATTTGTAACTCACCGCGCCAGCCGCCATATCCCGCGCACCATCAGCGGAGACCGGCATGAGCGACTATGATTTCGACCTTTTCGTCATCGGTGCAGGATCGGGCGGGGTGCGGGCGTCGCGGGTGGCGGCGGCGCATGGCGCCAGGGTCGCGGTGGCCGAGGAATTTCGGGTCGGGGGCACCTGCGTCATTCGCGGCTGCGTGCCCAAGAAACTGCTCATCTATGGCGCGCATTTCGCCGAGGACCTGAAGGATGCCCGGCGCTTCGGGTGGAACGTGCCCGATTGCGGCTTTGAATGGACGACGCTGCGCGACAATGTGCTGCACGATGTCGACCGGCTGGAAGGGCTCTACAAGAATACGCTGGAAAATCACAAGGTCGAGCTGATCGCGGAGCGGACGACGATCACCGGGCCGCACAGCGTCAAGCTGGCGAGCGGGCGCGAGATCAGCGCGAAGGTGATCCTGGTGGCGACCGGCGCCTGGCCGATCATTCCCGAGGTTGAAGGCGCCGAACATGGCATCACCAGCAACGAGGTGTTCCATCTGGACGAATGCCCCGGTCGCATCGTGATCGTGGGCGGCGGCTACATCGCCAACGAGTTCGCCGGCATCTTCCACCAGTTCGGCAGCCATGTGACGATGGTCAATCGCGGCGGCACGCTGCTGCGCGGCTATGACGAGACGGTGCGCGACCGGCTGCTCCAGATCTCGATGATGAAGGGGATCAATTTCCGCTTCAACGCGAAGATGGAGAAGATCGAGAAGAATGGCGACGGAACGCTGTGCGTGCGCTTTGCCGATGGCGATCCGGTGGCGGCCGACCTGGTGCTGTTCGCGACCGGGCGGCGGCCCCATACCGAGGGGCTGGGGCTGGAGACGGCGGGCGTCGAGCTGAACGAGAAGGGCGCGATCAAGGTCGACGAGTATAGCCGCAGCAGTTGCGAGAGCATCTATGCGGTAGGCGACGTGACCGACCGGCTGCAGCTGACCCCGGTGGCGATCCGCGAGGGCCACGCCTTTGCCGACACGGTGTTCGGCGACAACAAGCGCAAGGTCGATTATGGCTGCGTGCCGTCGGCGGTGTTCAGCCATCCGCCGCTGGCGGGCGTGGGCATGACCGAGGCGGAAGCGCGCAACAAGCTGGGCACGGTCAAGATCTACACGTCCGACTTCCGGCCGATGAAGAATGTGCTGGCCGGGCGCGACGAGCGCGCGCTCTACAAGATGATCGTAGACGCGACCACCGACAAGGTGGTGGGGCTGCACATGATCGGACCCGATGCGCCGGAAATCCTGCAGGCCGCTGCGGTCGCGGTGAAGGCGGGCCTGACCAAGCAGGATTTCGACGACACGGTCGCGCTGCACCCCAGCATGGCCGAAGAGCTGGTTCTGCTGAAATAAGCAATTGGTGTTCCTGCGGAAGCAGGAACCCAGGGCGGTCAGGCGCGTCGCGTTGAACCCTGGGCTCCTGCTTTCGCAGGAGCACTTCAGACCGCGGCGAAGGTCACCACCAGCGCGTCGCGCCAGGCGGGGCGGGCGGGGTCGAGCGGGTGGATTTCGGTGACGCCGTGCAGGATGCGATGATCGTCGATCAGCATCGTGTCGCCGGGATCGGTCAGAGTGAATTCGCCCAGCGCCCTGCCGTCGGGCGCGCCGATGCGGGTGACGCCTTCGCGCACATTGCAGCGTTCGACCAGCATCACCAGCACCCGGTCGACGCCGTCGCGGTGCATGCCTTCGGGCGTCGGGCGTCCCTGTTCGTCGGGGCTGGCCTCGATCCGGAACTGGTGCAGTTCAACATGCCAGGCGCCGGAGCCGGCAGGGGCGAAATGGTCGGCGCAGAAGGCGAGGATCGCCTGCATCACCGGATTGGCGATGGTGGCGGGGTCGACGGGATCGAACCAGCGCTGCACGTCGCCGTTGAGCGGATTATAGTCGCGGCTCTGCCAGTGGGGCTGGTGCGGCTGGCGCGTGAGGACGCCGTCCCGACAGGCGAAGGTGGCGTGGCGGCGGCGACGATAGCGGCCGCCATCGGCCATGTAGAGATCCGGCCCCAGATGCCGCCAACTGGCGGTGAAGGCGGCCCAGTCGGGCTCGGCGATGTCGAGCCGGTCGAACATCGCCGAGCCTGACAGGCGGGCATAGCCGTCGCGCGCCATGGCGGCTTCGATGCGGGATAGGCTGTCCGTGTCGCTCATTCTAATTCTCATAGGGCAAAGCAGGGAACGAGCGACAGGGCCAGTTGCCGCCAGCCGGATCGCGGTGGGGCGTCAGGCGATGGTGGGGACCATGCCGCCTTCGACCCGCAGGGCCGCGCCATTGGTCGCGGCGGCGAGCGGGCTGGCGAGATAGGCGGTCATCGCCGCGACCTCGTCCGCTTCGATCAGGCGCCTGATCAGCGAGAGCGGGCGCATGCGGGTGAAGAATTCGGCCTCCCGCTCGGCTTCGGGCGCGTCCTTGTTGTCGACGACCGATCGGATGAAGTCGACGATGCCTTCCGAACGGGTCGGGCCGGGAAGCACGCTGTTCACGGTGACGCCGGTGCCGCGCGTATGTTCGGCAAGGCCGCGCGAGATGGCGAGCTGCGCCGACTTGGTCATGCCGTAATGGATCATCTCGGCGGGTGGCAGCAGGCCGCTTTCCGAAGCGATGAAGAGGATGCGGCCCCAGTCGCGATTGATCATGCCGGGGAAATAGTGGCGGGCGAGGCGCGCGCCGCTCACCACATTCACCTCGAAGATATGATGCCAGTCGGCGTCGCTGATGTCGGCGAAGTCCTTCGCTTCGTAGATGCCCAGATTGTTGACGAGGATGTCGGTGTGGGGGACGGCGGCGATCAGGGCGGCGGCGCCGTCCGCCGTGGCGGGATCGGCGAGGACGGGATTGACCGCGCCGCCGATCTGCGCGGCGGCGGTGTCCAGCTTGGCCTGGCTGCGGCCGGTGATGGTGACGGCAACGCCCTCCTCGGCCAGGCGGCGAGCGATGGCGAGACCGATGCCGGCGGTCGATCCGGTGACGATGGCGCTCTTGCCCATGAGCTTCAAATCCATGGCAAATTTCCCTTCAAGCAGACAGCGAACTGGACAGAAGATAGCATCTGGTTCATTCATGATTAGAGCGCACGTCATCACTTCAGAAGTGAATTGAAATCATGGATAACCGGCTGGGCGACATCGAGACGTTCCTGATGGTGGCGAGCGAGGGGAGCTTCGCCAGTGCGGCCAAGGCGTTGCGGCTGACGCCGTCGGCGGTGAGCCGGTCGATCGCTCGGCTGGAGCAGCGGCTGGGCGTCACCCTGTTGCGCCGGACGACGCGAGCGCTGGCGCTGACGCGCGAGGGGGCGGCCTATCGCGACCGGATGACGGTGCTGCTGAGCGACATGATGGAGCTGGAGGCGGGGCTGGGCGAGGACCGGGGTGAGCCGCGCGGGCTGCTGCGGGTCAATGCCTCGCCCTCCTTCGGGATCGAGTGCCTGATCCCGCTGCTGCCGCGCTTTCGCGCGCGCTATCCCGGCGTGCGGGTGGACCTGACGCTGTCGGACATGATCGTCGACCTGGTCGAGGAGCGCGCCGATGTCGCGATCCGCATCGGGCCGCTGCGCGACACGCGGCTGCGGGCGAAGAAGCTGGGGCATAGCCGCATGGCGCTGGTCGCCAGTCCCGACTATCTGGCGCGGCGAGGCACGCCGCGCACGCCCGACGATCTGGCGGCGCATGACTGCCTGCGCTTCAGCTTTCGCCGGTCGGTCGACAGCTGGCCCTTCCGCATCGGGCGCAGGATCGTGCAGCGGCCGGTGGAGGGCGCCTGTTTCGGCAATTCGGGCGAGGTGGTGCGGCAGATGGCGCTGACCGGGTGCGGGATTGCGCGCCACGGCTATTTCCACGTCGCCCGCGACCTCAAGGACGGGCGACTGGTCGAGCTGCTGGCCGACTATGATGCCGGCGATGGCGAGGATATTCATGCGCTCTACGCCGCGGAGGACCGGACGGCGGCGCGGGTGCGCGCCTTCCTGGATTTCCTGGACGCGGTGGTGGTGGAGGAGGGACGCGGCGTCAGCGCGCCGGCGCGTCCTGCGCCAGCAGATTGAGCGCGCGCGTCACCAGCGCGACGAACCTGGCTTCGTCGACCCGCGCGGTGGAATTGTTCCAGCTGGCGCTGAACGCATACCAGTCGCCATCTTGCCGCTGCGCGAGGAAGCTCATCGCGATCACGCCGGGTTCGCTGCCGCCCTTATAGCCCAGATAGCGCCAGCGGCCGGCGTCGGCCGGCGCGATGCCGGGATTGACCGCCAGGATCGGCAAGGCGTCGCCGCCGTCGCGCCGCAGATGATCGAGCAGCGCGATGAGGTCGGTGGGCGAGGCGAACCATTCGATCCGGTCGATCGCGGCCGGCGTTTCGGCGACGCTGCCGATGTCGACATGGGCGGCGGAAAGGCGCGCGGCGGCGGCGCGCAGCAGGGCGCGGCGCGCGTCCGGCGTGGCGGCGGCATAACGCGCGCGCAGATCGGCCGCGTCCGGCATCTTGAGCGCGAAGGCCTCGGCCGTGGTGAGCAGCGGCAGGGCGCGTGCCGGATCGGCATGGCCGCTGGCCGCGACCATGGCGTCCACCCGGTGGCGGCCGAGCGCGAGGAGCAGCGTGTCGGCGGCGCTGTTGTCGCTTTCCGCGATCATGGCGGTGGCGAGGCTGTGCAGCGTCATCGGCGCGGCGTCGGGCCAGCGCATCAGGCGGCCGGAAAAGCTTTTGGGGCCGAGCGGGACGACATCGCTCCAGCGCCGATCCCCGGCGGCGACGGCGCGGGCGAGTTCGGCGAGGATATAGAGTTTGAAGCTGGAGCCGGTCGCCATCTGCGCATCGGCGCGATGGGCGCGGATCGGCTGCGGGCCGGCGTCGGTCAGCCTGGCGATCGACAGCGCGCTCGTGCCGGGCAGGGCGACGAGATCGGCCATCACCTTGTCGAGGCTGTCGTCGGCGGTGCGCGCGCCGACGATGCGCAGGCCGATGACGCGCGCGGGCGGCTGGGGCGCGACCACCAAAGTGAAGCCGACCGTTGCGCGCTCGTAACGGATTTCGACCTGACCGGCGGTGGCGCTTTCCCGCCGCACGGCGCCTAGCGCCAGCGGCTTGCCATGCTGGGCGCGCAGGTCGGCGGCAATGGCGCGCCAGCGATCCACCGGCACGGCGTCGAGGAAGAGCGGGGCGAAGAAATCGCTTTCGTCGCCGGGGGCGGCGAGGAGGCGCAGAAGCTGCCGGGCGCGGGACTGATAGTCGGGCGAGGGCGATGGTGCGGCGGATACGGGCGCGGCGAGGGAGAGGAGGAGGAGCGCGAGGAGGGCGAGGATCTGCGCCGTCGCGCGGGTGACGAGGCGGGGAGACGGGCTGCGTTTGGGGCTCTGGGCTCCTGCCTTCACAGGAGCACGGGGTAGGGCGGGGGCGGTGCCGATGCGATGGCGGGTCGCGTGGCGCGCGTTCAACATGTCCCGGCTGCGCTCGGAGCGAACGGAGCCGGGCATCGTCATGCGTCGATCGCTTCCTCGTCCAGCGCGGCGGCGTTTTCCTGGATGAAGGCGAAGCGGTGGGCGGGGTTGGTGCCCATCAGCCGGTCGACCAGATCGCGCACCTGCTGCCTGTCCTCGACATCGTCGGGCAGGGTGATGCGGATGAGGCTGCGGGTCTTGGGGTCCATGGTGGTTTCGCGCAGCTGCATCGGGTTCATTTCGCCCAGCCCCTTGAACCGGCTGATGTCGACCTTCTTGCCCTTGAAGTCCCTGGCCAGCAATTGCTCGCGATGCGCGTCGTCCTTGGCATAGAGGCTCTTGCCGCCCGCGGTCAGGCGGTAGAGCGGCGGCTGGGCGAGGTAGAGATGGCCGCGCCGCACCAGTTCGGGCATTTCCTGGAAGAAGAAGGTCATCAACAGCGTCGCGATATGCGCGCCGTCGACGTCCGCGTCGGTCATGATGACGACGCGTTCGTAGCGCAGATGGTCCGGATTGCAGTCCTTGCGCGTGCCGCAGCCCAGCGCCAGGATCATGTCGGCGATTTCCTGGTTGGCCAGGATCTTGGCGGTGTTGGCCGACGCCACGTTCAGGATCTTGCCGCGCAGGGGCAGGATCGCCTGCGTCTTGCGGTCGCGCGCCTGCTTGGCGGACCCGCCGGCGCTGTCGCCTTCGACCAGAAAGATTTCAGCGCCTTCCGGGTCGTCGTTCGAACAGTCGGTGAGCTTGCCGGGCAGGCGCAGCTTGCGGCTGTTGGTTGCGGTCTTGCGCTTGACTTCCTTTTCCTGCTTGCGGCGCAGCCGTTCGTCCATGCGGTCGAGCACATAGGCGAGCAGCGCCTTGCCGCGATCCATATGGTCGGTCAGATAATGATCGAAATGATCGCGCACGGCGTTTTCGACCAGGCGCGCGGCATCCGGGCTGGTGAGGCGGTCCTTGGTCTGGCTCTGGAACTGGGGGTCGCGGATGAAGACCGACAGCATGATTTCCGACGAGGTCATGATGTCGTCGGCGGTGATGTCCTTGGCCTTCTTCTGCCCGACCAGATCGCCGAAGGCGCGGATGCCCTTCACCAGCGCGGCGCGCAGGCCCGCTTCGTGCGTGCCGCCGTCGGGCGTGGGGATGGTGTTGCAATACCAGCTATAGCTGCCGTCGGACCAGAGCGGCCAGGCGACCGCCCATTCGACCCGGCCGGCGTCGGCGGGAAAATCCTGGTTGCCGGCAAAGAAGACGCTGGTCGCGCATTCGCGGTCGCCAATCTGTTCCTTGAGATGATCGGCCAGGCCGCCGGGAAACTGGAACACGGCGTCGGCCGGCGTATCGTCGCTGATCAGGGCGGGATCGCATTTCCAGCGTATCTCGACCCCGGCGAAGAGATAGGCCTTGGACCGGGCGAGGCGGTAGAGGCGAGCCGGCTTGAACTTCTGTTCGCCAAAGATCGCGGTATCGGGAGTGAAGGCCACCGACGTGCCGCGTCGGTTGGGCGCGCCGCCGACCTTTTCCAGCGGCCCCTGCGGGAGCCCCTGGGAAAAGCTCTGGCGGAACAATTCCTTGTTGCGCGCGACTTCGACCACGGTCGAGGTGGAGAGCGCGTTGACGACCGAAATGCCGACGCCGTGCAGGCCGCCCGAAGTGGCATAGGCCTTGCCCTCGAACTTGCCGCCCGAATGGAGGGTGGTGAGAATGACCTCCAGCGCCGACTTGCCGGGGAATTTGGGGTGCGGATCGACCGGGATGCCCCGGCCATTGTCGGTGATGGTGAGGCGATTGCCCGCCTCCAGCGTCACCTCGATCCGGGTGGCGTGGCCCGCGACTGCCTCGTCCATGCTGTTGTCGAGCACTTCGCTGGCGAGATGGTGCAGCGCGCGCTCGTCGGTGCCGCCGATATACATGCCCGGCCGGCGTCGGACGGGCTCCAGCCCTTCCAGAACCTCGATCGCCGAGGCGTCATAATCGGTGGTGGTGGCGGGGGCGGCGGCAAACAGGTCATCGGACATGACGCCAAGCTATAGGCAGGCGGGCCACAGGCGCAAGCGCCACCGCATGATGCGACGCAGCAACGAAATGTTACGATAAGCCGTGCAACGAAATTGATCTATGATGGGTTAGGGCTCCCGACGGGCGAAACTGCCCCAGGTGAGGAGAAAATCCGATGAAGAACAGCATCCTGGCGCCGATTGGCGCGATGATGGCGCTCGGCCTGTCGATGCCGGCGATCGCGCAGGACAGCGGCGGGGCCGTCGACTGGACCGGCCCCTATGTCGGCGGCTCCTTCGGCTATAACTGGCAGAAGAGCGACGGCGCGGAGCATCTGCGCTTCGACACCGACGGCGATGGCAGCTATGACGACGCGGTGACGACCACGACCGGCGCCAACGCCTTTTCTCCCGGCACCTGCGGCGGCGCGGCGCGGGGACGCACCCCGGCATCGGGTTGCGACGACGACAAGGATGCGATCGGCTGGATGGGCCATGTCGGCTATGACATGCAGTTCGGCAGCTTCGTCGCGGGCGTGGTCGCGGAAGCGGGCAAGGCCTATGTCGACGACAAGGTCACGGAATTTTCCACCACCCCCGCCTTCTACACGATGCGCCGCAAGATCGACTGGAACGGCAATCTGCGCGCGCGGCTGGGCTATACCACGCCGGGCGGGGTGATGCCCTATATCACCGGCGGCCTCGCCTATGCGAAGGTGAAGAACAATTTCAACACCAGCAACGGCATGAACAGCTTCACCGCGGAAAACCGCAGCGAGGATGGCTGGGGCTGGACCATGGGTGGCGGCGTCGAGGCCAAGGTGGCGGACAATTTCTCAATCGGCGCGCGCTATTTGTGGACCCGCTACAATGTCGACGACTATCGCGTCGATGTGGGCGCGGGCAGCGCACCGGCGACCAATCCCTTCCTGATCACGCCGTCGGGCGGCACCAGCATCAGCCGCGGCGACAAGTTCGACACGCAAAGCGTGATGGTGACGAGCAGCTTCCGCTTCTGATCCGAGGGAGCCCCTCACCAGACAAAAAAAGGGCCGGTTCCTTCGCGGAGCCGGCCCTTTTTCATTGGGATGGTCGAGCGGGCGGCGTTCAGCGCACGCGGGGGCCGCCGAAGGGCATGGGCGGCGGCGGGCGGCGAGTGCCGCGCGGCAGCTGCGCCTGATAGGCGCGGCCGCAATGTTCGACGCAATAGGGGAAGCCGGGATTGACCGCTTCGCCGCAGAAATGGAAGTCCGGTTCGCCCGGATGGCCCATCGGCCATTTGCAGATCCGCTCGGTCAGGTCGAGCAGGCTGGTCTTGTCCGCGATTTCGGGGCTGGGCTTGGCCGGCACCAGGCGGCGCGGCGGCGCGGGCGGGATCGGCGCCTGCTGGTCGCCCGGACCCTGGCGCAGGAAGCCGCCGGGGCCGACCGAGATGATGCGCGGCTGGGGCGCGGGCGTGGGCGCATCGCCCGATGCTGCCGCTGCGGGCGCGGCGGGCGCTGCCGCCGGCGCGGCGGGCGCGGCAGCGGCGGCGGGACGCGGCGGCGGCGGGGGCGCAGCGACCGGGGCGGCGGCGCGGGGCGCTTCGGCTTCGGGCGCTGTGGGCGCGGGCTTGCGCGCCGGGGCGGCGCGCTTGGGCGTCTCGTTCGCCTTCACCGGCGACGGGCGGGATTGCAGGCCCAGGCGATGCGCCTTGCCGATCACCGCATTGCGGCTGACTCCGCCCAGTTCGTCGGCGATCTGGCTGGCGGTCAGGCCGCGTTCCCACATCGCCTTGAGCTGGTCGATGCGCTCGTCAGTCCAGGACAATGAAAAACTCCTTACAGATTTCGGATCGCTCCCCATATGGGAAGCCCGCGCCTGAGGTTCAAATCCCTGGACCTGACCCCTTGCAGCACAACGGACCAGCCGATAGTCGATCCGACCATGAACGACCAGCCCAAAATTGCCGCCGAATCGCCCTTTGCCGAACCGGGCGTGCCGCAGATACGGAACGTCAACTGGGCGGGAACCTGGGCGCTGTATCGCAAGGAAGTGCGCCGCTTCCTGAAGGTGCAGCTGCAGACCGTGTGGGCGCCGGCGATCACGACGCTGATGTTCCTCATCATCTTCATCGTCGCGCTGGGCGGCAGCGGGCGCACCGTGTCGCTGCGCGGGGAAGCGGTGGCCTTTGCCGACTTCATCGCCCCCGGCCTCATCATCATGGGCATGATCAATGCCTGTTTCGCCAATGCGAGCTTCTCGCTGATGGTGGGCAAGGTGCAGGGGACGCTGGTCGATTATCTGATGCCGCCCATTTCGGTGGGCGAGCTGTTGTTCGCGCTGGCGGCGTCGTCAGTGACGCGCGCGGTGTTCGTGGGCTTCGCGCTGTGGCTGGCCATGGCGGCCTGGCCGGGCGTGCATGTGACCCCGGCGCATCTGTGGGCGGTGCTGTGGTTCGGCCTGCTGGGGACGAGCTTCATCGCCTTCCTGGGCGTGCTGACGTCGATCTGGGCGGAGAAGTTCGACCATGGCGCGGCGATCACCAATTTCGTGATCGGGCCGCTGGCGCTGTTGTCGGGCACCTTCTATTCGATCGACCGGCTGCCCGCCTTCTTCCAGGGGATCAGCCACGCCAACCCCTTCTTCTACATCATCTCGGGCTTCCGCTACGGCTTCGTCGCGGCGGCGGACACCAATGTGATGATGGGCAGCGCGGTGCTGCTGGGGCTGAACCTGGTCTTTGGCGGGCTGTGCTACGCGCTGCTGCGGCGCGGCTGGAAGATCAAGGCCTGAGCATCAGAGGAACGCCGCGAACAGCGGGACGGCAAGGGTGGTGACGAACAGGATCGCCGCCGCCGCCAGCCAGTGACGCAGGCGGGGAAGGCGGTCGTCGGCCTCCCCCTCCTGCCAGGGCCGCATCAGGCCGCGCTGCCCAGGCCGCCGACGCGGGTGAGGGTGAAGCCGGCGTCCTGGGCTTCGGCGAGCGGGTAGATGTTGCGCAGGTCGACCAGCGCCTTGCCGCTCATCGACCCCGCGATGCGCTTGAGGTCGAGCGCGCGGAAAATATCCCATTCGGTGACCAGCACGAGGGCGTCGGCGCCCTGCGCAGCCTCATAGGCGTCCTTGGCCATGGTGACGGACGGCATCATCGGGGCGGCGACATCCATGCCTTCGGGATCATAGGCGACGATCCTGGCGCCGGCATCTTCCAGCGCCTGGACGATGGCGAGGCTGGGCGCGTCGCGCATGTCGTCGGTATTGGGCTTGAAGGTGAGGCCGAGCAGCGCGACCGTCTTGCCGCGCGCGTCGCCGCCCAGCGCCTTCACGATCTTGCGGCCCATGGCGCGCTTGCGCAGGTCGTTGACCTGCACCACCGTTTCCACGATGCGGATCGGCGCGTCATGATCCTGGCCGGTCTTGACCAGCGCCAGCGTATCCTTGGGGAAGCAGGAGCCGCCATAGCCGGGGCCGGCGTGGAGGAACTTGCCGCCGATGCGGTTGTCGAGGCCGATGCCGCGCGACACGTCCTGCACTTCGGCGCCCACCGCCTCGCACAGGTCCGCCATTTCGTTGATGAAGGTGATCTTGGTCGCGAGGAAGGCGTTGGCGGCATATTTGATGAGTTCGGCCGTGCGGCGGCCGGTGAACATCAGCGGCGCCTGATTGAGGTTGAGCGGCCGGTAGATCTGGCTCATCACCGCGATCGCGCGGTCCGATCCGGTGGTGCCCACGACCACCCGGTCGGGGCGCTTGAAGTCGCCGATCGCCGCGCCTTCGCGCAGGAATTCGGGATTGGAGACGACCTGGATGTCGAGGTCCGGGCGCAGTTCGCGCGCGATCCGCTCGACTTCGTCGCCGGTGCCCACGGGCACGGTCGATTTCGTGACGATGACCGCCGGGCCATCCAGCGCGGCGACGATTTCCCGCGCTGCAGCATAGACATAGGAGAGGTCTGCATGCCCGTCGCCCCGGCGCGAGGGCGTGCCCACCGCGATGAAGATCGCGTCCGCGCCCTTGACGCCGGCGGCAAGATCGGTGGTGAAGGTCAGCCGCCCGGCCGCGGCATTGCCGCCCACCAGCTGATCCAGGCCCGGCTCGAAGATCGGCATGCGGCCGGATTCGATCGCCGCGATCTTCCCCGCATCCTTGTCGACGCACACCACGTCATGCCCGAAATCCGCAAAACAGGCCCCCGACACCAGGCCAACATAACCCGTGCCGATCATCGTGATTTTCATGAGGTCTTCCGGCTCCGCCTTAGAGATTGGAACGTGCAACGCGGTTGTGACATAGGCGCCGCTTGTGACAAGCTGCTGCATTGCAGCGCGGAAATACACAAGATGTTCAGCGGCTGTATACCAATTTCTGCGACAGGCGGAGCGGCTGGCGCAGGTGAATGGCGCAGGTCAATGGCGAGGGAGCAAGGCGTGAAGGTGGCCATGGTGTTCGGGACCCGTCCCGAGGCGATCAAGATGTTCCCGGTGGTGCATGCGCTGCGCCGGCGCAGCGGGGTGGAGACGCGCGTGATCGTCACCGCCCAGCATCGCGGGCTGCTGGACCAGGTGCTGGCGATCGCCGGGATCACGCCCGACATCGACCTGGACGTGATGGTGCCCAACCAGACGCTGGACGGGCTGACCGCAAAGCTGATCGTCGAGCTGGGCCGCGCGTTCGACGCGGAAGCGCCCGACCGGGTGGTCGTCCATGGCGACACGCTGACGACGATGGTGGCGAGCCTGGCGGCCTATTATCGCAAGATCCCGGTCGCCCATGTCGAGGCGGGGCTGCGCAGCGGCGACATTCATCATCCCTGGCCCGAGGAGGTCAACCGCCGCGTCGTCGCCTGCATCGCCGACATGAATTTCGCGCCGACGCAGGCGGCAGCCGACGCGCTGCGCAAGGAAAATCGCGATCCGGCCTCCATTCACGTCACCGGCAACACGGTGATCGACGCGCTGCTGGCGACGCGCGACCGGGTGCGCGCCGATCCGGCGCTGGCGGGCGGGCTCGATGCGCTCGCCGCGCGCTTTTCGGGCCAGCGGATCGTCGCGGTGACGACGCACCGGCGCGAGAATTTCGGCGGCGGCATGGAGGCGATCGCGCGCGCCATCGCCGACATCGCCGCGCGCCCGGACGTGGCGGTGGTGTTCCCGGTCCATCCCAATCCCAATGTGCGCCCGGTGATGGACGCGGTCCTGGGCGACCTGCCCAATGTCGCAATGATCGAGCCGCTCGATTATCCGCATTTCGTCCGCCTGCTCGACATGTGCCACCTGGTGCTGACCGACAGCGGCGGGGTGCAGGAGGAAGCGCCTTCGCTGGGCAAACCGGTGCTGGTGATGCGCGAGACGACCGAGCGGCCGGAAGGGGTGGAGGCGGGCACCGCCCGGCTGGTCGGCGCGGACCGCGCGCGGATCGTGCGCGAAGTGCTGGCGCTGCTGGATGATGAGGACGCCTATCAGGCGATGGCGCGGGCGCATAATCCGTTCGGCGACGGCAAGGCGGCGGAGCGGATCGCGGGGGTGATCGGCGCCGGGTGATCGGCGAGGCCAATGGCTGGGAACCGCGAAGGCTGGCATCGCCGGACAGGGGGCGCGTTATTGCCTGAGATCCCAGCCTTGGCCGGGATGACGGTCAGGTGCGGGCTGGATCTGTATTGCGCCTTCGACGCGTCGCCGTCTCGCGGAGATAACTAGCTGCCGACGTCGCGGGCGAAACTCGCAGCATTACCAAAATCTTCAGCAATTTTGGCCAAAAGCGGCTATCAGACGCTGTTGAACAAGGGACCATTCGCTCCATGCCCGTCGATACCCAGCAGAAGGTTTCCGTCATCGGCCTTGGCTATATCGGTCTGCCGACGGCTGCGCTGATCGCGCGGGGGGGATGCCAGGTGGTGGGCGTGGACGTGTCGGCCCATGTGGTCGAGACGGTCAATTCCGGCCGCGTCCATATCGAGGAAGTCGATCTGGACGGGCTGGTGCAGGGCGTGGTGGCGCGCGGCAATCTGCGCGCCAGCCTGGCGGTCGAGGAAAGCGACGTCTTCATCATCGCGGTGCCGACCCCGGTGGCCGAGGATCGCGCGCCCGATATTTCCTATGTGCTCAAAGCCGCCCGCACGGTCGCGCCGGTGCTGAAGGCGGGCGACACGGTGATCCTGGAATCCACCTCCCCGGTCGGCACGACCGAAGCGATGCGGGACATTTTCGCCCAGCTGCGCCCCGACCTCAAAATGCCGGGCCTGGGCGCGCAGGGCGATGTCGCCATCGCCTATTGCCCCGAACGCGTGCTGCCCGGGCGCATCCTGGTCGAGCTGATCGACAATGACCGGTGCATCGGCGGCATCACGCCGCGCTGCGCGCGCAAGGCGCTGGGCTTCTACCGCCAGTTCGTGCGCGGCGCCTGCATCACCACCACCGCGCGTGCGGCCGAGATGGTGAAGCTGGTCGAAAACAGCTTCCGCGACGTCAACATCGCCTTCGCCAACGAATTGTCGGTGATCGCGGAGAATATGGATATCGACGTGTGGGAGGTGATCCGCCTCGCCAACCGGCATCCGCGCGTCAATATCCTCAATCCCGGGCCGGGCGTGGGCGGCCATTGCATCGCGGTCGATCCCTGGTTCATCGTCCATGGCGATCCCGACAATGCGCGCATCATCCGCACCGCGCGCGAGGTGAATGACGGCAAGACCGACCATGTCGTCGCCAAGGCGTCGGACCTGATCGACGCTTTCGCCGGCAAGGATGTCGCGTGCCTGGGCCTGGCGTTCAAGGCGAATATCGACGATTTCCGCGAAAGCCCGGCGGTGAAGGTCGCCGCGCGCCTGGCCCGCCGCTATGGCCGGCGGATCAAGCTGGTCGAACCCTATGCGCGCGAGGTGCCGATGGACTTTGCGGGCACGGGCGCCGAACTGATCGATCTCGATACGGCTCTGGAACAATGTGGCGTGTTCGTCATTCTGGTCGATCATGACATGTTCAAATCAGTCCCCGTCGACGAGCGCGCCGACAAGGCGGTCTATGACACGCGGGGAATCTGGCCCGACCAGCCGCGCCGCCTGCCCGCCGCGGCGGCGGGACGCATCGCGGTCTAACCAGCAGCGGCGCGGCGCGGCCCGTCGCGCAGCCCGTCGCGCGGGCGGTTGCCATCCTGCTGCCCCCCGGCTAACCCCCGACAAGAGGGGCGCTTTTGCGCGCGCCCGGGCAATCGCCAACGGGGGACATGAGGCATGACGCGACGGCTTCTGCCGCGAGGGACGATGGCCGTCCTGCTGCTGGGCGGGCTGGCCGCCTGCACCACGGTCGAGGATGCGCCGCGCGGCGAGCAGGCCTATGCCATCATGCCGCCGCCGCCGGCCGTGGGGCTGGACTATCGCATCGCCCCCGACGACGTGCTGCGCATCCAGGTCTATCATGAGCCCGACCTGTCGCTGGAGGATGCGCGGGTCGATGCGCAGGGCATGGTGCGCATGCCGCTGATCGGCGCGGTGCCGGTGGCGGGCCTGTCCGCCAGCGAGGCGGCCGACGTCGTCGCCGGGCGGCTGGGCGAGCGCTATCTGGTGTCGCCGCAGGTCAGCCTGTTCGTGAAGACGGCGGTGGGCCGCCGCATCACGCTGGACGGCGAAGTGCGCGAACCGGGCCTCTATCCGATCGAGGGGCGGCTGACGCTGTCGCAGGCGGTGGCGCTGGCCAAGGGCCCGACCCGGCTGGCCGCCACCGACCAGGTGGTGGTGGTGCGCCGCATGGACGGGCAGCGCCAGGCGGCGATGTTCGACCTGGGCGCGATCCGCAAGGGCGCGGCGCCCGATCCGGAAATCCTGCCCGGCGACCAGCTGATCGTCGGCCTGTCGCGGGCCAAGGCGATTTTGGGCGGCGCGCTGGTCGCCGTGCCGGCGCTGGCGGCCGGGTTCATCGCGCTGGACGGAGACAATTGATGGCTGGCACGATGACACAGGGGCAGGATCGGCCGGAGCGCCAGGATGTGGGCGCGCGGCTGACGCGCGGCGCCCGCGATTACTGGATGGTGTTGCGGCGGCACCGCGTCATCCTGTTCGTCACCATGGCGCTGTGCCTGCTGGCGGCCTTGCTCTACATCCTGCTGTCGACGCCCGATTATCGCGCGACGGCGTCGGTGGAGGTGGAGGATGTGCCCGCCGGCGCGGCCGGCGCGGGAACGCCGCCGCGCCCCAGCAACGACGATGTCGAAACCGCGATGCAGACCCAGCTGGAAGTGCTGCGCAGCCGCGCGCTGGCCGAGGAAGTGGCGCGCAGCCTGGCGCTGGTGGGCACGCCCACCTTCTTCGAAGGCATGGGCGTCAGCCGGCCCAAGCAGGGGAGCGGCGGCCAGAGCCAGCGGCAGGTCGAGCAGGAGCGAGTCATCGCCCTGCTGCGCGACAGGCTGGAGGTGGAGTTGCCGGGCAAGTCGCGCGTGATCCGCATCAGCTTCGTCAGCGCCGATCCGGCGCTGTCCGCGCGAATCGCCAATGGCTATGCCGACAGCCTGATCCGGTCCGACCTGAAGCGCGGGTTCCAGTCGGGCGTGCAGGCGCGCCGCTTCCTGCTGGGCGAGCTGGACGGCGCGCGCCGCGACCTGGAGCGGGCCGAGCGCGAGCTGGCGGTCTATGCCGCGCGCAACGGCGTGCCGGTGGAGGATGGCGCGGACAGGGACGGCGACGCGGCCAACGCCAGCGGGCCGGCCAAGCCGTCGGAAGGCGCGATCGACAGCCGGCTGGCGCAGCTCAACGCGCTGCGCGCGCAGGCGCTGGCCGAACGGATCGCGGCGCAGAAGCGCTGGGAAAGCGCACGCGCGGCGAGCGCGGACACGCTGCCCGAAGTGCTGGGCAATGGCGCGATGCAGCAGCTGATGGCGGAGCGGGCGCAGGCGCGCGCCGCGCTGGTCGAGGAACGGCAGTTCCGCAAGGATGCGCACCCGGAAATGCGCGAAGCGCGGGCGCGGCTGGCGGCGCTGGACGATCAGGCGCAGCAGATGGCGAGCCGCATTCGCGCGTCGCTGCGCCAGGAATATGACATCGCCCGGCGCGGCGAAAAGCAGATCGCCGACGAGATCGCCGATGTCGAGCAGGACGCGCAGGCGGCGCGGGGCCGCAGCGTGCAGATGGGCGTGTATGAGCGGTCGGTCGAAACCTATCGCATGCTGCACGACAGCCTGTTGCAGCGCTATCGCGACATGGCGTCGCAGGCGGGCTTCCAGGCCGGGCGCATCCAGCCGCTCGACAGGGCCGTCGCGCCGGCGCGGCCCTTCTCGCCCAAGGTCGGGGAGACGATGCTGCTGGCGGCTATCGGGGGCCTGGCGCTGGGGCTGCTGCTGGTGGGCGCGCGCCATGTCTTCGACGACGCGGTGACGTCGGCCGAGACGCTGGCCGAGCGCGTTGACCTGCCGTTGCTGGGCGCGGTGCCGGTGACCGGCGACAATCCGCAGCCATCGGAGGTGTTCGCCCCGATCGCGCGATCCTTGCTGCTGGCGTCGACCGGCGGCCTGCCGCGCTCCATCCTGGTCACCAGCGCGCAGGAGGGCGAGGGCAAGTCGCTGACGCTCAACGCGCTGGCGCGGGCGCTCGCCGCGCTCGACAAAAAGGTGCTGGTCATCGATGGCGACATGCGCCGGCCGGTGCAGCATGCGCTGTTCCGCGTCGCGCCGGGCCGCGGCATCAGCGAAGTGCTGACCGGCCAGGCAAGCGCGGCCGAAGCGGTGATCGCGACCGGGGTTCCGGGCGTGTCGCTGCTGCCCTGCGGCGCGGTGCCGCCCAATCCGACCGAATTGCTGGCGACCCCGGCGCTCGACGCGCTGCTGGCGGCGGTGCGCGACGAATATGATACGATCCTGATCGATGCCCCGTCGATCCTGGGCCATGGCGACACGCCCCTGCTGTGCGCCCGCGCGCAGGCGAACCTGATGGTGGTCGAATGGGGCCGCAACCATCATGGCGGCCTGCGCACCGCGGTCGACCGCCTGCGCCGCGCGGGCGGGGTCATCATCGGCGCGATCCTGACCAAACAGCAGGGCCGGGCATTCGATTACGACTATCATCGGGGCGGCTGAGGCGCGGACGCGCGGAGCCTGAAGGCGCGCTGTGCCAGGACGCCAGTTCGCAGGCTTCATCCATGATCCTGCCGGGGTGGGAGCCCCCGAACGGCCGGGATCGGCGAGGGGGCCGTAACAGACTGTGAAAAGACGAAGCCCGCCGCGCGATGACGCGCGGCGGGCTTTTCGCCGGGGCTTATCGCCGCGCTCAGGCGCGGGCCATCAACCCTTCGACCAGGCCGTCGAACAGGCGCTTGCCGTCGGTCGCGCCGTGGGCGGGTTCAATGACGCGTTCGGGGTGGGGCATCATGCCCAGCACATTGCCGCCGTCATTGAGGATGCCGGCGATGTTGCGGGCCGAGCCGTTGATATTTTCGGCATAGCGCAGCGCGACGCGGCCTTCGCCTTCCAGCCGGTCGAGCGTGGCGTCGTCGGCGAAATAATTGCCGTCATGATGCGCGACCGGGAAATGGATCGTCTCGCCCGCGTCATAGCGGCTGGTGAAGGCGCTCTGTGCGTTCTCGACGGTCAGCGGCACGTCGCGGCAGACGAAATGACCGCCGGCATTGCGCAGCAGCGCGCCGGGGAGCAGGCCGCTTTCGGTCAGCACCTGGAAGCCGTTGCAGACGCCCAGGACGAACGCGCCGCGCGTCGCCGCCTGCGCCACCGCCTGCATCACCGGCGATCGCGCGGCCATCGCGCCCGAACGCAGATAATCGCCATAGGAAAAGCCGCCGGGCACGCCGATCAGGTCGATATCGGCGGGCAGGTCGGTGTCGCGGTGCCAGATCATGGCGGGCTTGCTGCCGGTCGCAGCTTCGAACGCCACCGCCAGGTCGCGATCGCAATTGCTGCCCGGAAAGACGATGACGGCGCTCTTCATGTGTCAGGCGACCTTTTCGATGCGGTAATTTTCGATCACCGTATTGGCGAGCAGCTTGCGGCACATGGCGTCGATATCCTCGTCGCTCGTGTCGTCGGCCAGGTCGAGCTCGATCAGCTTGCCCGCGCGCACGTCGTTGACGCCGCCAAAGCCCAGGCCCTCGAGCGCGTGGTGGATCGCCTTGCCCTGCGGATCGAGGACACCGCCCTTGAGGGTGACGAAGATGCGGGCTTTCATGGCGTGCTCAACTCCCTGGAACCAACGTGGCCGCGCGCGCCGGGCGCGGCAAGTGCGGATGGCGCACCCCCTAGGCCCGGCGCGCGCGCGAGGCAAGCCATTATCCTGCGGCCGTGCAGCCGATGGGCTGCGTCGCCACCGGCATCCGCGAAGGACGCCCGAGCGGCGCGCAGGGGCGGGAAGGGCCCGCTTCCCGGACCATGACTCTTGTCAGCGCCAGAGCGCCGCCAGCGTCGCCATCATGCCCGCATCGTCCGCCGGGCGGGGCCGGCGCGGGGCGCCATAGCCGCGGCATTCGAGGCAGTCGGCGCGCACGCCCGCTCCGGAGACCAGCGCGCGCACGTCGCTCACCGCCTGCAGCGCCCAGCCGCGCTGCGCCCAGGCCTGGCGCGCGAGCATGTCGCGCGGGGCGGTGGCGTCGTCGCTCTCCCGCTCGGCCAGCGCTTCGAGCCATTCGGTCCAGGGGTCGGGCGCCTTTTCGATGCGATAGGCGCGCGCCTTGGCGGGATCGAGCTTGGCGCGGCGAGCGGCTTCGGCGATCGCGTCCTCCAGCCCGCCGAAACGGTCGACCAGGCCGATCTGGCGCGCGGTCCCGCCATCCCAGACGCGGCCCTGGGCGATGGCATCGATCTGCTGCGGCGTCTTGTTGCGCGCGCGGGCGACGAGGCCGACGAAGCGGCGATAAATATCCTCGACCCCCAGCTGCATGATCTGGTCGAATTCGGGCGTGGTGCCGCCGGCGATATCGGGCTGGCCCGACAGCGGCGTGGTACGCACGCCATCGGTGGTGATCCCCATCTTCGCCAGCGTCCCTTCGAAGCTGGGCAGGATGCCGAACACGCCGATCGACCCGGTGATGGTTTCGGGTTCGGCGAAGATGACGTCGCCCGGGGTCGAGACCCAATAGCCGCCGCTCGCGGCGACATTGCCCATGGAAACGACGACGGGCAGGCCGTCCTCCTTTGCCTGCATGATGGCGCTGCGGATCCTTTCCGAGGCCATGACCGATCCGCCGGGCGAATCGACGCGCACCACCAGCGCCTTGAGATTGCGCTGGTCGAGCGCGGTCAGCAGCAGGTCCGAAATCGTGTCGCCGCCCGCGGTGCCGGGGCCCGCTTCGCCATCGACGATGTCGCCCGCGACCGTCAGCACGCCGATCTGCCCATCATTGGCCGGCGCGCGCGCCTTCACATAGGCGCGCAGGTCGATGGCGGCGAAGCTGCCCGCCTTGTCCCCCGTGGCGTCGCCCGCAATCTCCGCCACATGCTCGCCAAAGGCCGATTCGTCGCCCAGCTTGTCGACCAGGCCGGCGGCAAGCGCGGCCTTGGCGATGTCGCCATTGGCGGCGCGGGCGGCGGCGGCGGGATCGCCCGCATATGCCGCGATCCGCGCGCGCGGCCGCGCCTTTTGCACATCGTCCTGCCAATTCTGCCACAGGGCGTCGGCCAGCGCCTGATTGGCCTGGCGTGCTTCGGGCGATTGTTCGGAGCGGGTGAAGGGCTCGACGAAGCTCTTGTAGGTGCCAACGCGATAGACATGGGTGTTGACGCCCAGCTTGTCGATCAGCCCCTTATAATAGAGATTGGAGCCGCCCCGGCCCAGGATCGCGACGCCGCCCAGCGGATCGCTCCACACTTCGCTGGCATGGGCGGCGAGCTGATAGCTGTCGTCGGTATAGAGGGTGGCATAGGCGAGAACCGGCTTCTTCGCCGCGCGCACCGCATCGAGCGCCGCGCCGATCCGCGTCATCGCGACTTGGCCGCCGCCCAGGAACCCATCGAGGTTGAGGACGACCGCCTTCACCTTGGCGTCGCCCTTCGCCGCTTCGAGCGCGGCGACGATGTCGGACAGGCGATATTCCTTTGCCTCGGGCGCGGAGCCGCTCAGCAGGGCGGTTGGGCTGATCTCGGCGGGCTGCTCCACCACCGTGCCGTCGAGGTCCAGCAGCAGCGCGCCGCTGCTGACCGACTTGGCCGGCTTGGGCGAATAGGACAGCGCGGCATAGAGCGCCCCGAAGAAGAGCAACAGGAACAGAAGGACGAGCCCGTCCTTGATCGCGACCAGGATGCGCCATGCGCCCTTCACAAATGCCAAGTCGGCTGCTCCTTCTGCTCAAACGCGCTTATGTCGACCATCGGGGGCTATCGCATCCATGCCCGCGCTGCAATGTGGGGGATGCGGGGGCGGCGACAAGCTTGCACGCGCGATTTTGCCCGTTATGGGGTGGGCATCATTCGCCGCTATCGTGCAGGAGACGCGCCCATGCCCACTCTCGTCCTCATTCGCCATGGCCAGTCGGCCTGGAATCTGGAAAATCGCTTCACCGGCTGGTGGGACGTGGACGTGACCGAAAAGGGCGTGGAAGAGGCGCGCGCGGCGGGGCGGCTGATGGCGGAGAAGGGCCTGGATTTCGACCAGTGCTACACCTCGCTCCAGACTCGCGCGATCAAGACGCTCAACCTGGCGCTGGAGGAAATGGGCCGGCTGTGGCTGCCGGTCGAAAAGGACTGGCGCCTCAACGAGCGCCATTATGGCGGCCTCACCGGCCTCAACAAGGCCGAGACGGCGGAAAAGCATGGCGACGATCAGGTGAAGATCTGGCGCCGCAGCTTCGACATCCCGCCCCCGGCGATGGAGGCGGGCAGCGCGTTCGACCTGTCGGCCGACCGCCGCTATGCCGGCATCGCCATTCCCGCGACCGAGTCCCTGAAGGACACGATCGCGCGCGTCCTGCCCTATTGGGACACCGTCATCGCCCCGGATCTGAAGGCCGGCAAGCGCGTGCTGATTTCCGCCCATGGCAATTCGCTGCGCGCGCTGGTCAAGCATCTGTCGGGCATTTCCGACGAGGAGATTACCGGCCTGGAAATCCCGACCGGCCAGCCGATCGTCTATGAGCTAACAGACGACCTGTCCGCCACCGATCGCTATTATCTGTCGGAACGGTAACTCCTCCCCTGGAAGGGGGGGATTTGACGTTTGCCCAATGCCGCTACTGCCGCTAAGGGGCTTTGCTTTCCGCGCTATCAGGGGAAGTCAGCACGGTCATGAGCGCTATCGACGTCGGCATCATCATGGGGTCCCGCTCCGATTGGGAGACGATGCGCCACGCCGCCGAGACGCTGGAGGCGCTGGGCGTCGCCCATGAATGCAAGGTCGTGTCGGCCCATCGCACACCGCAGCGGCTATATGACTATGCCGGCGGCGCGGCGGCGCGCGGCCTGAAGGTCATCATCGCCGGCGCGGGCGGGGCGGCGCATCTGCCCGGCATGGCCGCGGCGATGACGCGGCTGCCGGTGCTGGGCGTTCCGGTCGAATCCAAGGCGCTCAAGGGCATGGATTCGCTGCTGTCGATCGTCCAGATGCCCGGCGGCATTCCCGTCGGCACGCTCGCCATCGGCAAGCCCGGCGCGATCAATGCCGGCCTGATGGCGGCCGCGATCCTGGCGACGCAGGATGCGGCGCTGGCCGAGCGGCTGGACGCCTGGCGCGCGCGCCAGACCGACGCCGTCGCCGCAACCGTCGAAGACTGACGGAAGATTGGCGGACAAGAGAGACATGACGACCATCGCGCCCGGCTCCACCATCGGCATTCTCGGCGGCGGCCAGCTTGGCCGGATGATCGCCGTCGCGGCGGCGCAACTGGGCTATCGCACCCATATCTTCGCGCCGGAGGAAAGCGGCCCGGCGGCCGACGTGTCGCCCAACTGGACGCGCGGCGCCTATGCGGATGCGCAGGCGCTGGCGGCCTTCGCCGACAGCGTCGATGTCGTCACCTATGAATTCGAGAATATCGATCCGTCCGCCGTCGACACGCTGGCGCGCCACGGGCTGGTGCGGCCGGGGGCGGAGGCGCTGCGCGTGGCGCAGGACCGGCTGGCGGAAAAGCGCTTCGTTTGCGACCTGGGCGGGCTGACCGCGCCGTTCGCGCCGGTCGAAAGCCTGGACGATCTGGAAGCGGCGATCGAGACGATCGGCAGCCGCGCGATCCTGAAGACCAACCGCATGGGCTATGACGGCAAGGGGCAGGCGCGCCTGTCCGAGCCGGGCGACGCGGTCGGCGCCTGGAACGCGATCGGCCGGCAGAGCGCGATCCTGGAAGGCTTCGTCACCTTCGCCGAGGAATTTTCGGTGATCCTGGTGCGCGGCGCGGATGGCGCGATGCGCTTCTGGGATTCGCCCGCCAATGTCCATGTCAACGGCATCCTGTCGACGTCGACCGCGCCCGCCGGCGCGCTGATCGAGGGGCAGGTCGATCAGGCGCGCGCGCTGGCGGCGCAGGTCGCCGACGCGCTGGACTATGTCGGCGTGCTGACGCTGGAATTCTTCGCCAGCGCCGACGGACCGGTGTTCAACGAGATGGCGCCGCGCGTCCATAATAGCGGCCACTGGACCATCGAGGGCGCGGTGACGAGCCAGTTCGAAAATCATGTCCGGGCGATCTGCGGCCTGCCGCTGGGCGACACCGGGCTGGCCGCGCCGCGGGTCGAGATGCGCAACCTGATCGGCGACGATGTCGATGCCTGGGCCGAGATATTGGCCGATCCGGCCAATCATCTGCACCTTTATGGCAAGCATGAGGCGCGCCCGGGCCGCAAGATGGGGCATGTGACGCGGCTGGCGCTGTGAGCGAGATCGTTCTGGTCCTCGCCCGCGCCGACAATGGCGTGATCGGCAAGGATGGCGACCTGCCCTGGCGGTTGCCGGCGGACCTGCGGCATTTCAAGGCGATCACGGCGGGCCATCCGATGCTGATGGGGCGCAAGACGTTCGACAGCCTGCCCGGGCTGCTGCCGGGCCGCCGCCATATCGTGCTGACCCGCGACCGCGCCTGGCGAGCCGAAGGCGCGGAAGTGGCGCATGATGTCGAAGCCGCCATCGCCCTGGCGAAATCGCCGACGCTGATGGTCATCGGCGGCGCGGAAATCTACCGCCTGGTCCTGCCGATCGCCGACCGGATCGAACTGACCGAAGTGCATCTGGACGCCGAGGGCGACGCCAGCATCGCTTATCCCGACGCGGCCGAATGGCGCGAGACCGCGCGCGCGGATCATCCGGCGGCGGCCGGGCGGCCGGGCTACAGCTTCGTCACCTTCGCGCGGCGATAGGGTGCGGGCGCGCCCGCAGGTGATGCGGCGCCTGCTCCATTGCCACGCTTTGGCCGCGCCCCTATAGCGCGGCGCATGGAGCGGCTTTCCAGCAGCGGCCCGGTTCCCCCGCATCTGCGCGGGAGCGTCATGGCGCTCGGCAATTTCGACGGCTTTCATGCCGGGCACCAGGCGGTGGTCGGCCACGCCATCGCGCGTGCGCGCGCGGAAGGACGGCCGGCGATCGTCGCCACCTTCGATCCGCACCCGATGCGGCTGTTCCAGCCCGACAGCCCCAGCTTCCGCCTGACGACGCTGGACCAGCGGCAGGCGCTGTTCGCCCATGCCGGGGCGGACGCGATGCTGGTGTTCGACTTCACGCGCGAACTCGCCGCGCTCGATCCCGCCGCCTATGTCCGCTTGCTGGTCGAGCAACTGGGCGTCGCCGCGGTGGTGACGGGGCAGGACTTCACCTTCGGCCGCGCGCGCAGCGGCACGATCGAGAGTTTCGCGGCGCTGGGATTGCCGGCCGAGGCGGTCGCGCCGGTCACCGACGGGGAGGGGGTGATTTCCTCCACCCGCGTGCGCGCGGCGCTGCGCGCGGGCGATTGCGCGACGGCGACGCGGCTGCTGACGCGGCCCTTCACGATCGAGGGCCTGGTGCAGCATGGCGACAAGCTGGGGCGCACGATCGGCTTTCCTACGGCCAATATCGACATGGGCCCCTATCTGCGCCCGGCCTATGGCATTTATGCGGTCCGCGGGCGGCTGTCCGATGGGCGCGTGCTGGACGGCGCGGCGAACCTGGGCATCCGGCCGAGCTTCGACCCGCCCAAGGAATTGCTGGAGCCGCATTTCTTCGACTTTTCCGAAAGCCTCTATGGCGAGCGGGTCGCGGTGGAGCTGGTCCATTATCTCCATGCCGAGCGCAAATATGACGGGCTGGAGGCGCTGACCGCCGGCATCGCTCAGGACTGCGCGGACGCGCGGCAAATCCTTGCGGGAACGCCCACGCTCGCGTAGGGCACGCACTCCATTCACCCCGTTCGTCCTGAGTAGCCATTGAGCAAATGGCGTATCGAAGGATTGGGTCTTGGCACGGATGCTTCGATACGGGCCTTCGACAAGCTCAGTCCCTGCTCAGCACGAACGGTTTTGCGTTTCAGTGCCGGACCCATCATGACCGACCAGCCTAGCCAGAAGACCGAAGACTATAAATCCACCGTCTTCCTCCCCGCCACCGACTTCCCGATGAAGGCCGGGCTCGCGGCCAAGGAACCGGAGATCGCCGCGCAGTGGGAGGCGATGGACCTATATGGGCGTCTGCGCGCCCAGCGCGCCGGGCGCGAGCGCTTCATCCTGCATGACGGCCCGCCCTACGCCAATGGCGACATCCATATGGGCCATGCGATGAACAAGGTGCTGAAGGACATCATCGTCCGCAGCCAGAGCCTGCTCGGCAAGGATGCGCCTTATGTGCCCGGCTGGGACTGCCACGGCCTTCCGATCGAATGGAAGATCGAGGAAGAGTATCGCAAGAAGAAGCTGAACAAGGACGAGGTGCCGGCAGCGGAGTTCCGCGCCCAGTGCCGCGCCTATGCCGACAAATGGGTCGGCGTGCAGCGCGACCAGTTCAAGCGGCTGGGCATCATGGGCGATTGGGAAGACCCCTATCTGACCATGAAGTTCGATGCCGAAGCGACCATCGTGGGCGAACTGCTGAAATTCGCGGAGAGCGGCCAGCTCTATCGCGGGGCCAAGCCGGTGATGTGGTCGCCGGTCGAGAAAACCGCGCTGGCCGAAGCCGAGGTCGAATATGAGGATGTGACGTCGACGCAGATCGACGTGGCGTTCGAGATCGTGGAAGCGCCCAACGCGCCCGAACTGATCGGTGCGCATGCGGTGATCTGGACGACGACGCCTTGGACGATCCCGGTGAACCAGGCTTTGGCTTATGGGCCTGAGGTTGAGTATGTTGTTGCAGTCGTTCGGGGAAAACCCGTCGCGCATTACGAGGGCGATCCGGGCCGCAAGTCAGTGTGGGATGCAGGCCAGAGAGTTATCGTGGCTAAAAGCTTGCTGTCGCAGTTCGCAAGTCGTACCGATCGTCGGGTTGAAGACACTGGACGGACTTTCTTAGGTTCGCAGCTCGCCGGCGCAAAAGCCCGCCACCCGATCTACAACCTACTTCGTCATCCCGGCGAAAGCCGGGATCCCGCTTCTTCATCCGACGTTGCCGAGGGCAGCGGGACCCCGGATCAAGTCCGGGGTGACGATCGGGAGCGGCAACTGGCCTTCTTCGCGAAGCCGCGCCCGTTCCTGGCGGGCGATTTCGTCACGACCGATGCGGGCACCGGCCTTGTCCATATGGCGCCCGACCATGGCGAGGACGATTTCGCGCTGTGCAAGGCGCACGGCATCAACCCCGTCTTCGCGGTCGAGGGCGATGGGAAATATCGCGCCGACTGGGCGTGGCTCGGCGGGCAGGGGTCGGTCATCAACCCCAAGTTCGTGAGCAAGGACGGGCCGATCTGCACGGACCTGCGCGAAGCAGGCGCACTGCTCGCAGCGTCGGACGATTTCCGGCACAGCTATCCGCATAGCTGGCGGTCCAAGGCGAAGATCATCTTCCGCTGCACGCCGCAATGGTTCATCCCGATGGATGCGCCTGGCCCCGTTCGGGCTGAGCCTGTCGAAGCCCAGGCCTTCTCCTCGGAAGACAGGACAGCCCTTCGACACGCTCAGGGCGAACGGATGGAAGGCAATGGCGCCACTCTGCGCGACGTCGCGCTCGATGCGATCGCGCAGACCCGCTGGGTGCCCGAGCGCTCGATCAACCGCATCCGATCCATGGTGGAGGGGCGCCCCGACTGGGTGATCAGTCGCCAGCGCGCCTGGGGCGTGCCGATCGCCCTCTATGTCCATCGCAAGAGCGGCGACTATCTGGTTGATCCGGCGGTCAATGCCCGCATCGTCGAGGCCTTCCGCCAAGGCGGCGCCGACGCCTGGTTCGCCGCCGATCATGCACGCCTGCTCGGCCCCGATTACGATCTGGCCGACTATGAGGTCGTGAACGACATTCTCGACGTCTGGTTCGATTCAGGCTCGACCCACAGCTTCGTGGTCGAAGGCCGCTATGGCGAGGGCGCGCGCGCCGATCTCTATATCGAAGGGTCGGACCAGCATCGCGGCTGGTTCCAGTCGTCGCTGCTGGAAAGCTGCGGCACGCGGGGTCAGGCGCCCTACAAGGCGGTGCTGACTCATGGCTTCGCACTGGACGGCACTGGCAAGAAAATGTCCAAGTCGCTGGGCAATGTCGTCGATCCGCTCAAGATCATGAGCGAGAGCGGCGCCGACATCCTGCGCGTCTGGGTGGCAAGCACCGACTATTTCGATGACGTGCGCATCGGCAAGGAAGTACTGGCCGGCGCGTCCGACGCCTATCGCAAATTGCGCAATACATTCCGCTACATGCTGGGCGCTCTGTCCGACTATGATGAAGAGACCGAAGCGGTCAGCTACGCGGAAATGCCGGAACTGGAGCGCTACATGCTCCATCGGCTGGCGCAGCTGGACGCGGAATTGCGCGCCGTCGTGGACAAGGGCGCGGGCAGCGAGAACTGGCTGGAATTCAGCCGCTACAGCCGGGCGATCTTCGACTTCGCCAACAGCGACCTCAGCGCCTTCTTCTTCGACATTCGCAAGGATTGCCTCTATTGCGACGCGAAGAGCGATCCCAAGCGGCGCGCCTATCGCACCTTGCTCGACACGCTGTTCCACGCACTGGTCCGCTATGTCGCGCCGATCATCCCCTTCACTGCCGAGGAAGTGTGGCAGAGCCGCTTCCCAAGTGCCGAGGATAGCGTCCATTTCCTGGAATGGCCGGAGGTTGACGCGCGCTGGATCGACACTGACCTCGGCGACAAATGGGGAGCGCTGCGCGACCAGCGCGAACAGGTGAACGAAGCGATCGAGCCGCTGCGCCGGGACAAGATCGTGCGATCCAGCCTGGACGCGGACGTCACCATGGGCGAGCTGCTGCCGGTGGGCGATGTCGATTTCGCCGAAGTGGCGATCGTCGCGCGCGTGACAATGGGCGAGGGCGACGGCATCATCGTGCGGCCCAGCGACTGGCACAAATGCGGTCGCTGCTGGCGCAAATTGCCCGAAGTGACGGAAGACGGCGCGCTGTGCGACCGGTGTGAAAAGGTGCTGACCGCATGAGCCCCGCCAATCACCGCCCGCTGGGCCTGACTGTGGCGATCGCCACGCTCGCGCTCGATCAGCTCATCAAATACACCGTCACCTATCCGCTGGCGCTGCAGAGCCGGGCGGACGAAGGGATCGACCTGCTGCCGATCTTCCGCCTGCGCTGGCTGGAGAACAGAGGCGTGTCGATGGGCTTCTTCCATGCGGACACCGATGCGATGCGCTGGGCGCTGGTCGGCATGACCTTCCTGATCGCAACGTTCGTCGCGGTATGGATGTGGCGGGAAAAGGCGCGGCAGGATGTCGCGGCGCTGGGCCTGGTGCTGGGCGGGGCGATCGGCAATATCGTCGACCGCGTGCGGCTGGGCTATGTCGTCGATTATGCCGACCTGCATTTCGGCGAATGGCGGCCCTTCCTGATTTTCAACCTGGCGGACGCCGCTATCACCATCGGCGTGCTGATCCTGCTTGCACGGGCGCTGCTGCTGCGCGACAAGGGCGCAAAGACGGAGACTTTGAAGTGAAGCGTAAACTGATCCTCGCCGCCGGCCTTATCGCAACCCTGTCGGCCTGCGGCGGCGGCCGTGGCTTGATGGGCCGTGAGCGGCCCGATGAATTTGCGGTGTCGCGCCAGGCGCCGCTGGTCGTGCCGCCCGACTTCGCGCTGGTGCCGCCCGCGCCCGGCACGCCCGCCGCTGCCTCCGTCGACGCCAGCAAGGAAGCGATGCAGGCGATGTTCGGCGGCCCGGCCCAGCGCAGCGCGTCGGAAAGCGCGGCGCTGAACGCGGCCGGTCGCGCCGATGCGGCCGCCGGTATCCGCTCGCAAGCGGGCGATCCCGACACGCAGGTCGTGAACAAGGGCAACACCACCCGCGACATCATCGCCGCGCCCGAAGGCGACGGCCAGGACGCGCGCGCGGCCGTCCCGCAATAAGGGGATGAGGGGCGGCGCTTCAGCCGTCCCCTTCCACCAGAGCGCGCAGGCAGGCGAGCCGTTCGTCCCACTGCGCGCCGACCTGGTCCAGCCAGGCGCGGGCGCTGTCGAGCGCTTCGGGGCGCAAGGCCACCTGCGTTTCGCGGCCCTGCCGGCGCCGATGGATCAGCCCCGCGCCCTGCAGCACGTCCAGATGCTTGGCCACCGCCTGCCGGCTGAGCGGCAGCCCGTCCGCCAGCCGGGCGATGGACGACGCGCCGCCATCGGCCAGTCGCGCCAGCAGGCCAAGCCGCGTCGCGTCGCCCAGGGCGGCGAAAAGGACCGCCGGATCAGCCTGCGACATAGCGTTTGATATTCTGCACCTGCTCGGCCCAGCCGCCCTCGTTGGAGCGCATCACCTGCGACCGACGCGGTTCGGGCACATGATCGAAGCCGCTTTCGGTGACCGTCAGGCGCACGCCGCCTGCGATCGGCTCCAGACGGAATTCGACCAGCGTCCATTCCGGCACGCCCGATCGCATCGCGGCCTCGTCGCCGCCGGTGGCGGGCCATTCGAAGGCGAGGCGCGTCATGGGCTCGATCGCGACGGTGCGCGATTCCCAGCCATATTGCTCATAGCCGGGATAGGTCATGCGGCCGGTCGTGATTTCTCCGACGATGAATGGGCCATCCAGCGCGACCTGGAACCAGGCGCCGAATTTCTGCGGGTCGATCAGCGCGTCCCACACTTTTTCGACGGGCGCAGCGATGTCGATGACTTTGGTGATGGAATCGGGCATAGGCAACCTCCTGGTTGCATAATGGCGGATCCTCCACATTCATGCAACCGTCAGGTTGCGTTTAGCGCGGCGGCAGCGCGCTGGCCGGCGCGATCGGGCCCAGCGCCCGAAACTGCGTCAGCCCGCGTGAGGACAGGGCCGCGGAGAGCCGGTCGAGCAACGCGAGCTTGATCGCGCCGACATCGGGCGGGGTCGGGGACCAGTCGACCTGATCCATATCCTCGATCCGCCAGATCGGGATCAGATGCTCCAGAGACGAGAAGCGCTCCCGGTCCGACTGGTGGCCGCGCTCGGAATTGATCGGGTAGAACATCACGACCGGGATGCCCATAGCGATCGCCGGCAGGGCGCAATGCAGCAGCGATGTGACGATCAGCCGCGCCTGATCGCGATAGAGGGCCAGCATCGCCGCCGCGCGCGCCATGTTGCGATCGAAATCCTGCTGGCCGCTATAATGGAGCAGCGGCAGGGTGGGGCCGAGGCTCGCCGGAAGCGCTTCGGCAAGGCGATGATCGCGCGAGACGACGAAGGTCCGGGTCTGGCCTTCGCCTGGCAGGCGGCGGGGCAGGGTGAGCGTCAGGCAATGGGATTCGAAGGCGTCGATCCCCCTGTCGCGCAGGGTTTCGGTCGTAAACTTGTCGCGGCATCCAATCGGCTGATGCCGGCGCAGATAGGCGATGCTGGCCGGGGAGAGCAGCGCGCGGCTCTGTTTCGGGCGGACATGGAAGCCCAGGAAGATCGGATCGACATGGGCATGGGGCGGCCAGCCCTGCTCGCCGCGCTTGAACCAGCCGTTCATCAGCATCGGCACGGGCTGGTCCGCACCGGGCACCGGCGGGTCGCCCAGCCCCTCGTCGCGATCGATCCGCAGCCTTGGCGGCAGGCCGAAGCGGTTGAGCAGGCGATCGGCGGCGATGATCTGGATATGATCGCCAATATTTTCGGTGCCGAGCCGCAGCCCGGCGATGGTCGGGGCTGATGACGAGGATGATGGCGGCGCGACCTGCGTTGGAGGAGGGGGCGCCGGGGCCGCATCGGGGGGACCGATGATCGCGCTGAGCAGGCTGTCTGGGCTGTCCTCCGCCACCGGGTAGCGATAGGTCAGCTTGAACAGCGGCAGCGTGCGATCGACCTTGTTGATGCTGTCGCGCGCGGGGCTGGTCATGCCCAGCCGCTGGATCTGGTGCGGCGGAATGGCCGAGACCTTGGGCACGCGCCGCCATTGCGCCGCCACGTCGGGATCGGTCTCGCACAATGTCCGGAAGGAACGGTGGAACCAGAAATAATCGTCGGCTTGACGGCGGTCGCGCCAATAATCGCGCACCGTGCGGGTCCAGCGCGCAACGATCGGATGGTGCGGCCGGGCCGCCAGGAACCAGCTTGCCAGGGGCCGATCGGGCTCGGGCCGCCGGAAGGCGAAAAAGCCCTGCTCCATATGGTCGGGCAACCACGCATCGAGCGGGCGGTTGCAGAAGAGCGAGGCATCGACCCAGACGCCGCCATATTCGTGCAGCAGGTTGATCCGGACAATGTCGGACAGAGATGCTGCCGTAATAACAGCATTTGTCAGATTTAGATCATTGAGAGACGGTGCGTAATGAAGGACTGTATGCCGATCAAGGCAACGCAAGTCCCAGCCGGGATTATGCTTGATCCAGCTCTGGATGCATCGCTGGACCAAAGATGGCGCGTCATCAAGTCCTTGAAACCAGCAGGTCCAGATGACCCGTCGGAAATTGTCTCCAAGCACAGGATCGCTCATGCAGTAATTCTCTCCATTTTGGACGTCGTTTTAATAAATCAATTATCTTTAAAAGAAGGCAAGAGGACTAAATCACTTCACATCCGTTAACCAAAGATGTCAGCAAAGCGCTTAGGGTCGACTCTATAACTTTTCCATGGGTGGGGACAACTTAGGAGGATGACATGAAAATCGCATCTCACATTCATATGCATGTGAAAGCCCTGGCGCTGATTGGCGGCGCTGCCGTGGCCATGGCCAGCGTTCCGGCGCAGGCGCAGCTGCAACTCGGCAATTCGCCGATCCGGCTGCAGATCGGCAATGGCAAGGCGCTGCTGGGCCCCGATGAACCGGTCGCCCCGATCGGGATCAGCATCCTGTCGAGCGAAGTCGGCGCGGCGAACAATGCCGGCACCAGCGTACGCCTGCTGGGCCCGGACAAGACGTTCGGCGTCTACACCACGCTGCTGAAGACCAATGAGAAGAACGGCACCAGCGTGAAGCTGTCGACGCCGCTGGACAGCATGCTTTCGCCGGTATCGACGAAGTGATCCGCCGGGAGCCGTCCTGAGGGGGCGGCTCCCGCGTCACCGCTTGCGGGCGGATCCCATCATGACTCAGCATAAGAGCGCGCCCATGATCGCGCTGCTGGCGGCGATCGCGCCGCTGGAGGCGGTGGACGCGGCCGCGCAGGGAGAGGCGTCGACCGCCAATCTCAAGCTCGCGGCGCTGGACATCAGCGGATCGACGATCGAGCCGGCGCTGCGCCGCGCCGCCGCCCCCTATCTGGGCCGGCCCGCCAGCACCGAGCAGTTGCAGGCGCTGGCGAAGGCGCTGGATGCGGCCTATGGGCGCAGCGACGTCGCCATCTACACGATCGACCTGCGCTCCATCTCGCAGCAGGGCACGCTGTTCGTGGGCGTGCGCGAGGGGCGGGTGGAGCGATTGCGCTTTTCGGGGGTGACGACCGGCGTGGGCGCGCGCGTGCGCGAACTCGCGGGACGCCTGGAGCAGGCGGACGGCCCGCTCAGCCGCCGGCGGCTGCACCGCGTGCTGCAACTGGTTCAGGCGATTCCCGGCGGCCGGGTCGAAGCCTTTCTGAACGCCGGCACGAAGCCCGGCGGCCTGGAGATCCATTTCCAGACGCAGGCCGATCCGAACCGGCTGGCGCTGCAGTTCAACAATAATGGCCAGGCATTTACCGGCCGGGCGCAGATGCAGCTGATCGGCCAGGGCAACAGCATCGTCCGCCCGGGCGACCAGCTGGGCGTGCTGCTGGGGCGCAATCTCAACGGCCGCATTCGCATGACGGCGGCGGCCTACAGCCTGCCGGTGGGCGCAGACGGCGCGGTGCTGGACCTGGCGGCGGCATCATCGGCGAGCGACATCGCTGAATATCGGCTGCGCGGCGATGCCTATGGCCTGTCGGCGGCCGTCACCTACCCGCTGCTGCTGACCGAGCGGGACCTGCTGAGCGCCACCGCCACCATCGCGGTGCAGGGCAATGAATCCCGCTTCGCTGGCTATCGCCTGTTTCGCGAACGGACCCCCGCCGCGCGCCTGTCGCTGCGCTGGCGCCGCGAAACCGGGCGGACCGCGAGCAGCGTGCAGCTGACGGGGTCGCATTCGCTGCCCTTTGCGCAGGTGGAGGTCAGCGCGCCGACCGCCGACCGGCATTTCAGCAAATGGGAGGCGCAGATCGCCCATGACCGGCTGATCGGGCGGACGGTCGCGCTGCGCACGCGCCTGTGGGGTCAATATTCACCCGATGCGCTGACCCAAGCGGAAGCCGCGGTGCTGGGCGGCGACGAATTCGGCCAGGCCTATGACGCGGCGATCCTGATCGGCGACAGCGCGCTGGCGGGGCGGGTCGAGGCGGCCTGGGGCCCGCCGGCGAAAAGCGGCCGCCGGGTCGAACTGTTCGCCGCGGCCGACGCCGCCCGCGCTTATTATAATGAGCGGCTGCTCTACAATAGCGGCCATTTCGACCTAGCGTCGCTGGGCGGCGGGGTGCGGGTGCAGGAAGGGGCGCTGAGCACCAACCTGTCGGTCCATCGCGCGCTGGTCAGCCCTTATCAGGGCTATGAAAAGGGCTGGCGCGCGCTGGTCAATGTCAGTTTCAGCTTTCCCTGACCGTCAGGCGCGCGCTTCCGATCCGACGCTGTTGTGGCGCAGGGCGGTCAGCACCGTGTCGACGATGGCGTCGGCATCGAGCCGGGCCTGCGCATATTGCCGCTCCGGCTTGTCCTGATCCTGGAACAGGTCGGGCAGGCGCAGCGTGCGCAGCTTGAGGCCATTGTCGATGAGGCCGAGGTCGCTCGCCAGCGTCAGCACATGCGCGCCGAGGCCGCCGATCGCCCCTTCCTCGATCGTGACGGCCACGTCATGGCTGGTCAGCAGCTTGCGGATCAGCGCTTCGTCCAGCGGCTTGGCGAAGCGCAGGTCGGCGACGGTGGTGGAAAGGCCCTTGGCCTCCAGCGCGTCGGCCGCCTTCATCGCTTCCTCCAGCCGGGTGCCGAGGGAAAGGATCGCGACCTGGCGTCCTTCGCGCATGATGCGGCCCTTGCCGATCTCCAGCGCCTTCGGCGTCTGCGGCATGGCAATGCCGGTGCCGTTGCCGCGCGGATAGCGCACGGCGATCGGGCCGCTGTCATGCAGGGCGCAGGTATGGACCATATGGACCAGCTCCGCCTCGTCCGCGGCCGCCATCACGACCATGTTGGGCAGGGTGGCGAGATAGGTGACGTCGAAGCTGCCGGCATGAGTCGATCCGTCGGCGCCGACCAGGCCCGCGCGGTCGATCGCGAAGCGGACGGGCAGGTTCTGGATCGCGACGTCATGCACGACCTGGTCATAGGCGCGCTGCAGGAAGGTCGAGTAGATGGCGCAGAAGGGCCGCATGCCCTGCGCCGCGAGGCCCGCGGCGAAGGTGACGGCATGTTGTTCGGCGATGCCGACGTCGAAGATGCGGTCGGGAAAGACCGTCTGGAACTTGTCCAGCCCCGTGCCCGACGGCATGGCGGCAGTGATGGCGCAGACGGCGGGATCGCGCTGCGCCTCGGCGATCAGCGCCTGGGCGAAGACATTGGTGTAGCTGGGCGGTCCGGGGGGCGCCTTGTCCTGGGTGCCGGTGATGACGTCGAATTTCTGCACGCCATGATATTTGTCGGCCGCCGCTTCGGCCGGGGCATAGCCCTTGCCCTTCTGCGTGACGACATGGACCAGGCACGGGCCCTGCGCGGCATCGCGGACATTTTCCAGCACCGGGATCAGCTGGTCGAGATTATGCCCGTCGATCGGCCCGACATAGTAGAAGCCCAGTTCCTCGAACAGGGTGCCGCCCATCGCCATGCCGCGCGCGAACTCGTCGGTCTTGCGCGCCGCATTGTGGAGCGGGCGGGGCAGCTTGCGCGCCAGCTTCCGGGCGAGATCGCGCAGGCCCAGGAATTCGCGGCTCGACACCAGGCGCGCGAGATAGGCGGACAGGCCGCCGACCGGCGGCGCGATCGACATGTCGTTGTCGTTCAGGATGACGACCAGCCGATTGCCCGCGTCGCGCGCATTGTTCATCGCCTCATAGGCCATGCCCGCCGACATGGCGCCGTCGCCGATCACCGCGATTGCCTTGCCCGGCTTGTCCTGCATCTTGTTGGCGATGGCGAAGCCCAGCGCCGCGCTGATCGAGGTGGAGCTGTGCGCCGCGCCGAACGGGTCATAGTCGCTTTCGGCGCGCTTGGTGAAGCCGCTGAGGCCGCCGCCCTGGCGCAGGGTGCGGATGCGGTCGCGCCGCCCGGTCAGGATCTTGTGCGGATAGCATTGATGGCCGACGTCCCAGATCAGCTTGTCGTCGGGCGTATCGAACACATAATGGATCGCCGCGGTCAGCTCCACCACGCCCAGGCCCGATCCCAGATGGCCGCCGGTGACGCCGACCGCCGCGATGGTTTCGGCGCGCAGTTCGTCCGCCAGCTGGCGCAGCTGCTCGGGCTGCAGCTTGCGCAGGTCGGACGGCCAGGCGACCTGGTCGAGCAGCGGCGTTTGCGGGCGATCATTCATGGTCAGGCATAGTCTCCAATGCGCCCGGTCATGCGTGGACCGGGCGTCTGTGTCGCGCTCAGGCCGCGCACTTGGCGCAAAGGCCGAGGATTTCGATCACGGGGCGTTCGGGGCGGAAGCCGTCCTGCTGCGCGATGGCGCGGACCTGGCCGGTCACCGTGTCGTCATCGACATGGGTGGCCTGCTTGCAGTTGCGGCACACCATGAAGATGCAGTCATGGTGGCAGCCCGGATGGGCGTTGGCGATATAGGCGTTGGCGCTTTCGACCCGCATGGCGATGTTGTTCGTCACGAACAGGTCGAGGATGCGGTAGACGCTGTTGGGCGCGACGCGCTTGCCGCGGGCCTTGGACACGGTGTCGGCAATGTCATAGGCCGACGCCGGCCGCTCTTCCGACGCCAGCGCATCGAAGATGGCGGCGCGCATCGGCGTCCATTGTTCATTCTGCGCCTCCAGCGTGGAGCGGGCGGCGTCCGCCAGCTTCGCGCCGGTGGGTTCCAGATGGTCATGATGATGATGGTCGGCCATAAGGTCCAATCTATGCGCAGCCGGCGCAAGGGGCAAGGGCGGCGCGTCAGCGCTGGCCGAAGGTCCATGCGGCCCAGAGCCAGCCGGCGATCATCAGCGTCCCGCCGATCGGCGTCACCGCCCCCAGCCATCGCGGACCGCCCAGCGCCATGATGTAGAGCGACAGGGCGAAGATCGCCGCGCCCGCCAGCAGCAGCGCCGCCGCGCCGCGCGCGACGCCGGTCAGCGCGATCGCGGCGACGGCGTGGACCAGCTGATAGAGCCCGCCGGTGCGCAGCCAGTCGGCCGCCTTGGCGTCGGCGACGCCATGCGCCCCGAACGCGCCCGCGCCGATGGCGAGCGCCGCCGACAGGCAGGCCAGGATCGCGATCATGCGTCTTCTCCGTCGCCGCGGCTGAGCAGCCGCATGGAATTGCCCGGGCGGTACATCAGGTCCTTGGCCGCCAGCAGCGTGCCATGTTCGATCTGCAACGCCATGCGCTGGCGGTCGTTCTCGCGATATTGCCGCTCGACCTCCTCGATCTCGGTCGACGGCACGCCCAGCGTCTCCATCGCCTGTACGCCCATGCAAATGGCCGATTCATAGACTTCGCGCACGACGCCGGCGAGTTGGATGTCCTGCAGCGCCAGCACCTGCCGCCGGTCGAAGGCGCGGACCATCAGCGCCGCCTGCGGGAATGCCTCGGCAATGGGTTCCAGCGCGCGCGCGTCGAGCGCGGGATCGTCGATGCAGAAGGCGATCAGCCGCGCCTCGTCCGCGCCCGACCGGCGCAGCAGGTCGATACGCGTGCCGTCGCCATAATAGACCTTCATGTCGAACCGGCTCGACACCTCGATCTGGGCGGGCTTCTTGTCGATCAGGACGACGCCGAAGCCATGGCCCATCAGCATCTGCGCGACGGTCTGGCCGAAGCGGCCATAGCCCACGATGATCGCCGATCCGCGCGGCGCGTCCTCGGGCCCGGGCAGGTCGTCGCGATCCTTGCTCCTGGCGAATTCGAAGCGGCGGGCAAAAAGCATCAGGAAGGGCGTGGTCGCCATGGAGAAGGTGACGATGGCGCTGAACAGGCTGGCGGCCTGCGGCGCGATCAGCAGCGCGCCTTGCGCCTGGGTGAAGAGGACGAAGCCGAATTCGCCCCCCTGGCTCAGCAGCAGGCCCGCGCCCAGCGCCTGTTGCCAGCTCATCCCGAACAATCGGGCCAGGCCTGTGATGATCGCCGCCTTGGTCGCGACCAGGATCGCCGCCATGGAGAGGACGAACAGCGGATTGGCGATCACCGCGCGCAGGTCCAGCACCATGCCCACGGCCAGGAAGAACAGGCCGAGCAGGATCGAGCGGAAGGGTTCGACATCGGCTTCTATCTCGTGCCGATAGGGCGAATCGGCGAGCATCACGCCCGCGACGAATGCGCCGAGCGCGGTCGAGAGGTGGAGCGCATGCATCAGCGCGGCGGCAGCAAGCACGGTGAAGAGGCCGACGGCGACGAACAATTCGCGCTCGCCCATGCGGCCGACCAGCCCCAGCAGCGGGCGCAGGATGAAACGCCCGGCCAGCACCAGCCCCGCGATCGCCGCGACGGTGTAGCCGGCCATCATCCACCCGGGCGGCCCGCCGGCGTCGGCGGGATTGCGCGACAGGGCGGCGATGATGGTGATGAGCGGGACGATGGAGAGATCCTGGAACAGCAGGATCGAAAAGACCTTTTCACCAAAGGGCGAGTTGATGCGGCCGCTGGACTTGAGGCCCGGCAGCACCTGCGCGGTCGAGGACAAGGCCAGCGGCAGACCGAGCGCGATCGCCGCGCCCCAGGTGAAGCCGGTGGAATAGAAGATGATCGCCGTCAGCACGCAGCCGCAGGTCACGACCTGGGCGAGGCCGAGCGCGAAAATGTCGCGCTTCAGCCGCCAGAGCCGCGCCGGATGCAGTTCGAGACCGACCAGGAACAGCAGCAGGACGATGCCGATTTCCGCGATGGCGAGTTTCGATTCGCCCCCGCCGACCAGGCCCAGGCCCTGCGGCCCAACGATCGCGCCGGCGACGAGATAGCCGAGCACGGCGCCCAGGCCGAAGCGGCGGAACAGCATGACGAAGGCGACGGCCGCACCGAGCAGGATCACGCCCTCGCTCAGCAGCATGTCGGTGGCGCTGGTCGTTTCCATCAGGCGTCGGCCATGCGCGCCGCTTCGGCGATCGCTTCGAAGCCCAGACGGATCGAGGCGTGGCGCGCGGGGTAGCCGCGCGCCGGGGCCAGCACGGCAAGGCCGGGCCAGAAGTCGAGCGCCTCGCTTTCGCCGGCCAGATAGGCGGTCAGGCGATCGCGCGCGTCGGCCAGTTCCGCCGCGGTGAGGCCGATCGCCTGCGCCGCCATCAGCGACGCCGACGCCTGTCCCAGCGCGCAGGCCTTCACGTCGAGGCCGAGCTCGGCGAGCCGGCCATCGGCCATGCGCACGTCCGCGGTGACGCGCGATCCGCAGGTGGGCGATCTCTTCTCGACGCTGGCCTGCGGGTCGGCCAGCCGCTGGTGATGCGGAATGCTGGCCGCGAGCCGCAATATGTCCTTGTTATAGAGGGGGGCGTTCATGCCGCCGATGTAGGACAGGAAAGGCTTTTGCGGAAGGCGCGGATCGACGCGGCGACGAAATAAGGCCGAGCCATTGTTTCGCGCGGCCGCGCGGCCTATCGCGAGCGCCATGAGAATATTGGTCGATGCCGACGCCTGCCCCGTCAAGGAGGAGATTTACAAGGTCGCCTGGCGGCACGAGGTGCCCGTCGCCATCGTCAGCAACAGCGTCATTCGTGTGCCCGCTCACCCGCTGGTCGAGCGCGTGGTCGTGAGTGACGGCTTCGATGCGGCGGACGACTGGATCGCGGAACGGGCCGATGCGGCAACGGTCTGCGTCACCGCCGACATCCTGCTCGCCGACCGGTGCCTCAAGGCCGGGGCGCAAGTGATCGCGCCCAATGGCAGGCCCTTCACCACCAGCTCGATCGGCGCGGCGATCGCCACGCGCGCGATCATGGCGGATCTGCGCGCGGGCGCGGTGGGCGATGCGATCGGCGGCCCGGCGCCCTTTTCCAAAGCGGATCGCTCGCGCTTCCTGTCGGCGCTGGACGAGGCGCTGGTCCGCCTGAAGCGCGGCCGCTGATGGCGGGGCCGATGGAGCAGCCCTGGGATGCGATCATCCTGGGCGCGGGCGCGGCGGGGATGATGTGCGCCGCCGTCGCGGGGCAGCGCGGACGCCGCGTGCTGCTGGCCGACCATGCCGACGCGCCGGGCAAGAAGATCCTGATTTCCGGCGGCGGGCGGTGCAATTTCACCAATATCCACACGGCGGCGGACCGCTATCTGTCGGCCAACCCGCATTTCGCCAAGTCCGCGCTCGGCCGCTACAGCGCGCAGGATTTCCTGGCGCTGGTCGACCGCCATGGCATCGCCTGGCATGAAAAGACGCTGGGGCAGCTGTTCTGCGACGGATCGGCGAAACAGATCGTCGCCATGCTGCAGGCCGAATGCGACAAGGGCGGGGTCACCATGGCGCTGGGTGCGGGCATCACGGGGATCGATCATGGCGAGGGCCTGTATCGCGTGACGCTGGGCGATCGCGAGCATCGTGCGCCCGCGCTGGTGCTGGCGACGGGCGGCCCGTCCATTCCCAAGCTGGGCGCGACCGGCTTCGCCTATGATGTAGCGCGGCGTTTCGGCCTGTCGGTGGTGCAGCCGCGCCCGGCGCTGGTGCCCTTCACCCTGGGGCCGGACGATGCGCTGTTCCAGTCGCTGTCGGGCGTGTCGGCGGATGTGGCAGTGCGCTGGGGCAAGACCCGCTTTCGCGAAGCGGCGCTCTTCACCCATCGGGGCCTGTCGGGACCGGCGATGCTCCAGATCAGTTCCTATTGGCAGCACCGAACGCCGATCCAGGTCGATTTCCTGCCGGATCGCGCGGCGGACTGGCTGCTGGAGGAGAAACGGGCGCGGCCGCGCGCGCAGCTGCGCAAGCTGCTGGGGCAGGCGCTGCCGGAGCGGCTGGCCGACGCGCTGCTGGAACGCGCCGGGGTGCAGGGCGAGCTTGGCGCGTTGAGCGACAAGGCGCTGCGGCAGCTGGGCGCGCGGCTGGCGGACTGGTCCTTCACGCCATCGGGCACGGAAGGCTATGCCAAGGCGGAAGTGACGGTGGGCGGCATCGCCACCGCCGGCCTGTCGTCGCGGACGATGGAAGCGGCGAAAGCGCCCGGCCTCTACGCCATTGGCGAGGCGGTGGACGTCACCGGCTGGCTGGGCGGCTATAATTTCCAATGGGCCTGGGCCAGCGGCTGGGCGGCGGGCCAGGCGATCTGAGGCGGGAGCCGTTTGGCGGCAGTATCCTGGATCATGCGCGCAGGATTAGGCGCCCGGCATCAGGCCCGTTGCGCGCGCGCGGCGGCGATGCTGGCCTGCAGATGCGATGGGCGGAACGGCTTTGACAGGCGCACGATGTCGGGCGCGATCAGGTCCACGCCCTGATAGCCCGATATGATGAGCAGGGCGATGCCGGGATGGTCGCAGCGCAGCCGGATCGCCAGTTCCGCGCCCGTCATGCCGGGCATCACATGGTCGGTGACGACGATATCGGGACGATAACCCGCATCGATCATGCCGAGCGCCAGTTCGGCATGATCGACGTCGACGACCTCATAGCCCATGTCGGCCAGCATGTCGCGGGTGCTGGCGCGGACCAGCGCATTGTCGTCGACCAGCAGCAGCTTGCCGCTCTGCCGCCGTTCGGGCGCGTCTTGTGCATCCGGGCTGCCGGCGCGCGCCGGGTCCTGCGCGACCGGCAGCCACAGCATGACCGTGGTGCCGCCGCCGACCTTGCTGTCGATCTCGATCGTGCCGCCCAGCTGTCCGGTCAGGCCATGGGCCATGGACAGGCCCAGCCCGTGGCCGGACGGCTTGGTGGTGAAAAAGGGCTCCATCGCCGATTTGCGCACTTCGGGCGTCATGCCGAACCCGGTGTCGCGGATGGCGATGCGGATATAGTCGCCCGCCGCCAGGCCCGGGGGCGCGGGCCGGCGATCGGCGCTGATGCCCAGCGTGCCGCCATCGGGCATGGCGTCGCGACTGTTGATCGCGATGTTGAGGATCGCCAGCTCCAGCTGGTTGGCGTCGGCGCGGACTGCGGGCAGATCGGCGGGCAGATCGACCGACAGGGCGATGCGCGGGCCCATGGTGCTGGCGAGCAGCGCCTGCATGCCCGCGACCAGGTCGGGCAGGTCCACCGCCGTGGGCGAGAGCGGCTGACGCCGCGCGAAGGTCAGCAGCCGCTGCACCAATATCTGCGCCGCCTCGGCCGCCTGCAGCGCCATGCCGGCGTGGCGGTCGATCGATTCGGGCGTGCGCTTGGGCGTCAGGATCAGGTCCAGCCCGGCGATGATCGGGGTCAGCAGATTGTTGAAATCATGCGCGACATGGCCGGTCAGCTGGCCCATCGCCTCCATTTTCTGGAACTGGCGGACCATGTCCTGCGCCTGTTCCAGTTCCTGCGTGCGTTCGCGCACCCGCTCGTCCAGCTGGTCGTTCAGCGATTCGAGCGCGGCGAAGAGCCGGCCATTTTCCAGCGCGGTCGACGCCGCGCGGGCCAGCGCCTCCATCAACGCCACTTCATTGTCGCTGGGCTCGCCCTCTTCGGACCAATAGGCGCCGACCGCCGCCGTCGCCTCCATCCGGCCGATCGGCACCATCACCATGCTGCGCACGAAGGTGCGTTCATAGGCGTCGACGGGCACGCGGGCATCGTTGAAGATGTCGGGAATGACGACGGTCTGGCCGTGGCGCATGGCCCAACCCGACACGCAGTTGCAGGCCGGGAAACGCTGGCCGGCCCAGAGCGGCGCCATCGAATCCTCGGCAATATAATGGCACAGATCGCCTTCGCGCAGGATGACCGCGATGCCGTCCGCCCCCACGGCGCGGCGCGCAAAGGCGCGCAGCACATTGACGATGGCGTCGATCGATCGCGCGCCGGCGAGCGCCTCCATCGCTTCGGCCGCGATCGTCCATCGCGCGGCCAGCGCCTTCTGTTCCGAACTGCGCTCGCTCATGAGTTCCCTGGTCATCGGCGGCCCTCAACGTCAGAGTCGCAGACGCTTATATCATTGAAAAGACTTGGACGTGAAATGCCGTCAGTCCGCCGCATCGGCCGGCAGGATATAAAGGTGCGCTTAACCACGCAAGCCGCCCCGATCCGGCCCATCAGGGGCCGCCATCCTCCGCTTCGGGCTGGGTGCGCGTGACCGGCGGCGGCGCCAGATCGGGCGGCGGCAGCGGCTGCGGCTCGTCGGTCGGGATGCGCAGCTGATTCGGCCCGACATTCACCGTCATGCCGCCGCCATCCACGCCCAGGCCGACATTGCCGATTCCGGTTTCGACCGTGATGTTGGCGATCGCGTTGACCAGGTCCGCGTCCTGCGTTTCCTCGGGCGCGTCCTCGACCGGCTCGTTGATCGCGCCGCTCATGAAATTGCGCCAGATGCGCGCGGGCACGCCGCCGCCGGCCGCGCCGCCGGGCAGCGGCGCATTGTCGTCATTGCCGATCCACACCGCCGTCACCAGTCCACCGGCATAGCCCACGAAGATCGCGTCGCGGCTGTCCTGCGTCGTGCCGGTCTTGCCGAACGTGCGGGTGCGCAGCGCCGCCGCGCTGCCGGTGCCGCGATTGGCGGCGGAGGACAGGAGATCGCGGATCATCTCCAGCTGGCTTTCGCTGAAGCGGCGCTGGCGCTGCATCAGCCGCTCGAACCAGCCCTGATCCTCGGGCGGCAGGCCATGGGCGACCACCGGATAGGCGCCCGCCGCGACCGCCGCATAGGCTTCGGCGAGTTCGATCAGCGGAATTTCCGACGTGCCCAGCGCCAGGCTGAGATCCTCGGTCAGCGGCGCGGTGACGCCCAGGTCGCGCGCCACCTTGATCACATTGTCGACGCCGACCTGCTGCGTCAGCCGCACCGCCGCGACATTGCTGGACGCGGCAAAGGCCTGGCGCAGCGTGATGCGGCCCCGATATTTGCCGCCATGGTTGGAAGGGCGATAGCTGCCGGTGGTGAAGGGCGTGTCGTCGATCCTGTCGTCGGGCGTCATGCCGGCGCGGAAGGCGGCGAGATAGACGAACAGCTTGAAGGTGGACCCCGGCTGGCGCTTCGCCTGCACGGCGCGGTTGAAGCTGCTCTTGCCGTAATTCTTGCCGCCGACCATGGCGACGACGCTGCCGTCGGGCTTCATCGCGACCAGCGCCGCCTGCGCCCCGCCCAGTGGGGCGCGGCGCACCGCCGCTTCGGCCAGGCGCTGGATGCGCCAGTCGAGCGTGGTTTCGATCCTCTGTTCGCCATAGACCGCGCCGGCGCGGTCGCGCGCGATCGGCAGCACCCAGTCGGCGAAATAGGTGCCGCTGGTCGCGTCGGGATCATCATGCACGTCCAGCCGGGCCGGGCGCAGCCGGTTGCGCTCCGCCTGAGTCAGATAGCCCGCATCGACCATCGCCTGCGTCACCAGCGCGGCGCGCGCGCGGGCGCCGGGCAGGTTGCCGGTGGGGGCAAGGCGGGACGGGGCCTTGAGCAGCCCGGCCAGCATCGCCGCCTGCGGCACGGTCAGCCGCGCGGGCACGCGATTGAAATAATGCCGCGCCGCTGCGCGCAGGCCATAGACATTGTCGCCGAAATAGACGTTGGAAAGATAGCGCTCCATGATCTGGTCCTTGGTCAGCCAGACCTCCAGCCAGATCGCGATCAGCGCCTCGCGCGCCTTGCGGCCGAGTGTCCGGTCGCTGGAGAGGAACACGCCCTTTGCCAGCTGCTGGGTGATGGTGCTGCCGCCCTGCGACGCGCCGTCGGACCAGAGATTATGCCACATCGCCCGGGCAATGCCGCGCGGGTCGACGCCCCAATGGGTGGGGAAGCGCCGATCCTCGATCGCCATGAAGGCCTGGGGCACATGGGGCGGCAGTTCGGCCATCGTCACCGGCTTGTCGATCACCGCGCCGCGCCGCGCGATCAGATGCCCGTCGGCCGACATCAGGCTGATGCTGGGCGGGACGATCGGCCGCAGCGATTGGGAGAGCGGCGCGGTCACCGCCAGCCAGGCGACCAGGGTCATCAGCAGCGCGAGCAGGGCCGCCAGCACCCAGCCGACAATCTGCCATCGCCGCCGCCATGGGGTCGGCGGCGCAAAGGCGCTGGGCGGACCCGCGCCAAATTCGCGCGGCGGCAGCGCGGACGGATCGACGGGGCGAGAGTCGTTCATGGGTTCGTTCATGCTGTATTATTCACATCATACAGTCAAGCCTGTCCCGCGCCGGGACAGCGGAAGATTGCCGGTCGCAAGCCATGGCCAAAATGGTAAATTATTCGTTAACGACATGCCATGCGAACCCGTCCTCTTGTCCTCACGACCGAATCGGCCCGCCACCCCTTCCGGCAGCGCCTGCCCGCCCATGTCCTGCGCGTCAGCGACGACAAGGGCGCGCGCGGCAGGAAACCGGTCGACGACGACAAGGACTGGAAATTGTTCGCGCTCAGCTTCTGCGCCTTCTTCACGGCTTTCTACAGCTTCATCTTCTGACGCCGCGTCGGCCGCGGCCCACGGCTGCGAAGCGGCCGGGGGCGTCAGTGGCAAAGCGGGCCGTCGCATGCCTTGTGCAGCTTCCACGCCATCGCCGCGCAGGGCAGCGACAGGATGGCGACCAGCAGCAGCTGCATCACCACCGACACGCCCGCGACGCTGAGGCCGATGGCGCAGAGCGATCCCACCACCATCGCGCCGCTGTTGACGATATTGTTGGCGGCCACGGTGCGCGCGGCCTCGCATTTTTCCACCGTGGTGGTGAGGAAGGCGTAGAGCGGCACCACGAACATGCCGCCGAAGGTCGCGACGCCCAGCAGGCAGAGCGAAAGCGGTATGGCGAGCGGATGGGCCAGAAACTCCGTCAGCGACAGCATCTGCCCCGCGGGCGCGGGCGTCCACAAGTCGCACACCACATGGAAGGCGACGATGCACAGCCCCATGCCGATGACCGACGCGGGCGCATATCGGGCCGACACATGCCCCTGCAACAGCCGGTTGATCGCGACCGATCCGATGGCGATGCCGATCGAGAAGATGGCGAGGAACAGGCTGGCGACCGGCTTGTCGGCGGTCAGCACATTCTTCACCAGCGGCGGGAACTGGATGAAGAGGATGGAGCCCACCGCCCAGAACAGGCTGATCGCCATGATCGCCAGGAACAGCCGGCGGATATGCATGGTGCCGCGCACCAGCGCGATGGACGATCGGATGATGTGGAAATCGATCGGCTGGGCCGACAGCAGCGACGGGGCAGGGGGCACCTTGCGCCCCGCGACATAGCCGATCAGCGCGGTGATGATGATGCCCACGGCCGCCGCCTCGACCGGGATGATGCCGGCCAGGATGGTGCCGGCCAGGATGGCGATATAGGTGCCCGCCTCGACCAGGCCGGTGCCGCCCAGCACTTCCTCGTCATGCAGATGCTGGGGCAGGATCGCATATTTGATCGGGCCGAAGAAGGTCGAATGAATGCCCATGGCGAACAGGGCGGCGAGCAGCAGGGGAATCGCCAGCGTATGGACCGCGATGCCGCTCCAGATCAGCGCCAGCCCCGCCGCGCCGACCGCCATGATCGCGATCTCGGCCGCCTTGACCCAGCGGATGATCATCGCCTTGTCGCGCTGGTCCGCCAGCTGGCCCGACAAGGCGGACAGCAGGAAGAAGGGCAGGATGAAGAGGCCGGTCGCCAGCGCGCTGAACCAGGTTTCCGACCTTTCGTCGTTATACACTTGGTAGACGACGAACAGCACCATCGCGTTCTTGAACAGATTGTCGTTGAACGCGCCCAGCAGCTGGGTGATGAACAGCGGCAGGAAACGACGCTTGTTCAGGAGCCTGAGCGAGGCTTGCATGGAATAGGGGGTCTTCTTTCCCGTTAGCGACCTGGGCGGGGTCTAGCCGCTGGCGGCGTCCATGTCCAACGCTTGAGTCCAGCGGTTGCGCGTGGCGGCCGGCGCCGCCGGCCGGTTGCAGGGGGACATGACCGCACGCGCTTGTGTGCGACGCCGGACTGTGGCAGTCCGCCCCCATGCTGACGCTGCCCAACCTGCTGACGCTTTCGCGCATCCTGACCGTCCCCCTGCTCGTCGCGCTGCTCTGGCCGGCGGAGCTTGGCGCGCGCTGGACGACTGGCTACGCGCTGGCTTTCGCTCTCTACTGCCTGATGGGCATCACCGATTATTTCGATGGCTATCTGGCCCGCGCCCAGGGCACGGTGTCGAAACTGGGCGTGTTCCTGGACCCGATCGCCGACAAGATCATGGTCGGCGCCGTCATCCTGATGCTGGCGGCGACGCGCGACATTGCCGGGCTGCACATCGTCGCCGCGATGATCATCCTGCTGCGCGAGATCGCGGTGTCGGGCCTGCGCGAATTCCTTGCCGGGCTGCAGGTGTCGGTGCCGGTCTCGCGCCTCGCCAAGTGGAAGACGACCTTTCAGCTGATCGCGCTCGGCGCGCTGATCCTGGCCGGCGCGGTGCCGCAATTCCCGTTCGTGCAGATGGTGGGGATCATCACCTTGTGGGCGGCGGCGATCCTGACGCTGGTCACCGGCTGGGATTATTTGCGCGTCGGCATCAGCCATATGGATTGACCGGATGACGGCGCTCACCATCGTCTATTTCGCCTGGGTGCGCGAAGCGATCGGCCGGGACGAGGAGCAGGTCGATCGTCCGGCGGCCGGCGCGCGCATCGCCGATCTGGTGGAGATGCTGGCGGCGCGGGGCGGCGGCTATGCGCAGGCGCTGGGCGATCCCGCCCGGCTGCGCGCCGCGATCGACCAGCGGTTCGCCCCGCTCGACACGCCGATCGGCGAGGCGCGCGAGATCGCCCTTTTCCCGCCGGTGACGGGCGGATGAAGCGGATCTCCGTCCAGGCGCAGGACTTCGACGTCGCGGGCGAAATGGCCGCGCTCGAGGCGCTGGGCGGCGGCGGCGTCGCCAGCTTCACCGGCGTGGTGCGCGGCGGCGACGGGCTGGTCGCGCTGGAACTGGAGCAATATCCGGCGATGACGCAGGCGCAGGTGGCGCGGATCGTCGACGACGCCATGGCGCGCTGGCCGCTGCTGGGCGTCAGCGTCATCCACCGCTACGGCCGGCTGGAGCCGGGCGCGCGCATCGTCTTCGTCGGCACCGCATCCCGCCACCGCACGGCGGCGCTGGAAAGCTGCGCCTTCCTGATCGACTGGCTGAAATCGCACGCCCCCTTCTGGAAGAAGGAGCATTTCGAAGACGGCGCGACCCGATGGGTCGAAGCGCGCGCCGAAGACGAGGCGAAGGCGAAAGGCTGGGGCGGCTGACGGCTGGATCGGGCCGACACCGGTCTCGGCGCACCCGATCCTCCCCTGGCAGGGGAAGTGGCTGGCCGAAGGCCAGACGGAGGGGGGTCCCGCCATCGTGAGGGCGACACCCCTCCGTCCCGCGCTCCGCGCGCGACACCTCCCCTGCAAGGGGAGGATAGCTGAAAACCACCACTCTCGTCATTCCCGCGAAGGCGGAGAATCCAACTCTCTACCTGGTCGGCGCCAGAATTTTTGAGCGTCGGATGTCGACCATTTGCTGTCATCCCGGCCTTGAGCCGGGATCCCGCTTCTTCATTTGAGCGAAGAAAAGCGGGATGCCGGGTCAAGCCCGGCATGACGACTGTAGGAATGGCAGGAAGCGACCAGTTTCAGTCATTAATGCCACTTGCTGTGTTGGCTTGAATCAGTCAAAATATTGAGCGCATTATCGAATGGCAGACGGGTATGTATTTTTCTTTCATTTTGGTGATTGGCCTCGGCGCTATCCTTGCCTCTTCATTTATGATTTTGGCTGAAATCACATCGCGGCGTGTTTCGATTTTCCGTCTGCCGGTCTTCATAACATTTATTGTCAGCATGGCTCTGATGCAGCCTTGGCGCGCCTCATCGACCCAAGAGGTCGGAATGTCCGTAATGATGTTAGTGTTCGTGATTATGTGGGCGGTAATGGGCTGGATCATCGGTGCAATTCCGACCGCCCTGATTTTGCCTGTCTTCAGGTGGGTCTCTGGAATGGCAAGAAAATGGGTTCAATGATGTGGTGGCTTGTCTGAGAGGGCAACTATTCCGGCCAGTCGGCAAATCAGACTGATTGCTTTCGCTTCAAATTTCCCAAAGCCTGACAGTCCGCTATCCACCCATCTTCCCCATTACCTGCCGCCATTTACCCTACCTCTACGCGCACGCATCACGCGTCACCCGTGGAAATAGTCATAGACCTGCTGCGCGACGGCCTTCGATACGCCGGGGGCCTTGGCCAGGTCTTCCAGGGCGGCGTCGCGGACGGCGCGGGCGGTGCCGAAGTGCATCAGCAGGGCCTTCTTGCGCGCGGGGCCGATGCCGGGGACCTCGTCCAGCGAACTGACCGTGATCGCCTTGCTGCGCTTGGCGCGGTGGGCGCCGATGGCGAAGCGGTGGGCTTCGTCGCGCAGGCGCTGCAGGTAGAAAAGCACCGGATGGTTGAGCGGAAATGTGATTTCGCGGCCGTCCATCAGATGGAAGACCTCGCGCCCCTCGCGGCCGTGATGCGGCCCCTTGGCGACGCCGATCATGCAGACATCCTCGATTCCCAGATTCTCCAATATGCCGCGCGCGGCCGATAGCTGGCCCTTGCCGCCGTCGATCAGGACCAGGTCGGGCCATTCGCCGCTGTCGCGATCCGGGTCCTCGCGCGCGGCCCCATCCGCTACCAATCTGGCGAACCGGCGCTCGAACATTTCGCGCATCATCGCGAAATCGTCGTTGCTGATCTCCGGATTCTTCATGTTGAATTTGCGATAGGCGTTCTTGCGGAAGCCCTCCGGCCCCGCCACCACCATCGCGCCCAGCGCATGCGCGCCCTGGATATGGCTGTTGTCGTAGATTTCGATGCGGTCCGGCACGCCGTCCAGCCCGAAGGCGTCGACCATCTCGTCCAGGACCTTCGCCTGGCTGGTGGTTTCCGCCAGCCGCCGGTCGAGCGCCTCCACCGCATTGCGCTGCGCCTGGCGGATCAGGCGGACGCGATCGCCGCGCTGAGGCACTTCGATCCGCACCTTGGCGCCGACCCGCTCGGCCAGCGCCTGCGCCATCAGCGCGCATTCCGCCGGTTCGCGATCGGTGAGGATGAGCCTGGGCGGCGGCACTTCCTCGTAAAACTGCGCCATGAAGCTTTCCAGCACCTCCTCCGTCGCGACGTCGGCGGTGTGGACGGGGAAGAAGCTGCGATGCCCCCAATTCTGCCCGCCGCGGATGAAGAAGGCCTGGATGCACATCGCGCCGCCCTTTTCCGCCAGCGCGAAAATGTCGGCGTCGCCCAGCCCCTCGGCATTGATCGCCTGGCTGCCCTGGATGAAGGTCAGCGCCTTCAGCCGGTCGCGGATCATCGCGGCCTGCTCGAAATCCATGGCGTCGGACGCCGCCTGCATCGCCGCGCCCAGCTTCTTCTGCACGGCGGTGGACTTGCCGCCCAGGAAATCCTGCGCGTCGCGGACCAGTTCGGCATAGCCCGCCTGGTCGATGCGGTCGACGCAGGGCGCCGAGCAGCGCTTGATCTGGTAGAGCAGGCAGGGGCGCGACCGATTGGCGAAGAAACTGTCGGTGCAGGACCGCAGCAGGAACAGCTTCTGCAGCGCGTTGATCGTCCGCGTCACCGACCCGGCGCTGGCGAAGGGGCCATAATAGCGGCCCTGATATTTGCGCGCGCCGCGATGCTTCTGCACGCGGGGAAAGGCATGATCCTCGCGCAGCAGGATGAAGGGAAAGCTTTTGTCGTCACGCAGCAGGACATTGTAGGGCGGGCGGTAGCGCTTGATCAGCTGCGCCTCCAGCAACAGCGCCTCGGCTTCGCTGTTGGTGGTGACGATGGTCATGCTGCGGGTCTGGGCGACCATGCGCTGCAGCCGCTTGGGCAGGCGATCGACCTGGGTGTAATTGGCGACGCGGTTCTTCAGCGCGCGCGCCTTGCCGACATAGAGCACATCGCCGCGCGCGTCGTGCATGCGATAGACGCCGGGCCGGATCGGCAGCGTCTTGAGCGTCGTGCGGATCGCCTCCACGCCGGCGTCGATGTCCGGCTGGCTGCCGGTGACGGTGTAGGTCGCCTTGTCTTCGTGGAAACGGTCGGGGGATTGGGGATGCGACATGATCGTCAGATAGCGGCGGACGCGGCGATGGCAATGGGCAGGCGCCGCGCGCCGCGCCCTAATCCTCGACGATCCGCAGCAATTTGCGCTCCACCGGGGCCAGCACATTGTGCAGGTCCGACCCGCGCTTCAGGATATGGCCGCCTTCGCCCACCAGCGCCCACATGCCCTGGCGATGGCGCAGCGCCGGGCGCTTTTCGATGCGATATTCGGGGCGCTCGGCCGAGCGGCGAAAGGCGCTGAAGATCGCGGCCTCGCGGCCCATGTCCATGGCATAGTCGCGCCAGTGGCCGGCGGCGACCATCCGGCCATAGAGGTCCATGATGCGCTGCAATTCCTGTCGGTCGAAGCCCACCTGACCGGCGGCGGCGGCGGGAAACGGCGTCACATTGGTCATCAGGCGCGGTCGCGATCCTTGAACAGCGCGTCGGCGTCCGGCAGGCGCGGCGTCTGGCGCTCGACCATCAGCTCGGCGAGCCGCTTTTGCAACTGCTCCACTTCGCACTGGAGCATTTCCAGCTTCTGCTTTTCCGGGTCGAAACAGTCGGAGCAGGGGGTGCCATAGGGCACGAACTCGCGCTGATAGGCGGTGACGTCGACCAGCATCTGGCGCGCGGGGATGCCGACCATGGTCGCGCCTTCGGGCACGTCCTTGGTCACCACCGCATTGGCGCCGACGCGAGCGCGCGCGCCGACCTGCACCGGCCCCAGAACCTGCGCACCCGACCCGACGATCACGCCGTCATGCAGCGTCGGGTGCCGCTTGCCCGCGATACCGTTGGCGGGATCGGTGCCGCCCAGCGTGACATTCTGGTAGAGGGTGACGTCGTCGCCAATCTCCGCCGTCTCGCCGATCACGGTGAAGCCATGGTCGATGAAGAAGCGCCGGCCGATCCGCGCGCCGGGATGGATGTCGTTGCCGGTCAGGAAACGGGCCAGATGATTGACCGCCCGCGCCAGGAAGAAGAGCCGCGCGCGATAGAGGCGATGGGCGATGCGGTGGAACGCCAGCGACCAGACGCCCGGATAGAGCAGGATTTCGGCGCGAGACCGGGGCGCAGGGTCGCGCGCCTTCACCGAATCGATATAGCCAATAAGATTGCGCAGCATGCCGCGTCCCTGAAATCCTGAACCCTGTTCGCGCCTACATAAGCCCCCGGCCGCGCTTTTTCCAGTGCAGCGCGGGGCCGCGCTTTCGCGCTATAAAGGGAAACTTGCTTTGCATCGCGAGATATGCCTATCAATAAAGTAGACAATCAAACCTAAGGACAATGGATGATTGACGCTCTGCTGGCCAATTTCGGCGATATTCTGCCTTTCATCCTTATCGGATTCGGCGCCCAGATGATCGATGGCGCCTTGGGGATGGCCTATGGCGTCATTTCCAGCACGCTGCTGCTGGCCATGGGGGTGCCACCCAGCCGCGCCTCGGCCAGCGTCCATGCCGCCGAAACCTTCACCACCGGCGTCTCCGCGATCAGCCATATCCTGCACGGCAATGTCGACTGGCGGCTCTTCGCCCGGCTGATCGTGCCGGGCGTGATCGGCGGCGTGGCGGGGGCCTATCTGCTGTCCAACATTGACGGCGCGGTCATCAAGCCCTTCGTCCAGGTCTATCTGGCGGCGATCGGCCTGTATCTCGTCTGGCGCGGCTTCCACCTGCCGCCCAAGCCGCGCGATCCCAAATGGGTGACGCCGCTGGGCCTGGCCGGCGGCTTCATGGATGCGAGCGGCGGCGGCGGCTGGGGACCGATCGTCACGTCCAACCTGCTGCTGCAGGGGGCCAGCCCGCGCCACACCATCGGTACGGTCAACAGCGTCGAATTCGCGCTGACCCTGTCGATCAGCCTCACCTTCCTCATCCATCTCGGCTGGGAAACCTTCACCACCTACACGATCGGGCTGCTGATCGGCGGCGTCGTGGCCGCGCCCTTCGGCGCGATGCTGGCGCGGCGGATCGCCCCGCGCTTCCTGTTCACCGCCGTCGGCATCATCCTGACGGTCACATCGGCGTTCGGCATCGCCAAATGGCTTGGATTTATCGGCTGAACCGCTTATATTCGGCTTTCTGATCGAGGAAGCCGATAAATGTCCAGTTACCTGCCTACGCTCAAACAGTTGCAATATCTGGTCGCGCTCAAGGAGCAGGGGCATTTCGGCAAGGCCGCCGACGCCTGTTTCGTGACCCAGTCGACCCTGTCCGCGGGCATCCGCGAACTGGAGTCGCTGATTGGTGTGACCCTGGTGGAGCGGACCCGGCGGGTCGTCCGCTTCACCGCGCTGGGCGACCGGATCGTGGAAAAGGCGCATCGCGTGCTGCGCGAGGCGGAGGAGCTGGCGGCGATCGCCGAAGCATCGGGCAAGCCGCTGACCGGCGAACTGCGGATGAGCGTCATCCCGACGATCGCCCCCTTCCTGCTGCCGCGCCTGCTGCCACGCCTGCGCGCCGACCGGCCCGAACTCAAACTCTATCTGCGCGAGGAGACGACGCAGGCGGCGATCGAATCGCTGCGCCATGGCAATGTCGATTGCGTGCTGCTCGCCCTGCCTTTCCCGATGGGCGAGCTGGACAGCGAAATCCTGTTCGCCGACCGCCTCTATGTCGCCTTCCCGCAGGACGAGCCCACCAATCCGCCCGAATGGATCAAGCCGGGCATGATCGACGAAAGCAAGCTGCTGCTGCTGGAGGACGGCCATTGCCTGAAGGATCATGCGCTGGCCGCGTGCAACCGCCCCGACCTGCGCGCCAGCGCGACGATGATGGGCACATCGCTGCACACGCTCATCCAGATGGTCGACAATGGGCTGGGTGTCACCATGATCCCGGAAATGGCGATCGCCGGCGGCATATTGGACCATACCCGCATCACCGCGCGACCGCTGGAATCCGAACGCTCATCGCGTGACATCGCGCTGGTCTGGCGTCGCAACAGCCCGCGCGAAAAGGAATTCCGCATGCTCGCCGGCATATTGCGCGACGCAGCAGCGCAGAGCTGCCGCTTGCCTGAGGCGGCGTGAGGGGGGGGAGCACGGTTTGAAGGCGGGATTTAGGAGCTGAAAGGGTGGATTGCAGTCAGTCCGGTTCGGAGAGACCCGCAGCTAAATCTCGCTCAGACCGGATATGTATCCTGAGCTTCTTCAATCGCCACGATCTGCAAAGCGTGCCGAGCACAACGAACACCCCGCCCCCAAACAAGAGTGGAAGGCACATTTGGACTGCTTCGTCAGCTGTCAGTAAGCGCCGAATATATGTGGATAATATGTAGAGAGGGGCGACGATAAGAAAAAGGGCAGCCGCAAAGAACAAGAGCCATTCCCTTGCCCGCGTTGGAATTGCCGGATGCAGCGGCTTCCGCCTTTTAAGGGTCCAATATTGCGGAAGATCGCTCATGAAAGGCAATGTCTCATCGTGGGCTTCGGTCCGCAAGTGGTCGTATTCGTCATCCTCCCCTTGCAGGGGAGGTGTCGCGCGCGGAGCGCGGGACGGAGGGGTGTCCCCGCTGGCGATAGGGGGATACCCCTCCGTCAGCACTTCGTGCTGCCACCTCCCCTGCCAGGGGAGGATGAAAGGGGCCGTGCCTGCCCGCTCGGGGTGCTATGCCTGCGGTCAGATCCTGCTAGCCTGCGGCCCGAACTTGCTACGCATGGCCGAGCGCGAGGCCGGCATCTCCGCTATGTTCCTAAGTGGCAGATCGAGTGCGCCTTAGCTGGAGGCGGACGACGAAATCATCGCCCACCATCGACGCGCACACAATCCGGGCGCCTTTCACCCTGCCTCTGCCGCTCCGCAGCTCATCCCTCTGTAAATGTAGGAAAATCTCTGATCTATCCTGCCGGATGACTGCTCCGCCCGCTCATGTCGGTTTGTCGCCCCCTCGATCCTGCGTCACGTCCCGGTCGCGCGACCGGCGCGTCTCCGTGCCCTCGGCGATGCGTCGCAGGCGCTTCGCTGTCGCGTTGCAGGCGCGTCATTGTCGCTTCGGTGGCGCGTCCGCCCGCGATTCCGGGGGTTTTGCGGTTCTACGACGGTGTGAACTTCGCCGCTGTGACTTCGTTGTGACCTTGCGATGGGCATGGCCATGCCCACATCATCCCCGAATCACCTCATCCGGAGCCAAGCATGAAGAGCATCAACCCCGCCACCGGAGAAGAGATCGCCACTCATGAGGAACTGACCCAGGCGCAGATCGATGCCGCGCTCGATCGGGCGACGGCGACCTTCGCGACCTGGCGGAACACGGCGATGGAGGAGCGCACCGCCTTGCTGTCCGCGCTCGCTGACGCCTATCACGACCATCGCGACCGGCTCGCGCGCATGGCGACGCTGGAAATAGGCAAGACTCTCAAATCCGCACTGGCGGAGGTCGACAAATGCGTCGCCGCCTTCCGCCATTATGCCAAGGAAGGTCCGGCCATGCTGGAGGGCGGCAGCATCGCCCTGTCCTCGGGCGGCAAGGCCGATCTGGTCTGGCTGCCGATCGGGCCGGTGCTGGCGGTGATGCCGTGGAATTTCCCCTATTGGCAGGTGGTCCGCTTCCTCGCCCCCTGCATCCTGGCGGGCAATGTCGGGCTGCTCAAACATGCCAGCAACGTGCAGGGCGTCGCCGCGCTGATGCAGGATATGATGAGCGTGGCCGGCGCGCCGGAGGGGCTGTTCCAGAATCTGCCGATCCGGTCCGACGCGGTGGCGGGCATCATTGCCGACGACCGGGTCGTCGCCGTCACCCTGACCGGCAGCGAAGGCGCCGGCCGGGCGGTGGCCGAGCAGGCGGGCCGCGCGCTCAAGAAGGTGGTGCTGGAACTGGGCGGCTCCGACCCCTTCATCGTCATGCCCTCGGCCGATCTGGATGCGGCAGTGAAGCAGGCGGTGACGGCGCGGGTGCAGAATAGCGGCCAGTCCTGCATCTGCGGCAAGCGCATGATCGTCCATGCCGACATTTATGACGCCTTCCTGGAGCGCTATGCCGCCGCGATGGCGGCGGTGAAGGCAGGCGATCCGTTCGCCGAGGAAAGCGACATGGGGCCGCTCTCCAGCGCGGAGCAACGGCAGACCGTGCAGGACCAGATCGAGACGATGAAGGCGGCCGGCGCGACGCTGATCGGCGGCGAGACCATGCCGGGGCCGGGCGCCTATATGCAGGCCGGCATCCTGACTGACGTCCCCATCGATCCGGCGCTGATGGGCGAGGAAATCTTCGGGCCGATCGCGATGCTGTTCAAGGCGGCCGACATCGACGACGCCATCGCCATTGCCAACGCCATTCCCTTCGGGCTTGGTTCGTCCGTCTGGACCGAGGACGCAGCCGAGGAAGCGCGTTTCGTGCGCGACGTGCAGGCCGGCATGACCGCGGTGAACCAGATGCTCGCCTCCGCGCCCGAAGCCCCGTTCGGCGGCGTGAAGCGCTCCGGCCATGGCCGCGAGCTGGGGCCGTTCGGGCTGCATGAATTCATGAACTTGAAGAGCGTCTATCGCAGATAATCTCACCTTCACAGCCGGTGGGGTGGAGCCTGCCGAAGCGCTCTACTGCCTTGGATGCAAAGCGGCGCGCCGTTCGACTGGCGGCTTGCAGCCGTCGCTCGGGATCGGCGTCGACAGGCTCGGGCCGAACGGTTGAGAGGCGGGGCATCACGGACTAGAGACGGAACCCATGCCTCATCTCTCCACCCTCGCCATTGTCTGCGCCGTGCGCGCGCATGGCGAACATGGGGCGATCGCCCGGCTGCTGACGCCCGACCATGGGCTGACGCCGGGCTATGTGCGCGGCGGGCGGTCGCGGGCGGTGCGGCCGGTGCTGCTGCCGGGCAATGTGGTGAAGGCCGAGTTTCGCGCCCGCACCGAGGAGCAGCTGGCCGGGCTGACGGTCGAACTCGCCCACAGCCGCGCGCCGCTGCATGGCGAGCCGCTGCCCGCGGCGGCGATCGACTGGAGCTGCGCGCTCACCGCCGCGTCGCTGCCGGAGGCCACGCCCTATCCGGCGCTGCACCAGGCGTTGGCCGGGCTGCTCGATGCGGTGGAGGCGGCGCCGGCGGCGCGCGGCTGGGCGGTGGCGCTGGTGCGCTATGAGTTGCTGCTGCTCGCGGAACTGGGCTTCGGCCTTGATCTCAGCCGCTGCGCCGCGCTGGGCAATGCCGAGGACCTCGCCTATGTCAGTCCGCGCAGCGCGGCGGCGGTCAGCCGCGCCGGGGCGCTGGGATATGAGCAGCGCCTGCTGCCGCTGCCACCCTTCCTGATCGAAGGCGGCATGGGGGATTGGGGCCAGATACTCGACGGGCTGCGCCTGACCGGATTCTTCCTGGAGCGGTCGGTGCTCACCGATCGCCGCGCCGATGTGCTGGCCGCGCGCGAACGACTGGTGGAGCGGCTCAAAAGGGCGGTTGCGTGAAACCTCCTGTCTCCATAAGGCGCTGCCACGCAAGATAAGGAGTGTAGCCATGTTGATCGCCCTGTTCCCCGGAGACGGCATCGGACCCGAGATCGTGGCCGAGGCGAAGCGCGTGCTCGACGCGCTGGTGATCGATGGCCTCACCTATGAGGACGGGCTGGTCGGCGGCGCGGCCTACAGGGCGGTGGGGCATCCGCTGCCGCCCGAAACGCTCGACATCGCGCGGCGCGCCGACGCGATCCTGTTCGGCGCGGTGGGCGATCCGGATTGCGACGCGCTGGAGCGGCACCTGCGGCCCGAACAGGCGATCCTGGGGCTGCGCAAGGAACTGGGCCTCTTCTCCAACCTGCGCCCGGCCAGGGTCTTTCCCGAACTGGCGCATGAAAGCGCGCTCAAGCCCGAAGTGGCGGGGGCGATCGACCTGCTGATCGTGCGTGAAACCAATGGCGACGTCTATTTCGGCGAGAAGGGCTTCCGCACCACGGCCGAGGGCTATCGCGAAGGCTATGACATCATGTCCTATAATGAAGCCGAGGTGCGGCGCATCGCCCATGCCGGTTTCCAGGCGGCGCGCGCGCGGCGGGGCAAGCTTTGTTCGGTGGACAAGGCCAATGTGCTGGAAACCAGCCAGCTGTGGCGCGACGTGGTGATCGCGGTGTCGGCGGGCTATCCCGACGTCGCGCTCAGCCACATGTATGTCGACAATGCCGCGATGCAGCTGGTGCGCAATCCCGGCCAGTTCGACGTCATCGTGACCGGCAACCTGTTCGGCGACATCCTGTCGGATCAGGCCAGCATGTGCGTGGGCTCGATCGGCATGCTGGCGTCCGCAACGCTCAATGGCAGCGGCCAGGGCCTTTATGAGCCGATCCATGGTTCGGCGCCCGACATTGCCGGGGAGGGCAGGGCCAACCCGCTGGCGACGATCCTCTCGGCGGCGATGATGCTGCGCTATTCGCTCAATCTGCCCGAGCAGGCGGACCGCATCGAAGCGGCGGTGGCGCAGGCTCTGCGCGACGGCGCGCGCTCGGCGGATTTGGGCGGCGCGATGACCACGGTGGAAATGGGCGACGCGGTGCTGGCGGCGCTGCGTTAACCCTCCTTTCGTCGCAAAAGCAGCCCATTGGCTTAAGTTTGGCGGCCCCATGCCGATCTAAGGATAAAATGGGGTCGCTGAACATGATGATGGATTTACGGCACGACCATGATGGTCTGCGCCGACAGATGCAGGAATTCGCCCAGCTGATGGCGGGCGCAGGGCCAAAGGACATGCCGGACCTCGCGCGTCGGCGGATTGCCTTCGCCCAGGCGTTTCGCGAGCATATGGGCCGCGAGGATGCGGTGGTGCAGCAATTGCGCCGCCGCCCGCTCACGCCTGAGGCGAACCAGGCGCTGCGCGAGCATGGCCGGGCGATCGTCGCGCTGTTCCTGCGCTACAGCGACCATATCAAGCAATGGACCCCGGCGCAGATTGATGCGGACTGGGTCGGTTACCGGACCGCCGTGCTGGCCTTGCAGGACGGTCTGCGCGAACGCATGGCGTGGGAGGAAAAGCATCTGCACCCGCTGCTGGCCGGCGAAGTGCGCAAGGCGGCCTGACAGGGCCACTCTCTGCCCATCGGTCCTGTCCTATCCCGCGCCGACCCCATAAGCGCGCAGGATGACCGATCTCTCGCTTCCCTCGCTCCGTTCGGCCGCAGCCATGGTCCATGCGCAGATGCCGCCGACGCCGCAATATGCCTGGCCCCTGCTGGCGGCGCGTACCGGCTGCACAGTCTGGGTGAAGCATGAAAATCACACGCCGACGGGCGCGTTCAAGGCGCGCGGCGCCATTCCCTATATCGACTGGCTGCGGCGCACCCATCCGCAGGTGACCGGCATCATCACGGCGACGCGCGGCAACCATGGCCAGGCGCAGGCGCGCGCCGCGCGCGCGGCGGGCCTGTCCGTCACCATCGTCGTGCCGCATGGCAATGCGCGCGAGAAGAATGCGGCGATGCGCGCCTTTGGCGCGACATTGATCGAGCATGGCCATGACTTCGACAGCGCGAAGGCCGAGGCGCTGCGCCTGGCGGACGAACAGGGGCTCTACATGGTGCCCGCCTATCATGGCGAACTGGTGCGGGGCGTCGCGAGCTATGGACTGGAATTGTTCGAGGCGGTGCCGGACCTCGATACCGTCTATGTGCCGGTCGGCTGCGGATCGGGCCTGTGCGGGACGATCGCGGCGCGCGATGCCCTGGGCCTTCGCACACGCGTCGTCGGCGTCGTGTCCGCGCATGTCGATGCCGCCAAACGCTCGTTCGAGGCGGGCAAGCTGCTGGCCAGCCCCACCGCCCATACGTTCGCCGACGGGGTGGCGGTCTGCACCCCGGTGCAGGCGGCGCTCGACTATTTCGGGCCGCGCGCCGACCGCTTCGTGGCGGTGACCGATGATGAAGTGGCGCAGGCGGTGCGCGGCTATTGGGAGGATTCGCATAATCTGGCCGAAGGGGCGGGCGCGGTGGCGCTGGCGGCGCTGATCCAGGAAAAGGACCGGATGCGCGGCAAGACGGTTGCGGTAATCCTGTCGGGCGGTAATGGCGACAGGAGCCAGATGGCCGAGATATTGAGCGGCGCGACGCCGCGCGTTCAGCAGGATATGCGAAGGGCGATATGAAGCGGAAAAGCGGGCAGGATCCGGAAATCACGAAGAGTTGGAAGCCGGCGACGCTGGCCGTACGCGGCGGCACCGCGCGCAGCGAATATGGCGAGACGTCCGAAGCGCTCTTCCTGACGAGCGGCTATTGCTATGACCGGGCCGAGGACGCCGCCGCGCGCTTTGCCGGCGAACAGGTCGGCATGACCTACAGCCGCCTGCAGAATCCCACGGTCGAAATGCTGGAGCAGCGCATCGCCCTGCTGGAAGGGGCCGAGGCCTGCCGCGCAACCGCCACCGGCATGGCGGCGATGACGGCGGCGCTGCTGTGCCAGCTGTCCGCCGGCGATCATGTCGTCGCAGCCAAGGCGGCGTTCGGCTCCTGCCGCTGGCTGGTCGATACGCTGCTGCCCAAATTCGGCATCGAGACGACCACGATCGACGGCCGGGACAATGCCGCCTGGGAAGCCGCGCTGCGGCCCAATACCAAGGTGTTTTTCTTCGAGACGCCGGCCAATCCCACCATGGACGTGGTGGACATTGCCGCCGTCTGCGTCATCGCCAAGGCGCATGGCGTCACCACCGTCGTCGACAATGCCTTCGCTTCGCCCGCATTGCAGCGGCCGATGGCGTTCGGCGCCGACGTCGTCGCCTATAGCGCGACCAAGATGATGGACGGGCAGGGCCGCGTGCTTGCCGGCGCCATTTGCGGCACGCGCGAATGGATCGACGGGGTGCTGCTGCCCTTCCACCGCAATACCGGCCCGACGCTGAGCGCCTTCAACGCCTGGGTGGTGCTCAAGGGACTGGAGACGCTGGACCTGCGCATCCGGCGGCAGAGCGACAATGCGCTCAAGGTCGCGCGCTTCCTGGAAACGCGCCTGCCCAAGGTGCTGTATCCCGGCCTTGAAAGCCATCCGCAGCATGGCCTGGCCATGCAGCAGATGGAAGCGGCAGGGCCGATCTTCTCCCTCTATGTCGGCGGTGGCCGCGCCGAGGCGCATGGGCTGCTCAACGCGCTGCAACTGGTCGATATCAGCAACAATATCGGCGATTCCCGATCGTTGATGACGCATCCGGCCTCCACCACCCATTATGGCATGGCGGAGGAAGCGCGGCTGGAAGTGGGCATCACAGAGGACATGCTGCGGTTGAACGTCGGCCTGGAGGATCCCGATGATGTCATCGCGGATTTCGACCAGGCGCTGCGCGCGATAGGCCGTTGACCTTGCTAGGGGCAGGGCGCATCTGTCAGCCATGACGACCAGCTTCGCGCTCTTCCCATTCCATGCGACGACGCGCGACATCGGCGTGCACGTGGCGGTCACCTACCTGCCCGAACAGTCGGAGCCCGACCGCGGGCGCTGGTTCTGGGCCTATCATATCCGCATCGAGAATATGGGCGACCATCCGGTGCAGCTGCTGACCCGGCACTGGATCATCACCGACGGACGCGGCAACCAGCATAGCGTCGATGGCGACGGCGTGGTGGGGGAACAGCCAGTGGTGCAGCCGGGCAGAAGCTATGACTATGTCTCCGGCTGTCCGCTGGGCACGCCGACGGGGTCGATGAAGGGCAGCTATCGCATGATCGGGCTGGACGGCGAGACATTCGACGTGAAGATTCCGCATTTCGCCCTGATCGCGCCGGCGGTGGCCGAATGAAGCGGACGCATCTGCCGCTCAACGGCCTGCGCGTCCTGGATGCGGCGGCGCGGCACCTGTCCTTCACGCGCGCGGCGGACGAACTGGCGGTGACGCCGGCGGCGGTCGGGCAGCAGATCCGCGCGCTGGAGGACATGCTGGGCGTGGTGCTGTTTCGCCGCACGCCCAAGGGGCTGGAACTGACCCCGGAAACGGAAGCGGGGCTGGAGGCCTTGCGCGCGGGCTTCCTGCAGTTCGAGGAAGCGGTGCGGGCGATGCAGGCAGGCCAGTCGAGCAGCGCGCTCACCATCGCGGCGCCGCGCGACATCACCGCCAAATGGCTGCAGCCCCGGCTTGCCGCCTATGCGGCGAGCCAGCGCGACCTGACGTTCCAGCTGGTCGCAGCGGACGAGGCGCTGGATTTCACCGAGGCCAATCTGGACATCGCGCTGCGCCTGGCCGACGGACCGGGCGAGCATGAAGGCGTCAAGATCGGCGAAGCCGCTTATGTGACGGTCGAGGCGGCAGCAGGCGGTCCCGACCTACGGATCGACTGGCCGGGCTGCCCCGCCGGTGATCGGCCCGCGACAATCCGCGTCGCCGATGGCGGCCTGGCGATCGAGGCGGCGGCGAACGGCTTTGGACGCGCGCGCGTGCCGCAACTGCTGGCGCAGGCCGACATCGCCGCCGGCCGCGTGCGGCAGGTGGGCGACACGACGCCGACCCTGCTGGCCTATTGGCTGATCGCCCCATTGCCGCAATGGCGGCAGAAAAAGGTCAAGGCGCTGGTGGAGGCGCTGACCGCCTGACCGGCGTCAGTGGCGGAAGAACAAGGTGACCGCCGCCACATGGTTGACGCGTGTGTCGCCGCCGCGCTGGTTGATGAGCTGATTGAGATAGCCGACTTCCAGCGTCGACGCGCCCGGCAGGCCCAGCTCCGCGCCGACGAAGCTGCGCAGCTGGTCGAAGCCGCCGCGTGCGCCCCAGTCGGTGTCGTTGAGCGCGACGAAGCCTTCCGCATAGACGAGCGCATTGAGCGCATCGCTGCCCGCGCGCAGCGGCTTTTCATAGCGAAGCATTTCCCGCAGCCGCCAGCCCATATCGTCCCCATCCGATCGCCAGCGCTGCTCCAGCCGGGTGCGAGACGATAGCTCGCCGCCCCAGGGCTTGCCCATCGTCCAGTTGAGCTGCTGGAAGCCGCGCTCCTCATTGACGTCGTGGCCGCCGTCCACCGGGACGACGACATGTGCGAACCCCTGATAGAGGGTTACCGCCGGCGAGAGCTTCCAGCCCAGTGCCCCGCGGAAGAGCGCCTGATCGATCCGGGAAACGCCATCACCGACTCGCGGCTGTATTTCCGCGAAATAGACGAGATCGCCCTTGATCGATCCCATGCTGGTGAGGTTGAGCCAGAATTGCTCATCCTCGCTGGTGGCGGCGCGCAGGGGCGACGCCGAAAGAGCGAGGGGTGCGAGAAGGCTGAGGGCGATGCGGCGCATGAGGATCCGGGGAGACGGGGCGGGACTGATCCCGCTCTCCCTAGCGCCGCCCTGTTTCCGACCTGTTGCCCGGATGTGAGTTTCTGTCCCGGCGGATCAGGTGATGACGCTGGGTCGATCCATGCCGGTGAAGCCGCGAATGTCGGCCAGTTCCTGCGCCGCGGCGATCAGCGGCGCGAGGGCTTCGGCTGTCTCCATGCGCAGGTCGCCATCCGGACCGACATAGCGTTCGATATAGACGCGCAGGGTCGCCCCTTCGGTGCCGGTGCCCGACAGGCGGAACACGACGCGCGATCCGTCCGCGAACAGGATGCGCACGCCCTGGTTGCGGCTGACCGACTGGTCGGTGGGATCGGTATAGGCGAAATCATCAGCGCTCTGGATCGCGCCGCCGCTGTTCGACGTGCCCGGCAGGCTGTCGAGCCTTTCGCGCAGCGCGGCCATCAGGGCGTCCGCCCTGTCCTTGGCGATCGATTCATAGTCGTGGCGCGCATAATAGTTGCGCCCGTAGGTCGCCCAATGCTCCGTCATGATGTCCGCCGCGCTCTGCTTGCGCGCGGCGAGGATGTTGAGCCAGAGCAGCACCGCCCAGATACCGTCCTTTTCGCGGACATGGTCCGATCCGGTGCCGGCGCTTTCCTCGCCGCAGATCGTTGCCATGCCGGCGTCGAGCAGGTTGCCGAAGAATTTCCAGCCGGTGGGCGTTTCGTAGAGCGGAATGCCGAGCTTTTCGGCGACGCGATCCGCCGCGCCGCTGGTCGGCATGGAGCGGGCGATGCCCTTCAGCCCCTGCGCATAGCCGGGCGCAAGATGCGCGTTGGCGGCGAGCACGGCCAGCGAATCGGAGGGCGTCACATAGCAATGGCGGCCGATGATGAGGTTGCGATCGCCATCGCCATCCGACGCTGCGCCGAAATCGGGCGCATCCGGCGCCATCATCCGCTCGTAGAGAGCCTTGGCATGGACGAGATTGGGATCGGGATGATGATGGCCGAAGTCGGGAAGCGGCGTGCCGTTCATCACCGTGCCTGCGGGCGCACCGAGGCGACGCTCGAAAATCTCCTTCGCATAGGGGCCGGTGACGGCGCTCATCGAATCGAAGGCGAGGGTGAAGCCGCCCGCGATCATCGCGCGGATCGCGTCGAAGTCGAACAGGCTGGCCATCAGGTCGGCATAGGCGGCGACGGGATCGACGATTTCGACGACCATGTCGCCAAGCTGGCGTGTGCCGAGGCTGTCGATGTCGACATCGGCGGCTTCGGCGATCCTGTAGCGGTCGATGACGAGCGAGCGGGCAGCGATGGCGTCGGTCACCTTTTCAGGCGCGGGGCCGCCATTGCCGATATTATATTTGATGCCGAAATCCTCGTCCGGTCCGCCCGGATTATGGCTGGCCGAAAGGACCAGGCCGCCAAAGGCCCCCGACGCGCGGATGAGGTGCGAAGCGGCGGGCGTGGACAGGATGCCGCCCTGGCCGACCAGCATGCGGCCAAAGCCATTGGCCGCCGCCATCTTGAGCACGGTCTGGATGACGTCGCGATTGAGGTAGCGGCCGTCGCCGCCGACGACCAGCGTCTGGCCTGCGAAGCCATCCAGGCTGTCGAACACCGACTGGATGAAATTTTCCGCATAATGGGGCTGGGCGAAGACGCGCACCTTCTTGCGCAGGCCGGATGTGCCGGGCTTCTGGTCGGAGAAGGGGGTAGTGGAAACGGTCTGGATCACGCCGGCATCCCTTGCATGGTCATGAAGTTGATCTTTCTCGCGCGGCTGGGCGCACCCTGCTATGCAGCATGTTCAGCCTTTTTGTGCAAACCAGATGACGTGGCGTGGCCCCTTGCCATTGTCGCGGGCGCGCACGGCGACCTCCTCGACCGAGAAGCCGGCGCTGCGCAGGCGGCGCGTGAAGGCGTCGTCGGAACCGGCGGACCAGACGGCGAGGATGCCGCCGGGCTTCAGCGCGGCGCGGGCGGCGTCGAGCCCCTTGCGATCGTAGAGCCGGTCATTGGCCGCGGCGGTGAGGCCATCCGGACCATTGTCGACGTCGAGCAGGATCGCGTCATAGCTGCCGCGGCCCGCGGCGATGACATCGACGACGTCGTCGATAACCAGCCGCACGCGGGTATCATCCAGGCATCCCGCCGCCAGATCCGCCATGGGCCCGCGCGCCCAAGCGATGATTTCGGGCACCAGCTCGGCCACCGTGAGGGCAGCGTCGGGCGCCAGCGCGCCGAGGGCGGCGCGCAGCGTGAAGCCCATGCCATAGCCGCCGATCAGCAGATGCGGCGCCTTGCGCCCGCGCAGCCGGTCGATCGTCATCAACGCCAGCTGCTTTTCCGAACCGCTCATGCGGCTGCTCATCAATTCGTTGCGATCGAGCACGATCATGTAATCGCCGCCGCGGCGGTAGAGCTTCAACTCCTGCCCGCCCGGCACGGCGGCGGAGCCCAAATATTCACGCGGCGTCATGGTCATTCCCTAGCATCGTCTGATCAGCCAGAGCGCATGGCAGCTTGGCTTCCGTCGCGCAAATGCTACAGGCGGTCGCGTGGGGCGGCCGCCGATTGGCCGACCCGTGCGGCGGATGCTATCGGCCCGCCACTTCCTCGCGACTCTCCACAGGCAGCCTCTTTCTTCATGCGCTATTTTCTCGACACCGAATTCAACGGCTTTGGCGGCACGCTGATCAGCGTGGCCCTGGTGCCCGAGCATGGCGACCAGGAATGCTATGTCTCGCTGCCGCTGCCGGAGGTGATCGAACCATGGGTGGCGGGGCATGTCATCCCCTATCTGCGACATGTGCCGCCCGGCATCGACCATGAACTGGACCGGGCGGAAGCCGCCGATCTGGTGGCAGCCTATCTGGCGGGCGATCCCGATCCGGTCATCATCGCCGATTGGCCGGAGGATCTGGCGCATTTCTGCGCCTTGCTGGTGACCGGGCCGGGACGCATGGCGGGAATCGATTTCGGGCTGAAGCTGGAATTGATCAACGCGGCGGGCTTCAGCGCGGCGGCCAATAGCCGGGTGCCCCATAACGCGCTGCACGACGCGCGTGCGCTGCGCGATTTCTACATGGTCGACCGGGTCGGCTGATCGCGGCCCAGGCGGCTGCGTTCGAACCACCAGAGCAGCGCACTGGCGATAAGCCAGGCAAGCGCAAAGGGCCAGGCGGGACCGGGCGTCGGAAGGGAAATGCCCCCATCGCGCGGCGCTGTGCTGCGCAGCATCAGCGTGGCGTCGCGATTGCGCGCGGCGCGCATAGCCGGCAGCGCGTCTGCGGGCTGGACATAGAAGGGGGTGGCGGCGCCCTTGTCGTGCAGGCGGTGCCAGCCGGCGGTGGCGGGCCAGAAGGCGGCGCACGCGCCCACTTGCTGCAGCGCCGCGCCCGCGCCATCGGGCCGCTCGACTTGCGCATCGCCGCCGATACCGCACAAAATGAGGCGCTCGCCTGCCCAGCTGATGCCGGGCAGCGATGCGCTGCCAGGCGCGGGCCGGACGACGGCGCGCAGCAGGGCGCGCCACCAGTCATCATATAGGGCGCCATGCCCGGTCAGCGCCAGGGCATAGCTGTCCAGCCCCGCGAAGAGCGCGACCCGGCCCAGGCCCGCAGCGTGCCAGGCTGCAAGCGGGGTGCCGCTGGCGTCGCGGAGCAGCGTGACGGCCTGATCACCTGCCGGGGAGAGCGCAAGGCGGCTGACGTCCGGGATGAAGTCCGCCGGCAGGCGCATATCGTCTGGCATGTCGGCGCTTGCAATGCCTTGCCGCGTGCGCGCCATGGCGGCTGCCGGCGGCTTGGGCAAGGCGAGCGGCGCGGCGACATTGTTTCCGGACAGCGCGAAGCCGAGCCCGCGCCACTGGGCGCGGGTTGTCCTGTCGAGCGGGCCGCCGGCGCGCAGGATGAGGCCGAGGCCATCGCGCACGGCGGCGAGAAGAGCGTTGCGCTGGCCGCCGAGACCGGCCCAGCTGCGATCGTCGATCAACACGGCGTCGAACCGGCGAAGCGTGGCGGTGTCGATCGATATGGGCGCATCGCCCAGCAGCACGCCGCCGCCTACGCTTATGCGGCTGGTCACGTGGAAGCCCGCATCGGTGGCCCAGCGGCGAAGATATTTGACCTCCGGGCCGGGGGCGCCGGCGAGAAGGAGGAGCCGGGGCGGCTTGACGTCGCGGACGGTGAGCGGAACCGCCGCCTGCGCCGCGAGCCGCTTTCCGGACATGATACGCAGCGTGAACAGGCTGTTTCCCGCTGCGCGCGCCGTGCCCGTGAGGCGGAAACGGCCTTGCTTGTCCGGCACCCCGCTGTCCGTGACGCGGCCAGCGGGGTCGATCAAGGCGATGCTCGCGCCCGGCAGCCCGGCGATCTGGCCGCCTACGGTGAATGCCTCGCCGGGTGCGGCTGCTGGGGGCGGCGTCAGCGACACGAGCCCCGTCGGCGGGGCGGGGGGATCATAGCTGACTTGCACGCCGCGCGCGGCGTCGATGTCGCGCGGCGGCAGGCCTTCGCCGAGGAGGCTGACCTGGCGGGCGCCAGGATGGCGGCGCAGGGCGGTGGCGAGATCGGGCGCGGCCTCTGCGCCCTGCAAGGTTCCGGCTTCCGGCAAGGCGACAAGGCCCCCGCCTTGACGCACGGCGAGGCGCGATGCGCCAGCGGTGGCGATGCGGAGGCTGGCTGACCCGCCAGCGACCGGTGGCGGGTAGAGGGTGAGGAACAGAAGCGTCGCACACAGCGGCTGGAGCAGCAGCAACGCGATGAGCCTCAGCGCGCTCGCCCCTGGCGCTGATCGATGCCAGAGGATGAGGCGTATGGCCGCAATCAGAACGGCGAGGGCGAGCAATCCCGCGATCAGGCGTTCCATGGTCATGGCGCGGCCCCCTGCAATGCGCGCAGATAGCGAGCGCCGGCGGCATCGGCAGGAGGGCGGCGCATCGGCTGGCCGGTCGGACGCGTCATCGCGGTCCAGAGAAGGCCGCGCAGGCGAGTCCGGCAAGATGCGCAGTCGGGCTCCCGCCGCGCGGCGTCGATCGCGCCGGTCAGCGCCAGCGGATCGGGCAACCGATCGGCATTGGCGCGCACCCAGCGTTCGAGCGGGTCGAGATCGGGCGTCACCTTTCCTTCCAGCGCGCGCCAGGCCGCAGCCGCCGGTCCGTCGCTGGAGGCAATCGGCGTGACGTCCAGCGTGCGGCTGGCGAGCCCCTCGCGTTCCCCGGTCATGCGGCGGGTGGGGTCGATCGGCGGCAGTTCCGGCCCGACCTTCGACAGGAAGATGCGGGTCGCTTGCTGCACCTCCTTGATGAAGCGCAGGGCGCGGTTGGCGAAGGGCAAAGCGAGGTCCGGGCGGCCCTGTTTCAGTTCGCGCTCGGAGCCCCACATCTCATCCACCGCCTGCTTCAAAATGGCGCGGGTTTCGGGATCGAGGCTGGATGCGGGTGAATCGTCATGCGGGTGGCCGAAGCTGGCCAGCACATCCTCCGGCGCGCCGAAGGCCGGTTTGGCCTGAGGCGGGCCATGATCATGTCCATCGCCTTCAGAATGGCCTTCCGCGTCCGCGGTCGGCAGTTGTGGCTCGCCTTCTTCCTCGCCGCCCAGGAACTGGCTGTAGCGGCCGCGCAATATCTGCTGATCCGCGCCGATGGCGCCCGACCGCGCCAGATAGCGATCGGCCGACAAGGACCGCTTGCGCTTGAGCAGCGCTTCGGCGTCGATGATGATCTGGCGCTGGCTGCGGAAATAAGCGGGAAGGGTGGTGTTCACCATGCCTTCCAGACCGCTGCTTTCGGGTGCGCGGGCCGATGGCCAGCGCAGAATGACGCTGGGACCGCGCACCTCCTGCGCCGAAGGGCTGCGATTGTCGCGGACGATGAGCTGCGCCACCATGTCGCCGCCTGCGGAAAAACCGAAGCTGGAGAAAGCGAGCGAGGGGGCGAACCGCCGATCGCGCCCCGGGCCCGATCCGCTCACCGCAATTTCCCGCTCGGAGAAGGTCACATTCTCGCCTTCGCCAATGGCCAGCGTCACGCGCAGCCGCGCGGTGGCGGCGACGCCATAATCGTCGGTCGCGGCAAAGGACGGGGACCAGCTGCGCTGGCCCGGCTTGACCAGCGTCAGCGCGGGGCCAAGCGCCTTCACCTGCGGGGGATTGTCGGGCAGCGCATCGAGCCGGTGGAGCGGCGGCGTGCGCCCGCCCCCCGCAGCGGGATCGACGCGATAGAGGAAGGAGCGGTCGAGCGTCCGGCCGGCGATCCAGTTGTCGCCATCGCGGCGAAGAGGCAGCGCCTGACCATCCACGACCAGCAGACGCGGCATGCGCGCGTCCGGATCGAACCGGAGCGTCCATTCGAGCCTGGAGCCAAGCGGCGCGCGCGCATCGAGCTTGGCGGAATCGCGGGCGGGCAGGCCGGTGTAGGCAGGCGGCACTATCCGCAGATTTTGCGCGATGAGGCGCGGCAATCCCGGTGTCGCGGGCAGCCCCTCTTCGCTGGGCGCGAGCCGGGGCGGTCCTTCGCCGGCGCGCGGCCAGAGCAGGGCTGCAGCGACGATCAGCATCGCGGCGAGCAGCAGCGCGATCACAGGGCGCCTTGACCAGGGCGGCGCCAGATCCTGCGGCGTGCCCTGGTCGAGCCGGGCGGCGATGCGCGTGCGCTGCAGCGCCTGGAGCGGCGATGCGGGCGGGATAGGCGAGAAGAGCAGCGCGCTGCTATCCTCAAGTTCGGGACGCGCGGCGTCGAGAGTCCGGATGAGCCAGACGCGATCGTGACGCGCGGCGCGCTGTCGGGCGACGACCAGCGCGAGCGCAGCGCCGCCCAGAAGAAGCACGCCGGTCGTCAGCAGGCCGGCCAAGCGCCAGCTGATGGCTGCGATAGCGAAGAGAAGGGGCAGCGCGAGCAACAGCGTGTCGGCAAAACGCCGCCGCCGCGAAGGCGCGATCCAGTCGCGCAGCAGGGCGTCGGCGCTCATGGCGCGCTGCTCCGGCTGCGGCAAGTGGCCATCCACCGCTCCGCGCACAGCAGCAGCGCGATAAGCAAGCCGAGCCAGGGCTGAAGCGGCTGGGGTGGCAGATCAGCGGGAGAGGCGCCGGTCAGCGGCGCATAGTCGCGCGCGGCGACGCGCGAGGGCGCAGCCACGGGCGGGCTTAAGAGCGCGCGGAGCTGCGTCGGGAAATCCGCATCGAGCAGCACCGGCATGGCCGCGGGGCGAAGCGGCCGGGTCAGTCGCACCATCCGACCGCTGCCGATGGTGGCGACTTCCGCTAGCGGCGCGCCTTCATCGTCCCGCCAGATCGTGACGAAAGCCAGGCCATCGGGCGCGCGCGCGTCATGCGAGAGCAGCACCGTGCCGCCCCGCGCCGCCCGGTCGCGCACCGCCTGAGGAACGGTGCCCGCCGCCAGCCATGCCAGCAGATGTCGCGGATCGGGCAAGGGCGCAGCCGCATCGCCCAGATCCGGATCGGCAGCGCGGCCCTGCGGCTGCCACGCCAGCGCAGCGGCGCGCAGGTAGCGCAGCGCGTCTGCATGCGCCGCGTCGTAGCGGATGGCGAGCGAAGGCGGGGGCGCGGTGGGAACGCGCGCCGCCGGCATCGCGCCCGGCTGGATGCGCCAGGTGACTCTGCGCGAGACGCGGATGCGCTCAGCGTCGGCGCCCTCGATCACCTGCGGCGTCACGATGGTGATGGGCGCGCCTTGCGGCACCTCGGCGTCGAGTTGCCGGACCAGGCTGGCCAGCGGAATGGTAGCGGCCGGCGGCGGCGTATCCAGCGCCGGATAGCCGGGCGCAAGCCAGTGCAGCCGGGCGTCCGGAAAAGCGGCGGGATCGACCCGTGCGCCGGGGACGACTGCGACATAGGGGCTCTGGTCGGCCGCGCCCCATAGCACGGGACGCGCCAGGAACAGGGCGACCAAGGCCAGCAGCAGCAGGCGCAGCAGCAGCAAAGGCCATTCGTCGAAGCGCAGGCGCGACCGCGGGCGCGGCTTCTGGCGCAGCCAGCGCAGGGCGGCGAAGTCGGTCGGCTGCTGTTCGCTGCGGCGCGCGATATGGATGACCAGCGGAACGATCAGCGCGACCAAGGCCGCAAGCGCGGCGGGAAACAGCAGACCCATGGCCATCAGGCATATTCCGCCGCGCTCTGCGCCGCGAACAGGCGGCGCAGGGGCAGGTCGACAGGCTCATCCAGCACATGGGCGGCATGCCGGATTCCGATCGCGTCCAGCCGCGCGTGCAGCGCGGCGCGCGCTTCGGCGAAACGGGCGAGAAACTCCGCGCGCAGCGCGGCGCCATCGGCCAGCAATTCCTCGCCGGTTTCGGGATCGCGGAAGCGATAGCCGCCGGCGAAGGGGAAATCCCGTTCTGCGAGCGTCAGCATCTCGATCACCAGCGTCTCGCGTCCGGCAGAGGCGAGCTTTTCGGCGAGCGCCACGGCGCCTTCATCGAAACAGTCGCTGATCAGGATGACGAGATCATGCGCGCCGATCCGCTCCCACAACGGCCCCATCTGCGCTTGCGCGGCAAAGCCGCGCGCGACGCCGACGTCCAGCAGTTCCAGCAGCAGCCGATCGCGCTGGCGCAGGCCCGTGGCGGGCGGCAGCAGGCGCAGCCCCGCATCGCCCAGCGCGATGAACCCGACGCGATCGCCCTGCTGCATTGCCAGCTCGGCGATGGCGGCCGCGATCGCCTTGGCGGCGTCGAGGCGGCTATATTCCGGGCGCGCGGCGTCGCGCTGGTCCATGGAGGCGCTGGCGTCGATCAGGATCCAGACGGCGACCGGGCTTTCACGCTCGGCCTCGCGCACAAAGAATTTGTCGGACCGGGCATAAAGCTTCCAGTCGATCTGGCGCAGTTCGTCGCCCGGTTCATAGGCGCGATATTGCGCGAACTCGAGGCCAGCGCCCCGGCTGTGGCTCTGGTGCAGGCCGATGCCATGCGATCCCACCGCCCTGCGCGTGACGAGGCGCAGGCCGCGAAGCCGGCTGCGCACGTCCGGGGGGAGGAGATCGACCATGGACGGATCAGGCGAGCGGAACGGCGCGGACCAGCGCGGCGACCACATCGTCGGCGCCGCGCCCCTCGGCCTCCGCGGCGAAGGACAGAAGCAGGCGATGGCGCATGACCGGCGCGGCGAGCGCAGCGATGTCATCCCGGGTCGCGGCGAGGCGGCCATGCAGCAGGGCACGCGCCTTGGCGCAGAGGATCAGCGCCTGGCCGGCACGCGGCCCCGCGCCCCATTTCACATATTTGCGAATCTCCTCGGGCGTGCCTTCGCCCGGGCGGCTGGCCCGGACGAGGCGGGTCACCCAGGCGAGCAGATCGTCGCTCAGATGGACGTCGCGCACGAGCCGTTGCAGCGCCAGCACTTCCTCGCCCTGCATGACGGTGGGCACCGCGCCGCCGCCCGCCCCGGTCGTCTGCGCGAGGATGGCGCGTTCCTCTTCCTCGGTCGGGTAATCGACACGAACGTGAAGGAGGAACCGGTCGAGCTGCGCTTCGGGAAGGGGATAAGTGCCGGCCTGCTCAAGCGGATTCTGCGTCGCCAGCACGAAGAAGGGGCGGGGCAGCTGATGCGTGACGCCACCATAGCTGACGGTCTTTTCCTGCATCGCTTCCAGCAGCGCGGCCTGCGTCTTGGGCGGGGTGCGGTTGAGTTCGTCGGCGAGCAGAAGATTGGTGAAGACGGGGCCCTGCTGGAAGCGGAAGCTGCGATGGCCGGTGCCATGATCCTCCTCCAGCAATTCGGTGCCGAGAATGTCGCTGGGCATCAGGTCGGGCGTGAACTGGACCCGACGGAAGTCGAGCTTCAGCGCTTGCCCAAGCGAACGCACCAGCAGCGTTTTGCCAAGGCCCGGAACGCCTTCCAACAGGCAGTGGCCGCCGGCGAGCAGGCCGATCAGCAATTGTTCGACCACGTCGGCCTGGCCGACGATCGCCTGGCCGATCGCGGCGCGCAGGTCGGTGAGGCGCGCGAGGCGGGCCTGGATGTCGGCTTCGGTGAGGTCGGTCATGATAGAGATGGCCCTTGTTTAACAGCGTCCTCCCCGCGAAAGCCGGAACCCGCGCCCGGCAAGTGCGAAGATGGAGAGCGTAGGAGACGGGTTCCCGTCTTCGCGGGAGTGACGTGCGATCGAACAGTCACACCGATAGCGCGTACATCACGATGTTGACGGCGAATTTGGTGTTGTCCTCCGCCAGGAAGCGTTTGTTGCGCCAGTCATAGTCCCATTCGCAGCCATAATCCTTGTTGCTGTAGAGAACGCCCAGCCGGCCATTCACCTCTATCCCCTTGAGATATTCGTGGACGAGGTCGTCGCCCCAGCCGTTGAGTTCCAGCGCGGTGTTGGGCGGGCCGTCGAACGTGAAGAAGCTGCGATAGATGCCATGGCTCTTTGGCAACTCGCGGATCGCCCCCGGCCCGAAGATCTTCGCCATCTGCGCTTCGAAGGAGCGGGCGAAGAGGCCATCAATGTCATGGTTGCAATCGTCCACCATGACGAAGCCGCCATTGCGGACATAGCGTTCGAAATTGCGCCGCTCGGCGGGCGAGAATTCCACCAGCTTGTGCCCGGCCATGTAGCAGAAGGGAGCGGTGAGCATCTTGGGGTCGGACAGGGCGACCACATGCTCCTTGGGGTCCACCCGCAGCGTCGTATAGTCGATGAGCGACGTGATGATGTTGGACGGGGTCCGCTGATCGACATCCCAGTCGCCACTGTCGTAACGCAGGCGCGTGAACCAGAAATCATAGCCTCCCGCGGCGGCAAGGGGACGGGCCAGCATTGCGCCAGCCAGACCGCCCGTCATCAACCGAAGAAACTCGCCGCGTGTCATCACATTCAGTCACATAGGGATTTGCATGATCCGCCCCTGGAAGGGGAGGTGGCTGGCGAAGCCGGACGGAGGGGTGTCCCGCTAACGATAGGGTGACACCCCTCCCCCATTGCTTCGTTATGGTCCCGCTCCCTTCACAGGGGAGGATCATGCACAGGTCACATCGTCACACCGCGTCCGAGAGCGAGGTGAAGGTGAAGTCCCGCAGCTTCATCGGCGGAATGACCATGGTCGTGTCCGACTCGTCGCTCTTCACGCGCACCGGCTTGCCGAATTCCTCGACATTGTTGAGCATGATGACCGGGCTTTCGTTGAAGCGGAAATTCTTCACCGGATATTTGATCTGGCCATTTTCGATGTAGAACGTGCCGTCGCGGGTCAGGCCCGTCAGCAGCACCGTCTGCGGATCGACCATGCGGATATACCAGGTGCGCGACACCAGGATCCCGCGCTCGGTCGTGCGGATGAGGTCGGCGGTCGACTTGGTGCCGCCTTCCATGATGATGTTGCCGAACCCTGGCTGCTCGGGCTTGCCCTGCTTCTGGGCCCAGTAGCGGCTATATTCCATCGTCATCAGCTTGCCGTTCTGGATGATCGGCATCTTCTTTCGGGGCAGGCCCTCCTCATCCCAGGGATAGACAGCCGCGCCGGGATAGGCGGGATCGGTGAACATCGTGACCTGCGGCCCGAACACCTGGTCGCCCAGCTTGTTGCCGCCGCCCTTCTTGGAAAGGAAGCTGCGCCCTTCGTCCGCCGAGCGCGCGTCGAAGAAGAACATCATGAAGGCGACGAGGCCGGCGGCCGCGGCAGGCTCCAGGATGACGGTATATTTGCCGGGCTCCAGCGCCTGCGCCCCCGCCGACGCGCTCGCCTTGCGCATGGCGATGCGAATGTCCTCCCCGGCGTTGAACTGGGCGACATCCTGGACATTATGCCCGACCCAGCCCGACCCGCGGCCATCCTGGGTGCGCACGGTGCAGGTATAGTCGCTGCTGGTCGAGGTCTGGTAGCCGTAGTTGCCCTTGCTGTTCATGAAGGCGACGAAACCCGCCTGATCCTCCAGATAGCCTGCGGCCACCAGATTTTCCGCGCGGCACGGGCCGATCGAGTCGGTCGCCACCTTGGCGCGGTAGGCAGGGTCGATGGCGGCGGTGGGCGCGCTGAACGTATCGGTCTTGAGGTAGGTTTGCTTTGCGACGGCGGGCATGAATTCGGGATTTTCCGGCGCCAGCCTGGCCAGTTCCTCGGCCCGGCGCACCACGCGCTGGAGCGAAGCGTCGTCGAACTGGTTGATGGTGGCGGTGCCCACGCGCTTGCCGAACGCGACCTGCACCGAAAGTTCGACGTCGTCGGTCACGCCAGCGGTGGACACGTCATTGCGCGCGAAGCGGACATTGCCGCGGGTGGCGCCGGTCAGCTGCGCGGTGCATTCGTCAGCCTGCGAAAAGCCGACGACCTTGGTCAGGATCGCCTTGGCCTGCGCTTCGGGAAGGATGCTCATCTTGTTATCTCCTAAAGCGTATCAGCCGAGCGAACGCGCGGTGTTGATGACGTTGATGCCGTTGAAGCGCGCGGTCGAGGAGCCGTGCGACACGGCGGAGACCTGCGCCGGCTGGCCCTTGCCGTCGAAGAAGGAGCCGCCCAGGCGATAGTCGCTGGCGTCGCAGACCCCGGCGCAGGCGTTCCAGAATTCGGGCGTGCGAATCTGGTAGGCGACATCCTCGATCTGCTGGCCGATCTTGCCATTCTTGATTTCGTAGAAGAGCTGGCCGCCGAACTGCGCGTTGTAGCGCTGCTGGTCGATCGAGAAGCTGCCGTCGCCGATGATGTAGACGCCGTCTTCGACATTGGCGATCATGTCGGCGACGTTCATCTTCGCCTTGCCCGGTTCCAGGCTGACATTGGCCATGCGCTGGAACTGCACGTTGGACCAGCTGTCGGCATAGCAGCAGCCGTCCGATTCCTTCTTGCCTTCGATATGCGCCTGATCGCGGATCGCCTGGTAGCCGACCAGCTTGCCGTCGCGGATCAGGTCCCACTTCTTGGTCTTGACGCCTTCATCATCATAGGCGACCGCGCCCAGGCTGCCCGGCTGGGTCTTGTCGGCGACGATGTTCACCTTGTCGCTGCCATATTGGAAATGGCTCTGCAGCTTGTCCATCGTCGCGAAGCTGGTGCCGGCGTAATTGGCTTCATAGCCGAGCACGCGATCGAGTTCGAGCGGGTGGCCGACCGATTCATGGATGGTGAGCCAGGTGTGCGACGGGTCGAGCACCAGGTCATATTTGCCGGGCTTGACCGACGGCGCGGCGATCTTTGCCTTGGCCTGCTTGGCCGCGGCGATCGCATCTTCCTTCATGTCGTAGGACTGGCCGTAGACGGTAACGCCGTTGGGCAGCACGGTCTTGCCCGAAGCGGCGCCGTCCAGATATTCATAGCCCAGGCCCATCGGCGCGGACAGGCCCTCCCGCGTGCGGAACTTGCCGCTGGCCTGATCAACGGCGGTGACTTCCATCGGCGCCCAGATGCGGTGGACATCCTGATCGATATAGCTGCCGTCGGTGCTGGCGAAATATTTCTGCTCATTGACCAGGAACAGGATCGAGCGGATGAAGCTGGCGCCGGCGTCGAGCGCCGCGGCGTTGACGCCCATCAGCAGGTCGACCTTTTCCTTGATCGGCACGGTCATGCTGTTCTTGGCGATCGGGGTGCGCCAGCTGACTTCCCCCACGCCCTTGACTGGCGCGAGCTGCACCGGGGCGCTCTGGCCGGGGGCGTTCGCCTTCGCGATGGCGACGGCTTCGCGTGCGGCCTTGGCCACGGCGTCGGCCGTCATCTCGTTGGTGGCAGCAAAGCCCCACGCGCCATCGGCGATGACGCGAATGCCGACGCCGGTCGATTCGGTGTTGACGATATTCTCGACGTTGCGCTCGCGCGTGATGACGAACTGGCGAAGATAGCGGCCGACCCGCACGTCGCTATAGGTTGCGCCGGCGCTCTTGGCCGCGTTCATCGCGGCGTCGGCCAGCTGCTTCTTCACCGCGACGTCAATCGCGCTGTCCAGCGCTTCGGCTGCGATGACCTTGCCGAAGGCGGCCGGCAGCATGAGGCCGCCCACGCCCATGGCCCCGAAGGCCAGAAAATCGCGTCTATGCAAGATGTTGTCTCCCACCTGCCCATGCCCGCGTGGCGCGGGTCGGATTATGCGCCGAATAGCGGCTGTGCGCCGTATTGGCTTGATAAGACGGCATCATTGCCGCCGGGACAGGCGGGGTCAAACATCTTTTACAATCGGCCAAGAAAGGTTCCGTCCGTTTCGACACATGTCATCTGTCGAAAAGCAGTGGTCATCGCGAGGGCAGCCGGACGCGCGCGTGGCGGGCGTGGCCTCAGGCCAAACCCGCTCATAACCCAGCATATTTCAATGAGAAGAATGTGGTCGGGGAAAGAGGATTCGAACCTCCGGCCCCTGCCTCCCGAAGACAGTGCTCTACCAGGCTGAGCTATTCCCCGACCGATGCCGAAGCCGCCGTGGAAAGCGGCCCCGTAAGGCAGGAGTGCGCCTATAGAGAGGGCTTTCCGCACTGGCAAGCGGGCAATGACGCTTTTTTTGCACGCCCTAGAGAAGGCCGGCGTCGCGGAAGCTGAAGCGCTGGTCCCGCGCCTCGATCAGGTGGTCGGCAAGGCGCAGGTCCAAGGGCCTGAGGCTGCGGATGATGGCGCGGGTGAGGGCGATGTCGGCGGGCCGGGGCGCGGCGACGGGGTCCGAAGGGCGGCGCTGCATGAGCGCGATCCAGCGGCTTTCGTCCATCAGCAGATCGGGCAGCACCGCGCTCCAGGAGCCGCGCACCGGCAACAGGCGGCGCGGCCGCCAGCTATCGTCCAGGATCGTTACGGCAAGAGCGGCGGGTCCCGACATGGGGCGAATGTGCGAAAGCGGCGCGGCGCAATGCCAGGGTAAGCGGGTCCGAAACGGCGTGATCGAGCGAGAGAAGGCTCCGTTTCGACGGGAAGATTGGCGCGCCGCACTGGCTGGGCTAGAGCCGGGGCGACCGGACTCACATCTGCAGGACATCGCCTTGATCGACACAGCCGTCTCGCCCGCGCCGCATTATGAGCAGCAATATTTGGACCTGATGCGGCGGATCTGGCGGGATGGCGACGAGCGGATCGACCGCACCGGCGTCGGCACGCGATCGATTCTGGGCGCGACGATGCGATTCTCGCTGTCGGACGATGCCGTGCCGTTGCTGACGACCAAGCGTGTCTATTGGAAGGTGGCGGCGCGCGAGATGCTGTGGTTCCTGACCGGTGACACCAATATCCGCGAGCTGGTGCGGCAGGGTGTGCATATCTGGACCGACTGGCCGCTCGACGCCTATCGCCGGGCAACGGGCGAGGCGATCGACCGGGATGCCTTCGAAGCGCGGATCATTGCCGACGCGGACTTTGCCGAGCGCTGGGGCGACCTAGGCCCCGTCTATGGCGCGCAGTGGGTGAACTGGCCGGTCTATGAAGCCGCGGGGGACGGTCTCTACCGCAAGGCGGAGAAGGGCCGGAACCAGATTGCCGAACTGGTCGAGGCGATCCGCACGTCGCCGGGGTCGCGCCGGCTGCTCTTCACCGGTTGGAACGTCGCGGACGTGCCGCGCATGGCGCTGCCGCCCTGTCATATGACCTATCAGTTCCAGGTCTCGAACGGGAAGCTCAACGGGCTGCTGTTTCAGCGCAGCTGCGACCTGGGGCTGGGCTTTGCCTTCAACATCTTCGGCCTGTCGATGATCACGCGGATGCTGGCGCAGCAATGCGATCTGGAGCCGGGGGAAGTCGTCTGGCAGGGCGGCGATGTGCATCTGTATCTCAACCATGCCGAGCTGGTGGAGGAGCAGCTGCGCCGGACGCCGTCAGGCGCGCCGAAGCTGCGGATCAATCGGCGGCCTTCATCGATTTTCGACTATAGGATCGAGGATTTCGAGGTGCTCGATTACGCGCCGCAGGCCCATATCGCCGCGCCGGTCGCCGTATGAAGACCGACAGCGAAAGCGACAACTAGACGGGAATATTGGGTCAGCAAGGCTTGCCTTCCGGCGCGTTGAAATATAATATCTGCGGTAAGCAATATTATTGCAATGCACCATAGGAGGCAGGATGAGCGATCCCCACGGATCAGCGGGCGGCGAAGGGCAGGCGGGACGCAATCTCCCGCCGCTGCGCCTGCATGTGCCCGAGCCGCCGGCGCGGCCCGGCGAAGCGGCGGACTTCACCCATTTCGACATTCCCGCAGCCGGCGCGCAGCCGCGCCCGGACGAAACAGCGCAGCCCGGCGAGATGCGCGACATGGCCTATGGCCTGGTGCGCGTGCTGGACGAGGAGGGGCGCGCGGCCGGTCCCTGGGACCCGCGGCTGCCGGCCGAAACGCTGTTGAGGATGTTGCGCTACATGGCGCTGACCCGGGCGTTCGACGCGCGCATGTTCCGCGCGCAGCGTCAGGGCAAGACCAGTTTCTACATGAAGTCGACCGGCGAGGAAGCAGTGTCGATCGGCGCGGCGCTGGCCCTGTCGCGCGACGACATGTGTTTCCCCAGCTATCGCCAGCAGGGCATATTGATCACGCGCGACTGGTCCATCGTCGACATGATGAACCAGATCTATTCCAACAAGGGCGACCGGATGAAGGGCCGCCAGCTGCCGATCATGTATTCGGCGCGGGAGGCCGGCTTCTTCTCCATTTCCGGCAATCTGACGACGCAATATCCCCAGGCAGTCGGCTGGGCGATGGCGAGCGCGGCCAAGGGCGACACGCGGATCGCGGCGACCTGGTGCGGCGAAGGATCGACGGCCGAGGGCGATTTCCATTCCGCCTGCACCTTCGCCAGCGTCTACCGCGCGCCGGTGATCATGAATGTCGTTAACAATCAGTGGGCTATCAGCAGCTTTTCAGGTTTCGCGGGAGCCGAGGCGACCACGTTTGCCGCGCGTGCGGTCGGCTATGGCATCGCCGGCTTGCGGGTCGACGGCAATGACGTGCTGGCGGTCTATGCCGCCACGCGCTGGGCGGCCGACCGGGCGCGGGCCAATGCCGGGCCGACGCTGATCGAGCATTTCACCTATCGGGTGGAAGGGCACAGCACGTCGGACGACCCGAGCGCCTACCGGTCCGCCGAGGAAAGCAGCCAATGGCCGCTGGGCGATCCGATCGCGCGGCTGAAGCAGCATTGCATCGCCATCGGCATCTGGGACGAGGAGCGGCACGCCGCGATGGACAAGGAACTGGCCGAGATGGTCCGCGACGCGGCGCGTGAGGCGGAGAAGAACGGCATATTGGGCCATGGCCTCCATCATCCGATGGAATCGATGTTCGAGGATGTGTTCGAGGAGATGCCCTGGCACCTGAAGGAACAGCAGCAGCAGATGCTGGACGAATGGAAGGCGGCCGGGCTGTGAGGGGGCCGGTGCGTACCAACGCCGTCATCCCAGCGAAGGCTGGGATCCCTCTTCTTTTGAAGAGGGCCAACAAGACAATTGGGATGCCAGCCTCCGCTGGCATGACGAATGGAGAGGATTCGCATCATGGCTGATGATGTGATCGAAGCCGCGGCCGACACGCAGCAGATGAACATGATCCAGGCGATCAACAGCGCGCTGGACGTGACGATGGATCGCGATCCCGACGTGGTCGTGATGGGCGAGGATGTCGGCTATTTCGGCGGCGTGTTCCGCGCCACCGCGGGCCTGCAGCAGAAATATGGCAAGAACCGCGTGTTCGACACGCCGATCACCGAATGCGGGATCATCGGCGTGGCGGTGGGCATGGGCGCCTATGGGCTCAGGCCCGTCCCCGAAATCCAGTTCGCCGACTATATCTATCCCGCGCTCGACCAGTTGGTGAGCGAGGCGGCGCGGCTGCGCTATCGGTCGGCGGGCGAGTTCATATCGCCGATGACGGTCCGCTCTCCCTTTGGCGGCGGCATTTTCGGCGGGCAGACGCACAGCCAGAGTCCCGAGGGCATCTTCACGCATGTGTCCGGCGTCAAGACGGTGATCCCGTCCACTCCCTATGACGCCAAGGGGCTGCTGATCGCCGCGATCGAGGATAATGACCCGGTCATCTTCTTCGAGCCCAAGCGCATCTATAACGGGCCCTTCGACGGCCATTATGACAGTCCGGCGAAAAGCTGGGCGGGCCATGCCCAGGCGCAAGTCCCGACCGGTCATTATCGCATCCCGCTGGGCAAGGCGCGGATCGCGCGGGCGGGGGAGGCGCTCACCATCCTCTGCTATGGCACAATGGTGCATGTGGTGGAAAATACGGTCGCCACGATGGGCATCGATGCCGAGATTGTCGACCTGCGCACGCTGGTGCCGCTCGACATCGACACGATCGAGACATCTGTGCGCAAGACCGGCCGCTGCCTGATTGTGCATGAAGCGACGCGGACCAGCGGCTTTGGCGCGGAGTTACTCGCCCAGGTGCAGGAACGCTGCTTCTACCACCTGGAAGCGCCGATCGAGCGCGTCACCGGTTTCGATACGCCCTATCCGCACAGCCTGGAATGGGCCTATTTCCCTGGCCCGGTGCGGATCCGCGAAGCCATTTCCAAGATCATGAAGGATTGAGCGCATGGCTCTCTTTACATTCAAGCTGCCGGACATCGGCGAAGGCATATCGGAAGCCGAGATTGTCGGCTGGCATATCCAGGTCGGGGATCGGGTCGAGGAGGACCAGCCGATCGCCGACATGATGACCGACAAGGCGACGGTCGAGATGGAAAGCCCGGTCGCGGGCGTCGTCGTGCGGCTGGCGGGGGAACCGGGAGACCAGGTGCCGATCGGTTCGATGCTGGTCGAGATCGAGGTTGAGGGCGACGTCGCCGCCGCGCCGTCGCCTGCTGACGAAACGCTCAACGCACAAACGCCCGTGGAGCCAGTGATCGCGGAGGCTGCCGCTCCCGACGGCAGCGGTGCTCCTGCGAAAGCAGGGGCCCAGGGCGGCCAGGTTCCGCCTTTGGACCCCGGGCTCCTGCCTTCGCAGGAGCACGAGGTGCTTGGCCAGCCGATCCTCGCATCCCCCGCCGTGCGGGCGCGGGCGAAGGAATTGGGGGTCGATCTTTCGCAGGTGAAGCCCGCCGCCGACCGCGTCCGCCATGCCGATCTGGACGCCTATCTGCTCTATGGCGCGGGGCAGGGCTATGCGCCGGCCGGCCGATCGGCGAAGCGCGCGGACGAGACCGTCAAGGTCATCGGCATGCGCCGGCGCATCGCCGAGAATATGGCCGCGTCCAAGCGGCACATCCCGCACTTCACCTATGTCGAGGAAATCGACGTGACGGCGCTGGAGGAGCTGCGCGCGCAGCTCAATGCCGGCCGGGGCGAGCGGCCCAAGCTGACCATGTTGCCGTTGCTGATCGTCGCGATCTGCAAGGCGCTGCCCGATTTTCCGATGCTCAATGCGCGCTATGACGACGAAGCGGGCGTGGTGACGCGGCATGGCTCGGTGCATCTGGGGCTTGCGACGCAGACCGATGCGGGGCTGATGGTGCCGGTGGTCCGCGACGCGCAGGACCGCAATATCTGGCAGCTGGCAAGCGAGATCCGCAGGCTGGCCGACGCGGCGCGCAGCGGCAAGGCGAAGTCGGAGGAACTGAGCGGATCGACGCTGACGCTGACGTCGCTCGGACCGTTGGGCGGCGTGGCGACGACGCCTGTCATCAACCGGCCCGAAGTCGCGATCATCGGGCCCAATCGCGTGATCGAGCGGCCGGTGTTCCGCGGCAAGGAGGTCGTGGCGGCCAAGCTGATGAACCTGTCGATCAGTTGTGACCATCGCGTGGTCGATGGCTGGGACGCGGCAAGTTTCGTGCAAGCGATGCGCAAGCTGCTGGAGGCGCCGGCCTTCCTGTTCGTGGATTGACCGAGGCGGGGCCGGTCGGAGCGCCTATTTCGTGAGGACGACGACCGAGCCTTCCCGCATATCGGGGCTGAAGATCATGCGGGCTGCGCGGCCCAGCATCTTCCAGCGGCGCTTGCTCAGCCAGCGGCCGGAATAGTCGCGCTGCTGGTAGAAGGTGCTGTAGAGCAGCGAAGGCATGGGGAGGATGCGGAAGCCGGTGAAGCCGGCTTCCTTGCCCCGCGCGATGATCAGGTGCGGCGGCATGTCGCGTTCGTTGACGCCGAAGCGGGCCATCGCCTCGACCGACTCGGCCGACTGGCTATGCCCTTCGCCCGGTTCGTGGGTGATGAGGATGCCCCCTGGTTTCAGCGCGCGCCAGGCAGAGCGGATGGCGAGCCCCTCATCTTCGGCATGGTGCAGCGAATCGAAGAAGATCGCGGCGTCATATTGCCCGTCCAGGTCGAGTTGCTCGAAGTCGCCGCAGACGAAGTCGGCGCGTCCCTCCACGCCGTTGATCCGCGCATTGTCGCGCGCCACCGCGATCATATCCGGAGCGATGTCCTGGCCGGTCACGGCATAGCCATGGCGCGCGTAGAAGATGCTGGTCCAGCCGCCGCCGCAGCCCAGGTCCAGCAGGCGCGCGGGCGGGGCGGGCAGCAGGCGCATGATGAAGCCTATGGCGGCCAGTTGGACGCCGCAGGCCGGATCGGAGAAAGGCTTGTTGAGCGAGTGGTCGACGCCCTGAGCGCCGAGTTTGGCAAGATAGGCGCGCTCGGCGTCTTTTGGCATCTGTGGTCTCCGGTCGGCCCACCGCCCTAGGATAGCTGGCGGGCGGCCTCAAGCCCCGGATGCGTCAGCGCAGGGTAAGGCGATAGCTGAGGCGGCCGGACTGGCCGGGCGCTGCCTGGGGGAGCGGCCAGCGTATATGCGTGACGTCCGCCGGCACCGCGCGGCGCACGCCGCCGAGCGGCGTCGGTAACCACAGATTGTCGAGACGGCCCCAATGCGCGCCGCCGTCGACCGACATCTGCATCATCGGATCGTCAAGGTCGGGCTCCAGCCCGCGCGGGACAGGGCGCGTGATCGCGACGTTGCGCAGCGGCGCGGGACCATCATTGCGCCATTCGAGGATGACGATCAGCTGGTCGCCCGGCGCGGTGCGATCGGCGCTGGCAAGGATGCGGCGCGCGCGGCCATTGAGGTCGGTGGCGACGCGCTCCACGAAGGTCTGGCTGGAGAGGCGCAGCGGCGGCTGCGCGGCGGCCGCGGGCACGGCGAGACCGTAGGCGACCAGCGTTGCCGCGATGGCGCCAAGGTGCATTGATCCTGCGTTCATGCCTTGCCCCCCTTGACCGGCCGAGCCTTCGCCTAACAGCCGGATGCCAATAAATGGTTAAGCCGCTGTTTTCCCTGATGGGCGCGAACGGCTTTGCAAATTGACGCGCGGGAACGGGCAGCGCACATCGAACAGGTTGAACAGGGAAGAGAATCAGGCGTGACGGCGGCGGAACAACAGGAGATTAATCGGCGGCGCGACCGTCTGCTCGCGTCGATCGCGCTGTCGACCGGACTGGGCCTGATCCTGGCGCTGCCCTTCGCCTTGCGCGCGGGTGCGGAATTTTTCCTGCCGCTGACGGCCGCGCTGGTGATCGCGATTGCGCTGGTGCCGCTGCTGGAATGGATGGAACGGCGTGGCCTGCCTTCGGGCCTTGCCGCGCTGCTGGCGGTGATCGGCTTTCTGGTGGTGGCGAATACCGCGCTGGTGCTGATCGTCGTGCCGGCGACCGACTGGTTCAGCGCGCTGCCCCAGAGGCTGCCGCAAATCCAGGCGAACCTGGCGCCGGTGATCGACTTCTACGCCAATTTGCAGCGCTTCGTCGACGAAACCGTGCAGATGCTGGCGACTGGGCCAGTGGCGGCGGCGCAGACCGCGGCGGTGGAAGCGCCCCGATCGCTGCTGCAGTTCGCCGCGACATCCGCGCCGGCCGCGATCATCCAGATGGTGTTCGCGCTGCTCATCATCTATTTCTTCCTCGCGGGCTGGACCCGGCTGCGCCGGCGCACGATCAACAGCCGCGGCAGTTTCGACGGCGCCATGGCGGTGGCGCGGGTGATCCAGAATGTGGTCGATGCGACATCGGCCTATGTCATCACCATCGCGACGATCAACCTGTGCCTTGGCCTGGCCGTCGCGGTGGCGCTGTGGCTGATCGGCATGCCGTCCCCGCTGATGTGGGGCGGCATCGTCGCGCTGCTCAATTTCGTGCCCTATTTCGGACCGATGCTGGCGGCGGTGCTGCTGGCGCTGGGCGGGTTGATGGTGTTCGACGATGTGTGGGTCGCGCTGTTGCCGGCGGCGTTGCAGGTCGGCTTCCACCTGGTCGAGGCCAATGTCGTCACGCCGATGCTGCTCGGCCGGCGGCTGACGATGAACCCGCTGCTGATTCTGGTCTCGCTGACCTTCTGGGGATGGGTGTGGGGGACGCCTGGCGCGTTGCTGGGCGTGCCGCTGCTGATCATCCTGCAGACCGTGATCGCGGCCGCGGGAACGCCCGATATCGCCGGTTTCCTGTTCGAGCAGGGCACGCTGACGGTATCGCGGCCGAAAGAAAATGCAGATAAAGATGAAACTGATGTTGCGGACGGTTGACAGTATCTGCGGACCCGCATAGACGGCCGCCCACACCGAACGCGGGTGTAGCTCAGTTGGTTAGAGCGCCGGCCTGTCACGCCGGAGGTCGCGGGTTCGAGCCCCGTCACTCGCGCCACTTTTCCGATACGGGAAAGCGGAAAAAGGTTTTCCAGATCAGCATCGTCTGGTGACCGCAAAGGTCACGACAAGATGCCGCCCTGCGCGGGTGTAGCTCAGTTGGTTAGAGCGCCGGCCTGTCACGCCGGAGGTCGCGGGTTCGAGCCCCGTCACTCGCGCCATTCCTTTTAATCGCAACGCCGATGTCCGGGTGGGACGCGGCTAGAATGTGTCGCCGGTGACCTGCGGATGAAGGGGTTCGGCCGCGAGCCAGCGATAGATGCCGCCGGCCGCCACGGCGCCGACGATCGGTGCGATCCAGAACAGCCATAATTGCTGCAGCGCCAGCCCTCCGACCATCAGCGCAGGCCCGGTGCTCCGCGCGGGATTGACCGATGTGTTGGTCACGGGAATGCTGATGAGGTGGATCAGCGTCAGCGCCAGGCCGATGGCGATGGGCGCGAAGCCGACAGGCGCGCGCGTGTCGGTTGCGCCCAGGATCACGAGCAGGAAGCCGCAAGTAAGCACCGCCTCGATCGCGAGTGCCGGCCCCAGGCCATAGCCTCCAGGCGACAGCGCGCCAAAGCCATTGACCGCCAGACCATCGGCCTCCAGCGCGAAGCCCGGCTGGCCCTGCGCAACGAACAGCAGGAAGGCGGCGGCGATGACTGCACCGATCAGCTGGGCCAGGATATAGGGGAGGATCTCCCGCGCCGGGAAGCGGTTGCCCGCCCACAAGCCGATGGTGACGGCTGGATTGAGATGACAGCCCGACACCAGCCCGACCGAATAGGCCATCGTCAACACGGTAAGGCCGAACGCCAGGCTGACGCCGACAAGGCCGATGCCGACCGCGGGAAAGGCCGCGGCGAGGACCGCGCTGCCGCAGCCGCCAAAGACCAGCCAGAAGGTCCCGAACGCTTCAGCGAAGAGTTTCTTGCTCAAGGGCGCCATCATTGTCTCCACGGCCTGAGGATGAAGCGGGAGGGGAGATCGACAGCAGCGCCCGCGCAGCCCGCGCAGCGGGCGCGCGACGGCAAGGGCCAGGCGAGATCGGATATGGCCGTGCCGCGGTGCCGGATCGACATGTTCCACCCCATTGGCGAACCATCGGTGCCGCGAACAGCCGCAGCGAGCCCGTGACGGTCGCTCTACGGTGAGGATTGCATGGCGGCCTTTGGGTCGCACATCGGGGTTATCCCCGATGCCAGCGCCCGGTTTCCATCCATGCAAGCAGCCGTCGCAGCGGCAGGAGCCAGATCCAGACGATGCCGAGCACGACATAGACCGGCACCTGCGCCCAGACCGGCAGGCTGCCGATCCAACCGGACAGGCTGCCCACCAGCACAGCCCACAAGGCGATGAGCGCGACGATCGCCAGCATGCCGACGGGCTTGCGCCAGCTGGGCTGATGATAATGGCGCGGGTCGATGGTCATTGGTCCAGCGCCTCGATCAGTTCGACTTCGGTCATCACCATGTGCAGGGGCAAGTCCCAGGGGTCGGCGGGGATCATATCGATTTCTTGCGCCGACCAGGCAAGGCCGATACGCAGCGCGTCGGGGAACCGGGCGAAGGCGCGGTCATAATAGCCCCCACCCTGGCCCAACCGGTTCATCGCGCGATCGAAGGCGATCAGCGGCGCGACAATGACGTCGGGCGTCACGGCGCCGCCGGCCGGTTCGGGATGGCTGGTGCCGTAGAGGCCGGGAAACAGCTGGTCATCGGCATTCCAGGCGAGAAATTCCATGCTGCCCAGCCGATCGATCACGCGCGGAAGAGCGACGATCTTGCCCATGGCCTGCAATTGCGGCGCGAGCCGCTGCGCGGGCGCTTCATCATCCAGCCCCATGTAGACAGCGACGACGCCGGCATCGGCGATGCGGCGGGCGAGCGGAGAGGGGACGGCCTTGAACGCCAGGCGATGAGCGAGAGGATCGAGCGTGGCGACGAAATTGCGACGCCGCTGCCGGGCGATTGCGCGCAGGCTGACCTTGTCGGCGGCTGGGCTGTCGTCGCTCATGACTGCGTTCTCGCTCGCGAAGGGGTGACGGGACCGCCTCGGTCGTTTGCTGGAAAATCCTCTGACGCCTCAACGTCAGGTGGGGGCCATGTAGATCGGGCCGGAGCCCGCCCAGGGACAGCCCCCTAGGATGTCTTTATCGCCTCAGGGATGTTCGCAAAAGCTCGTGCCGCGCAGTGCCCGTCGCCCTGCAATCTAGGCGGCCGCGGCCGCTGCGGCAAGGGTCTCGCGCAGCTTTTCGATCCGAGCCGCCAGCGCTTCGACGCTTTGCGCCGCCCGCTCATCGTCCGCTTCCAGGCTCAGCCTTTCCTGGCGTCCGGCCTCCGCCTTGCGCAGGTCGGTCAGCTCGTCGGCCAGGAACAGGGCGGCGAACAGGAGCGTGCGCACTTCGGTCAGGCCGGGCGTGTTCTGCTGCGCCGCGCGCGCCTTTTCCTCGATCAGGCGCGCGAGCTGGGCGAGATGCGGCTCGTCCCCATCGCGCACGCCGATGTCATAGTGCCGACCAGCGATCTGCAGCGTGATTTCAGCCATCGGCCCGGCCCTTGAGTTCGTCGATCAGATCGTCGAGCGAACGCAGCGCCGCGCGGGCGGCGGGCACGTCGATCGACGGGGAGGAGGAGGCGGCGGCCGAAACATAATGGGCCACATCCTGTTCGAGCCGGTCGACCGCACGCTCCAGCGTGCCGATAGCCTGCATCATGCGCTCGCTTGCCATGGAGTCGTCATAGCCAAAGACCCGGCGCGGCAAAAGCCCGCCATGGCGCGGACCGGCGCGGCTTTGCCCCCGGCCATGGTTGACGCATAGGGCTTGACGCGACAAAGGAAGCGCCAACTCGACTCGCCCGCATGCGCGCGGGCCCTACAGCGCATCAGCCCAGGAAAGACGCCCGCCCATCATGACCGTTTCCGAAAAGTCGCTCGCCAACGCCATCCGTGCGCTGTCAATGGACGCCGTTGAAGCCGCGAACAGCGGGCATCCGGGCATGCCCATGGGCATGGCGGACGTCGCGACGGTGCTGTTCAGCGACTATATGAAGTTTGATCCGACGCTGCCCAGCTGGGCCGACCGGGATCGCTTCGTCCTGTCGGCGGGCCATGGATCGATGCTGATCTACAGCCTGCTGCACCTGACCGGCTATGCCCGCCCGACGATCGAGGACATCGCCAGCTTTCGCCAGTTGCACAGCCCGTGCGCCGGCCATCCGGAGAATTTCGAGCTGGCGGGCGTCGAGGCGACCACCGGGCCGCTCGGGTCCGGCCTGGCCACCGCAGTCGGCATGGCGATCGCGGAACGGCACCTGAATGCCCAGTTCGGCGACGATCTGGTCGATCACCGCACCTGGGTGATCGCGGGCGACGGCTGCCTGATGGAAGGCATCAACCATGAGGCGATCGGCCTTGCCGGGCACCTGAACCTGGGCCGGCTGATCGTGCTGTGGGACGATAACAAGATCACCATCGACGGCGCGGTCGACCTGTCGAGCAGCGAGGACGTGCTGGCGCGCTACGCGGCCACCGGCTGGCATGTGGTTTCGTGCGATGGCCATGACGTCGCGGACGTGCGGCGCGCGTTGGCCGAAGCGGTGGCCGATCCGCGCCCGTCGATCGTCGCCTGCGCGACCAAGATCGGCTATGGCGCGCCGAACAAGGCTGGCACGTCGGGCGTGCATGGTTCTGCCCTGGGCGCGAGCGAAGTCGCCGCCGCGCGCGATTATCTGAGCTGGGCCGACGACCCCTTCGTCATTCCGGCCGACATCGCCGACGCCTGGAAGGCGATCGGCGCCAAGGGGCGGGATGTTCGCGCCGCCTGGGAAGAGCGACTGGCAAACCACGCGCAGGGCGCGGAATTTTCCCGCCGCATGGCCGGGACGCTGCCGGACGACTTCTCGCTCGACACCTATATCGACAGCCTGATCGCCAATCCGCAAAAGGTCGCCACGCGCAAGGCGAGCGAGCTGGCGCTGGGCGCGATCAACGACCTGCTGCCCGAAACGCTGGGCGGATCGGCGGACCTGACCGGGTCCAACAACACCAAGACCAAGTCGACCGGCCCGCTGACCCGCGACGATTATGCGGGCCGCTACGTCTATTACGGCATTCGCGAGTTCGGCATGGCCTGCGCCATGAACGGCATGGCGCTGCATGGCGGGGTGATCCCCTATGGCGGCACCTTCCTGGTCTTTTCCGACTATATGCGCGCGGGCATCCGCCTGGCCGCGCTGCAGCAGCAGCGTGTCATCCATGTGCTGACGCATGACAGCATCGGCCTGGGCGAGGATGGCCCGACTCACCAGCCGATCGAGCATGTCATGTCGCTGCGCATGATCCCGAACCTGGACGTCTATCGCCCGGCCGACATCGTCGAAACGGCGGAATGCTGGGAGCTGGCGCTCAAGGATGCCGGCGGCCCGTCGGTGCTGGCGCTCACGCGCCAGAACCTGCCGCAGCTGCGCACCGACAAGGCGAGCGAGAATCTGTCGGCCAAGGGCGGCTATCGCCTGGTCGCCGCGACCGCCGAGCGCAAGGTCGTGCTGATCGCGACCGGATCGGAAGTCGAGATCGCCGTCGCCACCGCCCAGGCGCTGGAGGAGCAGGGCATCGGCGCGGACGTCATCTCCATGCCGAGCTGGGCGCATTTCGAGGCGCAGCCGCAGGCCTATAAGGATGATCTTCTGCCCCATCATGTGCTGCGCGCGTCGATCGAGGCCGGAACCACCTTCGGCTGGGAACGCTATACCGGCATTGCGGGCCTGCGCTTTGGCATCGACAGCTTCGGCGCGTCGGCGCCGGCGCCCGCGCTCTACGACTATTTCGGCCTGACCGCCGCCAAGATCGCGCCGCAGATCGTGGCGGCCCTCAATTCCTAACCGACAACAACACCCCAGGAGGCTAGTGCAGTGGCAACGAAGGTAGCAATTAACGGTTTCGGACGCATCGGCCGCCTGGTGGCGCGCGCCATCCTGTCGCGCACCGACCATGACCTGGAACTGGTCAGCATCAACGATCTGGGCGATGCCAACGCCAATGCCCTGCTGTTCAAGCGCGATTCCGTCCATGGCAATTGGGCCGGCGACGTCAGCGTCGATGGCGATTTCCTGGTCGTCGACGGCAAGAAGATCAAGGTGACGGCCGAGCGCGATCCGGCCAACCTGCCGCACGCGGAACTGGGCGTCGCGATCGCGCTGGAATGCACCGGCATCTTCACCAGCAAGGACAAGGCCAGCGCGCATCTGACCGCCGGCGCCAAGCGCGTCGTCATTTCCGCGCCCGGCACCAATGTTGACAAGACCATCGTGTTCGGCGTCAACCATGACCAGCTGTCGGCCGACGACATCGTGATCTCCAATGCCAGCTGCACCACCAACTGCCTGGCGCCGCTGGCCAAGGTCCTGAACGACGCCATCGGCATCGACAAGGGCTTCATGACCACGATCCACAGCTACACCAACGACCAGAATACGCTGGACCAGATCCACAAGGACATGCGCCGCGCCCGCGCCGCCGCCCTGTCGATGATCCCGACCACCACCGGCGCGGCGCGCGCGGTGGGCGAAGTGCTCCCTGAGCTGAAGGGCAAGCTGGACGGATCGTCGGTGCGCGTGCCGACCCCGAACGTGTCGGTCGTGGACTTGAAGTTCATCGCCAAGCGCGAGACGAGCAAGGACGAGGTCAACCAGCTGCTCAAGGCCGCGTCGGAAGACGGCCCGCTCAAGGGCGTGCTGGGCTATTCCGACGAGCCGCTGGTGTCGATCGACTATAATGGCGATCCGCGCAGCTCCACCGTCGACAGCCTGGAAACCGCGGTGATCGACGGATCGCTGGTCCGGGTGCTCAGCTGGTACGACAATGAATGGGGCTTTTCCAACCGCATGATCGACACGACCGGCGTCATGGCGAAGTTCCTGTAATCCAGGCGAGAACAAGAACAGGCCGTTCGTCCTGAGGTGCCACTGCGCATGTCGAAGTGGCGTATCGAAGGGCTGAGATTGCGGGACACCCTTCGATACGGGTGTTCGACAAGCTCAGCCCCTGCTCAGGGCGAACGGCCGAGCGCATTGACAGGGGAACAAGCATGACCAAGCCCTTTAAGACCCTCGACGACATGGGGGACATTGCCGGCAAGCGGGTGCTGGTGCGCGAAGATCTGAACGTGCCGATGCAGGACGGCGCGGTGACCGACGACACCCGCCTGCGCGCGGCCATGCCGACGGTGCTGGAACTGGCCGATCGCGGCGCCAAGGTGCTGATCCTGGCGCATTTCGGCCGCCCCAAGGGCCAGAAGAACCCCGAATATTCGCTCAGCAAGATCACGCGCCCGCTGACCCAGGTGCTGGGGCGCGAGGTGCAGTTCATTCCCGATTGCCAGGGTGAAGCGGCGATCGACGGTATAAAGGTGATGCGCAACGGCGACATCGCCATTCTGGAAAACACGCGTTTCCATGCCGGAGAAGAGAGCAACGATCCAGCGCTGGTCGAGGCGATCGCTGCGATCGGCGACCTGTATGTCAACGACGCCTTTTCCGCTGCGCACCGCGCCCATGCCTCGACCGAGGGGCTGGCGCACAAGCTGCCGGCCTATGCCGGGCGGTCGATGGAGAAGGAGCTGGATGCGCTGCAGGCGGCGCTGGGCGAGCCGGTGACGCCGGTGGCGGCGGTCGTGGGCGGCGCGAAGGTGTCGACCAAGCTGGATGTGCTCAACAACCTCGTCGCCAAGGTTGATCACCTGATCATCGGTGGCGGCATGGCCAACACCTTCCTCTATGCCCGCGGCGTGGATGTCGGCAAGTCGCTGTGCGAAAAGGAGCTGAGCGACACGGTCGACACGATCTTCGACCGGGCGGAAGCGGCCGGCTGCACCATTCACCTGCCCTATGACGTGGTGGTGGCCAAGGAATTCGCGGCCAATCCGCCGTCGGTGCGCACCTGCAACGTGCATGAGGTCGCCGAGGACGAGATGATCCTGGATGTCGGCCCGGCCGCGGTCGAGGCGCTGGGCGACGCGCTCAAAAATTGCCGCACGCTGGTGTGGAACGGCCCGCTCGGCGCGTTCGAAATCGCGCCTTTCGATACGGCGACGGTCGCGCTGGCCAAGACGGCGGCGGCGCTGACCAAGGAAGGGCAGCTGACGTCGGTCGCCGGCGGCGGCGATACCGTCGCGGCGCTCAACCATGCCGGCGTGGCGAGCGAATTCAGCTTCGTGTCGACCGCGGGCGGCGCTTTCCTGGAGTGGATGGAAGGCAAGGACCTGCCGGGCGTCAAGGCGCTGATGGGCTGATCGGGCAGGGGCGTCAGCGCGGTGCGCTGGCGCCCCGGTCGAACAGCAGGAAGCCCAGCGTCGCGACGCCACCGATCGCAGCCCCGGCGATCGCACTTGCCGACCAGCCGCCGGCTTCGTAGGTGGCGGACCCGATCACGGACCCCAATGCGCCGACCACGAACATGACGGTCATATAGGCGGCGTTGATTCGCCCGCGCGCATCCGGATCGATCGAGAAGATCAGTTTCTGCCCGGTGATCTGGCTTAGCTGCACCGCGGCGTCGATCAGCACAGCCATGATGGTGAAGCCGATGAGGCTGCCGGCGGCGACGGTCCAGTCGGCCAGCAGGAACCCGACCGAAAGGCCTGCGAGCCCTGCGAGCGAAGTCGGGCGAGTCAGCCGTCGGTCGGCCAGCCAGCCAGCCACCGGCGCGACCAGTGCGCCGCCGGCGCCGGCCAGCGCGAAGGCGCCGACGCCCGCATGGCCAAGGTGAAATTGCCGGATCAGCGCCAGGGGCGCCGCGGTCCAGAACAGGTTGAAGGCGGCGAACATCAGCGACTGGTAGAAGGCGCGCATGCGCACGACGCGGTGCTGGCGCAGCTGCCCGAAGGTCGAGGCGAGCGCCTCGCCATAGCGCATGCCTCCGCGTGGGCGCCGCTGCGGGCAGGCAAGCAGCAGCGCGATGCCGATCAGCGCCATGGCGGCGGCCGACACCAGGAAGGTGGAGCGCCAGCCGAAGGAGCCCGCGAGGAAATTGGCGACGGGGCGAGCGAGCATGATGCCGAAGAGCAGGCCGCTCATCACCGTGCCGACCACGCGCCCCTGCTTTTCCGGCGCGGCCAGATGCGAGGCGAGCGGAACGAGCACTTGCGCGCCGGTCGCGCCGACGCCGGTCAGGATCGAGGCGACTAGGAAGCTGGTCGGGCCCTGCGACGCGGCGATGGCGAGGCAGCCGATCACCGTCACCAGGATGGATCCCAGCACGATGCGCCGGTTTTCGAACAGGTCGGCCACCGGCACGATGAGGAAGAGCCCGAGGCCGTAGCCAAGTTGCGTCAGCGTCGTGATCAGCCCCGCGACGCTGGCCGACATGCCGATTTCCGGCCCGATGACATCGATCAGCGTTTGCGCATAATAGAGATTGGCGACGATCACCCCGCACGCCACCGCCATCAGCAGGATGATCGGACGGCTTAGGTCGGAGCGGGCGGGCAGGGTCGCGGTGGTCATGCGGGCCTAATGGGTTCTCAACCGCAACCTTTCAACCGGTGCGGGGGCAAAAATTGTGCGCTGCAACAGCATGACGTCAGGGCGACGGCTGTTCCTGCAGCAGCGGCACCAGCACGCGGTTGAGATCGGCGAGGTCGAACGCGCCCGACTGCGCGTAGCGCAGCACGCCGGCGCGATCGATGACGAAATTGGTCGGAACCCCGGTCAGCGGGCCATAGGGGCCCTTGATCCGCCGCGCGGAGGGAATGTGCATGGCGGCGAAAAGCTTCTTGAGCTGGCCGATCGGCACGGAGCCTTCGGTCGTGATCGCGAAGACGCGTAGCCCATGTTTCTGCTGAATGGCATAATAGGTGTCGAGCGTCGGCAATTCCTTGCGGCACGGCACGCACCAGGTCGCCCAGAAGTTGAGGAGCACCACCTGCCCCTTGAGGTCGGCGAGCGATATCTTGCCGCCATCGACCAGGGTGAGTTCGAAGGCGGGAGCAGGCGCGCCGACTTCGGGCTTGGATGCGGCGTAGGTTGGTTGAGCCATCGCCAGTAAAGATGCCGGCAGCATCGATAGCGCACGCAGTCCCCGTCTCATGTCCATTCCCCCTCAAGACCCTGTCCGGCGCTAGCAGGTCGCGCCGGCGACGGGAAGCCTGCCGACAGCGATCATTCTTGCGGTGCGGCAGGGGCGTCGCTAACAGCCTGAAGCAGCGGGCGATGCCCCGCACCATGTCGGCGCCGCGGCTCCTGCCGTCGCCCGATCGGATTTTCGCGCTGCCGCAGCGGCGGCGCCATGAGAGAAGGTATGTGCAGATGCTGGATCAGGATATGAAGCAGAAGATCGCCGAGGGTAACGGCTTCATCGCCGCGCTCGACCAGAGCGGCGGTTCGACGCCCAAGGCGCTCAAGGGCTATGGCATCGAGGAAGGCGCCTGGTCGAACGACGAGGAGATGTTCGGCCTTATCCACGCGATGCGCAGCCGCATCATTACCGCGCCGGCCTTCAGTGGAGAGAAGGTGCTGGGCGCGATCCTGTTCGAACGCACCATGGACGGCAGCGTCGATGGCAAGCCGACCCCGACCGCGCTGATCGAGCGCGGCGTCGTCCCCTTCATCAAGATCGACAAGGGCCTGGAGGACGAGGCGAACGGCGTCCAGATGATGAAGCCGATGCCCGAACTCGACGCCCTGCTTGCTCGCGCCAAGGGGCTGGGCGTGTTCGGCACCAAGGAGCGGTCGGTCATCAACCTCGCCAATCGTGAGGGCATCGCCGCCGTGGTCGCGCAGCAGTTCGACATCGGCCGCCAGGTGCTCGCCGGGGGATTGATGCCGATCATCGAGCCCGAAGTGAACATCAAGTCCGCCGAGCGCGCCGAGGCCGACCAGATCCTGCTGGAGGAAATCCTCAAGAATCTGGACGCGCTGCCCGAGGGCGAGCAGGTGATGCTGAAGCTGTCGCTGCCGGCCACGCCGGGCCTGTTCGATCCGCTGGTGGATCATCCCAAGGTGCTGCGCGTCGTCGCTTTGTCGGGCGGCTTCAGCCGCACCGAGGCTTGCGCCGAACTGGCGAAGAATCGCGGCATCATCGCCAGCTTCAGCCGCGCGCTGCTGAACGACCTGCGCCACCAGATGAGCGATGCGGAGTTCAACGAAGCACTGGGCGAAGCGATCGACGAAATCCACGCCGCCTCCACCGCCAAGCAGCCGGTCGCGGCCTGATCTAATGAGGGACGGCGCCGGGCAGGGACGTGATCCCGCCGGCGCCGCCTTCTCCTATCATCGCGCGGTCGCGCCGATGCTCTGGGTGCTGTTGGCCCTCATGATCATCGAAGCCATGGTGGTCCACCTGCTGGTCGCGTTGTGGCACCCATGGGCGGCGCTGATCCTTTCGATGCTGAGCCTGACGCTCGTCGGCTGGTTCATTCTCTTCATTCGTTCGCTGCGCCGCCATCCGGTGCGGGTGGATGCCGAAGGCCTGACCTGGCCCATCGGATTTTTGCGCGGGCTGACAGTTCCGTGGCGGCAAGTCGCCGGACTGCACGTGGATTGGACGCTGGCGGAGCTTCGGACGGCCGGATTGTTCAATGGCGCGCTGATCGCCCATCCCAACATCGTCATAGCGCTCGATCCGCCTGTTCAAGCCGGGCGACGGTCGATCCGTTTCCTGGCGCATCGGCTGGATGAGCCCTCCGCCTTTGCTGCCCTATTTTCTACCTGGACTAAGGCGACGCTCAGCGGCTTGTCGACTTCGCCAGAAGCGAACAACTAAGGTCCAAACAGTCGCTTGCGGCTTTGAGCGTCACCGCGCTTTCTTCAGCATCGGTAGCACCGTGTCGAGCGGCAGCGCGTCGGCGGTGCCGCGATGGCCCTCGACGGTGTGCGCCTTGAACAGGGCGTTGAGCACGGCTTCCTCGGTCGCTTCGATCGTCGCCTGGAACAGGGGAGAGATGCGGTCGTTGGGCAGGTCCTGAACGCTCGCCACGTCCTTGCGCCTGTCGGCGGTCCGCCGCACCGCCTGCGCCGTCGAGAAGGCGAGGGCATAGTCGCCCGACCCGTTGGAGAAGCTGGAGCCGGTGCGCGCAATGCCGGCAAAGGCGCGCTCGGCGACGCGGCGCAGATTGCGGTCGGACAGCGGCGCATCGGTAGCGATGACGATGACCACCGAGCCATCGGCTTTCCTGTCCTCGACCTGCTCGCGATAGTCGTAGCGGCCAAGCTGCACGCCCACCGGCACCCCCGCGATCGTCAGCACACCGCCATAATTGGCCTGGACGAGGACGCCCAGGGTCCAGCCCCCGAGCGCCGCGGGCAGCTTGCGCGAGGCCGTGCCGATCCCGGCCTTGAAGCCGAAGGCGACTGTGCCGGCGCCCGCGCCGACCGCTCCTTCCGCGACCGGGCCGCCCCTGGCGCTGTCGATCGCGCGGCGCGCGTCGGCGATGGTCACATGGCGCCCGCGAATGTCGTTCAGCAGGCCGTCATTGGTCTCGCCGACCACGGCGTTCACCGAGCGGACATCCTCATTGCCCGGCTGGGCGAGCGTCCATTCGACGGCGGCGGCGCCGGCTTCGGCGACATTGAGCGTGTTGGTGAGCAGGATCGGCGTTTCGACCTCACCCAGTTCGACGATCTGGGTCGATCCCATGAACTTGCCGAACGCATTATAGGCGACGAAGCCGGCCGGCACCTTGTCCTGGAAGAGGTTGCCGCCGTGCGGCAGGATCGCGGTGACGCCGGTATTGACGGCGCGGCTGCGCGGTAGCGTCACCTGGCCGACCGTCACGCCAGCGACATCGGTGATCGCGTTGAGGGGGCCGGGCTGCAGGATGCCGACCGTCACGCCCGCCTCCCGCGCGCGAGGACGCGCGTCGCCCTGCGCCAGCAGCGGGTCGGCGGACAGCAGGAGCAGCAAGGCGAAGGCGCGGTGCATCATTTTTCCCTCTCATGACCTGCGCCGGCTGTACCAGCGGCGCGCCGGCGCGGCCATAGCTGCCCTTGGCGCGCGCAGCGGAGCGGCTATAAGGCGGCCATGACCGATTTCACAGACGAAGAACTGGCGCTCGACCCACAGTTCGCCGCCCAGTTCGAACCGGGCTTTCGCCCCGCGTGCCAGCTCTACCTCATTTCCCCTCCCGCCATCGAAGCGGCGTTCGTCGACCAGCTCGCCGCCGCGTTCGACGGCGGCAGCGTTGCGGCGTTCCAGCTGCGGCTGAAGGGCGTGGACGAAGATGCGATCGCGCGCGCGGCGGAGCCGCTGCAACGGCTGTGCGCCGATCGCGATGTCGCTTTCATCATCAATGACAGCGTCGCGCTGGCGCAGCGGCTCGGCGCGGACGGCGTGCATTTGGGGCAGGGCGATGGCGATCCTAAGGCGGCGCGCAAGCTGCTGGGCCCCAAGGTGCAGATCGGCGTCACCTGCCATGACAGCCGTCATCTGGCGATGGAAGCGGGCGAGGCGGGGGCCGACTATGTCGCCTTCGGCGCCTTCTACCCGACCACGACCAAGGACACGGCGCATCGCCCGGACCCGTCCATCCTGGGATGGTGGACGACGCTGTTCGAACTGCCCTGCGTAGCCATCGGCGGGATCACGGCGGACAATGCCGCGCCGCTGGTGGCGGCGGGCGCGGACTTCCTGGCGGTGAGCGGCGCGGTGTGGAACCATGCCGACGGGCCGCGCGCTGGCGTGGCGGCGTTCGCGGACGTCCTGGTGAGCAAACCGCCGCCGCCGCGCGCCTGAACGAAAGGACAAGGGATGGCCCGGATCGGCATCGTCACAGGCGGCGCGCAGGGGATTGGTAAGGGCATCCTCCAGCATCTCATCGCCGAAGGATGGCGCGTCGCGTCGATCGACAAGGATGGCGTCGCGGCGCGCGCGCTTGCCGCGGACATGCCGACCGATCGGCTGCTGTCGCTGCAGGCCGATGTCGGCGACGAAGCGGGCGTGGCCGACGCATTTGCCGCCATCGGCCAGTGGCTGGACGGCGATGAAGCGCCGGGCATCGACCTGCTCGTGTCCAACGCCGGCCTCGCCGATCCGGTCAGCGGGCCGATCGAGAGATTGAGCCTGAAGGACTGGCGGCAATGGCAGGACAGCCATGTGACCGGCGCCTTCCTGATGACGCGCGCGGCCGTGCCACTGCTGCGCGCGCGCAAGGGCAGCATCGTGCTGATGGCGTCGACGCGCGCGATCCAGTCGGAACCCCAGTGCGAGGCCTATGCCGCGGCCAAGGGCGCGCTGCTGGCGCTCAACCATGCGCTGGCGATCAGCCTGGGCCCAGACATTCGCTGCAACGCCATCCTGCCGGGCTGGATCGAGACCGGACCCTGGGCGAAGCCGTCCGCGCGCAAGGCGGCCGAGCATCGCGATGTCGACCGGGAACAGCATCCGGTCGGCCGCGTCGGCGAACCGCGCGACATTGCCGCGACGGTGGCGTTCCTGGCGTCGGAGGGCGCGGCCTTCATCACCGGGCAGCAGATCGCGGTGGATGGCGGCATGACGCGCAAGATGATCTACGCCCATTAGGGCCGCGCATCCCTTTGGCCGTCCGGGCGTTGTCCCTCCACCGAAACGGAGAGATAGGCCTTGAAAAACCATCTGTTGCTTGCCGCCCTGCTGTGCAGCGCCTGCAATGTGAGCGTCACCGACGCCAATGAGAGCCAGCCGGCAGGCAACGCAGCGCAGCCCGGCAATGATGTCGCGGCCCAGGCGGTGGCGAAGAAGGCCGCCTATGATTTCAAGGTGGTGCAGGAGCAGAATCCGCAGCAGCCCAATCGCATCCTGATGGCGCAGGTCGCGCTCGACCGCTGGGGTTTTTCGCCCGGCGTGCTCGATGGCAAGGACGGCATGAGCTACAAGGCGGCGCTGCGCGGCTTCCAGCAGGCGCATGACCTGCCGGTCACAGGTGAGTTCGACCAGAAAACCGCAAACATGCTGCTGGAGGGGGAGGCGCGTCCGACCACCTATCTGGTGAAGATTCCGGCGGATTTCGCGCGCGGCCCCTTCTTCACCATTCCCAAGGGCCTGAATGAGCAGGCCAGCCTGCCCGCGCTCACCTATCGCAACCTGATGGAAAAGCTGGCGGAGCGGTTCCACACCACGCCGGAGGCGCTGGTCGCGCTCAATTCGCCTACGACGAAGGTCGGCGCGGGCGCCACCATCCGCGTGCCGGCGATCGACAATCAGCCGGTCGCGCAGATCGAGGGCGACGAACGCGGCTGGGGCGAAACGCTCGCGAGCCTAGGCGTCGCCAAGGAACAGCCGCAGGCCGACCATATCGTGGTCGACAAGTCCGAGGGTCTGCTGAAAGTCTATAATGCGCAGAACCGGATGATCGCTCAGTTCCCGGTGACGACCGGGTCGCAGCATGATCCGCTGCCGATCGGCGAATGGACGATCAAGGGCGTCAGCCGCAATCCCGACTTCCACTATAATCCCGACCTGTTCTGGGACGCGTCGTCCAAGGATGAGAAGGCCGTGCTGAAACCGGGGCCCAACGGCCCGGTGGGCGTGGTGTGGATCGACCTGTCCAAGGATCATTACGGCATCCACGGCACGCCCGAGCCGCAGACCATCGGCCGGACCGAAAGCCATGGCTGTATCCGCCTCACCAACTGGGATGCGGCGCGGCTGGCGCAGATGGTGAAGAGCGGGGTTAAGGCGAAGTTCCAGGCATGAACGGCCGGGCGTGGGGCGGGGGCGCCGCCGCGCTGCTGCTTTGCGCCGCCTTTGCGCATTATTGCGTGCGGATCGTGCCGGCCGATGCGCCGCAGCGCGCGTCCGCGCCGCCCGAGCCGCGCGCCGCGCCGCCACGCGCCGACCGTCCGGTCGCGACTGGCGCGCTGCTCATCCCGGTCGAGGGCATTCCGCCATCCGCATTGGTCGACACCTTCTCGCAGGCGCGCGCCGGCGGCGCGCGGCCGCACGAGGCGATCGACATCATGGCGGCGCGCGGACGGCCCGTGCTGGCCGCCGCCGATGGCCGTGTGGAAAAGCTGTTCTGGAGCGAGGAGGGCGGGCGCACTCTCTATCAGCGGTCGGCGGACGGACGCCTCGTCTATTATTACGCGCACCTCGACAGCTATGCGCCGGGCCTAAGCGAGGGCCAGGCGCTGCGGCGCGGGCAGACGGTCGCAACGGTCGGCAGCACGGGCAATGCCGACGAGGCCGCGCCGCATCTGCATTTCGCCGTGCACGTCATGCGGCCGGGCGAGCCATGGTATGGCGGACGGCCGATCAACCCCTATCCGCTGCTCGTCCGCCCATGAGCGGCGACCGGTCGCGCGGCCGCATGCGGTTCGCGCCGTCCCCCTTGCCCTCGGCCCCATCCGCGGGTAAAGGCGCGCGCAGCCTCCAGCGAGGCCGGCTCTTTATCCATCCAGACATATAGGCAGGCTCTTCCCATGAAGATCAGCGGCGTCGAGATTCGTCCCGGCAACAACATCGAATATGACGGCAGCCTGTGGCGCGCCGTGAAGATCCAGCATACCCAGCCCGGCAAGGGCGGCGCCTATATGCAGGTGGAACTCAAAAACCTGATCGACGGCCGCAAGAACAATGTCCGTTTCCGGTCGGCCGAAACCGTCGAGCGCATTCGCCTCGACACCAAGGATTTCCAGTATCTCTATGCCGAAGGCGACATGCTCGTCTTCATGGACACCGAGACCTATGAGCAGATCAACCTGCCGCAGGACCTGGTCGGCGACGCCGCCGCCTTCCTGCAGGACGGCATGATGGTCATGCTGGAAATGTATGAGGAGCGCCCGATCAGCGTCCAGCTGCCCGAAACGGTCGAGGCGACCGTGGTCGAGGCGGACGCGGTGGTGAAGGGCCAGACGGCCTCCGCCAGCTACAAGCCCGCGATCCTGGACAATGGCGTGCGCGTCATGGTGCCGCCGCATATCGTCACCGGCACGCGCATCGTCGTGGATGTCTATGAACGCGAATATGTGAAGCGGGCCGACTGATGCGGGCGGGGCGCGGCATGCTGCTGGCGGGTGCGCTGGCGATGGGCCTGTTCCCGGCCGCGCTTCACGCGCAGGCCGGACCGTCCAAGGCGCAGCTCGCCAATGCGGCGTTCGTCCTGCGCGTCATGAGCAGCGCGCTCCAATCCGACGAGGTCGAGCAGCCTGTGAAGAACAAGCTGTTCGAATGCCTCTACAGCAATTCGGTGTCGCAGATCAGCGGCGCCGTGGACAAGGTGATCGCCGCCAATCCGGGCAAGGTGGATCGCAAGGACGCGTCGCAGATGCTGGCGGTGATCGCCGGCGCCTGTGGCTATCGCCCCGCCGCCGCGCCCAAGTCCGCCCCGAAGAAATAACCCAGCATGCCGCCGGCACGGGCGGCGGAGATTCATCATGGTATCGCATTCCGGCCTTCTCACCGTCATGGAGCGCGCCGCGCGCAAGGCGGGTTCGAAACTGCGTCGCGACTTCGGCGAGGTCGAGCACCTGCAGGTCAGCCGCAAGGGCCCGGCCGACTTCGTGTCCAAGGCGGACCAGCAGGCCGAACGCACGCTGGTCGAGGAATTGCAGAAGGCCCGGCCGGACTGGGGCTTCCTGCTCGAGGAAGGCGGGGAGATCGCCGGTGATCCGACCAAGCCGCGCTGGATCATCGATCCGCTCGACGGCACGACCAACTTCCTGCACGGCATTCCGCATTTCGCCATCTCGATCGCGGTCGAGGAGCCGCTCTATGGCGGCAACAAGCGCGAGGTGACGACGGGGCTGATCTATCAGCCGGTCACGGACGAAAGCTATTGGGCGGAAAAGAGTCGTGGGGCCTGGCGCCACGACCAGCGGCTGCGCGTGTCAGCGCGGCGCGACATGGCCGATTGCGTGATCGCGACGGGCATCCCCTTCATGGGCCATGGCGACATGGCGCAATGGACGCGCATCTTCGGCGCGGTCGCGCCTTCGATCGCCGGCATCCGCCGGTTCGGCGCGGCGGCGCTCGACCTCGCCCATGTCGCGTCGGGCCGCTATGACGGCTATTGGGAAAGCGGGCTTCAGCCCTGGGACGTCGCCGCCGGCATGCTGCTGGTGCGTGAGGCCGGGGGCTTCGTCAGCGATTTTCGCGGCGGCGAACAGATGATCGAACGCCGCGAAGTGATCGCGGGCAACGACGCCATCCACAGCAAGCTGCACAAGCTGGTCGCCGGGGCGCTGCGCTAAAGTCCCATCAGGCCAAGCGCTTCAATGACTTGGCCTTTTTGCGATTCATTCTCATGCCCTTGGCCCCTTGCTTCGCATATGCAGCGGGCCTAAAGCGCGCCCACAACCTTTTCGCCCAGGGGAATCCGTTGGTCGATCTTGCCCAATATCTGCCGATCCTGATCTTTCTCGGGATTGCCTTGCTGCTTTCCGGCACCTTCGTGTTCCTGCCGATGCTGGTCGGCCGCCTGACCGGCGCGCACCAGCCTGACCCGGCCAAGCTCAGCGAATATGAATGCGGCTTCCCCGCGTTCGAGGAGCCGCGCAGCCAGTTCGACGTGCGCTTCTATCTGGTCGCCATTCTCTTCATCATCTTCGATCTTGAAGCGGCGTTCCTCTTTCCCTGGGCGGTCAGCCTGGACCAGATCGGCTGGGCCGGCTGGGCGACGATGATGATCTTCATAGCGGAGCTGGTGCTCGGCCTCGTCTATGCGTGGAAGAAGGGAGCACTCGATTGGGAGTAGAACTTGAGCGGCCCATCCCCGGCACCATGCCGCCGGTGGGGACCCAGCCCGACCAGGACTTCTTCAACGCGCTGAGCAGCGAAGTCAGCGACAAGGGCTTCCTTGTCACCTCGACCGAGGAGCTGTTCCAGTGGGCCCGCACCGGCTCGCTGTGGTGGATGACCTTCGGCCTTGCCTGCTGCGCGGTCGAGATGATCCACGTCAACATGCCGCGCTACGACATGGAGCGCTTCGGCGCCGCGCCGCGCGCGTCCCCGCGCCAGTCGGACGTGATGATCGTCGCCGGCACGCTGTGCAACAAGATGGCGCCGGCGCTGCGCAAGGTCTATGATCAGATGTCCAACCCGAAATATGTGATTTCGATGGGCAGCTGCGCCAATGGCGGCGGCTACTATCACTACAGCTATTCGGTGGTGCGCGGGTGCGATCGCATCGTGCCGGTGGACATCTATGTCCCCGGTTGCCCGCCGACCGCCGAAGCGCTGCTTTACGGCATCATGCAGCTGCAGCGGAAGATCCGCCGCATCGGGACGATCGAGCGTTAATATGGGCCATTCTGCACCCAGGATCGCGACCGTCGAAGGCATCGCGGACGAAATCGGCGCCCTGCTGGGCTCGATGCTGGTCGAAACCGTCGATCATGCCGATGAGCTGAGCTTCACGGTCGTGCGCGAGGATCTGGCGAACGCCATGGTCGCGCTGCGCGACATGGCGCACTATCAGCAGCTGATGGAGATCGCCGGGGTCGACTATCCCGACCGGGCCGAGCGGTTCGAGGTCTGCTATCATCTGCTGAGCGTCACCCGCAACCATCGCATCCGCGTCAAGGTCAGCACCGACGAGAATATGCCGGTGCCCACCGTCACGCATATCTGGCCGGTCGCCGGCTGGCTGGAGCGCGAGGTGTTCGACATGTATGGCGTGGTGTTCGAAGGCAATACCGACCTGCGCCGCATCCTGACCGACTATGGCTTCAAGGGGCATCCGCAGCGCAAGGACTTCCCGCTGACCGGCTATGTCGAAATGTGGTATAGCGAGGAGGACAAGCGCGTCGTCTACAAGCCGGTGAAGCTGGCCCAGGACTTCCGCAGCTTCGACTTCATGAGCCCATGGGAAGGCGCGCAATATGTGCTGCCGGGCGACGAGAAGGCCGGTCAGGCGCCGGGCGCGCCGACCCCCGCGCCTGCGCCGCCCCCGCCGCCCGCCGCGCCCAAGGGTGACGCGAAGGGCGACACGCCCAAGACGACCGAGAAGACGAGCGACACGGGCGCCGGCGCGCCGGCCGACGCCAAGGCCGCCGACAAGTCGCCCGATGCGCCGGTGAAGCCCGAACATCATACCGACGAAGGCAAGGGCGCAGCCAAGCCGGAGGACAAGGCGTAATGGCCGACTATCTGGATGAACTGGACCATCGCACCGACGCGGCCGATCCGGCCTATGGTGACACCGAGATCCAGAATTACACGATCAACTTCGGTCCGCAGCACCCCGCGGCGCACGGCGTTCTGCGCCTCGTCATGGAGCTGGACGGCGAAATCGTCGAGCGATGCGACCCGCATGTCGGCCTGCTGCACCGCGGCACCGAAAAGCTGATCGAGTACAAGACCTATCTGCAAGCGCTGCCCTATTTCGACCGGCTCGACTATTGCTCGCCGCTCGGCATGGAGCATAGCTATGTTCTGGCGGTCGAAAAGCTGCTGAACCTGGAAGTGCCGCTGCGCGCGCAATATCTGCGCGTGTTCTTCGCGGAACTCACGCGCATCTGCAATCACATGCTGAACCTGGGCAGCCATGTGATGGACGTGGGCGCGATGACGCCCAACCTGTGGCTGTTCGAAATTCGCGAGGATTGCCTCAACTTCTTCGAACGCGCATCGGGCGCGCGCATGCATGCGGCCTATTTCCGGCCCGGCGGCGTGCATCAGGATGTGCCGCTCAAGCTGCTGACCGACATCGCCGACTGGCTCGACACCCGCCTGCCGCGCCTGTTCGAGGATGCGATGAGCCTGGTGGTCGACAACCGGATCTTCAAGCAGCGCAACGTCGACATCGCCGTGGTCAGCAAGGAAGACGCGCTAAAATGGGGCTTTTCCGGCCCGATGATCCGCGGCTCCGGCATTCCCTGGGACATTCGCAAGGCGCAGCCCTACGACGTCTACGACCGCATGGACTTCGACGTTCCGGTCGGCACCAATTTCGACTGCTATGACCGGTTCATGGTGCGCGTCGAGGAAGTGCGCCAGTCCGCGCGCATCATGAAGCAGTGCCTCAACGAGATGCCCGAAGGGCCGGTGGCGAGCTTCGACCGCAAGGTGGTGCCGCCCAAGCGCGGCGAGATGAAGCGCTCGATGGAAGCGCTGATCCACCATTTCAAGCTCTATACCGAGGGCTTCCACGTTCCCGCGGGCGAAGTCTATGTGGCGACGGAAAGCCCCAAGGGCGAATTCGGCGTCTATCTGGTCGCGGACGGCTCCAACAAACCCTATCGCTGCAAGATCCGCCCGACCGCCTTCTCGCATCTGCAGGCGATGGACTTCATGATGAAGGGCCACATGCTCGCCGACACAACCGCTGTACTGGGCGCGATGGACATCGTGTTCGGAGAATGTGACCGATAATGGCTGACGCACCCCATATCCCCGATGAGGCCGAAACCCGCGCGCGCTGGGGCGCGTTCGAGTGGACCGCCGAAAATGCCGAACAGGCCAAGAAGGTCATCGCTCGCTATCCCGCCGGCCGCCAGCAGTCCGCCGTGATGCCGCTGCTCGATCTTGCCCAGCGGCAGGTCGGCGCGGAAACGCAGACGCAAGGGTGGCTGCCGGTGCCGGTGATGGAATATATCGGGCGTCAGCTCGATATGCCGTACATGCGCGTCTATGAGGTCGCGACCTTCTACACCATGTATAATCTGGCGCCGGTTGGCCGCTATCATGTGCAGGTGTGCGGCACGACGCCCTGCATGCTGCGCGGATCGGATGATGTCTTTTCGGCCTGCAAGAACAAGGGGCTGGTGAAGGGATCGACCACGCCCGACGGCCTGTTCACGTTGACCGAGGTCGAGTGCCTGGGCGCCTGCGCCAATGCGCCGATGGTGCAGATCAACGACGATAATTTCGAAGATCTGACCTATGACAGCATGAGCGCGATCCTGGACGATCTGGCCGCCGGCAAGCAGCCGAAGATCGGCCCGCAGGTCGACCGCCAGACCAGCTGCCCCGAAGGCGGTCCGACCAGCCTGAAGGAGATGGTCGGCGAAAATCACGACTATCGCGGCGAATGGGGGACCACCGCTGCATGAGCGCGCTCGTCTCCATCATCCTGGCGATCATCGTCTTCATCGTCGCGCTCAAGATACTGGGCGCGGTGCTGGGGCTGGTCCTGGGTCTGGCGGTGGCCGTGCTCGCCTATTTCGTTGCTGAAAAACTGATCGGAAAGGGCCGATAATGGCCGAAGACACCGCGCCTCCCGCGCCGCCGCCCTTCGTCGGTCCGTTGGACGACAAGGACCGCATCTTCACCAACGTCTATGGCTTCCAGGACTGGGGCATCGACGCGGCGATGAAGCGCGGCGACTGGGACGATACCAAGAAGCTGCTGGAAATCGGCCAGGACGAGATCATCAACCGCATCAAGGCTTCTGGCCTGCGCGGTCGCGGCGGCGCCGGCTTCCCCACCGGCATGAAGTGGAGCTTCATGCCCAAGGAAAGCAAGGACGGCCGTCCCAGCTTCCTGGTGATCAACGCCGACGAATCCGAGCCGGGATCGTGCAAGGACCGCGAGATCATCCGTCACGATCCGCACAAGCTGATCGAAGGCGCGCTGGTCGCCGGCTTCGCGATGCGCGCGCGTGCCGCTTATATCTATATCCGCGGCGAGTTCATCTACGAAGCCAAGGTGCTGTTCGCGGCAGTCGAGCAGGCTTATGAAAAGGGCTTCCTGGGCAAGAATGCCTGCGGATCGGGCTACGATTTCGACGTCTTCGTCCATCGCGGCGCCGGCGCCTATATCTGCGGCGAGGAAACCGCGCAGATCGAAAGCATCGAGGGCAAGAAGGGCCAGCCCCGGCTGAAGCCGCCTTTCCCGGCGGGTGCGGGCCTGTATGGCTGCCCCACGACGGTCAACAATGTGGAATCGATCGCGGTCGCGCCGACCATTTTGCGCCGCTCGCCCGAATGGTTCGCCAGCTTCGGCCGCGAGAATAATCGCGGCACCAAGCTGTTCCAGATCAGCGGCCATGTGAACAAGCCCTGCGTGGTCGAAGAATCCATGTCGATCCCGTTCAAGGAACTGATCGATCGTCATTGCGGCGGCATTCGCGGCGGCTGGGACAATCTGCTGGCGGTGATCCCCGGCGGTTCGTCGGTGCCGCTGGTGCCGGCGAAGGAGATCATGGACGCGCCGATGGACTTCGATGGGCTCAAGGCCCTGGGGTCCGGCCTTGGCACGGCGGCCGTGATCGTTATGGACAAGTCGACCGACATCGTCCGCGCCATTTCGCGCCTGTCCTATTTCTACAAGCATGAAAGCTGCGGCCAGTGCACGCCGTGTCGCGAAGGCACCGGCTGGATGTGGCGCGTGATGGAGCGGCTGCGCACTGGCGACGCCGACCAGAGCGAGATCGACATGCTGTTCCAGGTGACCAAGCAGGTCGAAGGCCATACCATCTGCGCGCTCGGCGACGCGGCGGCCTGGCCGATCCAGGGTCTGATCCGCCACTTCCGTCCGGAAATCGAGCGTCGGATCGCCGAACGCGGCGCTCCGGTGATGGAGGCTGCCGAGTGATCCAGCAGCCCGTCACCGGCTACAAGACGCTGCGGGTGTTCGGATGGGGCTTTGCCCTCATCTGGACGGCCTTCTTCGTCACGCTGGTGTTCGCGCTGGCCGATGCGCCGCATCTCTATGGCGAGCCGATCGTGATCGCGACGCTGCTGGGGATGGTGATGGCGGCGTTCGGGGCCTATCTGGCCGGGCTCGCCAAGGCCATCGGCGTCTACATGTATGTCGCGGGCGCAGCGATCCAGGTGCTCAAGGGCTTCTTTCTGTCCCAGACGTGGGGCTTTACCTGGGGCTATGCCCTGTTTCTTGTGATGTTCGTCGCGGTCGTCGCGCCGAACTGGAATCTATTCCGGGGTCGTCCCAATGCCTAAAGTCAAAGTCGACGGCGTAGAACTCGAAGTGCCGGCGGGCGCGACCGTCCTGCAGGCCTGCGAGCTGGCGGGGAAGGAAATCCCGCGCTTCTGCTATCATGAGCGCCTGTCCATCGCCGGCAATTGCCGCATGTGCCTGGTCGAGGTGAAGCCCGGACCGCCCAAGCCGCAGGCCAGCTGCGCGCTGCCGGCCGCCGACAATCAGGAAATCTTCACCCAGACCGAAATGGTGAAGAAGGCGCGCGAAGGAGTGATGGAGTTCCTGCTCATCAACCACCCGCTCGACTGCCCGATCTGCGACCAGGGTGGCGAATGCGACCTGCAGGACCAGTCGATCGCCTATGGCCGGGGCGGCAGCCGCTTCGAGGAAAACAAGCGCGCCGTCACCGAAAAATATATGGGTCCGATCGTCAAGACGGTCATGACCCGCTGCATCCAGTGCACCCGCTGCGTGCGCTTTGCCGAGGAAGTCGCGGGCGTGCCGGAAATCGGCGCCATCTATCGCGGCGAGAATATGCAGATCACGACCTATCTCGAGCATGCCGCCAAGAGCGAGCTGTCGGGCAATGTCGTCGATCTCTGCCCCGTCGGCGCGCTGACGTCCAAGCCCTATGCGTTCGAAGCGCGGCCCTGGGAACTGAAGAAGACCCACGCGATCGACGTGATGGACGCGGTCGGCACCAACATCCGCCTCGACAGCCGCGGTCGTCAGGTGCTGCGCGCCGTGCCACGCATCAATGACGACGTGAACGAGGAATGGGCGTCGGACAAGACCCGGCACAATGTCGATGGCCTGGTGCGCAAGCGGCTCGACAAGCCGTTCGTCCGCAAGGATGGCAAGCTGGTGCCGGCGACCTGGGAAGAAGCGTTCAAGGCGATCGCCGCTGTCCAGCATGGCGGCAGCGTCGCGGCGATCGCCGGCGACTTGCTCGATTGCGAGACGATGTTCGCTGGCAAGCTGCTGGTCGAGAAGCTGGGCGGCACGATGCTGGAAGGTCGGCAGACCGGCCTTGCCTATGATGTGTCGAGCCTGTCGTCGGTCGTGTTCAACACGCCGCTCGCGGATCTGGAGACGGCGGACGTCATCCTGCTGGTCGGCACCAACCTGCGCTGGGAAGCGCCGCTGGTGAACACCCGCATCCGCAAGGCGATCAAGCGCGGGGCCAAGCTGTTCGCGGTCGGCCCGGAAGTGGACCTGACCTACAAGGTCGAATGGCTGGGCAATGACGCGTCGCTGCTGGCCAAGCTGCCCGACGTCGTCCTCGAAGCGTTCGGCAAGGCTGCGCGTCCGGCGATGATCGTCGGCGGCGGCGTGCTCGCTAAGGACGGCGCGCATGGCGACACGCTGGCGCTCGTCGAAACGCTGGGCCTCGTGAAAGACGGCTGGAACGGCTACAACGTGCTGCACTTCGCGGCATCGCGCATGGGCGGGCTGATGCTGGGCTATGCAATGGACGGCGGCATCAAAGCGATGGCGCAGGCCGCGCCCAAGCTGCTCTTCTCGCTCGGCGCGGATGACGTCGACTATGCGGCCTTCGGCAGCAGCTTCAAGGTCTATGTCGGCCATCATGGCGACAAGGGCGCGCATGCGGCGGACGTGATCCTGCCGGGCGCGAGCTATGCCGAAAAGCCGGGCACCTATGTCAATCTGGAAGGCCGGGTGCAGCGCGGCGAAAAGGCCGTGTTCGCGCCGGGCGACGCGCGCGAGGATTGGTCGATCTTGCGCGCCCTGTCCGAAGTGCTGGGCGCGACGCTGCCCTTCGACAGCTTCGCGCAGCTGCGCGCGGAAATGGCCCGGGCCGTCCCGGCGCTGGGCCAGGAAGGGCTGGTCGATTTCGGCTGGCTCATGCCCAGCCTGCCGACCGGCGCGACGGGCGAATTCGGTTCGCCGATCAAGGATTTCTACCTCACCAACGCGATCTGCCGCGCCAGCCCGACGATGCAGCAATGCTCGGCCGAGTTGATCCATGGTGAAAGCTTCGCGGAGGCCGCAGAGTGACCGCTTTCTTCCAAGAGCTGGGCCTGCCGTTCGAAGGCGCCTGGCTCCTCTCCACCATTATCGGCATTCTGCTGATCGCGCTGCCGGTCATGCTGGCGGTGGCGATGATCATCTATGCCGATCGCAAAATCTGGGCGGCGATGGCGCTGCGCCGCGGCCCCAATGTCGTCGGCCCCTTCGGCCTGCTTCAGTCCTTCGCGGACGGCCTCAAGGTCTTCCTGCAGGAAACGATCGTTCCGTCGGCCGCGAACAAGACGTTGTTCCTGATCGCGCCGATCATCACCTTCACCGTAGCGCTGATGGCCTGGGCGGTGGTGCCGTTCCAGGTGGGCGTGGTGCTGGCGGACATCAATGTCGGCCTGCTCTACATCCTCGCCATCTCCTCGCTCGGGGTCTATGGCGTGGTGCTGTCGGGCTGGGCGTCGAACTCCAAATATCCCTTCTACTCGGCGATCCGCGCCAGCGCGCAGATGATCAGCTATGAAGTCTCGATCGGCTTCATCCTGATCTGCGTCGTGCTGTGGGCCGGCAGCTTCAACCTGACCGCGATCGTGGAAAGCCAGAAGGGCTATTATGGCTTCCTGAACGGCAACGGCTTCAATCCGCTGCTCTTCCCGATGGCGATCATGTTCCTGATTTCGGCCATGGCGGAAACCGCGCGCGCGCCCTTCGACCTCACTGAAGCGGAAAGCGAGCTGGTCGCAGGCTATCAGACCGAATATTCGTCGATGGCCTTTGCGCTCTTCTGGCTCGGCGAATATGCCAACGTCATCCTGATGTGCGCGCTCAACGCCGTGCTCTTCTGGGGTGGCTATCTGCCGCCGTTCGACTGGGCGCCGCTTTACTATGTGCCCGGCATCCTCTGGCTGTTCGCCAAGATCCTGTTCTTCTTCTTCGTCTTCTCCTGGGTGAAGGCGACGGTGCCCCGCTACCGCTATGACCAGCTGATGCGGCTGGGCTGGAAGATCTTCCTGCCGACCTCGCTGCTGTTCGTGTTCCTGGTGTCGGGTTTCCTCATGCTGACGCGCTATGGAGGCGCACAATGAGCCTCGGTTATTACGTCAAGTCTTTCACCCTCTGGGAGTTTGTGAAGGCGCACGCCCTGACCTTGAAATATTTCTTCAAGCCCAAGGCGACCATCAACTACCCCTATGAGAAGAACCCGATTTCGCCGCGCTTCCGGGGCGAACATGCGCTGCGCCGCTATCCCAATGGCGAAGAACGCTGCATCGCGTGCAAGCTGTGCGAAGCGGTCTGCCCGGCGCAGGCGATCACCATCGAGGCGCAGCCGCGCGACGATGGCAGCCGCCGCACCACGCGCTACGACATCGACATGACCAAGTGCATCTATTGCGGCTTCTGCCAGGAAGCCTGCCCGGTGGATGCGGTCGTCGAAGGCCCGAATTTCGAGTTTGCGACCGAAACCCGCGAGGAGCTGATCTACGACAAGGCCAAGCTTCTTGAAAATGGCGACAAATGGGAGCGCGCGATCGCCGCGAACCTTGCCGCCGACGCACCCTATCGGTAATGGGCGTGCGGAATCTCCAAGAGCCGTTCGGCCTGAGTAAGGACCGAGCTTGTCGAGGGCCTGTATCGAAGGCTCTGTGCGCGTCCTTCGATACGCTGCTTCGACAAGCTCGGCAGCTACTCAGGATGAACGGGGTAGGGGCCGAGGGGGCCGAGTATATCCAATGATCCATGTAATCGCCTTTTACCTGTTCGCCACATTGGTGGTGTGCAGCGGCGCGCTGACGATCCTGTCGCGCAACCCGGTCCATTCGGTCCTGTGGCTGATCCTGGCCTTCTTCAATGCCGCCGGCCTCATGATCCTGCTGGGCGCCGAATTCATCGCCATGCTGCTGGTCATCGTCTATGTCGGCGCGGTCGCGGTGCTGTTCCTGTTCGTTGTCATGATGCTCGACATCGACTTCGCCGAATTGCGCGCGGGCTTCGTCAGCTATCTGCCCTTCGGTTTGCTGATCGCGCTGGTGTTGCTGGCGGAGATCGTCCTGGGCATCGGCCTCTGGAGCGCCGGACCGATCGAACTGGCGCAGCGCGCCGGCCCGGTAAATCCGGAACTCAGCAACATCCAGGCGATCGGTGGCCTGCTCTACACGCGCTACATCTTCCTGTTCGAAGCGGCGGGCATCGTCCTGCTGGTCGCGATGATCGGCGCGATCGTCCTGACTCATCGGGCCCGTGGCGGCGTGCGGCCGCAGAATATCGCGCGCCAGAACCAGCGCCGTCCGCAGGATGCGACGCGTAACATCAATCAGCCCGTGGGGCAGGGGGTGGAGCTGTGATCGGCTTGCAACATTATATGGTGGTCAGCGCGATCCTGTTCGTGATGGGGGTGCTGGGCATCTTCATCAACCGCAAGAATGTCATCATCATCCTGATGGCGATCGAGCTGATCCTCTTGAGCGTGAACATCAACCTCGTCGCCTTCAGCGCCTTCCTGGGTGATCTGGTGGGACAGGTGTTCAGCATGTTCGTGCTGACCGTCGCGGCGGGTGAGGCGGCCATCGGCCTTGCCATCCTCGTCATCTATTTCCGCGGTCGCGGCACCATCGCCGTCGATGATATCAATCAGATGAAGGGCTGAGCCGTTTCATGATCCAGCTTATCGTCCTTCTCCCGCTGCTGGCGGCTGCCATCGCCGGCCTTGGCAACAAGGCCCTGGGCAAGCTGCCCGCCAAGATCGTCACCACCGGCGCGCTGTTCGCCAGCTGCGCCATGAGCTGGCCGATCTTCCTGTCGTTCCTGACCGGCAGCGCCGAACCCTATGTCCAGCCGCTCTTCACCTGGATCGAAAGCGGCAGCTTCGACGCCCAGTGGGCGCTGCGCGTCGACACGATGACGGCGGTCATGCTGGTGGTGATCACCAGCGTGTCCAGCCTCGTCCACCTCTACAGCTGGGGCTATATGGACGAGGAGCCGGACCAGCCGCGCTTCTTCGCCTATCTCTCGCTCTTCACCTTCGCGATGCTGATGTTGGTGACGGCCAACAACCTGCTGCAGATGTTCTTCGGCTGGGAAGGCGTGGGCCTGGCATCCTATCTGCTGATCGGCTTCTGGTTCCGCAAGCCGTCGGCCAATGCCGCCGCGATCAAGGCATTCGTCGTCAACCGCGTGGGCGATCTCGGCTTCATGATGGGGATTTTCGGCACCTATCTGGTGTTCAACACCATCTCCATTCCGGAAATTCTGGAAGCCGCGCCCGCCATGGCCGGATCGACCATCGGGTTCCTTGGCCATCGCTTCGACACGATGACGGTGCTCTGCCTGCTGCTGTTCATCGGCGCGATGGGCAAGTCGGCGCAGCTTGGCCTCCACACCTGGCTGCCCGACGCGATGGAAGGCCCGACCCCGGTGTCGGCGCTGATCCACGCGGCCACCATGGTCACCGCGGGCGTGTTCATGGTCTGCCGCCTGTCGCCGATGTTCGAAACCTCGCCCACGGCGCTGGGCTTCGTCACCTTCATCGGCGCGGCGACCTGCCTGTTCGCTGCGACTGTCGGGACGGTGCAGACCGACATCAAGCGCGTCATCGCCTATTCGACCTGTTCGCAGCTGGGCTACATGTTCTTCGCCGCGGGCGTCGGCGCCTATGGCGCGGCGATGTTCCACCTCTTCACCCACGCCTTCTTCAAGGCGCTGCTGTTCCTGGGCGCCGGCTCGGTCATCCATGCGATGCACCATGAGCAGGACATGCGCTATTATGGCGGCCTGCGCAAAAGCATCCCCGTCACCTTCTGGACGATGACGCTCGGCACGCTGGCGATCACCGGCGTCGGCATTCCGCTCGTGGGCGTCGGTTTCGCCGGCTTCTATTCGAAGGATGGCATTCTGGAGGCGGCTTTCGCGGCCGGTGGTGCGGGCATCGGCGCCTATTATGTCGGCGTGTTCGCCGCGCTGCTGACCAGCTTCTACAGCTGGCGCCTGGTGTTCCTCACCTTTTTCGGCAAACCGCGCTGGGCCGCGTCCGAACATATCCAGCATGCGCTTCATGATGCCCATGGGCACGACGCGCATGGCCATGACGACCATGAAACGCATGGTCATGGGTCGGAGCATGACAATGCCCCGGCGCAGGAAGATGCCGGCGACGAACCTCATCGCCACGGCCATGATGCCCATGCCCTGCCGACCGGCACCGGCGGTTATCATCCGCATGAAAGCGGGCTGGTCATGCTGATCCCGCTGATCGTGCTGAGCCTGGGCGCCGTCTTTGCCGGCTTCCTGTTCCACGACCAGTTCATCGGCGCCGAAGGCGGCATCGAATTCTGGAATGGCGCGCTCGCCTTTGACAGCCATCTGATGCACGCCGCCCACGAAGTGCCGACCTGGGTCAAGTTCGGGCCGTTCACGGTGATGGCGATCGGCCTGCTGATCGCGTGGCTCGCCTATATCAGGAACACCGACTGGCCGCAGCGCTTCGTCGCCACCTTCGGCGCGCTCTACCAGTTCCTGCTGAACAAATGGTATTTTGACGAGCTGTACCACTTCCTGTTCGTCAAGCCCGCCTTCGCCATCGGCCGCTTCTTCTGGAAGTTCGGGGATGTCGGCTTCATCGACCGCTTCGGCCCCAACGGGCTCGCCGCGCTGGTCGTGCAGGGCAACAAGATCACCCGTCGGATCCAGTCCGGCTACCTCTACACCTACGCGCTGGTGATGCTGATTGGCCTCGCCGCAGCCGCAACCTGGGCGATGACACGATAATGGACGGCTTCCCCATCCTTTCCCTGATGATGGCAGTGCCGATGGCGGGGGCCATCGCCTGTCTCTTCGCGGGCGCCAATGGCGCGCGCTGGATCGCGCTGATCGCCACGCTGGTCGATCTGGTGCTCGGCATCGTGCTCTGGGCGAATTTCGACCAGGGCGGGCTGCAGTGGCAGTTCCAGGAATATCATCCGATCTTCGGTCGCTTCGCCTGGGCGCTGGGCATCGACGGCATCGCGCTGATGCTGATCGCGCTCACCGTCTTTCTGATGCCGATCTGCATCGGCGCCAGCTGGCAGGCGATCACCAAGCGCGTCGGCGAATATATGGCGGCCTTCCTGTTCATGGAGGTGCTGATGATCGGCGTCTTCGCGGCGCAGGATCTCTACCTCTTCTACGTCATGTTCGAAGCCGGCCTCATTCCGATGTATCTGATCATTGGCATCTGGGGCGGCGCGGACCGCATCTACGCTTCCTACAAATTCTTCCTCTACACGCTGCTCGGATCGGTGCTGATGCTGATCGCGATGATGTGGATGGTGCATGAAGCGGGCACGACCGAAATCCCGGCGCTGATGGCCTATGATTTCGATCCGCAGGTGCAGACCTGGCTGTTCCTGGCCTTCTTCGCCAGCTTCGCGGTCAAGATGCCGATGTGGCCGGTCCACACTTGGCTGCCCGACGCGCACGTTCAGGCGCCGACCGCCGGGTCGGTCATCCTGGCGGGCGTGCTGCTGAAGATGGGCGGCTATGGCTTCATCCGCTTCTCGCTGCCGATGTTCCCGGAAGCGTCGGCGCAGCTCGCCTGGCTGGTCTGGGGCCTCTCCATGGTCGCGGTCGTCTATACCAGCCTCGTCGCGCTGGTTCAGTCGGACATGAAGAAGCTGATCGCCTATTCCTCGGTCGCGCACATGGCGATCGTGACGGTCGGCCTGTTCGCCTTCAACCAAGCGGGTATCGAAGGCGCGATGATGGTCATGCTGGGCCACGGCCTGGTGTCGGGCGCGCTGTTCCTGTGCGTAGGCGTGATCTACGACCGCCTGCACACCCGTGAGATCAATCGCTATGGCGGCCTCAGCATCAACATGCCCAAATATGCGGTGCTGTTCCTGCTGTTCACCATGGCCTCGGTCGGCCTGCCCGGTACGTCCAACTTCGTAGGCGAATTCCTGTCGCTGATGGGCATTTACCAGGCGTCGAGCTGGGTGGCTCTGGTCTGCACCACGGGCATCATCCTGGGCGCGGCCTATATGCTCTACCTCTATCGCCGCATCGCCTATGGCGAGCAGGTCAATGCCGACGCGGCGGCCATGCCCGACCTGTCGGCGCGTGAGATCGCGCTGCTGGCGCCGATCGCGGCGGCGGTGCTGTGGATGGGCGTCTATCCCGAAAGCTTCCTCGCTCCGATGCGGTCCGACATTCGCGCGCTTGAAGCGCGCCTCGCCCCTGCGGCTCCCGCAGGAGATTCCCAGATTAAGATGGGTGCGCCCAAGCCTGCGGGCGAGGGCCATCATGAAGAAGCTGCCGCGCACGGGGAGGCGCACTGATGATTGAATCCGCTTCCCTTCTGGCGGTATTGCCGGAACTGATCCTGACCGCGGGCGGCCTGGTGCTGATGCTGGTCGCAGCCTGGGGTGGCGAGGCGAGCAGTCGCGTCGTCCACTGGCTGTCGGTGCTGACGCTGGCGCTGGCCGGCATCGCGCTGTCCACCTCGCTCGCCAACGGACCTGTCGCCTTTGACGGGCTGGTGCGCGCGGACGCCTTCTCGGCTTTCGCCAAGGCGATGATCTACGCCGCCGCCGCCGCCGCGATCCTGCTTGCGCCGCGCTATTTCCGGACCGACGGCAAGGAACGGCCCGAATATCCGGTGCTGATCCTGTTCAGCGCCATCGGCATGGGCATGATGGTGTCGGCAGGCGACCTGCTGACGCTCTATGTCGGCCTCGAAATGCAGAGCCTGGCCGCCTATGTGCTGGCGAGCTTCATGCGCCAGGATGTGCGGTCGTCCGAAGCGGGCCTCAAATATTTCGTGCTGGGTTCGCTGGCGAGCGGCATCCTGCTCTATGGCGCGGCGTTGCTCTACGGCTTCACCGGCACCACAGCGTTCGACGGCATCGCGGTCGCGATGGGCGACGGCGTGTCGAACGGCGAATTGTTCGGCATGGTCTTCCTGCTCGCGGGCCTGGCCTTCAAGATGAGCGCAGTGCCGTTCCATATGTGGACGCCCGACGTCTATGAAGGCGCGCCGACCCCGGTCACCACCTTCTTCGGCAGCGCGCCCAAGGTCGCCGCCATGGGCCTGTCGGTGCGTGTCGCGATCGAGGCGCTGGGGCCGGCTGGCCTGGACTGGCAGCAGATCGTGATCTTCGTGGCGCTGGCCTCGATCATCCTGGGCGCGGTCGCGGCCATCGGTCAGACGAACATCAAGCGGCTGATGGCCTATTCGTCGATCAACAATGTCGGTTTCGCGCTGATCGGCCTTGCTGCCGGCACGCCAGCCGGCGTCGCCGCGACGATGAGCTACATGGCGATCTATGTCGTCATGACCATCGGCGCCTTCGCCTGCATCCTGCAGATGCGCGATGGGCAGGGTCGCCCGGTCGAAACGATCGCCAGCCTGGCCGGCCTGTCGCAGTCGCGCAAGGGACTGGCCGCCGCCTTCGCCATCTTCATGTTCTCGATGGCCGGCATCCCGCCGCTGTTCGGCTTCTGGGCGAAGTTCCTGGTGTTCGATGCCGCGGTTGCCGCCGATCTCACCGCCCTTGCCGCCTTCGGCATCGCGGCTTCGGTGATCGGCGCCTTCTATTATCTGAAGGTCATCAAGACGATCTATTTCGACGAACCGGCCGCCGCCTATGAGGCGAAGGGCGGGGTGATCGAGAATATCATTCTGACGGCCTGCGCGGTGGTGATTGTCTTTGGCTATCTGTTGAACCCTGCGCTGGACGCGGTCAGCGCCGCCGCCGCGGCGTCGCTCTTCTGACGCTGATCCGCTTCGTTCCCGAAACCGGCTCCACCAACGCCGACATGCTGGCGTTGGCGGAGCAGGGCGCGCCCGATGGCTGCTGGCTGCGTGCGGGGCGGCAGACTGGCGGGCGCGGCCGCATGGGCCGGAACTGGGAAAGTCCCGCCGGCAACCTCTATTGTTCGACCCTGGTCCGCGTGACGGCCGGGGATCCCCCGGCCCATACATTGGCGCTGGTCGCGGCCAACGCCGTCCATGCGCTGGTCGCCCCACTGTGCGCAGGCAGCGCGCGGATCAAATGGCCCAACGACATATTGGTCGACGGTGCGAAGATCGCGGGCATCTTGCTGGAGCGCGTGGGTGACGCCGTTGTTGTCGGGATCGGTGTCAATGTCGCGGGCCATCCGGAGGGTCTGGATCGGCCCGTCACCAGCCTGATCGCCCAGGGCGCCAGCGATGCCGAGGCCGGCGCTCTGCTGGAGCGGCTGGCGGCACTATTCGCGCATTGGCTGGCGATCTGGCGCGCGCAGGGTCTTGATCCGGTCCGAACCCACTGGTTGCTCAATGCCCATCCCACGGGAACCGCCATGCGCGTGCTTCAGCCCGATGGCGAGCAGGTGGACGGCACTTTCGACACGCTGGATCGCCAGGGCATGCTGATCCTCCGCTTGGCGAATGGCGAGAGCCGTGCCATTCACGCGGGCGACATCATCCTCAACTAAAGGGTCGGGCCATGCTTCTCGCGATCGACGCGGGCAACACCAATGTCGTTTTCGCGCTGCTCGATGCGGGGACGATCCGCGCGCGCTGGCGCATCGCGACCGACCCGCGCCGCACCGCCGACGAATATGCGGTATGGCTGAACCAGCTCCTGATGCTGGAAGGCTTTGGCATCGCCGATGTCGACGCCGTCATCATCGCCACGGTCGTGCCGCGCGCGCTCCACAATCTTCAGGTTCTGGCCGAGAAATATTTCAAGACCACGGCGCTGATCGCGGGGCAGGGGCCGGTCGAATGGGGGATTGAACTGGACGTTGTCGAACCCGCCTCGGTCGGCGCGGATCGGGTTGTAAACGCCATCGCCGCCCACCATCTTCATGCCGGAGATTTGATCGTCATCGATTTTGGCACCGCGACGACCTTCGACGTGGTCGATTACAAGGGTGCGTACAAGGGCGGCATCATCGCACCGGGCATCAACCTGTCGCTGGATGCGCTGGTCGCGGCGGCGGCGAAGCTGCCCAAGATCGCCATCGCGCCGCCGGAAAATCGATCGGTGATCGGCCGCACCACCGAAGCGCAGATGCATATCGGCGTCTTCTGGGGCTATGTGGCAATGATGGAGGGACTGGTCGCGCGCATCCGCGCGGAAATCGGCCGGCCCGCCAAAGTGATTTCGACTGGGGGCCTGGCGGTCCTCTTCAATGACAATAGCGATATTTTCGATGCGATCGCGCCCGACCTGACGATCCAGGGATTGGCGCTGCTGCACGAACGGAGTTTGAATAAAGAATGACACCTGGAAATGAGCTGCTCTTCCTGGCCCTCGGCGGGTCGGGGGAGATCGGCATGAATGTGAATCTGTACGGATGCCAGGGCAAGTGGGTGATGGTCGATCTCGGCCTCACCTTTGCCGATCCGGCCTATCCGGGCGTGGAGCTGATCCTGCCTGACCTGAGCTTCATCGAGGAGCGGCGCGACGATCTGCTCGGCATCGTCCTCACCCATGGGCATGAGGATCATATCGGCGCGATCCCCTATCTGGCTGCTGATCTGGGCGTGCCGCTTTATGCGACGCCCTTCACCGCGGGGCTGATCCGGTTGAAGCTGGAGGAAGAGGGGCTGACCCAGGAGGTCGAGCTCAACGTCATCGACAATGAAGGCAGCTTCGCGCTCGGCCCCTTCGGCTTTCGCTATGTGCCGCTGGCCCACTCGATCCCCGAGGGCAATGCGGTGCTGATCGATACGCCCTATGGCCGCGTCTTCCACACCGGCGACTGGAAGCTCGACGAGCGCCCGTTGCTGGGCCAGCCCTCGACGCCCGAGGAACTGACGGCGATCGGCGACGAAGGCGTGCTGGCGTTGGTGTGCGACAGCACCAACGTCTTCAATCCGCAGGCGAGCGGGTCGGAAGGCGATGTGCGCGAAGGGCTGATGCAGACGATCATGGGAGCCAAGGGACGCGTGCTCGTCACCACCTTCGCCTCCAATGCGGCGCGGCTGCAGACGCTGGGCGAAGTGGCCAATGCGACCGGGCGCAAGCTCTGCGTGGCCGGGCGCTCGCTCGACCGCATCATCGGCACGGCCAAGGCAGCGGGCTATCTCCAGGACTTCCCGCCGACGGTCGATTGGGACGATGCGATGGCGCTGCCGCGCAGCGACGTGATGATCATCGCAACCGGCGGTCAGGGCGAAGCGCGCGCCGCCTTGTCGCGCATCGCGTTCGACAGCCATCCGATCAAGCTGGCGGAAGGTGATCTGGTCGTTTTCTCCTCCAAGCAGATACCCGGCAACGAGATCGCGATCGGCCGCATCCAGAATGCGCTGGCGAAGGCCGGCATTCTGATGGTCACCGATCGTCAGGCGGAGGTCCATGTGTCGGGCCATCCCGGCCGCCCGGAGCTGGAGGCCATGTATCGCTGGATCCGACCCGAAATCCTGCTGCCCGTCCATGGCGAGCGTCGCCATATGGCGGAGCAGGCGCGAGTCGGCCTGGCAAGCGGCATCCGGCATGCACCGGTGCAGTCCAATGGCGACCTGCTGCGCCTGGCGCCCGGCGCGCCGGAAATTATCGGTCAGGAGGATATCGGACGCCTCGTGCTGGACGGCGACGTTATCCTGCCGGCGGACGGCGCGACGATGAACGAGCGGCGCAAGCTGGGTCTGCACGGGCAGATCAGCGTCGCCGTTGCGCTGGATCGCAAGGGCAAGCTGATCGGCGCCCCGGCGCTCCGGACGCAGGGCGTTCCGGTGGAAGAGGACAAGCTCGCCTTTCTGGAGGAAGCGGCCGAGGAGGCTGCCGCCGTGGTCCCCAAGGGATCGCAGGAGGAAGAGGCGCTGCGGGAACGCGTGCGGCTTGCCGTGCGCCGGACCGCCACGCGCTGGACGGGCAAGAAGCCGCTGGTGGACGTGCTCGTCATTCGCGCCTAATCACAGGGCATGAATTGGTATGCCGTCTTTGCCATCTATTTCCTGATGTGGGTGATCTGCGCCTTCGTCATGCTGCCCTTCGGCCTGCGCACGCCCGATGAGACGGGCGAGGCGCTGCTGAAGGGGCAGGCGGACAGCGCGCCGAGCAATTTCCGGCCCATGATGGTCGTGCTGCGCGCCACGGTTCTGTCCGGTTTCCTGTTCGGGCTTTATTACGCCAATTATGTCGAAGGCTGGGTGACGGTCGAGATGCTGCCGGGCTATCGCGCCGGGTCGTGACGCCATCTCGGCCGCGCGTGGTGCGGGCTGAGTCCTGTCATGCAAAAGACTGAGCGGCGATGCGTGCAGTCCTGTGGCCCGATGTGTTGATTTCCACTGAGAAGTGACCCGGGTAGGGCGTAAATTTCCGCTGAGAATTGACCCATGTTGAACTCGTCCC
>NZ_JAJGNO010000007.1 GCF_020782235.1 Sphingobium naphthae
GCGCACCCGGAACGATTCGAACGTCCGACCCTCAGATTCGTAGTCTGATGCTCTATCCAGCTGAGCTACGGGTGCGTGTCTCCGGCAGTGGGCTGCAAGCCTGCCTGCCTGTTTCCAAATGGCGCACCCGGAACGATTCGAACGTCCGACCCTCAGATTCGTAGTCTGATGCTCTATCCAGCTGAGCTACGGGTGCGTTGGAGAGGCGCAGATAGAAGCGCGCGGCCAATTGGGCAAGCCCCTTTTTACACTTTTCCTACGCCTGCGCACCCGCTCCGGGGGCCGGAGCAACCTTTGCTCCCTTCCACCGTTCAAGCCGCAGGAAAGGAGGCCCCTCATGAGCTTCACCTTGAATGAACTGGCGCTGCTTCTGATCGCCCTGGTCGTCGGTTGGTTGCTGGGCCTGATGATGAGCGGACGCGGCAAATATCACCGGCTCTATCGCGACGAGGAAATCGCGCACCGCAACGCGGTCAAGGAGCGCGACGCCGCCCTGCGCGAACGCGACGCGCGGATCGAGGCGGCCAATGTCCGCATCGCCGAGCTGGAGCGCCAGTCGGGCCCCATCGGTCCGGGCACCGCGACGGCGGTCGGCGGCGCGGTCCATGGACGCGACGATCTCAGCCGCATCCGGGGCGTCAGCCAGGCGCAGGAAGTGGCGATGAACGAAGCGGGCTATCACCGCTACAGCCAGATCGCCGCGCTCAACGCCGAACAGGAAGCGACGCTGGAAGCCCGGCTTGGCCTCAAGCCCGGCACCATCGCGCATGAGGATTGGCGCGGCCAGGCGCGCACGCTCGACCATGGCGACAAGCCCGGTCTGCTCGGCCGCCTCACCGGATCGGCCTGAGCGCAGCCGACGACATCGCGAACCCGAAAGAAAAGGGCGGGAGCATCACTCCCGCCCTTTCTCTTATTTCTTCGCCAGCGCCGCTTGCGCCGCTGCCAGCCGGGCGATCGGCACGCGATAGGGCGATGCCGACACATAATCGAGTCCGGTCTGCTCGCAGAAGGCGATCGACGCCGGGTCGCCGCCATGCTCGCCGCAAATGCCGAGCTTGATGCCGCTGCGGGTCGCGCGGCCGCGCTCGGCGGCCAGTTCGATCAGCTGGCCGACACCCTCCACATCGATGCTGACGAAGGGGTCGCGGGCGAAGATGCCCTTGTCCACATATTGCGTCAGGAAGCGGCCGGCGTCGTCGCGGCTGATGCCGATCGTGGTCTGCGTCAGGTCGTTGGTGCCGAAGGAGAAGAATTCGCCCACCTCGGCGATCTCGCCCGCCTTCAGCGCCGCGCGCGGCAGTTCGATCATCGTGCCGACCAGATAGTCGACCGACGCATTCTGCTCGGCGAACACGTCCTTGGCGACCTGATCGACGATCGCCTTCATCAGCTCCAGCTCCTTCTTCGTCGCGACGAGCGGGATCATGATTTCGGGGATCGGCGCCTCACCGCTGCGCTGCTTCACCAGCAGCGCCGCTTCGAAGATGGCGCGCGCCTGCATTTCGTAGATTTCGGGGTAGGTGACGCCCAGGCGGCAACCGCGATGGCCCAGCATCGGGTTGAACTCATGCAATTCGCTCGCGCGCCGCTTCAGCGCCTCGACGCCGACGCCAGCCGCCTTCGCCACTTCCTCGAACTCCGCTTCGCCATGGGGCAGGAATTCGTGCAGCGGCGGGTCGAGCAGGCGAATGGTGACCGGCAGGCCGGCCATCACCATGAAGATCTGCGCGAAATCGTCACGCTGCTCGGGCAGCAGCTTGTCGAGCGCGGCGCGGCGCCCCTTCTCGCTGTCGGCCAGGATCATCTCGCGCACGGCCGTGATGCGCGCCGCGTCGAAGAACATATGCTCGGTGCGGCACAGGCCCACGCCTTCCGCGCCAAAGTCCCGCGCCGTCTGGCAATCGAGCGGCGTTTCGGCGTTGGCGCGCACCTTCAGGCGGCGGACCTTGTCGGCCCACTCCATGAGCGTGCCGAAATCGCCGGCCAGTTCGGGCTGCACGGTCGGCACTTCGCCTGCCATCACTTCGCCGGTCGCGCCGTCGATGGTCAGGATATCGCCTTCCTTGAGCGAACGGTCGCCGATCCGCAGCACCTTGGCGGCATTGTCGATCGACAGGCTACCCGCGCCCGATACGCAGGGCCGACCCATGCCGCGCGCCACGACCGCGGCGTGCGATGTCATGCCGCCGCGCGCGGTCAGGATGCCCTTGGCCGCATGCATGCCGTGAATATCCTCCGGGCTCGTCTCGACGCGCACCAGGATGACAGCGTCGCCCAGCTCGTTGCGGCGCTCGGCCGTATCCGCGTCGAACACGATCAGGCCGCTCGCCGCGCCGGGCGAGGCGGGCAGCCCCTTGGTCAGCACGTCGCGCGGCGCGTCCGGGTCGAGCGTCGGGTGCAGCAGCTGGTCGAGCGCGGCGGGATCGACGCGGGCGACGGCTTCCTCTTCCGAAATCAGCCCTTCATTGGCCATGTCCACCGCGATCTTGAGCGCGGCCTTGGCAGTGCGCTTGCCCGACCGGGTCTGCAGCATCCACAGCTTGCCCTGCTGCACCGTAAACTCGATGTCCTGCATGTCGCGATAATGGGTTTCGAGGATCTCGAACACCCGCGCCAGCTCGGCATAGGTGTCGGGCATCGCCTCTTCCATCGACAGCGGCTTGGCGCCGGCCCGCTCGCGCGCGGCCTTGGTCAGATATTGCGGCGTGCGGATGCCCGCCACCACGTCCTCGCCCTGCGCGTTGATCAGATATTCGCCATAATAGGCGTTTTCGCCGGTCGCCGGGTCGCGCGTAAAGGCGACGCCGGTGGCCGACGTGTCGCCCATATTACCGAACACCATCGCCTGCACGTTGACCGCCGTGCCCCAGTCGCCCGGGATCGAATTCAACCGGCGATAGACCTTGGCCCGCTCCGCCTGCCAGCTGCCGAAGACCGCGCTGATCGCGCCCCACAGCTGGTCATGCACGTCCTGCGGGAAGGGCTTGTTCCACAGCTTCTCGACCAGGCCCTTATACTCGCCGACCAGCGCCTTCCAGTCATCGGCGGTCATCTGGGTATCGAGCGTATAGCCCTGATCTTCCTTGGCGATCTCCAGCGCTTCCTCGAACGCCCCATGGTCCAGTTCCAGCACCACGTCCGAATACATCTGGATGAAGCGGCGATAGCTGTCCCAGGCGAAACGCTCGTCGCCCGACGCGGCCGCCAGGCCCAGCACTGTTTCGTCGTTCAGGCCCAGGTTCAGCACCGTGTCCATCATGCCCGGCATCGAGATGCGCGCGCCCGAACGGACCGACACCAACAGCGGATCGGCCTTGTCGCCAAAGCGCTTGCCCGTCACGCCCTCGATATGGGCAATGCCGTTTGCGACTTCCGCGCGCAGGCTGTCGGGGAAGACGCCGCCGTCCTGATAATAGCGCGTGCACATGTCGGTGGTGATGGTGAAGCCCGGGGGCACCGGCAGGCCGATCGCCGCCATGCCGTCCAGATTGGCGCCCTTGCCGCCCAACAGATTCTTGTCGCCATTGCCCCCGTCATTCACGCCACCGCCAAAACGATAGACATAGCGGGTCGACGTGCTGTTCATCTGGGCTTCTTCCATCATAACCATGTGATCCGGCTCTCCCTGCACTGATTGCCGAGTTTGTGCGTTGCAATATTACTGCCGCAATTAGCGGCTTAATGCATGACGGGATAGAAAATATCCCGCTTCATCCCTCCAATTTTGCGCCGATCCTGGAATCTTCTGTCCTCAGCCGGCAATCTTCGAAAAGTCAGCGACATTGTGCACTGCGTCACGCACCCGCGCCAGCAGCGCGAGGCGACTCGCGCGCTTGGCCGGATCGGCGTCATTGACCGTGACGCTGTCGAAGAAGGAGTCGATCGGCGCCCGCAGCGACGCCAGCGCCGCCATCGCTCCCTCGAAATCCTCCGCCGCCACAGCCGCCGCCGCGCGCGGCTCGGCGGCGTCGAGCGCGGTGGTCAGTTCAGCCTCGGCGGGCTCGGGCGTGTAGGACAGAGCTGTCGGGGCTGCCGCGCCCCCTTCCTTCTTGAGGATGTTGGCGGCGCGCTTGTAGCCGGCGAGCAGGTTCGCCCCGTCGTCGGTCGCGATGAAGGACTGGAGCGCATGGACGCGGGCGAGCAGGCGGACGAGATCATCCTCCCCGCCGAGCGCGAACACCGCGTCGATCAGGTCGTGGCGGACCCCGGCTTCCTTTTGCTGGACCTTGAGGCGGTCGGCGAAGAACCAAACGAGTCCAGCTTCACCAGATGCAATCTTGTCTAACAGCCTTCCATCAAGATCATCGCCCAACTGCTTTCCTGCAGCAACGACATCCGTCATTCTTTCCAACGTGTCATCTAGACTGAACCGTAAAAAATTATCTAGAACCAAGCGGATAACAGCCAAAGCCGCACGGCGAAGTGCGAAGGGATCTTTGGAACCGGTTGGCTTTTCGTCAATGGCGAAGAAGCACATCAACGTATCCAGCTTATCCGCCAGCGACACGGCAACCGTTACCGGCGCGATCGGCACATCATCGCTCTGCCCGACCGGCTTGTAATGATCGCGGATCGCGTCGGCGACGGCATCGGGCAGGCCTTCGGCGCGCGCATAATAGCCGCCCATGACGCCCTGCAATTCGGGGAACTCGCCGACCATTTCGGTGACGAGATCGGCCTTGGCCAGACGCGCCGCCTGTTCGGCGAGGTCGGCCAGTTCCTCCCCGGAACGGGGAGGGGGACCGCCGGCCGCAGGCCGGTGGTGGAGGGGGCTATCGGCCGGCACTACGGACAAGGACGGCGCGCCAAGAGGCGTCCCCCCTCCACCACTCGCTTCGCTCGCGGTCCCCCTCCCCGTGCCGGGGAGGATTATCCCCTCCTCCACCAGCCACCGGGCCAGCTTCGCCACCCGCTCGACCTTGTCGGCCACGGTGCCCAGCTTCTCGTGGAAGGTGATGCGCTCCAGCTTCCTGGCGTGATCCGCAAGGCTCGTCTTGCGGTCCTGCTCCCAGAAGAAGCGCGCATCGCTCAGCCGCGCGGCCAGCACCTTGCGGTTGCCGGCGATGATCGCCGCGCCGCCATCCTTCGCCTCGATATTGGCGGTGCAGATGAAGGCCGGGGCCAGCTTGCCCGCCGCATCGCGCAGCACGAAATATTTCTGGTTGATCCGCAGGGTTAGCTGAATGACTTCAGGCGGTACCTCAAGAAAGGCCGGATCGAAATCGCCCAGCAGCGGCACCGGCCATTCGGTCAGGCCCGCATTCTCCGCCACCAGCCCCTTGTCCTCGATGACGCTATAGCCGTGCGCCGCCGCCGCTTCGTCGGCCTTTGCCGCGATGATCGCCTGCCGCTCCTGATGGCTGACGATCACATGGCAGGCGCGCAGCTTCTCCACATAGTCGTCCGCCCCGCCGATCGTGATTTCGCCGGGATGATGGAAGCGATGGCCCAGCGTCGCATAGCCCGAGCGCACGCCCTCGATCTCCATGTCCACCAGCTGGTCGCCCAGGATCGCGACGATGCCCTTTAAGGGCCGCACCCAGCGCAGGCTTTCGGTCGTCTGGCTGGCGACGCCCCAGCGCATCGACTTGGGCCAGGGAAAGGCGCGGATGACGGCGGGCACGGCCTCGGCCAGCACCGCGGCCGTGGCGCGGCCGGGCTTGTTGACATGCCCGAACCAGACGCCGTCGCGCTCCTCCAGCTGATCCTGCGTCAGCCCCGTCTTGCGCAGGAAGCCTTCCAGCGCCTGCGGCGGCGCACTGGTGCGCGGTCCCTTATATTCCTCGCTCACCGCCGCCGTCTCCAGCGGCAGTCCCCGCGCGATCAGCGCCAGCCGGCGCGGCGTCACGAAGCTGTCGATGGCCGCGGGCTTCAGGCCCGCCTTGGCGAGTTCCTCGGCAAACAGCCGCGCAAGGTCCTCGGACGCCTTCACCTGCATGCGCGCCGGAATCTCCTCGCAGCGCAGTTCAAGGAGGAAGTCAGTCATGCAATCAGATTCCGTTCGTGCTGAGTAGGGGCTGAGCCTGCCGAAGCCCCGTATCGAAGCGCCGCGCCAATACCCTTCGATACGCCGCTTCGACAAGCTCAGCGGCACTCAGGGCGAACGGGGTGGATTGAAGCAGGGTGCGCTTCCGCATCACGCCGCCCATCCGTTCACTTCCATCCACTTTTCGCAGCTGCCCTTGGCCAGGTCGCGGACGCGGCCGATATAGCTGGCGCGTTCCTGCACGGAAATCACGCCGCGCGCCTGCAGCAGGTTGAAGATATGGCTGGCCTTGATCGCCTGGTCATAGGCCGCCAGCGGCACGTCGGCGGCCAGCGACGCCTTGCATTCCTCCTCGGCGTCCTTGAACCAGCGCAGCAGCTTGTCCGTGTCGGCAATTTCGAAATTCCATTTCGACATCTGCCGCTCATTCGCCAGGAACACGTCGCCATAGGTGACGCCGGCATCGTTGAACTTCAGGTCATAGACGCTGTCGACGCCCTGGATATACATGGCCAGCCGCTCCAGCCCATAGGTCAGCTCGCCCGCCACCGGCTTGCAGTCAAAGCCGCCCATCTGCTGGAAATAGGTGAACTGCGTGACTTCCATGCCGTCGCACCACACTTCCCAGCCCAGGCCCCAGGCGCCCAGCGTCGGACTTTCCCAGTCATCCTCGACGAAGCGTATGTCATGGACCAGCGGATCGATGCCGATCTCCACCAGCGATCCCAAATAGAGTTCCTGCAGGTTCGCCGGGCTCGGCTTCATGATCACCTGATATTGGTAATAATGCTGCAAGCGGTTCGGATTCTCGCCATAGCGGCCGTCGGTCGGCCGGCGGCTGGGCTGCACATAGGCGGCGTTCCAGGCGTCCGGCCCCAGGCTGCGCAGCGTGGTCGCCGGGTGAAATGTTCCCGCGCCCACTTCCATGTCATAGGGTTGCAGGATGACGCAGCCCTGCTTCCCCCAATAGGCGTGCAGGGTCAGGATCAGGTCCTGGAAGGAAAGCGCCTTGCTCGTCGCCACCGATGGTCCTTTTTCACTCGAAACTTGGCCTCGCGCCTTGGCGCATGGCAGGAAATGGGTCAAGGGAAAGCGGCGGCGAACAGGGTTAAGAAGCTTGCCCTGCGCGCCGGTGCTGCGCATGGATGGGCCATGACCATCCTGTCCACCCTGCTGCGCGCCGCCACTGCCGCCCTGCTGCTTGCCGGCACCGCCGCGCAGGCCCGCCCCGAACCTGCCGCCACCCCCGCAGCCACCCCTGCCCTGTGGCGCGTGCGCGATGCCGACACCAGCATCTATCTGTTCGGCACCGTCCATGTGATGAAGCCCGGCGTCGTCTGGTTCACCGGCAAGGTGAAGGACGCGTTCGACGCATCGGACGAACTGGTGCTCGAAATCATCGAGCCTGACGATCCACGCACGCTCAGCGCCACCATGGCCGGCATGGCGCTCGCCAAGGACGGGGTGAAGCTGACCGATCGCCTGACGCCGCAGGCCCGCACCGCCTATCAGGCGGCGATGCAGGCCAATGGTCTGCCCTGGCAGAGTTTCGAGCTGTTCAATCCCTGGATGCCCGGCATGGCGTTGTCGATCGCGCCGCTCGCGCGCGCGGGCTTCAGCAATGAACTGGGCGCGGAGAAGGTGCTGCGCGCCGCGGCCGTCGCCGCCGGCAAGAAGGTGGAGGCGCTGGAAAGCATCGAGCAGCAGATCGGCTTCTTCGCCGGCCTGCCGATGGACCAGCAAGTCACCTTCCTCAGCGCCACGGTCGATGGCCTGCCCGATCTCGACAAGAGCTTCGACCTGTTGCTGCGCCACTGGAAGGCCGGGCAGCCCGACAAGCTGGCGCGCGAGATGAACGAGTCGCTTGAGGCCACCCCGCAGCTCGCCCGCGTCCTGCTGACCGATCGCAATGCGAATTGGGCGCAGTGGATCAAGGCGCGGCTCGACCGCCCGGGGACCGTCTTCGTCGCCGTCGGCGCGGGGCACCTTGCGGGATCGGGCAGCGTTCAGGACCAGCTCAAGGCCCTCGGGCTCCAGGTCGACCGGGTGAAGAAATGACCGCCATGGCCCGCTTCTTCCTCCACCTCCTGGCGTTCTTCGCGCTCGGCCTGACCGCCGCCTGCGACCGGGCGCCCGCGCCTCAGCCCGAAGCGCAGGGCGGCCCCGCCTTGTGGCGAGTGGAGCGCGGCGCCTTCAAGGGCTGGCTGTTCGGCACCATCCACGTCCTCCCCAGCGGCATCGCCTGGGACACGCCCCCGATCCGCAACGCCATGGCGCAGGCCGACCGGCTCATCCTCGAAGCCGCCGACCTGCAGGATGAGGAAAAGACGCTGGGCATTTTCGAGGATATGGGCCGCAGCCCCGCCTTGCCCCCGCTGGAACAGCGCGTGCCCGACAAGGAGCGCGCGGCGCTGCTCAAGGCCGTGCGCGACGGCGGCACGTCGACGCAGCTCCTGTCGGGTTATGAAAGCTGGGCCGCCGCCATGCTCCTGTCCGCCGCCAGCCAGCAGGCGCTGCACGTCAGTCAGGATGACGGCGTCGAACCCGCACTGATCGCCGCCTTCAAAAAGGCGGGCAAGCCGATCGGCGGGCTGGAAACGGTGGAGCGCCAGTTCCGCGCCTTCGACACGCTGCCCGAAGCGGCGCAGGCCAGGCTGCTGGTGCAGACCGTCCATGAAGCCGACGGCATGAAGGGGCTCTACGACCGCATCCTCACCGCCTGGCTGAAGGGCGACATGGCCGCCATCGCCAAGGAGGATGAAAGAGGCGAGCAGCCCGATCCGGTGGTCGAGGACGCGGTGCTGGTCGCGCGCAACCGCGACTGGGCCAAGGCGATCGAACCGATGCGCGGGCAGCCCTTCATCGCCGTGGGCGCGGGCCATCTCACCGGTCGCGACAATCTGATCGACCTGCTGAAGGATCGCGGCTTCACGATCACGCGAGTGCAATGATCGGCCCCGCATTGGCCTTGTTTCGACATGCCGCGCTTCTGTCGCTTTCGCTGTCCGCTTGTTTTCGCCGCCGCGCCTGATCGCCGCCCTTGTCTTTCTGCCCTTTTCTGCTAAAGGGCCGCCTTCCCGCGATGGTCATCCCTGGAGGCGTGGCGGGAATTTGTGCAATCAAGCTTTTGGAGACACGCAATGAGCGAGCAGCTTACGCTGTCGGCCGAGGCACGCGATCGGGCAGGCAAGGGAGCCTCCCGCGCTCTCCGCCGTGAGGGCCGCGTACCCGCCGTCATCTATGGTAACAATGAAGAACCCCAGTCGATCCACGTCGAGGAAAAGCTCCTCAACAAGCTGCTCGGCACCGGCCACTTCTTCAATTCGGTCGTCATGGTCGAGGTGAACGGCAAGGCCGTGCGCACCCTGCCCAAGGATGTCGCTTTCCATCCCGTGACCGACCGTCCGCTGCACGCCGACTTCCTGCGCGTTTCGGAACATGCCACCGTCAACGTCAACGTGCCGGTGCGCTTCGAAAATGAAGACGCCTCGCCGGGCCTGAAGAAGGGCGGCGTCCTCAACGTCGTGCGTCACGAGATCGAACTGATCGTCGATGCCGCCGACATCCCCGAAGACGTCGTGGTCGACCTCAAGGGCTTCGAAGTGGGCGATTCGATCCACATCAGCTCGGTCACCCTGCCCAAGGGCGCGAAGACCGCGATCGACGACCGCGATTTCACCATCGCCACCATCGTCGCGCCGTCCTCGCTCAAGAGCGCCGAAGGCGACACGACCAAGGAAGGCGAAGGCGAGGCGGAAGCCGAATAAGGCTTTTGCCGGCCTTCAGGCTGGAAAAAAACATCCCGTCCGCCTACCCGGCGGGCGGGATTTTTCGTTGGGAGCATGACACATGCAGATCTGGGCGGGCCTGGGCAATCCGGGGCCCCAATATGCGATGCACCGGCACAATGTCGGCTTCATGGCGGTCGACCTGCTCGCCGACATGTACCGTTTTTCCACCCCGCGAAAGCAGTTCCAGGGCTGGGTGCAGGATGGACGGATCGGCGATGACAAGGTCCTGCTGCTGAAACCCGCCACCTTCATGAACGAAAGCGGCCGATCGATTGGCGAAGCCATGCGCTTCTACAAGCTCGGACCGCAGGATGTGACCGTCTTCCACGATGAGCTCGACCTCGCCCCGATGAAAGTCAAGGTCAAGCGCGGCGGCGGCAATGCCGGTCATAACGGCCTGCGCTCGACCGATGCGCATATCGGCAACGACTTCCGCCGCGTGCGGCTCGGCATCGGCCATCCCGGGCACAAGGACAAGGTCCATGGCTATGTGCTCGGCAACTACGCCAAGAGCGAACTCGACGCGCTCGCCGACATGCTGGGCGCGATCGGCGCGGAAGCCCCCTGGCTGGCCGCCGGCGACGACGCCCGCTTCATGAACGAAATCGCACTGCGCCAAGCATGAAAACGACGCCCGGTTGCCCGGGCGCCGTTTTCGTCGCGTGATGGCCGAACGCGTCAGACGATGACGAATTCGGTGTTCGTCATCACGAGGCCCGCCGACAGATGCGCGAACAGGACCGCGGCGGCGGCGCCGTTTCCGTCCGAGTCATAGAAAAGATCGCCCGTCGCACCGTTGTAGATGATCCGATCGCTTCCGTCGGCTGCCGCCGCACCGATGCGGAACGCCGACGCCGCCAGCGTGCCCGTGGGCAGGCCACCGACAGCAGCCGCGAGAATATTGATCGTATCGCTGGCAACCGAATAGTCCGTGACAGTGTCGACATTGGTGGGGCCAAAGCCATTCAGGAACGCGAATATGTCGTTTCCGCTGCCACCGGTCAGCGCGTCGCTGCCCGATCCGCCGTTCAAATAGTCGTTCCCGCCACCGGCATCGAGTTGATCATCGCCTCCACCGCCATTCAGCGAGTCATTCCCGCCGCCAGCCGTAAATACGTTGGCGTTCACATTCCCGGTCAGTGTATCGGCTGACGACGTTCCCAAGATATTCTCGATGCTGATCAGGGTATCCGTGCCGGCACCCGAAGTATTCTGTGCTGCTGCTACAGCGAGGTTCACAGTCACTCCGGAAGTCGCAGAACGGTAATCAGCAGTATCGATGCCGTTCCCGCCATTAAGCGTGTCGTTGCCAGCTCCGCCATCGAGGATATCGTCACCGCCGTTGCCGTAGAGCGTATCGCTCCCGCCGCCGCCGACCAGTTTGTTGTTGCCGCTATTCCCGGTGAGTATGTTGTCGAGACCGTTACCGGTGATACTGGAGTTCAGCGACCCGAGCAGCGTGACATTTTCAACATGCGACGTCTGCGCTGAGTAGGTGAGCGTAGCGTAAACGAGATCAACGCCGCCGCCGGCGGATTCGATCACCGTGTCCCCGACATTATCGACATAATAGATGTCATCGCCGGCGCCCCCTACCATTCTGTCTGCGCCTTCTCCACCATCGACAACGTCATTGCCGTCCTCGCCGTACAGCAGGTCATTGCCGCCCAATCCGTAGAGGGCGTCGTTGCCCGACCGACCCCACAGGGTGTTGACTTCACCAGAACCCGTGATGGCGTCCGATCCGGAACTGCCGATTGCATTCTCGATGCTGGACAGGCTGATCGATCCCGTCCCCCCAGGCGTGTAGTTGAACGTGCCGTCAGCCAAGTTGATGGTGGATGTCGCAACCGACGTTTGCGATATATCGAACGTGTCAGATCCCGATCCGCCGACGAAAATTTCGCCATAGCTTCCGTTCCATCCGTCCAGGAGCCGGAACATGTCATCGCCAGCTTCGCCGTAGATGAGATCGCGCCCGCTGCCGCCGTCGAAGATGTCGTTGCCTTCCCCGCCGATCAGCAGGTCGTCCCCTGCCCCCCCGGTGAGGGTATCATTTCCGGCGCCACCATATGCGGTGTCGTTGGCATCCCCTGCATCGATGAAGTCGTTGCCATCACTGCCATACAAGGTATCGGCGCCCGTGCCGCCATAGATGGTATCGTTACTGGATCCGCCATCGATAAAGTCGTCCCCGGCATTACCATGAATGAGGTTTGCCGCAGCATTGCCGGTGATCGAGTCCGCCAACTGCGTCCCATAGATATTTTCGATCCCGGTGATCGTCCACGGGCCGCCGTAAAGCGGGTTATATTGCCAGGTGCCACCGGCCAGGTCGACGATCGCGCCGTAGAGTCCGATCTGACTGAGATCTAGCGTGTCGACGCCCGCGCCGCCATCCAGCGTGTCGCCAAATTCCACGTCACCGGAAATCTGACGCTGGACAAACCAGTCATTCCCCGCTTCACCATAGACGGTGTCCGTCACCCAGCCACCATAGACGATATCGTTACCGTTGCCGCCATAGAGGACGTCGGTGCCGCCGGCGCCGTCCAGAATGTCGTCGCCCTCGCCACCGTAGAGCGTGTCATTCCCCTCACCGCCCGCTAGATAATCATTGCCGGCGTCGCCATAGAGCGTGTCGTTCCCATTATTGCCATAGAGGCTGTCATTCCCGGCATTGCCGTCCAGCACGTTGCCGAGGCTGTTCCCGCTGATGACGTCATTGCCGCCGCCGCCATTCGCGTTCTCGATCAACGACGCGGTGTTGCCCTGATAGAGCATCGCGTTGAAGATGTTGCCGCGCGCGTACACGCTGCTGCCGTTGTTTCCGAGATAGGCCAGTTGCGACTGGCTGAACACCGAGTAGCCTCCCGGGTTGAGATCCAGCGTCAGGTTGGAGCTATAGTTGGACAGATCATAAGTATCGACGCCGCCTCCGTCCCAGATGGTGGCGAAGATACGATTGCCGCCCGGATCGATGGCGATCGACCCGTTGATGTAGGTTTCGCCCGTCGTTGGGTTCCAGGAATAGGTGGTATTGCCCGAATTCACGGTGTAATCCGCACCATACATGGCCTGCAACGCCGCGATGTCGAGCATCATGTAGCTCTGCGGCGCGCCCCATTGCTCGTAGGAATAGCCGCTCAGTGGAGCGCCTACATAGCTGCGATAGGTCATGACCGTGAATTCGATCGAATCCCAGGCGGTGGGAAGCGCGCCGAAGCCGCTCGTTTCCTGCCCGTGCTTCAGACCGAGGCTGTGGCCGAGTTCGTGGAACATGGTGTGCCAGGCATAATTGCCCGCAACCGGAGTCTTGTAGGAATTGACCGTACCGTCATAGCCGTTGCCGAAGAAGGTGTCTCCGCCATAGATGCTGTTGCTGGGATAATAAGCATAGGCCGTGCCGGGATCGCTGGAATTGGCGCCGCGGATCGTTGCGATCGCTGAACCGGCACCATCGTAGGTCAGGCTTAGATTGGTGAAGGATTCGACGCCAAACGCCGTCGCGGCGCTGGTTTGAGTATATTGTGCGGAATTGAGCGCCGTATGGAATGCGACCATCTGCATGGCCGTGAACTGGGAAAAACCCTCATTCTGCGCGCTGACCCCGTCGCCGTCCGAATCGGAATTATAGCCTGCCTGATAGTCGGCCGCCGAATCCGTGTCGCTGTAATAGACGGTCTGCGCGGTGTCCCACTTGATGCCGCTCAGGATGCCGTCGATGATCTGGTTGCCCGTGGCAGCTTGGGCCAGGGTTGTGTTCCCATTGCCATTATATTGCGGTTCGTCGAGGCTCGACGACTGCACAGGATCGCCAGGATCTACCATCACATCCTGGGGATATAGCAGCGCTATTTCGCCTCTTACCGTTTCATTGCCCAGCAAGGACCAGAGATCTGCCGTGCCTGTGATCGTATATGATGCAAAAACCGACGCGCCATTATCGTCTTCATTGAACAAGACCTTAGCGGGGCCGCCCCGTGATAGGTTGAGCATACATCCTCCTACATGATGAGTTGGATGACACGTTCACTGTGCCGATTGGCGACCTCGACCCGCCGCGATATAAGCTCCAAATTCCACCCGTTTACAAGAAATACTTTTTTCAACGATTTCAGCACAATAGTTCACGCTAAGATGCAAATATTTGATTTTGTTAAAATGATATAGTGGTACAGGTTTTTTTACTACTCCATTGTCCGGATGTGCGGAGATTACGCCAATCGATTCAAGATGTTCACTATTTTGAAGGAGCCAGAATGTGAACGAATGGCACTACTGCACTGGCATGAGAAAACTCGCGCCGGCGACAGACTGTTCGAAAAAGGCGAGCAGCGGATCATCGCGACGCCGCTACCGATGGGATCGTAAGACCTTCGCGCCCCGAACCTGATCTTGGTCGCTATACAGAGCGTCGAGAATATCGCTTCAGCGGTCCCCAGGATGATCCTGGATCTGCGCCAGTCGCCGCGCCGCTTGTTGTGCCAAGGGATGATCCGGGTAGCGGTCGATGAAGAGGCGATAGGCCGCATCGGTATCCTGTCGCCTGGCTTCGGCATATTGATCCCGAATGGCTTTTTCCGGGTCACTCGGTGGGAGCATGACGCCTCCAGTCCCCGGCGGAGCCGTGAGCGAGCCAGCAGCCTCAGCATCAGCGCGTTCGCTCCCCCTTGCGGCGGCAAGGCCAGGCTCGCGAGCGTCCGAGCAAGACGCGGTCACGACAAGCGCAACCAGCGTCAGCGCGAGTTCCGAACAACGCGCATGGCACGCCATCGTACATTCTCCCGACATAAAGCCTGACGCATACTACGCCTGCGTTTCGGACCGCTCAAGGACGATCCGAGTGACTACTCCGTAAAGGCCGTTTCGCTCAGGCGCGTCAGCGGCGTCAGGATATAGGCGAGCACGGTGCGCTTGTCGCCGAGCAGGTTCACGTCCGCGCCCATGCCAGGGCCGATCGGCAGACGGCGTCCCGCATCATCGGTGATGGCGTTCGCCGTTGTCCGCACCCGGACCAGATAATGGCTCTCCCCAGTCCGCTCGTTGACGACGGCGTCGGGCGATACCGCAACGACCCGGCCCTCCATCGATCCGTAGATGGCGCTGTCATAGGCCGATATCTGGACCTTCGCCTTCTGACCCATCTTGACCGACGCGATGTCCTTGGCTGCGACGGCCGCTTCGATGAGCAGGCTGTCATTCACCGCCACCATTTCGAGCAATGGGTCGCCCGGACGCGCGCTGCCGCCGACTGTGGTCACGAACACCCGGTTGATGCGGCCGTCGAGCGGCGCGCGCACCACGGTTCGCCGCAGCTTATATTCATAGGCCGGCATCGCCGCCTGCCGCACCGAGAGATCGGCCCGAGCGGCCGTCAGTTCGTCGGCAGCGCGCGCGAGCCAGTCGCGCTTCTGCTGCTGCGCGCTCGCCTGGGCCTCCGCCAGGACCGATCGCGCGCGGCCGAGCGCAGCGCCAGCGCCGGCGGCTTCGCTGCTCGACACGGCAAAGGCGCTTTCCGCCTGCAGCAGCGACCGGCGGGGCTCTATGCCTTCGCGCACCAGTGGGCGGATCAGGTTGAGGTCCGCGCGCGCGGTTTCCCGGGCGGTGATACGCGCCTCTTCCGCGGCGCTCGCTTCGGCGATCGCCCGCCGTGCCTGATCGATGCGCGCCGACGCGACGTTGGACAGGCTGGCCAGTTCGGCCATGCGGGATCGATACAGACTCTGTTCGACTGCGATCTGGCTCGCCATCAGAGGGTTGCGCGCTTCGGGGAACTGCGGCGTACGCCCCGCTATCTCCGCCTCCAGTCGGATGATCTTGAAATGGAGCGTGTCGCTGCTGGCGCGGTTGCTCTCCAGTTCGGCGCCCGGCTGGATCGGACTCAGCCTCACCAGCGGCGTGCCGCGTTTCACATCCTGCCCGACCCGCACCATGATCTGCTCGACCACGCCGCCCTCCAGGTTCGACACGACCTGCAATTGGGAACTCGGGATCACGCGGCCATTGGCGCGCACCGTTCGGTCGATCTCGGTCAGCCCGGCCCAGACGAGCGCGATCACCACGAAGGCCAGGATGATCCACAGGATGATGTTCGCCGGAACCTTGGGCTTGATCGTCATGGGATGGCGAAATTCCAGCTGCTTGGTCATGCCGCCTTCCCCCGTGCAAGCCGCTGCAGCACAGCGTCGCGCGGCCCGTCCGCGACGATCTTGCCTCTGTCCATGACGATGATGCGATCGACCAGCGTCAGCAAGGAGGTGCGATGCGTGATCAGCAGCATCGTACGGCCCGCCACCTCAGGCCGCAGCCGGGCGATCAAGTCAGCCTCCGTTTGCGCATCCATGGAACTGCTCGGCTCGTCGAAGATCAGCAGCTGCGGCCGTCCGGCAAGCGCGCGCGCAAGGGCAATGGACTGCCGCTGCCCGCCCGACAGGCCATCCCCCCGGTCCGCCAGGCGCAGATCATAACCGTTGGCGATCTGTCCCATGAACCGATGCGTGCCGCTGATTTCGGCGGCGCGGATCATCTCGTCCTGATCGACCGAAGCACGATCGAGGCAGATATTCTGCCGCACCGATCCGGCGATCAGCACATTGTCCTGCATCGCCGCGCCGATCAGCGCGCGCAGTTCGGCGGTCGCATATTGGCGCACATCCGTCCCGTCGACCATGACCACGCCCTCTTCGGGCTCGTAGAGGCCGAGCACCAGCCGTGCGAGCGTCGACTTGCCCGATCCGACACGGCCCAGAAAGCCGACTCGCTCGCCAGGCTGGATAACCAGATTGACGCCGTCCAGCGCCCGTTCCGGCGCCCCGGGATAGCGGAAACCGACATTGCGCAGTTCGATCGCGCCATCCAGTCGCGCGGGATGCAGCGCATCGCCTTGCGGTCCCTCCGTCGGCGTGTCCATCAGCGCGCTGATCTGGCGGTAGGCGACGCGCGTCGCGGAGAGACGGGACAGCAAGGTCGCGATCTGCGCCAGCGGCGCCAGCGCCCGGCCGCACAGGATTGAACAGGCGAGCAATGCGCCGGTCGTGATTTCATTGCCGCGCAGCAGGCCCACGCCCACGATGATGATGCCGCAATAGGCTATGGTCGAGGCGCTGTTGGCGACCGTCATCGGCACGGACGCTGCCAGCCGCTGCCCCAGCGAGCTTTCGGAATGGCTGACCAGCGCCGCCTGCCACCGTCGGCTCAGCATCGGCCCCGCGCCGATCGCCTTCACCGTTTCCAGGCTGCCGATTGTTTCGACCAGCACCGATTGCTTGACCAGGCCGTCGCCCAGGCTGCGCGCCGACAACCGGTCGAGCGAGGGCGTCGCGAGCAGGCCTGCGCCGATCACGATGGGGATCATCGCCAGTGGCAGCAGGACGAGCACGCCACCCAGCATGGCGATCACCGCCAGCGTCACGATGATGAAGGGCACATCGATGATCGCGGTCAGCGTCACCGACGCGAAGAAGTCTCGCAGCGTCTCCAGTTCGCGCATCAACCCGGTCAGCGTGCCAGTCGATCCGCGCCGCTTGTCGAGCCGCAGCGCGAGGAGCCGGGCGAACAGCGTCTCCCCCACATCATGGTCGATATTGGCGCCGGCGATATCGACGAAATAGACGCGCAGCAGACGCAGCACGAAATCGAAGATGATGACGAACACCAGGCCAATGCTCAGGCCGATCAGGGAGGCCGACCCTTCATTGGGCACGATGCGGTCATACACCGTCATGGTGAACAGCGAGGAGACGAGCGCGAAGATGTTGATGAGCGCCGCCGCCACTGCGACCTTCATATAGGTCGCCCGGTTGCGCAGCATCGGCTCGATCAGCCAGGGGGCGAAACGCGGCTTTTGCGCCGCCAGCAATGCGTCTTCACTCATCGGATCATGCCCCCGTCCTCGCGCGCTTCCGCCGGATCGACCTGGATGGACAAGGCGTCCAGCAAGGCGCCGGCCCTGGCGAGCAGCGCGAAGCGAGACAGGTCGCGTTCGGCCAGGGTCTGGACATAGGTCGCGATGGAATAGAAATAATTGTCCTCGGACGTGACGAGGTCGAACAAGGTTCCGCCCGACGTTTCGAACCGTGTGGCATAGACATCGCGGTTGTTCCGGCTGGCGAGATAGCCCGCCTCGGCGGCGGCGAGTTGCGCGTCCAGCCCCTGCACGTCGCTCCACGCCGTTTGCGCGTCGCGCACGGCTTCCTGCCGGACCCGCCCCGCATAGGCGTCAGCCGCATCAGCGCGGGCCGTGGCCTGATCGGCGCGCGCATTGAAGCCAGCGCCGATCTGCGCGCGCACGATGATGCGTCCGCGCACGTCATAGTCGCCGCTATTCTCGAACACGCCATAGCGTCCGGCATCCACACCCGCCGCGATGGTCGGCAAGCGTTCGGCGCGCGCCGCGCGCGCGTCCTGCCGGGCGGCGCGGGCTTCTGCCTCCGCCTTCTGCACGATGGGCGCGCGCAGGACCATGGCTTCCACGGCATCCCGGCTCAATTGATCCGCCGCGGGCAGCGGCACGCGGTAAAGGTCGGCCGGCGCGTCATGCCCCGCGATCGCGCGATATTGCGCTTCCGCGCTCGCGCGTTCCCGCCGGAACATCGCCAGTCGGGTGCGGACATTGGCGATGGCGCTGTCGACGCGCGGCAGGTCGCCGGTCGCGGAAAAACCCTGCGCAATGCGCCGCTCGACCGCCGCGCGTAGTTCCAGCTGACGCTCGCCATATTCCAGCGCCGCCCGCTCCATCAGCCGTTGCGCCAGAATGGCATACCAGGCCGTGACCAGCCGCAGCGCGACATCGGCCCCCGACGCGAGCTTGCCCGTACGCGCGGCCGCGACCCGTGCATTGCCGGCGTTGATGCGGCTCGACGTGGCGCCGAAGTCCAGCAGCCGTTGCCGCACGGACGCCGTCGCGTCGGTGCGGCCTTCGGGGCGGGAGCGTTCGATGATGTTGCCCGGATCATTGGAGAAGTTGCGCGCCAGGGACCGGTTGGCATCGATCGTCATGTCGACCGATGGAAACAGCGCGGATCGCGCTTGGACGCGCGCGGCTTCCGCCTCCCGCTCCCCGGCCCGCGCTTCTTCCAGCAGCATGTTGGTCTGGACCGCGCTTTCCACCTCGCTGCGGAACGGCGCCATCGGGCCGACCTGCTTCGACAGGTCGAGCAAGGGGTCGGACGTCACGGGATGGGAAAAGGGCTCGGCGTTTGGAGGCAGCAGCAGATCGGCTTGATCGCCAGCCGCGAAAAGTGGCGGCGCGCTAAACAGCGCGAGCGACGCGGCAGCCCCCGTCGCCCAACCGGCATGGACGGCCGGCCTTCCCCAAGGCCGATTCTTCTTCAACAAAATGACAGACACCCCAAAGCCGCACTTCAACCCTCCTCACATCGGCTCGCCTGCAACGGCGGGACATGTGCGAGTGCGCCGGCGCTTATATGGCGGATGTGACGAAATTGCGCAATGTTGCTGAGACGAACGGGGCAAGGTCCGGCGTTTCGCACAGTCATTGTCATCTTCTGGATTATCGAAGCAGAAGATGGTGCGGGTGGTCGGGCTCGAACCGACACTCCTTTCGGAACCGGATTTTGAGTCCGGCGCGTCTACCAATTTCACCACACCCGCGTGGCGGCCGGATCAGCGGACATGGGTCCAGCGATACCGCGCCTGTCCGGCCGGATGCGCTGCACGAGGCAGCGCCGCCCGAGCCGGGATCGCCAGATGGCAAAATCCGACGCAGCCGTCCAGCCGAAAAACGAGCCCGCCCCAAGCCGGAGCTTGCTTCAGACCGGGCCGTTACCGCGCTCTTCAGCCGTCGCCGTGGCCGGGATAAGGTCCGGACTTCAGCAATCGCGCCAGATGGGTGGCGTTCTCCGCCACCATCTTCGCGGTCTTCGCGACCATTTCCGGGGTCTCGTCCAGATCCTTGAAATCCGTCGAGCCCATAGCCTCGCCCACCCAGTAGCAGGCGGCAACAGCGGGAATCGTCCAGCCCACATCGTTCAACGCCTGGAAAATCTGCGCCGAAGCGAAATGGGCGCCGTCCTCATTGCCGACGATCGCTGCAACCGCGACCTTGGAATAGCTGGGCATGCGCCCCTGCGCGTCGGTTTCGGACAGGAAGGCGTCCATTCGCTCAAGCGCGCGCTTGGCGACGCTGCCCGCCTGGCCCATCCAGATCGGCGTGCCCAGGATCAAAATATCCGCAGCTAGGATCTTCTCGCGAATGACGGGCCATTCGTCCCCCTCCCCTTCGTCCGATGTCACGCCGGCCGGCACATCATGGGCGGCAAGGCGAATCGTGTCCGCCACCTCCACGTCCAGCGCCCTGAATTCCTGCGCCAGCACCGCGATCATCGCATCGGTGGAACTGGCTTTCGACGCGTCGCGCTTGAGCGTGCAGTTGAGCGGCTGGACCTTGAGCATCTGTCTCTCCTGTGGGGCAAGTGTCTGGCGGAAAGCGCGGCGACGCCCGCGAAGTTCCGGAACAATCGCCCCTGCCAAGGGGTCCTGATGTTGCGACGCTTGCGTCGGGGCGTTAGCCTTCTTGCGTAACGATCCGCGCTCGGTATAAGGGCGCCATCGTGCAGACATGACAATCACCAAACGGAGAAGGATCATCCTTTGACCGAACCGTCTGCCACGTTCCTGCTGTTCGGCGCCACCGGCGATCTCGCCCGGCGCATGATCTTTCCATCGCTCTACAATCTTCTGTCCGACGGGCTGCTTCCGGACGATTTCCTGATCGTCGCGTCGGGACGATCGGAGATGTCGGACGCGGCGTTCCGCGACGAAGTCTGCGCCGCCCTGCGGCAGTTCCTGCCCGCCGACCGCTATGACGAGCAGGTCGCGGCGCAGTTCAGCGCCATGATCTGCTACCAGCCCGTGGAAGCAGGCAAGCCGGACCAGTTCGCCGCGCTTGCCGAGCGGATCGACGGCCGGCTGGAGCGCGGCCTGTCTGTCTATCTTTCGACCCCGCCGTCCCTGTTCGCGCCCACCGCGCAAGGCTTGGCCGAGGCCGGGCTGATCGCGCCCACCACCCGCATCGCGATGGAAAAGCCGATCGGCAAGGATCTCGCTTCGTCGCGGCAGGTGAATGACGGGATCGGCGCGCTGTTCGCCGAAGAGCAGATTTTCCGCGTCGATCATTATCTCGGCAAGGAAACGGTGCAGAACCTGCTGGCGCTGCGCTTTGGCAACGTCATGTTTGAGCCGCTGTGGAACACGGCCGCTATCGACCATGTCCAGATCACCGTCGGGGAAACGGTCGGCCTGGAAGGGCGCGTATCCTATTATGACGGTGTCGGCGCGCTGCGCGACATGGTGCAGAACCATATCCTTCAGATCCTCTCCATCATCACCATGGAGCCGCCCGCCCGCATGGACCCGACGGCGGTGCGCGACGAAAAGGTCAAGGTGCTGCGATCGCTCCGCCCGATGACTGCCGAGACGGTCAAAACCAACAGCGTGCGCGGCCAATATACGCCGGGCGCGGTCCAGGGGGAGATCGTCACGGGCTATGCCGATGAACTGGGCCAGCCCTCCGACACCGAAACCTTCGTCGCGCTCAAGGCCTATATTGATAATTGGCGCTGGCAGGGCGTGCCCTTCTACCTGCGGACGGGCAAGCGCATGCCGGCGCGCCAGTCTGAAATCCTGATCCAGTTCAAGCCCGTGCGCCATTCCATCTTCTGGCGCGCGGGGCATGGCACGGGACTGGAGCCCAACACGCTCATCATCCGCCTGCAGCCGGAGGAATATATCCGCCTGCTCATCATGAGCAAAAGGCCGGGGCTCGAACGCCAGGTGCATCTGGAGGAAGTGACGCTCGACGTCTCGCTGACCGCCGCCTTCGCGGGGCAGCGCCGCCGCATCGCTTATGAACGGCTGATCCTGGACTTGCTGGCCGGCGACCAGACCCTCTTCGTCCGGCGGGACGAGGTGGAAGCGCAATGGACCTGGATCGACAGCATTATCGATGGATGGAAGGAGGCCAATATGAAGGTCGCCCCCTATAGCTCGGGGAACTGGGGGCCGTCCTCGGCCATTGCCCTGATCGAACGCGACGGAGCAAGCTGGCATGACTGATCTTCACCCCACGATCGCCAAGGTGACCGAGCGCATCGTTCAGCGCAGCGCCGCCAGCCGGCTCAAATATCTCGACCTGATCGAACGAGGGCGCGACGCCGGGACCAACCGCGCGCAATTGTCCTGCGGCAACCTCGCCCATGGCTTTGCGGCGAGCGGCGAGGACAAGCCCGTGATCCGCACCGGCAATGCGATGAACATCGGCATCGTCACGGCCTATAATGACATGCTGTCGGCGCATCAGCCCTATGGCCGCTATCCCGAGCAGATCAAGATCGCCGCGCGCGAAGTCGGCGCGACCGCGCAGGTCGCTGGCGGCGTGCCGGCCATGTGCGACGGCGTGACGCAGGGACAGGCGGGCATGGACCTGTCCCTCTTCAGCCGCGACACCATCGCCCTCGGCACGGCCGTCGCGCTGTCGCATGCGATGTTCGAAGGCGCGCTGCTGCTCGGCATCTGCGACAAGATCGTGCCCGGCCTTCTGATCGGCGCGCTGCGCTTCGGTCACCTTCCGACCATCCTCGTTCCTGCCGGTCCGATGCCCTCGGGCCTGGCCAACAAGGAAAAGGTGCGCATTCGCCAGCTTTATGCCGAAGGCAAGGTCGGGCGCGACGAGCTGCTGGAATCCGAAAGCGCCTCCTATCATGGTGCGGGCACCTGCACCTTCTATGGCACGGCAAACAGCAACCAGATGATGATGGAGATGATGGGCCTGCACATGCCTGCCGCCTCCTTCGTCAATCCGGGCACCAAGCTGCGGACCGAACTCACGCGCGCGGCGACGCACCGGCTGGCGCAGATCGGCTGGGATGGCGAGGATTATCGCCCGCTCGGCCACTGCATCGATGAAAAGGCGATCGTCAACGCGATCACCGGCCTGATGGCAACCGGCGGATCGACCAACCATGCGATCCACCTGCCCGCCATCGCCCGCGCGGCCGGCATCCTCATCGACTGGACCGATTTCGCGGAAATCTCCGACGCGGTGCCGCTGCTGGCGCGGGTTTATCCCAACGGATCGGGCGATGTGAACCATTTCCATGCCGCCGGCGGGATCAGCTTCGTCATTCGCGAACTGCTCGATGCGGGGCTGCTGCACCGCGACGTCATGACCGTCGCGCGCCAGGACCTGACCGACTATGGCAAGGAACCGATGCTGGAGGATGAGGCGCTGGTGTGGAAGGACGTGCCCGCCTCGCGTGACGAGGCGATGCTGCGTCCTGCCGCCAACCCGTTCCAGCCCGATGGCGGCATGAAGCTGCTGCAGGGCAATCTCGGCCGCTGCGTCATGAAGGTGAGCGCCGTGGATCCGGAGCGTTGGACCACCGAGGCGCCCGCCGCCGTCTTTCAGGACCAGGACGATGTGCTTCGCGCCTTCAAGGCGGGTGAACTGGAGCGCGATGTCGTGGTCGTCGTCCGCTTTCAGGGTCCCCGCGCCAACGGCATGCCGGAATTGCACAAGCTGACCCCGGCGCTCGGCGTGCTGCAGGATCGCGGCTTCAAGGTCGCGCTGCTGACCGATGGGCGCATGTCCGGCGCGAGCGGCAAGGTGCCGGCCGCGATCCACCTGTCGCCCGAAGCGTTGGGCGGTGGTCCGATCGGCAAGCTGCGCGACGGCGATCTGGTCCGTGTCTGCGCGGAAACGGGCGCGGTCGAGGCGCTGGTCGATCCGGCGGAATGGGACGCGCGCGATCAGCCCGCCGCCCCGCCTCCGCCCTATGACACGGGTCGCGAACTGTTCGCCCTGTTCCGCCATCATAGCGACCTTGCGGAACAGGGCGCCTCGCCGCTCCTGGCGGCGATGGAAAGCGAACTGTAACGATCGAAATTCCCATTCGGGCTGAACCAGTCGAAGCATGCTTTTCCGCAAGGAAGATCAGCCCCTCGACGAATTCAGGGCGAACGGCCGGAGAGTGGACATGACCGATATCATCGCCGCCGACATTGGCGGCACCAACGCCCGCTTCGCGCGCGCCTCGCTTGATGCGAAGGGCGTGCCGACGCTCGGCACCGTGCGGAAGTATAAGGTCGAGGATTATCCCAGCCTGACGGCCTGCTGGGCGGCCTTCGCCGCCGACGAGAAGAAGGATGGCTCGGGCGACTTGCCGAACGCCGCGTCCATCGCTTTCGCCACCGCGATCGGGCGGGACGTCATCAAGCTCACCAACAGCAATTGGGTGATCCGCGCGGATACGCTGGCGGCCGACCTTGGCATGCGTACGGTGCGGCTGGTCAATGATTTCGAGGCGGTGGCTTTCGCCGTGTCGCGCCTGCCGCAGGAAAATCTCCCGCTGCTGTTTGGCGAGGACAAGCCTTTTCCCTATGATGGCGGCGTCACCGTCATGGGACCGGGCACCGGCCTTGGCGTCGCGATGATCGCCTTCGACAATGGCGATCCGCATGTCGTCGCGACCGAAGGCGGCCATCTCGACTTCGCGCCGCTCGATCATATGGAGGAACGGATCCTCTCCTATCTGCGCGACAAGTTTCTGCGCGTTTCGACCGAGCGGATCGTGTCGGGGCCGGGGCTCAACAATATCTACAAGGCAATGGCCACTATCGGGCATGAGCGCGTGGTGCTGATGGAGGATCCCGAATTGTGGCAGGCCGCGCTGGACGGGACGGATGACTTCGCCCGCCGCGCGCTCGAACGCTTCTGCCTCTGCTACGGATCGGTGGCGGGGGATCTGGCGCTGGCCCATGGACCCCATGGCGTCGTGCTGGCCGGCGGTCTTACCCAGCGGATGCGCGACTTTCTGCCGCAGAGCGGATTTCACACGCGCTTCAAGGCGAAGGGCCGGTTCGAAAGCTTGATGGCGACCGTCCCGATCCGCTGCGCCATTCATGACGAAATCGGGCTGTTCGGCGCCGCCGCAGCTTTCAGGGAGAAATGAGAATGAGCAGCCTGACCGTCGAACAGGTGATGGACCTCGCGCCGGTGATCCCGGTGCTGGTGGTCGAGCGAGTCGAGGATGCGCTGCCGATCGCGCAGGCGCTGGTGAAGGGTGGTCTGCCCGCGCTTGAAGTCACGCTTCGCACGCCAGCGGCGCTCGACGTCATTCGCGAGATGGCGAAGGTCGAGGGCGCAGTCGTGGGCGCCGGCACGGTGCTGAACCCGGCGCAGCTCGACGCCGCGATGGAGGCGGGCGCGCGCTTCATCGTCAGCCCCGGGCTCACCGAGCCACTGGGGAAGGCGGCGATCACGGCGGGCATTCCCTTCCTGCCCGGCACCGCCACGGCGGGCGACATCATGCGCGGCATGGACATGGGGCTGTCCCACTTCAAATTCTTCCCCGCCGAAACCTCCGGCGGCCTGCCGGCGCTCAAGGCCTTGGCGGCGCCGCTCCACACCGCCCGCTTCTGCCCCACCGGCGGCATCACCGCCCAGAGCGCGCCCGAATGGCTGGCGCAGCCCTTCATCAAGTGCGTCGGCGGCAGCTGGGTCGTGCCCAAGGGGGCGGTCGACCCTGCCAAGATCGAGGCGCTGGCGCGGGAAGCGGCGGCGCTGCCGCGCTGAGGCGGTTGCGTCGGCCGGGCGGCCCGCCTAGATGCATTGCATGACACCGAGACGCCTGTTCGCCGCCCTTGCCCTGATGCTGTCGGGCTGCGCCAGCGCGCCGCAAAACTATCCCTCGCTGGCCAAGCGACCGATCGAGAGCGCGCCGGTGGCGGATGTTGCCCCACCCCCGGCGCCGCAGCCTGCCGACGCGGCGCTGTCGGCCGAAATCGCGCGCCATGTCGAACAGGCCGACAAGGGCGCAGCCGCCTTCGACACGGCCTATGCCAGGGCCGAGCGCGCCGTCAGCGCGGCGGCGAGCGCGGGCGTGTCGAGCGACGCGTGGGTCAGTGCCCAGGTCGCGATCAGCACGCTTGAATCCGCGCGCAACGACAGCGTGTCGGCGCTCGCCAGCCTCGACACCCTCTATGTCCAGCGCAGCAACGAGGTGGCCGATGGGAAGGCCGCGGGTGGCCTCCAGGACATCGATGCTGCCCGCAGCGCGGCGCTGGCGTTGGTCGACCAGCAGAATGACCGGATCGACGCGCTGAAAACCCGCCTGCCCCAGCCCTGACGCTCACTCATAGGCGGCCTTGACCGCGCCCTTGTGCGCCTTGGCATTGTGCACATAATGGTCGACGCCTTCGCGCATGTCGATCAGCGCCTCGTCGGAAAGGTCGCGCATATATTTGGCCGGCCGCCCCGCCCAGAGCTGGCGGTGGGCCAGCGTCTTGCCCGATGTCAGCATGGCCCCTGCGGCCAGCATGGCATCGCTTTCCACCGTGCAGCCGCTCATGACGATCGCGCCCAGCCCGACAAAGGCGCGGTCGTGCAGCACGCAGCCATGGATCATCGCCATATGGCCGATCAGCACGTCTTCGCCGATGATCGTGGGCCAGCCGTCCGCCGGCCGCCCGTCCGCGCGATCGCCGGCGCTGTCGCAATGCACGACCGTGCCGTCCTGGATGTTGGTGCGCGCGCCGATCCGCACATGGTTCACATCGCCCCGGATCACGCAATTATACCAGATGCTGGCATCTTCGCCGATCTCCACATCCCCCACGATCCGGCATCCCGGCGCGATGAAGGCGCTGGGATGGATCAGCGGCGTCTTGCCGTTGAACGGGATGATGCTGGCTTCGGGATGGACGGTCATGCCGGTTGCTCCAGTGCGTAGGTGATGTGTCGGCGCAAGGGGTGGCCGGACGGGAGGTCGGGATGGTCGAAATCCATGTCCGATCGCCGCTCCATTCCCAGGGCGATCATCAGGCCGCGGGAGGCGCTGTTCTGAGGAACGGTATAGGCGATCAGCCGGCGGTCGAGCGGACGATGCTGCCGGCACCAGCGCATCGCCGCGGCGGCGGCTTCCCTGGCATAGCCTTTGCCCCAATGCGAGGAGGCGAGCCGCCAACCCAGTTCCAGTTCGCCATAGATGGGCGTTCCGACATGCCGCCCACGCCGAGGCCCGCAAAATCCGACGATCGCTCCGTCGGCCTTGTCTTCCATGATCCAGAAGCTATGGCCATGATCGGCCTGGCTCTGCTGCATGGCGGCGCACAGACGCGCATAATGTTCGAGCGGCTGGCGGCCGCCGAGCCAGCGCGTGACATCATCGGTATCCAGCGCTCGCCTGAAGGGATCGGCGTCGCGCGCGCGCCAGGCGCGCAGCCACAGCCTCTCCGTCTCCAGGCGGAATTCAGCCATGCAGCAGCTGCGCCGCATGCAGCGCATGATAGGTGAGGACGCCCGAACAGCCCGCCCGCTTGAACGCCATCAGCGTTTCCAGGATCAGCGCGTCGCGGTCCCCCGCGCCGGCCGCGGCGGCATGTTCGATCATCGCATATTCGCCCGACACCTGATAGGCGAACACCGGAACGGCGAAGCGGTCGCGCACCCGCGCCACGATGTCGAGATAAGGGAGGCCCGGCTTCACCATGACGCTGTCGGCGCCCTCAGCCAGGTCGAGCGCCACTTCGCGCAGCGCTTCCTCGCCATTGGCCGGGTCCATCTGGTAGTTTTTCTTGTCCCCCTTCAGCAGTCCGCGCGATCCCACGGCGTCGCGGAAGGGGCCGTAGAAGGCGCTGGCATATTTGGCGGCATAGGCCATGATCTGCACATTGGCGTGGCCGGTTTCCTCCAGCGCTTCGCGGATCGCGCCGACGCGGCCGTCCATCATGTCGCTGGGCGCGATGATGTCGGCGCCGGCCGCCGCCTGGTTGAGCGACTGGCCGATCAGCACGTCGACCGTGGCGTCGTTGACGACATAGCCGTCCGGGTCGAGCAATCCGTCCTGACCATGCACGGTATAGGGATCGAGCGCGACGTCGGTCAGCACGCCGATGTCGGGCACGGCGTCCTTGATCGCGCGGATCGCGCGGCACATCAGATTGTCGGGGTTGAGCGCTTCGGCGCCATCGTCGCTGCGCCGGTCCGCCTGCGTGTTGGGGAACAGGGCGAGGCAGGGGATGCCCGCATCGCGCGCTTCTCGCGCGCGATCGACGATGCGGTCCACCGACCAGCGCGACACGCCGGGCAAGGCGCCGATCGGCTCCTCCACCCCTTCCCCTTCGGTCACGAACAGGGGCCAGATGAAGTCGCTGGCCGACAGGCGGTTTTCCGCGTGCATCGCGCGGCTCCACGCGGACGCGCGAGTGCGGCGCAGGCGCAGCGCCGGATAGGGGGCATAGGTCATGACGCGGGTGTAGGCCCGCCGGCATGCCCGATCAAGCGGGGCGGCGCGGCTTGCGCTTGAACGCTGGCGCGACGGCGCGCTAACGTCGCGGCCATGAACGCCAGACCCGCCTCCCCTCGCCGCCGCTCGCGCTGGATCATGATCCCGCTGCGCATCCTGCTGGGCTTCATCCTGATGTCGCTGCTGCTGGTGACGCTGTATCGCTTCGTGCCGCCGCCCGTGACGATGACAATGCTGCTCGATGCCAATGGCATCACCAAGGACTGGACCAGCCTGGACGCGATCGACCCAGATATGGCGCGCGCGGCGATTGCGGCGGAGGACGGCAAATTCTGCAGCCATCACGGCTTCGATGTCGACGCCATCGCCAAGGCGGCGATGCATAATGCCAGCGGCGGGCGCATCCGCGGCGGATCGACCATCAGCCAGCAGACGGCGAAGAATGTCTTCCTGTGGCAAGGCGGCGGGTTCGTGCGCAAGGGGCTGGAAGCCTGGTTCACGGTGCTGATCGAGGCGATCTGGGGCAAGCGGCGGATCATGGAAGTCTATCTGAACGTCGCGGAGACCGGCATCGGCACCTATGGCGTGGAGGCCGGCGCGCACCGTTATTTCCGCCATGGCGCGGACCGGCTGAGCCGGGCCGAAGCGGCGCGGATCGCCGCGGTCCTGCCGCTGCCCAAGAAGCGCGCGGCCGTCGCGCCCAGCGGCTTCACGCGCCGCTATGGCAACAGCATCGCCGCGCGGATCGGCGTGGTGCAGCGGGACGGTCTCGACGCCTGCGTCCGGTAGGATCGGCACCGGGCAAAGTTCACAGTGTCGTCGGCCTTTTTGGGCCGGAAGCGACCGGAAGGCGACCGCGAAGCGACCGGAACGCGACACCGAAGCGACAGCAACGCGCCAGCCATCGCCACACCGCGCGAGGGTCTTTTCGCTCCGCCGCGCCGGGCAGTGCAGCGGCGTGACGATCGAGAAGGAACGGTGAGGCTGCCGGTTCATCCGACAGGATAGATCAGACGAAATCCTATTTGGCCAGCCCCCCGGCGGGTCGCATCAGGCCGCGCCATCGTCTGAGCCATCGTCGGACGGAAGGCCAAAGAAAAAGGGCGGGGATTGCGCCCCGCCCTTTCCTTTCTTCAATCGTGCGTCGCTTAGAAAGCGACCACCAGCGAGCCGCTGATCGCGCGCGGCGCACCATAGTTCACGAAGGTGCTCGACGCGGTGGTCAGACCGCCGCTGAACGAACCGATGTAGAACTTGTCAAACAGGTTCGACACGTTGAGCTGGAAGAAGGACTTTTCCAGACCCAGGTTCGCCAGATTGTAGCGCAGGTCGAGATCGACCACGGTGTAGCCGTCAACCTTGAACGTGTTGATGTCGTTCAGGTAGCGCGAACCGGTCCGCTTGATCTGGGCGCCCAGATCGACCGGGCCCAGCGTGCCCTGAATACGGCCGCCGACCAGGTAGGACGGCGCGCCGCGCTCGCGATTGCCCTTGGTTTCGGCAACGCTGTCCGCACCGGTCTGAACGTCCGAACCGATTTCGGATTCGATCCACGAACCGAAGGCGTAGACCAGCAGGCCAGGCATCGGACGAACCGACACGTTGGCGTCGATGCCATATTTCTTCACGGCACCCAGATTGGTGTCGATCGAGCAATCGCATTCGAAGCTGTAGGCCGAAGCAATGCGGTTCTTATACTTGGCGTACCAGCCGGTGACCGCCGCCTGGACGATGTTGCTCTGGTAGCGCAGGGCCAGGTCGAAGCTGTCCGACGTTTCCGCAACCGGCTTCGACGCGGCATTGTCTGCCGGCAGATAGATCGAGTTGTAGAGCGTGTCGGTGCCGGGCACCGAGATGTTGGCGGCGTAGCTGCCCGCGATGCTGACTTCCGGCGTGATCTTGAAGATCGCACCGACGTTCGGCAGCAGCTTGTCATATTTGTAGTTACGCGACTGCGGCGCGGCGAAGCTCGGGTTGGCCGCGGCATAATCAGCCACATTGCCGCCGGCGACGCAGTTCACGTTGCCGTTGGGCGCCGAGGTGAAGCAATATTGGTTCAGCTCGCGCTTGAAGAAGGGCGCACGCACACCGAGGTTGACGGTCAGAAGGTCGTCAAAGAAGGTGCCGCGATATTCACCGGCGATCTGGTGAAGGGTCGCGTAGGACTTGCGGTCGCGCTTCTGCAGGACATTGCCGTCAGCGTCGGTCAGCGGATCGTTGACCGGGAAGACGTCGGCCGGTTCGCCGTTAAATTCGACCAGAGCGCCTTCGCCGGTCTGGCGGTGACGCGCACGGTCGAAGCTGTACGACAGGCGGACGCGGTTGTTTTCGTCAAACTCGTAGGAGAGGTTGGCGATCGCAACCCAACGCTTGGTCTGCGTCTGGCTGGGGTTGGTGATCAGGACGCGGTCGGATTCGCGGATCGTCGAAGTGGTGCCGTCCGTGTTGGTGACCGTGTAGTCGCGGATCACGCCGTCGCCGTTCACGTCGACGCCCAGCGTGCCGTCGCCGTTCAGGTCGCGGTTGAAATAGGCGCTGCCGTTGAAATAGCCCGAGAGCGCATCATCGCCGCTGACGAAGGGCGCTTCATAGGCGGAGGTGGTGCCGCCGCCATTGGCCTTCACATATTGATAGGCCGCGTCAGCCGAGAAGATCAGGCGATCCGTCAGGGTCAGGCGCGTGCTGAGGCGGGCATTGCCGGTGTTGGACGGGTTGTAGCGACGTTCGAACTGCGTGCCGCAGCTGTTGGTCTGGTCGGCAATCGCGGGATTGGCTTCGGTGTTGATCTCGCACGGGATGCCGCCCGAGACATTGTAGAAGCGCGCGCTCTTGTCGCCGTTGAACGCAGCGGCCGAACCGGGCGAACCACCGAAGTTGTTGCGGTTGACGTTATAGTGACCGGCAAGCGAGATGAAGTCGCCATTGGTGCCGATGTCCTGCCAGATCTTGCCGTTATACTGGGCCTTCAGGATCTTGCCGTAGTCGGCGAAGCTCGCCTTGTTATAAGCGCGCGAGGCCGAGAGCCAGGCCTTGGTGCCATGGCCGGTCAGGTCGCCGGTGTGCAGCAGGCCGAACATGCGGTAATAGGGGCGGTCGCCCGAGCCATCGGCCACGATGTTGCCGTAGCTGATGCTGGCCAGCGCACCCAGTTCATCCTTGGGCACCAGCGTGTTGATGTTGACGGTGCCGCCGACGGCCGCGGCGGTCGGGCTGTCGACGTCGGTCGCGCCGAGGTTGACGTTGATGCTCTCGACCAGTTCGGGATCGATCTGCTGGTTGGTGTAGATCGCGTAGTTGCCCGAGTCATTGAGCGGGATACCGTCGAGGATCTGCGCGATGCGATCCGAGCTGAAGCCGCGGATGGTGAAGCTGCCGCCCGACGAACCCCAGGGGTCGTTGTTGGTGAAGCTGACGCCCGGCACCAGGTTGATGATTTCGTTGACCGTCTGGCCGGGGCGCTGACGCTCGATGATTTCCTGCGTCAGAACGACCTTCGCCTTGGGCGAGTCGGGGATCTTGACGCCGCCGACGCCCTGGTCAGCGGTCGCGCCGGTGACGACGATCGTGTCCTCGAAATCCTGCGAACCGGTCGACTGCGCGAACGCAGCGCCGGGAATGGCGACGGCGATGACTGCCGCGCTGCCCATGAGAAACTGTTTCATCAGACCCTTGTCCCTTTCCAAGAGTGGCGCGAACGCGCTCACCTAGTCCTGCTCTTTCGAAGCCGGAGCCGCCGTGGCGGCAACTGGCGACGCCCCTGTGATGCCGGCATTGCACTTTTGTTACAGCGCATCATCAGGATTGTCACAATCCCCCCGCCCGCGAGGTTCATCGCCCCGCCGGCAGCGCGCCTATGGGTGTAATATGTTGAAATTTAATGACGATATGTCGCTGAGGACATAGAGTTAACGACTGGTGCAATTTTGCAACGCAGCAGGAATTTTTGTGCGGCGCGATGCCGACACGGAAAAAGCCGGCGATCACTCGCCGGCTTTTTCCATTTCAGGTCAGGATTGACTGATCGAGATCAGGCGGCGTCGTCGGCGCGCTTCTTCGTCTCGCTGAAGACGCGAATCGGCTCCTTGGTGCCGGCGACCACATCCTTGTCGACCACGACCTCGCCCACGCCCTCCATCGAGGGAAGATCGAACATGGTGTCGAGCAGGATCGATTCCAGGATCGACCGCAGGCCGCGCGCGCCGGTCTTGCGCTCGATCGCCTTCCTGGCGATGGCGGTCAGCGCGTCGTCGGTGAAGCTGAGTTCGACATTCTCCATGTCGAACAGCTTGGCATATTGCTTCACCAGCGCGTTCTTGGGCTCGACCAGGATCTTGACCAGTGCGGAGACGTCGAGGTCCTCGAGCGTCGCGATGACGGGCAGACGGCCGACAAATTCGGGGATGAGCCCGAACTTCAGCAGATCCTCCGGTTCGCTCTGCCGCAGCAGTTCGCCGGTCTTGCGCTCCTCGGGCGCGGCGACATGGGCGCCGAAGCCGATCGACTTGGCTTCCAGACGGTCGCCGATGATCTTTTCCAGGCCCGCAAAGGCGCCGCCGCAGATGAACAGGATGTTGGTCGTGTCGACCTGGAGGAATTCCTGCTGCGGATGCTTGCGGCCGCCCTGCGGCGGGACCGAGGCGGTAGTGCCCTCCATGAGCTTGAGCAGCGCCTGCTGCACGCCCTCGCCCGATACGTCGCGGGTGATCGACGGATTTTCGGCCTTGCGGCTGATCTTGTCGATCTCGTCGATATAGACGATGCCGCGCTGCGCCTTTTCGACATTATAGTCGGACGCCTGCAGCAGCTTGAGGATGATGTTTTCCACATCCTCGCCGACATAGCCCGCTTCGGTCAGCGTCGTGGCGTCGGCCATGGTGAAGGGCACGTCGAACGTCTTCGCCAGCGTCTGCGCCAGCAGCGTCTTGCCACAGCCGGTCGGGCCGACGAGCAGGATGTTCGACTTGGCAAGCTCCACCTCGCCCGGCTTGGAGCCATGATTGAGGCGCTTGTAATGATTGTGGACCGCGACCGAGAGCACGCGCTTGGCGCGGTTCTGGCCGATCACATAATCGTCGAGCACGTCGCAGATTTCCTGCGGGGTCGGCACGCCGCCATCCTTCCGACCGACGAGACCGCCCTTGGTCTCCTCGCGGATGATGTCGTTGCACAATTCCACGCACTCGTCGCAGATGAAGACGGTCGGGCCCGCGATCAGCTTGCGCACCTCATGCTGCGACTTGCCGCAGAAGGAGCAGTAAAGCGTGCTTTTCGAGTCCGAACCGGTAAGCTTAGTCATTCGCCATTCTCTCTTCCCCCCCGGATGATAATCACCAGATCCGCGCCGGCGAGGGATTTTCTGGTCCAAAGGCTATCCTAGCCTGCGGCGCGCCCGTTCCACAAGGGGAGAAAATGGCGCGCCGCGGTAAAGATAGTCTTTAGGCCTCGGTTGTATCGGCAGCCTGCGGGCGCCGGTCGAACACTTCGTCGACCAGCCCGAAGGCCTTGGCCTCGTCCGCTTCGAGGAAGGTGTCGCGGTCCATCGCCCGCTCGACCGCCTCCAGCGTCTGGCCGGTATATTTGACGTAGAGATCGTTGAGGCGGCGCCGAATGCGCAGGATTTCCTTCGCCTGGATCTCGATGTCGGACGCCATGCCCTGCGCCCCGCCCGAGGGCTGGTGCACCATGATGCGGGCGTTCGACAGGGCGATGCGCTTGCCCGGTTCGCCGGCGGCGAGCAGGAAGCTGCCCATCGAGGCGGCCTGGCCGATGCACACGGTGCCGACCTGCGGCCGGATATATTTCATCGTGTCGTGGATCGCCATGCCGGACGTCACCACCCCGCCGGGCGAGTTGATGTACATCCAGATGTCCTTCTTCGGATTTTCCGATTCCAGGAACAACAGCTGCGCCACGATCAGCGAGGCCATATGGTCTTCGACCTGCCCGGTGACGAAGATGATCCGCTCCCGCAGCAGCCGCGAATAAATGTCGAAGCTGCGTTCGCCGCGGTTCGACTGTTCGATGACGATGGGGACCAGCGCGGCCATGGGGTCGGACATGATATCGGTCATTTTGCTCTTTTCCGGGTAGTTGCTTTTTGCCCAGGCCTTACATCGGCACAAAAAGCGGCGGGTTCAAGGGGGAACCATCGCGCGGCTGGTCTATTGATCGGCCAGCGACCGACGCATGGAGGAAAAAGCCGCGTGACCGACCAAGCCCCGCCATTCGCCACCGCTCCCGATCGTCCCTGGCCCTATGCGTCACGGTGGAAGGCGTTGCTGGCGCGCGGCGTCATCGCCATGCTGCTGGGCATCGTGGCGATGCTCTATCCGTTCAGCGCGCTGATCGCCTTCACCATGGTGTTCGCCATCTACGCCTTCATCGACGGCGTCTTTTCCGTGATCGCGGCGATCCGGCGCGCGGGCGAAGGCGGCCACTGGATCGCGATGCTGCTGCGCGGCCTGCTGGGCGTTGCGCTGGGCATAGTGTTCGTGGCGATGCCGCTGACGGCGACGGTCAGCTATGCGCTGATCACCCTCTTCTTTCTGGCCGGCTGGGCGATCCTGTCGGGCGTGCTGGAGATTGTCGCGGCCATTCGCCTGCGCGACGAGATAGAGGGCGAGTGGCTGCTGGCCGCCAACGGCCTCATCACCCTGGCGCTGGGCATCGGCATCATCGTCCTGTTCACGGTCAATCCGGTCGTCAGCATCCTGTCGATGGGCTGGGCGATCGGCGCCTATGCCCTGCTGTCGGGTCTATTGCTCATCATCCTCGCCCTGCGCCTGCGCCGACGCGTTCAGGGCCGGGCGTAATCGGCGGGCGCGCGAAAGGCGAGATAGGCGAGCCGCCGCACCTCGCGCCGGCCGCGCACCACGGTATCGAGGATGAGGCCGCACATCGCCGATAGCGTCGCCAGGATCATGAGGCCCGTCACCAGGATCGCCGTCGGAAAACGCGGCACCAGCCCGGTTTCGAGATAGGTGACGATCAGCGGCACGGCGAGGCCCAGCCCCAGCAGCGCCAGCAGCGCGGCGATCACCCCGAAGAAGACCACCGGCCGCTCGATCCGGTACAAAGTGATGATGGTGCGCAGGATGCGGAAGCCGTCGCGATAGGTGCTGAGCTTGCTGACCGAGCCTTCGGGCCGAGCGCCATAGGCGGTGACCACTTCCGCCACGGGCATGGCGAGTTCGAGCGCATGGACCGAAATCTCGGTCTCGATCTCGAAGCCGGCCGACAGCACCGGGAAGCTCTTGACGAAGCGCCGCGAAAAGACGCGATAGCCCGAAAGAATGTCGGTGAAGCTGCGGCCGAACAGTTGCTTCAGCAAGGTCGTGAGCGCCCAGTTGCCGAAGCGGTGGCCGCGGCGATAGGCGGCCTCCACCTCGTCGCGGCGGCTGCCGACGACCATGTCGAGATTATCCTCCAGCATGGCCGCGACCATGCGCGGCGCGGCGGCGGCTTCGTAGGTCGCGTCGCCATCGGCCATGACATAGATGTCGGCGTCGATGTCCGCGAACATGCGGCGCACGACATGGCCCTTGCCCTGCTGGCTGACACGCCGGACGATCGCGCCGGCGGCGGCGGCGAGCTCACGGCTGCCGTCGCTGCTGTTATTGTCGAAGACATAGATGTCAGCATGCGGCAGGGCGCGGCGGAAATCCTCCACCGTCTGCACGATCGCGCCGGCTTCATTATAGCAGGGCAGGATGACGGCGATGCGCGGGGCGGCCGCGCCCGTTTCGCTATTCACTGCGGGAAATTCCTTCATCGCCTCTCATGCCCTGCCTCATGCGTGCGACAGCCATGGCGCATCGTGATTAAGATTTCATCTGCCATGCCGCCCCCGAAATGAAAAGCGCCCGCGCTTCCCTTGAAGGAAGCGGGGCGCCTGTTCATCTGCGGTCAGAGGGCCTTATTCGGCCTTGGCGGCGGCCTTTTTCGGAGCAGCCTTCTTCTTGGGCTTTTCCTCGGTCGCGGCGTCGGCCTCTACGGCGTCGTCCTTCTTGGCCGCTGCCTTCTTGGCGGCAGGCTTCTTGGCCGGCGCGTCTTCGGCGGCCGGCGCAGCGTCGGCTTCCGCCTCGGCGGCCTCGGCGGCCTTCTTCTTGGGCGCAGCCTTCTTGGCCTTCGGCTTTTCGTCATGATCATGGTCATGGCCGCAGTCGGGGCCATGGACATGCGGCTTGATGTCGCCATCTTCCGCCTCGATCGCCGCTTCCAGCTCTTCACGGGTCACGGCGCGGTCGGTGATCTCGGCCTTTTCGAACAGGAAGTCGACGACCTTGTCCTCATAGAGAGGCGCGCGCAGCTGGGCCGCGGCCATCGGGTCCTGGCGGACATATTGCACGAAGCGTTCGCGGTCCTGCGGGCTGTACTGCTGCGCAGCCTGCATGATCAGGCGGTTCATTTCCTGGTCGGAGACGGTCACGCCATTGGCCTGACCGATTTCCGAGAGCAGCAGGCCCAGGCGGACGCGGCGCACGGCGATGGCGCGATAATCGTCCTTCTCGGCTTCCATTTCCTTGAGGGCCGCTTCGGGATCTTCCTCATGGCTGGCTTCATGCTGCAGCTGCTGCCAAATCTGGTTGAATTCGGCTTCCACCATGCTGGGCGGCACGTCGAAATCATGGTTGGCGGCCAGCTGGTCGAGCAGCTTGCGCTTCATATGCGTGCGCGTGAGGCCGTTATGCTCCTGCTCGATCTGGCCCTTGAGCAGCTCATTGAGCTTATCGAGGCTTTCCAGGCCCAGCGACTTGGCGAAATCATCGTCGACCTTGGGCTTGTCGCCGTTCAGCACCGACTTGACGGTGACGTCGAAGGTCGCGGCCTTGCCCGCCAGATGCTCCGCGCCATAATCGTCGGGGAAGGTGACGTCGATCGTCTTTTCCTCGCCCTTCTTGACGCCGGTCAGCTGGTCCTCGAAGCCGGGGATGAACTGGCCCGAACCCAGCTTCAGGCGGATGTCCTGGGCGCTGCCGCCTTCGAACGCTTCGCCATCAACCTTGCCGACGAAGTCGATGACCAGCGTGTCGCCCTCGGCCGCGGCATGATCGTCGCCATGTTCCTCCAGAGCGCCCTGCTGGCTGGCGATGCGGCCAGCGGCTTCGGCGACCTTGTCATCGGCGACGTCGACGGTCAGGCGCTCAAGCTTGAGACCTTCGATGCTGGGCGCCTCGATCTCGGGCAGCACTTCCAGCTCGACCTTCACTTCGGCGTCCTGGCCGAATTCGAAGCCTTCATCCAGCTCGACCGAAGGCTGCATCGCGGGGCGCAGCTTCTGGTCGGCGATCAGCTTCTGGATGCTTTCCTGGATGCTGTTGTTGAGGGCGTCGCGCTGCAGCGATTCACCATGCATCTTCTTCACGAGGTTGGCCGGCACCTTGCCGGGGCGGAAGCCGGGCATGCGCACCTGCGGCGCGATCGCCTTCACTTCCTTTTCGACGCGGGCGTCGATATCCTTCGACGTGATGGTCACGGTGTAGGCGCGCTTCAGGCCCTCGTTCAACGTCTCGACAGTCTGCATCTCTTCTCTCAAACGCTTTCTTCAGCTGAATTTCGGTGGCGCCTGCAATGGCCTGGACCTGGCGCACTGGTGCGGGCGAAGGGACTCGAACCCCCACATCTTGCGATACCAGAACCTAAATCTGGCGCGTCTACCAGTTTCGCCACGCCCGCATCGGTCGCCGGTCGGCGCGGCATAGAGAAAAGCGCGAGCAGAGGCAAGCTATAGTCGGACGGCCGAGGAACTGGCCGATCGTCCCATGCGTAACAGCCAGGAGAGCGGAACAGAAAAAGACAAGGAGAGCCTCATGGCCACGCAACCTGACACCGCGCCCGACGGCGTGCCCCCGCCCGATCGGATCAACCCGCAGTCGCCCGACGAAATGCCCGCACCCGATCGGCCGGCGGAGACTCCGATGACCGAGCCCGACGAGATCACCCCCGTCGGTCCCGACTATGACCAGCCTGACAGCGCCCCGACCGAATTGCCGCCCCCGCCGGACTGAGGCGCGCGCCATAAACTGTGCGCCGCGCGCCACATATCGACAATAAATTTACATAGGCGTGGAACTTTCGGGTCGATCGTTAAAAAATGCCTCCACTTCGGGTGGACAGCCCCCTGCATCCATGATTGAACTATGACAGATAAAAGAAAGCGGGAGAGGCGCGGCTGACAATGATCAGGGGGTCCATGTGCAACGGGTTCGCGCCAAACTGGAATGGTTCAAGACGGTAATATTGCCTCAGGAGGCGGCCCTGCGCGGCCGGCTCCGGCGGATATTGCCGTCCACCCACGAACTGGAGGACATGGTCGCCGAGGTCCTGGCCCGCGCCTATGCCACCGATAACTGGGAAAATGTCACCACCGGCCGCGCCTATCTCTTCACCATCGCCCGCAATCTGGTCATCGACACCGCCCGCCGCAACAAGGTGGTGAGTTTCGAGACGATCGCCGACCTGGAGCTGCTGGGCGGCGAGAACAACATCGAAGCGCAGCTGCACGCCCGCGAAGCGCTGCGCCAGGTCGAGACGATCGTCGAGTCGCTGCCACCGCAATGCCGCCGCGTCTTCATCCTGCGACGCGTTCACGAAAAATCGATGCTGGAAATAGCGGACGAAATGTCCCTGTCCGTTTCTACAGTTGAAAAACATCTGGCCAAAGCAATCGCAATAGTTATGCGGGCGTGGGCAGAACGTGAGGAAACGGACTTCGAACGTGCAGGCGTCGGGACCAGGTTCAAGCTGCGGGGACAGGGACGCGATCGAAGCGGAAGCCGCGCGCCTGCTGGCCAGGCTTGAGAATAATCCCTCCCCGCAAGACGAAGCCGACATCTGCGCCTGGATCGAGGCAGACCCCCGCCATGCCGTCGCCTTCGCTCGCGCCGAAGCGGCATGGGACGCATCCGAACGCCTGAAAAGCGCCGCGGCCGACATCACGCTGCCGCCGCTCCAGCCGACCCTCAGCGAAGAAGACCAGCGCCGCCTGTCGCGCAACATCATGGTCGCCGCCGGGGTCGCCATCCTGCTGTTCATCGTCGCCGCGATCGTGACGGTGCGCACCTATAGCGGGATCGAGCATTTCGAGACCGGCGTCGGCCAGATGCGCGACATCGCGCTGGAGGACGGCTCCACCCTGCACCTCAACAGCGACAGCGAAGTCGAGGCGCGCTTCACCAGCAACGGCCGCAAGGTGCGCGTGCTGAAAGGCGAAGCCTCGTTCGAGATCAGCCATGATCCCGATCGCCCCTTCGATGTCGAGGCGCGCGCCGCCGTCATCCGCGCAGTCGGCACCGCCTTCAACGTGCGGCTGCGCCCCTCGCTGGTCGAACTGACCGTGACGCACGGCACCGTCACCGTCCATTCGGGCGACAGCCCGCAGCAGCAAGTCGTGGCGGGCAGCGGCGCCGTCATCCAGCCGCGCAGCATCGCCCTCACCCGGCTTGGCCCCAGGCTGATCGAGCAGCGCACCGCCTGGCGCGAGCAGATGGTCGAGCTGGACGGCGAGACGGTCGAGCAGGCGGCAGGCGAGTTCAACCGCTACCGCAAGACGCCGATCCTGATCGGCGACACGCGCGTGTCGGCGCTGCGTATCGGCGGCCGTTTCCGCACCACCGACAGTCGCGAATTCCTGACCGCACTGCAGACGAGCCTGCCGGTACGAGCGGTCGATGGCGAGGACGGATCGGTGATGCTGCTCTATCGCGACGAGACGGCGAGTGCCGGGGACGACGCCGGCGAATAAGCGCGGCGCGACTCCTTCCGCTTCATTGCAGCAGTTCGCGCACCAGATCCGGCACCAACCGGGTCGCCGGGCCCATGCGGCTTTCATCGAACAGGGCGCTGCCAGCGGATGGTTCGAGATTGAGTTCGATCGTCCGCGCACCCGCTTCGCGCGCGGTCTGGACGAAGCCGGCAGCCGGGTAGACCGCGCCGGACGTGCCGATCGACACGAACAGGTCGGCCTCCGCGATGGCATCGTAGATGCGGTCCATCTCATAGGGCATTTCGCCGAAGAAAACGATGTCGGGCCGCAGCCGCGGCGCGGCACAGCCGGCGCACGCGGTGCCTGGCGACAGCGCGCCGGACCAGGGCGCGGCCTTGCCGCAGGCAGCGCACAGGGCGGAATTGAGCGCGCCATGCATATGGACCAGCCGCCGCGCGCCGGCCCGCTCGTGCAGATCATCGACATTCTGCGTGACGATCAGCAGATCGCCGGCCCAGGCGGCGTCCAGCGCCGCCAGCGCCTGATGCGCGGCATTGGGCGCGACCTCGGCCAGCTTCGCGCGCCGCTCATCATAGAAGCGATGGACCAGAAGCGGATCGCGCGCCAGCGCTTCGGGCGTGCAGACATCCTCCACCCTGTGCCCCTCCCACAGGCCATCGGGCCCGCGGAAGGTGGCGAGGCCGCTTTCGGCGGAGATGCCGGCACCCGTGAGGATGACGATCGAGCCGATCGCGTCGCTGTTCATCGGCCCCTGCCTGCCCCGCCTTTCGCCTTTCCATCGATCAGCACCGCCTGCTGCCATCTGCCCGGCGCCTTGTCCGTGCGGTGGATGCAGCCCGCCCAGCAGCAGGGACGCTTCTTGCCCTCCTGCAATTCCTCCACCGTGCGAGCGATGCGGCGCGCGCGGGTGGCGGGTTGCTTCGCATCCTCGACCCAGCAGATGAACTCGTTGCGGCCAAGCGGCGTCAGCCGCTGCCAGAGCGCGAGCATGGCGGGGTCGGCGCTGATCGCCGCCTCCATGTCATCGGCCGCCTGATGGACGGTGCCGTGCAGGAAATCATCGACCATGCCACTCTCCCCGGCTGTCGGCCCCAATGTGGCGGGCAAGCGATGCGCTGTCAAAAGGCTCAAGCCGCCGGCGCCAACTTGCGCGCACGGCCGCGCCAGGCCTCCGCCAGCAGCGGCATGTCGGCCAGCGCCCGCACGGCGTCAGGATCGCCCTTGTGCCCGCCGCCGATCAGCAGGCGGAAGATGCGGTCGATCGGCCAATCGGGCAAGGGCCGGTCCAGCAGCGTCATGCGAGTGCCGGCCTCCGCCTCGCCTTCGCGGATCACGCGGAAATAGATGCCGCAGCGGCCGGTCTTGACGATCGTCGCCATGACGTCGCGCGCGCCGAAGCGATGATCGAGCTTCCAGCAAGGCTGGCGGCCATGGCTGACTTCGACGATGGCGCTGCCGAGCGCGAAGCGGTCGCCCAGGCATAGCTGCGCCTCGGTCATCCCGCGCGAGGCGATATTCTCCCCGAAGGCGCCGGGCGCGTCGAACAGCGGGTGGCCGGGCTTGCGTTCGCGCCACCAGTCATAATGATCCTGCGGGTAGAGGTGGATCGCCTTGTCCCAGCCGCCATGATGCACGCGATCGGCCACCGCGTCGCCGGCGAACCCGTCCCATCCGATGCGCACCGGCCCGCTGACCGGCTGTTTGGCGATGGCGCTGTGATCGTCGCCGCGAAAGGGCATGGGCGTGCCGACGAGCAGCGCGTCGATGGTCATGAGTGGCGTGGTCATCCGGCCTGCATGCCATGATGGCAGGCAGGAAGCGATGTCCGATATGGCGCAGCCGGCCCCTAGCCGGCGCTCAGTTCCGAGCCGAGCTTGAGCACTTCGCCGCCATTGTCGACATGAATCAGATAGGCGGGATTGTCCGGACTGCCGTTGCGGCGGATCTTAGACCCGTCGATCGTGCGCTCCACATGCCGTTCGAAACGCTCCGCCACTCGTCCCCGACCGACGCCCTGCCCCCAGTTCCACTTGACCCGTTTTCCCTTGCGGAAGCTCTCGGTCATCTGGGCATCCTCTCCTTGCTTGGGCGCATGCTGCGCCGGCCGGTTCCTCAACGTGCGAAGGCAAAATTCCCAAGGGCTTGTGCGGTTCCCTTGGGTTTTCAATTCTGTTGGGCTAAGGGGCTGCGATGGATGCAACCGGCCTTCGTGTCGCGCTCTTCAGCGGCAATTATAATTATGTGCGGGATGGCGCGAACCAGGCGCTGAACCGCTTCGTGGCCTATCTGCTGCGCCAGGGCGCGGCGGTGCGCGTCTATTCGCCCACCGTCGACAAGCCCGCCTTCGAGCCCGCCGGCGACCTGGTGAGCGCGCCGTCCTTCGCGGTGCCGGGCCGCCGCGAATATCGCGTGCCCTATCGCATGTCGGGCGAACTGCGCCGCGACCTCAAGAGCTTCCGGCCCAATCTGGTCCATGTGTCGAGCCCCGACCCTCTGGGGCACCGCGCAGTCAGCTGGGCGCGCGCCCATGGCCTGCCGACCGTCGCGTCGGTGCATACGCGCTTCGAAACCTATCCGCGCTATTATGGCCTCGCCTTTCTGGAGCCGCTGATCGAATCGATGCTGCGGCGCTTCTACCGCCGCTGCGACGCGATCGTGGCGCCATCCGAGTCCATGGCCCAGCTGCTGCGCGAACAGCGGATGAGCTATGATGTCGGCATCTGGACGCGCGGCATCGATCGCGAGATTTTCTGTCCGGCGCGCCGCGACCTGGCCTGGCGCCGGGCGCTGGGGATCGGCGACGACGTGCCGGTGATCGGCTTCATCGGCCGGCTGGTGATGGAGAAGGGACTGGACGTCTTTTCCGACACGGTCGACCAGCTCGCCCAGCGCCAGGTAGCGCACAAGGTGCTGGTGGTGGGCGAAGGCCCGGCGCGCGAGTGGTTCGAAAATCGCTTGCCCGGCGCGGTCTTCACCGGTTTCCAGAAGGGCGCGGACTTGGGCCGCGCGGTCGCCAGCATGGACATGCTGTTCAACCCGTCGATCACCGAAACCTTCGGCAATGTGACGCTGGAAGCGATGGCGTGCGGCCTGCCCACGGTGGCGGCGCGCGCGACGGGCAGCGAGAGCCTGGTCACCGAAGGCGTGACCGGACGCCTGATCCGCCCCGGCGCGATCGGCGCCTTTGCCGACGCCTTGCAATATTATTGCGAAGACCCGGCCGCACGCGCCGCCGCGGGCCAGGCGGCGCAGTTGCGCGCCGAGCGCAACGGATGGGACCAGGTGAACCAGGCGCTGGTCGACACTTATCTGCGCGTCATCCGCCAGCGCGCGCAGGGCCTGGCCCCGCGTTCCAGCCCTGTTCCCTGATCGGCCAAGCCCTCCTATATCGGTGTCGATGGCCGACCTGTTCGCTTCGCAAGATGATCCCGCCGCCGACGAGGCGCGCGACACCGCCCCGTTGGCCGACCGGCTGCGCCCGCGCACATTGGCCGATGTCGTCGGGCAGGAGCATCTGACCGGAGCGGACGGCGCGATCGGCCGCATGGTCGCGGCCGGACGCCTGTCCTCCATCATCTTCTGGGGACCGCCGGGTACCGGCAAGACGACGATATCGCGCCTGCTCGCCGACGCGGTGGGCATGCGGTTCGAGCCGATCTCGGCGGTGTTTTCGGGCGTCGCCGACCTCAAGAAGGTGTTTGCGGCGGCCAGGGACCATGCGCGCCAGGGCGCGAAGACGCTGCTCTTCGTGGATGAGATTCATCGCTTCAACCGGGCGCAGCAGGACAGTTTTCTGCCCTTTGTCGAGGATGGCACGGTCACGCTGGTCGGCGCGACGACCGAAAATCCCAGCTTCGAACTGAATGCCGCGCTCCTGTCGCGGGCGCAGGTGCTGATCCTGCGGCGGCTGGATGCGGCGGCGCTGGAGCAGTTGCTGGATCGCGCGGAAATGTTGACGGAGCGGCCGCTCCCGCTCGATCCGGCGGCGCGCGAGGCGCTGCTGGCGAGCGCGGATGGCGACGGCCGCTTCCTGCTCAACCAGGTCGAGACGCTCTACGCCATCGACATTCCGCAGCCGCTCGACCCCGCCGGCCTGTCGGCGCTGCTGCATCGCCGCGTCGCCGTCTACGACAAGGATCGGGAGGGGCATTATAATCTCATCTCCGCCCTGCATAAGTCGCTGCGCGGATCCGATCCGCAGGCGGCGCTCTATTATCTGGCGCGGATGCTGACCGCGGGCGAAGAGCCGCTCTATGTGCTGCGCCGGCTGGTGCGCTTTGCGACCGAGGATATCGGCCTGGCCGACCCGCAAGCGGTGGTCCAATGCCTGGCGGCCAAGGACGCCTATGATTTCCTGGGCAGTCCGGAAGGCGAACTCGCGATCGTCCAGGCCTGCCTCTATTGCGCGACCGCGCCCAAATCCAACGCGGCCTACAAGGCGATGAAGGCATCCTTCCGCTCCGCGCGCGAGACCGGGTCGCTGATGCCGCCGATGAACATCGTCAACGCGCCGACCAAGCTGATGAAGCAGGTCGGCTATGGCAAGAATTACCAATATGACCATGATAGCGCCGAAGGCTTTTCCGGCGCCAACTACTGGCCCGACGAGATGAGCCCGCAGGACTTCTACGCCCCGACCGATCGCGGGTTCGAGGCGCGGATCGCCGAGCGCATGGCCTATTGGGACAAGTTGCGGGCGGAAAAGGACCAAAATTGAAACACTTCGATCATTTTGCGGTAGTGGATTGGTCTGGCCAAGCAGTTGCTCGGCCGAAAGGCTTGGTTCTGGCATATGCTGGCCGGGACAATCGACCGCCTATTCTACTCCACCCGGAGAATGGCTGGAGCCGTCAAAGCCTAACTGATTGGCTAGCCGCGCATGGCAAAGCCCGGACTCGCATACTCATTGGCTTGGACTTGTCTCCAGCGCTCCCCTTTACGGATGAACAAGCCTATTTTCCAGGATGGGACGGCAGTCCGCCTGATGCCTTCTCGCTATGGAAGCTCGTTGATCAGCATGCCAAGGACGATGAGCACCTCTCTGTCTCGTCTCTGCTTCTTCACGAAGAAATTCGACGACATTTCCGGCAACTGGGTGACTGCGGAGATCGTTTCGGAGTAGGTCGCGGTCGCTTGCGCCAATGCGAAATCGGTCAAGCGGAAATGGGTCTTTCACCCTATAGTTGTTTCAACTTGGTGGGGGCTGCTCAAGTTGGCAAATCAAGTCTCACAGGTATGCGCTGCCTCAATCGGCTTCGGGGAATTGTTCCCGTTTGGCCCTTCGATCCCATCCCGGACGAAGGACCCCTGATTGTAGAAATTTACACTGCGCTTGCCGCCCGAGAAGCTGGAATACCTGCAGGTCGCTCAAAGATGCGCAATGCTGAAGCCCTTGATACTGCATTGGACAAACTGGGTGTATCCAAACATCAAAAGCTGAAGCGCTATGATGACCATGCCACTGATGCCATGCTCACTGCCGCATGGTTGAGGATAGCTGCAGAACGGGAACGCCTGTGGCAACCCGTGAAATTAACGCCGGAAATCGCGCGAACCGAGGGCTGGACGTTCGGGGTTTACTAAGCGAATGGTGCCGGCTGAGGGGATCGAACCCCCGACCTTCGGTTTACAAAACCGCTGCACTACCGCTGTGCTAAGCCGGCTGGATGGGGCTTGCCCTAGTCATGGCAGACATTCCGGTCAACGGCGAAATGAGCCGTGCAGATCCACGCCGAGAGCAACCGTGGCCCGAACGCAAAATGGGGGCCGGCATCGCTGCCGGTCCCCACTTCCGTCAGGTCTGCGATCCGCGTCTCGTTGAAGAGATGCGATCATCGGCCTGGCGAACCTGTCCGTCATCCTTCAGCGCGAAGGCGATGGCCAGGATGTGCGCCGGTTCTTGGCCAAGGGCCGCCTGCCGGTGCTGGTCGCTTGTTCCGCTACCCGACGTTCACTTTCGCGCGCACTCGGTAACGGCCTTCAGCGGCCGTCCGTCGAATGGCGCGTCCTTCCGGAGAAGAACATCGTCGTCCGACGGGATCGAGCGAATAGATGGCTGATTTCTCATCCATTTGCAGGATCCGGATCGCTCCGCTTCCCTCGTCTCGACCAGCAGATGGTCTCACCGGCCCCGAGTCGCACAAAGCGAAATCGGTCAGTTTTCTGACGGTTCGCCGTTCAAAGCTGTGGATTGTTGTGGATAAGTGCGCGCCTCACGCGCCGGGCGGCGACCAGTCTGGCGGCGCGAGCGTGAAGCCGGAAAATTCGAAGGCGGGCGTGACCGTGCAGCTGAGCAGCGTCCAGCCGCCCAGCGGCTCGGCCGCCTGCCAATGATCCGCCGGCACCAGCGCCTGGGGTAGATGGCCCTTCTTAATGTCGGCGCTCAGCAGCAGGTCCTGGGCGGACCCGTCCGGCGGCGCGATCGACAGGCGCAGCGGCGCGCCGGCGTGCCAGAACCACTGTTCATCCGCATCGACCCGATGCCAGTGCGAGCGCTGCCCGGCCTCCAGCAGGAAGAGGATTGCCGTTCCGGCCGCGCGCTCCCCGTCGGGCGCAGCGGCGCGCCACGTCTCCCGATACCAGCCGCCTTCGGGGTGCGGCGCCAGGTCCAGAGCGGCGATCAGCGCCCGTCCATCCCGCTCATCGTCGCTTCGCATCGCTTTGCCTCAAATTTAATTGCTCTGGAAACAGAGACTTGGCCCGTTGCCGCAGGTTAATGCAACTTCGATCAATAGGAAGGGGTTCAAGCGTCAAACTACGCGAATGGAGGAGATATTCATGCGTAAAGCTCTGATGGCCCTGGCCGCCGTGTCGCTGGCCGTTCCCGTGTCGATGGCCGTGCCGACGGATGGCGCGCAAGCCCGCAAACATTATCGCTACAAGGAATGGCGTGGTCGCGACGGCCGCACTTATTGCCGCAAGTCCGATGGCACCACCGGCCTGATCATCGGCGGCGTGGGCGGCGCGCTGGTCGGTCGCGCGATCGACACCCATGGCGACCGGGCGACCGGCACGATCCTGGGCGCGGCCGGCGGTGCGCTGCTGGGCAAGGAAATCGACAGCAAGCGTCGCTGCCGCTGATCATAGAAACGCTGCCGGCATCGCGCTGGCAGCGGTTATGAAAAAAAGGGACGGCATCCTGCACGGACGCCGTCCCTTTTTTTTGCCTGGGAGCGTGATCTTAGTTGGAAGCGGCGCCGCGCGCGTCTTCCACCCGGAAGTCGACCTTCTGGCCACCCGACACGCCCGACACCTTGCCGTTCTTGACCGCCAGGTTGAAGGCGACCGAGTCGGGATAGCGGCGGCCGGAAATCAGCTTGCCGGTCTTGGTGTCCTTCACCTCGTAGACATAGGTATAGCCTTCGTGGGTGAAGCGCTGCTTGGCGGTGTCTTCAGCCTGGGCAGCGGTGGCGGCGATGGCGCTCAGAGCGCCGGCGACAATGAACTTGGACAGCATTCGCATGGGTTTTCTCCTTGTGAATGCCGATCAAACACCTCTGTACTATCTTATCGTTCAGTTGCCCGCAGGATATGCTGCAGTGCGGCATGGGCTCAATCGCAAAAGGCGACGACCCGGTTGCACCGGACGCAATCGCCTCGTCGCGATCAACTCAAGCCTTTGACATCGCCACGATATGATCGAACTGCGCCTTGGTCAGCGGGCAGACCGACAGGCGCGGCTGGCGCAAAATCGCCATGTCGGCCAGCGCCGGATCGGCCTTCATCGCCTTCAATGTCACGGGCCTGGCGAGCTTTTCCTTCGGCGCGACATGGACGGCGATCCATTTGCCCGAGTCGTCGGTGCTGTCGGGCGCGGCCTCCGCGACTATGGTCATGATGCCGACCGCCGCCAGCCCGATATTGCTGTGATAGAAGAAGGCGAGATCGCCTTCGCACATCGCCTTCATATGGCCCTGCGCCGCATGGTTGCGCACACCGTCCCACTCCGCTTTCCCCTTTGCGACGAGATCGTCGTAGGAAAAGACATCGGGTTCCGATTTCATGAGCCAATAGTGCATTTTGCCTTCTTGCAACAGCGGCCCGGCGCGATCAAGGATGCGGCCATGCAGGGTCGCTCCCATAGGATGGGGCGACGCCCATTGGTTATTCTGGAGATTGAGACGTGTCGCAAACGGTGCTGGAGCAAGTGCCTGTCCTGTCCATGGCGGAACTGTCGAAGGCGGACTTCGCCCAGGCTTTCGGCGAATCCTTTCAGCGCTTCGGCTTCGCCATGGTGCGCGACCATGGCATGGACCAGGCGTTGATCGATGAAGGCTGGGCGCTCGCCCGCCGCTTCTTCGCCCAGCCCGAAGGGGTGAAGCAGCGCTACGACGCCAAGCCCAATGGCGGCCAGCGCGGCTATACCGCGTTCGGCACTGAAATCGCCAAGGGCGCGAGCGAGAATGACCTGAAGGAATTCTGGCATGTCGGTCGCGACCTGCCCGCAGGCGATCCGCTGGCCGAAACCATGCCGCCCAATGTCTGGCCGGCCGAGATGCCCGAATTCCAGCCCGTCTTCGCCAGCCTTTATCGCGAGTTCGACCGGGTCGGCGCGGAATTGCTGTCGGCCATCGCCCTCTATCTGGGCCTGCCGGAGCGCTGGTTCGACGGGCCGATCGAACATGGCAATTCGATCCTGCGGCTGCTCCATTATCCGCCGGTCTCGCCGGAAGCGCCGGGCATCCGCGCGGGCGCGCATGAGGATATCAACCTCATCACGCTGTTGCTGGGCGCGGAGGAAGGCGGGCTGGAACTCAGGGACCGCAACGGCAACTGGCTGCCGGTGGTGCCGCCGCCGGGCGCGCTGGCGATCAATGTCGGCGACATGCTGCAGCGGCTGACCAACCATGTGCTGCCGTCGACCAGCCATCGCGTGGTCAACCCGCCGCCGCAGCGGCGCGGCCATTCGCGCTACTCCATGCCCTTCTTCCTGCATCTGCGCCCGGACTTCATGATCGACGCGCTGCCCCAGTGCGTGACCGAGGACAATCCCCGCCGCGACCCGCCGATCAGCGCGCACGACTATCTGACCGAGCGGCTGATCGAGATCGGGCTGATCAAGAAGGGATGATGTCGCGCTCCTGCGCAAGCGGGAGCCCGGGACGCAGGGGCGCAGCGTCGCCCCCTGGGCTCCTGCGTTTGCAGGAGCATCGGCTGCGGCGAATTACTTGCGGCCGCGGCCCAGCGTGATGCCGATTTCCTCGCCCCGTTCGCTCAGCGCCAGCTTGACGATCTTCACCTCGACATGGCTGACCTTGTCGTCCTGTAGGAAGATGGTGTCGATGATATGGTCGGCCACCGCCTCGATCAGCGTGAAATGCACGCCCTCGGGCAAGGCGGTCGAGGCGGCATGCTTGAGGTCCATATAGTTTTTGGACTGGCTGAGCGGCGTCACTGGCTCATAATGATCGGCGATTCGCAGGCGCGCGCGGATCGATATGCGCAGCGGCTGGGGGAGATGCGTCTCCTCCGAATAGATGCCGGTCAGCACGTCCACGTGCAGGTTGTTGACCTCCAGCGTCAGAAAATCGTCAAATCCAGTGTGCATAGCTCGCCAACTACGGGCCCGGACCTGCAGCCAGGCTGGGGCTATTTTGTCTTTCATTTTGCGAGGCGGGCGCTAAAGCCCCCGCTTCCGGCGCTGCCCCATGCGCCATTGATGGCGGATCGGCAAGACGTGTCTCACATTATCCCCCTCGACACCGTGCCGCCGGCGGCGATCGAAACGCTGCTCGACGCCGCGTTCGGGCCGGATCGCCATGGCCGCACCGCCTATCGCATTCGCGAGGGCATGGCCTGGCTTCCCGACCTTTCCGTCGCCGTGACGGGCGATGACGGCGCGCTGATCGGGTCGCTGCAAAGCTGGCCCGTCGCGCTGACCGGTGCGGGCGGCGGGCAGACGCCGCTCATCATGATCGGGCCGGTCGCGGTGGCGCCGGCGCATCAGAAGGACGGACATGGCCGGGCGATGATGGACGCGGTCATAGCGACCGCCCGCGCGCGCGCGACCGAGCCGCTGATGATGATCGGCGATCCGGAATATTATGGCCGCTTCTGGGGCTTTTCCGCCCAGGGCACTGCTGGGTGGGACGCGCCCGGTCCGTTCGAGAAGCGCCGCCTGCTCGCGCTGTCGGTCGACGGACGTCCCGTGGGCGGCGAAGGCATGCTGACGCCGCGGATCGCGGTCGCCGCCTGATTCCCCCTTTGCGTTCGGCGCGGCGGGCTCCTATCTCGGCGCCATGCCGATGGAGCCGCTCCCCGATCTCGCCACCCTGTCCCTGCCCGACATCGCCCGGCTGCTTGCCGAAAAGAAGCTGCCGCCGGTCGATCAGTGGAACCCCGATCATTGCGGCGACAGCGAGATGCGGATCGCGCGCGACGGCACCTGGTATCATCAGGGTTCGCCAATCGGTCGCGAGGCGATGGTGCGCCTGTTTTCGACTATCCTGCGGCGCGAGCCCGATGGCAGCCATGTGCTGGTGACGCCGGTCGAGAAGCTGGACATCGCCGTGGAAGATGCGCCGTTCGTCGCGGTGGAGCTGAAGAGCGAGGGCGAAGGCCGCACCCGCGCCCTCGCCTTTCGCCTGAACACGGGCGATCTGATCGCGGCCGGACCCGATCATGGCCTGACGCTGCGCGAGACGGCGGAGGGCCCCCATCCCTATTTGCATGTGCGCGGCGGCATGGAGGCGCTGATCACGCGCGCGGTCTATTATGAGCTGATGAACCTGGCGCTGGAGGAGGAAGGCGGGGATCGCGTCGGGCTGTGGAGCAACGGCGCCTTCTTCCCGCTGGACGGCGCGCAATGACGCTGGCGCAGCGGCTGCGCTCCGCGCTGGAGGAAGGGCATCGCCGCGCGGACCTCATCCCCCTGTCCGAAGTGCGGGACCCACGCATCCGGGGCGACATTCCGCTCGCGCCGGCCGCGGTGCTGGTGGCGATCACCGACCGCGCCGAACCCGGCCTGATCCTGACCAAGCGGTCGACGGCGCTGCGCAAACATGCCGGGCAGATCGCCTTTCCCGGCGGCCGGGTCGATCCCACCGACGCGGACGAGATCGCCGGCGCGTTGCGCGAGGCGCAGGAGGAAATCGCGCTGCCGCCAGCGCAGGTCGAACTGGTGGGCATTTCGGATCGCTATCACACCTTCACCGGCTTCGATGTGGTGCCGGTGCTGGGCGTCATCCCGCCCGACCTGCCGCTGCGCGCGCAGGAAAGCGAGGTCGCATCCTGGTTCGAAGTGCCGCTCGCCTACGCGCTCGACCCCGCCAACCGCGTCCGGCGCGAAGTGGAATTTGCCGGGGCGCTCCATCATTATTACGAGATTTTCTGGGAAGAGCGCCGCATATGGGGCATTACCGCCGCCATTCTCGCCAATCTTTCGCGCAGGCTGGGCCATGACCATATCGCTGCCTGACGCCGACTGGCGCGTTCGCCCCGGCCTCGACGGGTTGCTCGCGGCGCTGGGCGCGGCGGACGGACTGGCGCGCTATGTCGGGGGCGCAGTGCGCGACGGGTTGCTGGGCCTGCCGGTCAACGACCTCGACATCGCAACGTCGATCGCGCCGCGCGACGTGGTCGATCGGTTGAAGAAGGCGGGCATCAAGGCGGTGCCGACCGGCATCGACCATGGCACCATCACCGCCGTGCTGCCCGATGGGCCGGTCGAGATCACCACGTTGCGACGCGACGTCAGCACCGATGGCCGGCGCGCGACCATCGCCTATACCGACAATTGGCGCGAGGATGCGGCGCGGCGCGACTTCACCATCAACGCTCTCTATGCCGATCCGCTGACCGGCGCGATCAGCGACTATTTCGGTGGCATCGCCGATCTGGAGGCGCGGCGGCTGCGCTTCATCGGCGACGCGGCGGCGCGGATCGCCGAGGATCATTTGCGCATCCTGCGCTATTTCCGCTTCCTCGCTCGCTATGGCGACAACGAACTGGACAGCAGCGCCTATGATGCCTGCGTGACCGCGGCCAACAGCCTGATGGCCCTGTCTCGCGAGCGGATCGCCGACGAGATGCTGAAATTGCTGGGCGTCACCGCCCCCGTGCCGGCGCTGCGGCTGATGATCGAGGGCGGCATATTGCGTCCGGTCCTGCCGGAAGTGACGATGGCGGGCGTCGATCGGGTGGAAGGGCTGATCGCGCGGGAAGCGCAGGCGGGCGTGCCGGTGTCGGCGCTGCGCCGGCTGGCCGCCCTGCTGCCGCCCGACGCGTCCCTGGCGGACCAGGTCGGCGCGCGCCTGAAGCTGTCGAACAAGGCGCGCAAGCGGATGGTCGTGGCGCTGGAGGCGGAGGCCGGCGAGGACCAGCCGCGCGGGCTTGCTTATTGCATCGGCGTGGAAGGGGCGGTCGACCGGCTGCTGCTCGATCCGACCCAGCCGCTGGCGGCGATCGCCACGCTGGACGGATGGAGCCCGCCCACCCTGCCAATCGGCGGCGGCGCCCTGATCGCGCGCGGCCTGACGCCTGGGCCCGACGTCGCCAAGGCGCTGCAGCAGGTGCAGCGGCAATGGGTGGAGGAGGATTTCCCGGACGCCGAGCGCGTCGCCGAAATCGCCGATCAGATCGTCTCGAAATTCCAGCGTGCGCGCCAATAGTCGAAAGCGTCGGCTTCGTTCATCGGCTTGGCGAAATAATAGCCCTGCCCCTGCCAACAGCCCAGATTCTGCAGTTGCAGCGCCAGCGCCTGATTTTCGATGCCTTCCGCGGTGACCTTGAGGTTGAGCGATTCGGCCAGCGACAGGATCGTGCGGACGATCACCGCCTTGTCGCGATCCTCCAGCATGGAGGACACGAAGCTGCGGTCGATCTTCAATATGTCGATCGGCAGCGTGTGCAGGCTGGCGAGGTTCGAAAAACCGGTGCCAAAATCGTCCATGGCGATGGACATGTCGAGATCCTTGAGCGCGAACAGCCATTTGCGCGCTTTGTCGGGATCGGCGACGATGGCGCTTTCGGTCAGTTCCGCGGTCATGCGCTGTCCCGCGATCCCGGCATAGCGCAGCGCTTCCTCGAACATGGATTCGACATCGTCACGCGCGATCTGGATGGCGGACAGGTTGACGTTGACGCTGACCGGCAGCGGCTGGCCATATTTCGCGTCCCAGCGCGACATGGCCTGCGCCGCTTCATAGGCGGCCCAGCGGCCGAGCGAAGTGATGAGCCCGCTTTCCTCGGCGACGGCGATGAACTCGGTAGGCGGGACATTGCCCAGTTCCGCGTCATTCCAGCGCGCGAGCGCCTCGAACCCCGTAATCTCGCCGGTCTGGAGATGGATGAGCGGCTGATAGGCGAGCGACAGCCCGCCCTGGGAGAGCGCGTCGCGCAAGCGGCTTTCGATCGAGAAGCGGCGCTGCGCTTCCTTGAGCACGCCATTGCGGTAGATTTCGACCTTGCCGCTGCGCTTGGCGATCTTCACCGCCGCTTGCGCCTTGCGAACGACATCGTCGGGATCCTCGTCCAGGCTGAGCGAGAGGGCGCAGCCGATCGCGCAGTCGACGCGGATCTGCAGGCCGCTCAGGCGGATCGGCGATCCCAGCGCCTCCTGTATCCTCTGAACGATATGAAGAGCGTCCGACAAGCCGTTGTTCAGGCGCGCGAAAATGGCGAAGTCGTTGCCGCCGATCCGCGCCAGCACATCGCCCTGCCGCAGGCTCGATTTGAGTCGCTTGGCCACCGTGATCAGCAATTCGTCGCCGGCCATCGGCCCGAGCGATTCGTTCACGCGGCTGAAGCGGCTGAGGTCGATGGCGATGATCCCGAACTGCGCAGTGTCGGGCCAGGCGCTGTTCTTGAGCCGGTCGTCTATCTCCTCGCCGAAACCCGTGCGATTCGGCAGCGCCGTCAGGCCGTCCGACAGCAACTCACGGCGCAGATTCTTCTCGATCGTCCGCTCATTGGTGCGATCGGTGGCGGTGAAGAGGTAGAGCGGCTGGCCCGTCTCGTCCGGCGGCAAGCGGCCGATGGTGCACATATGATATTCGGGACCAAGCTTGCCTTCGCGCCGCGTCTCGAAAAAACAGGTGTCGCTTCCCGATTCGATATAGGCCTGGATGCGATCGATCCAGAAGGATTCCGCGAGCGGCGCGCCGGGCTTGAGCCGATGCATGCGGACCGCCTCGCCGAAGCGCGCATTGCCCGCGACGATCGAGAGTTCGCCATCCTGGAAGGACAGGACTGCCGCCGATTGCGGCAGCGCGGCAAGCAGCGCCTCGATCTGATCGCTGGCGGCGGATCGCACGCTGTCGTCCTCACAACCTGTATCGCTGTGAGCCATTGCAGCCGGCAGGGGACGCACGGACGTGGATTCCATAAGCCCCCGCTAGGCCAAAGCGGTAAATTTTCTGGAAACACACTCTGATTACTCGGTCAAAAGCGATTATCGCGCGGGAAGCCGTTGGGCGGCATGCGTCCGGCGGCCCCGCGCGCGACTTTCCACGGCGTCATATCGGCTTCGGTGCGGGTCCGGCCCGAATCGCCACCCATGGTCCAGCTGAGGCCATCGGACAGGCGAAACGCGATGGCGTCGGACAGGCCGCCGTCGCGATAGCGCTGCAGCTGCACGCCCTGCCCGCGCGCCATGCGCGGCATCTCGCTGATCGCGAAAACCAGCAATTTGCGATTTTCACCGATCACCGCGATGCTGTCCGCTTCGGGCGCGACCGGATGCACGACCGCCAGCCGAGCGCCCGCACGGACATTGACGACCTGCTTGCCCTTGCGGGTTTCGGCCATGATGTCGGCCGTCGCCGCCAGGAAACCGCGCCCGTCGGAGGATGCGAGCAGCAATTCCCCCCCTGCCCGCGCCGGCATCAGCGACACGATCGCGCCTTCATTGTCCATGTCCACCAGCGACCGCACCGGATCGCCAAAGCCGCGCCCGCCCGGCAGCTTGTCGGACGCGAGGGTGAAGACGCGGCCGGTCGATGTCGCCAGCAGCAGCTTGTCGGTGGTATAGGCGTGGAAGGCGAATTGCGGCCCATCGCCTTCCTTGAACTTCAGCGTGTCGGCGGCGGCCAGATCGCGATGGCCGCTCATCGCGCGGATCCAGCCGCGTTCCGACAGGATCACCGTGATCGGCTCGCGCTCGATCATCGCTTCCAGCGGAATCTCGCGCGCGGGCGCGGCTTCCTCCACCAGCGTGCGGCGGCGGCCGAGGTCGGTGTCCGGGCCGTAGCGCTTGCGCAGCGCGGCGAGGTCCTTCTTCAGCCGAGTGCGCTGGCGAGCGGGGCTCTCGACCAGCTTTTCGAGCTCGTCGCGTTCCTTCAGCAAGGCGTCATGCTCGCGCCGCAGTTCCATTTCCTCCAACCTGCGCAGCGAGCGCAGCCGCATGTTGAGGATCGCTTCGGCCTGGCGGTCGGTGAGGGCGAACTCGGCCATCATCACTTCCTTGGGCTCATCCTCGGTGCGGATGATCTCGATCACTCGGTCGAGGTTGAGATAGGCGATGATATAGCCGTCGAGCAGCTCTACCCGCGCCGCGATCTTGTCCAGCCGGTGCCGGGCGCGGCGGACCAGCACGTCGATCTGGTGCCTCAACCATTCGATCAACAGCGGCTTCAGGCCCAGCACGCGCGGCGTGTGAGTGGCATCGAGCACGTTCAGGTTGAGCGGGAAGCGATTTTCCAGATCGGTGAGGCGGAACAGACTGTCCATCAGCAGCTGCTCGTCGACGGTGCGCGCGCGCGGTTCGATGACGATGCGGATCTCCGCGTCGCTTTCGTCGCGCACATCGGCCAGGATCGGCAGCTTCTTGTCGTTGATCAGGTTCGCGATCTGCTCGATCAGCTTGGATTTCTGGACCTGATAGGGAATTTCGGTGACGACGGCGACCCAGCTGCCCCGCCCGCCATCCTCCTTGTGCCAGCGCGCGCGCGTGCGGAACGCGCCCCGCCCGGTGGCATAGGCTTCAGCGATGATCGATGGGCTGTCGACCAGCACGCCGCCGGTGGGGAAGTCGGGGCCGCGCACGATGGCCATCAGCGCCGCATGGTCGGCATCGGGATCGTCGATCAACAGGTTTGCGGCGTCGATCAGCTCGGCGACATTGTGCGGCGGAATGCTGGTCGCCATGCCGACGGCGATGCCGCTCGCGCCATTGGCGAGCAGGTTGGGGAAGAGGCCGGGAAAAACCTCCGGCTCCTCATCCTCGCCATTATAGGTGGGGCGAAATTCGACCGTGCCTTCGTCCAGGCCCGCCATCAGGTCGGCGGCGGCCTGGGTCAGGCGCGCTTCGGTATAGCGCATCGCCGCAGCATTATCGCCGTCGATATTGCCGAAATTGCCCTGCCCGTCGACCAGCGGCGTGCGCAGCGAAAAATCCTGCGCCAGCCGCACCATCGCATCATAGACCGACGCGTCGCCGTGCGGGTGATATTTGCCGATCACGTCGCCGACGACGCGCGCGCATTTCTTGTAGGCGGTGGTGTTGCGCGCCGGATTGGCCGACAGCACGTCCGCGCTCGCCCCGCCCGGCTCCATCCTGAGCAGCCGCATCGCCCACAGCAGCCGGCGATGCACCGGCTTCAGCCCATCGCGCAGATCCGGCAGCGACCGCGCCGTGATGGTGGACAAGGCATAGACCAGATAGCGCTGCGAGAGCGCCTCGTCGAACGGATGGTCCTTGATGGCGTCGAACGGGTCGCGAAAATCAGTCATCGCATCGGGGATAGCAGCGCGCCGGCATTTGGCAAAGGCGGGCCGCGCAGGATTGATGAGCCGCGTTCAGACTGGATCACGCGCCGATGCCGCACATCACCTTACCGACGCGGCAGATAGCGAGCCTCTGTGTCGGCGGCGACGGCGCGGGCGAATTCGGCGTTGATCCAGTCGCGGAAGGCCTTGATCTTGGGGCTGTTGCGGCTATGGGAGGGGTAGACGACCCAGTAGCTCGCCCGTTCCTGGACATAGGAGGGGACCGCCTCCACCAGCTGCCCCGCCTCCACTTCCGCCTTCCACAGGAAGAGGTTGACGATAGCGACGCCCTGCCCGGCCATGGCGGCGCGGCCTTCCATCACCTGGGAATCGAGCGCGATCCCCGGCGGGCCGCCGGCCGGGTCGTCCTCCACGCCCATGGCGACGAACCATTCGCGCCACCAGATGTCGTCGGGCGACAGGCGCGGCATGGCGTGGAGCGCCCGCGCGTCGGCGATCGGCCCATTGCGCGCCAACCAGTCGGGGCTGCACAGCGGCGCAAGGCGATTATGCGTCAGCAGCACCGCCTCCAGCCCCGGCCAGCGCCCGTCCCCGCCGCGTACCGCCAGGTCGATCCCGCCCTGCGCGAAGTCCACCACCGCGTCGTCCGCCTGGATGCGCACGGCAAGGCCGGGATGCCGCATCTGGAAGGCGCCGATATGCGGGGCGAGCCAGAGATGCGCGAAACTGTTGGTGCAGCTTATGGTCAGCACGCTGGCATGATCCTGGCGCAGCGCGGCGAAACCCTGACGCATCTGGTCGAAGGCGCGGATGATCACCGGCGCGATGTCCCGCCCCTTCTCCGTCAGCGCGACGCGGCGGCCATTGCGCTGGAATAGGCTGAGGCCAAGCCGCTCCTCCAGCAATTTGACCTGATAGCTGACCGCCGCCTGGGTCATGCCAAGCTCCTGCGCCGCGGCGGTGAAATTTTCCAGCCGCGCGGCCGCTTCGAACACGCGGACGGCGGACAGGGGCGGCAGGCTCTGCATGTGCGATGGATAAGCTGCCCTTATAGACGATGTCCATGCTTTTGTTGGCGGGCGGGCGCGGAAAGGGGGATAAGCAACGACGCGGGCAGGATGCTCGCGACTTCCTGAGCATAAGGACCAAAGTCATGCGCGATCATTATGACGCCCGGCTGTGGAATGACGGCCATGAAGAGGTGCACGCCAGCGTGGATCGACTGCTGCGCCGGATCATGCAGGCCTTCCATGTCCTGCATCGCATCCACTGGGCCGCCCCCTGGACCGACCAGCGCGGCTCCTGCGGGCGATAGACCGGAAAAAGCCGTGCAAGAGGGCTTGCGGTTTCAGGGGAAGACGCCACTTTGCGCCCGTGCTTGATTCTGCCCCCTCCCCCACCGCACCCGATCTTCCCACCCCGCCGCTGAGCCTGCTGGAGGGCGCGGCGCTGTTCCTGGATTTCGACGGGACGCTGGCGCCGATCGCCGATACGCCCTGTGGCGTCGACGTCGACGACGACCTGATCGCGACGCTGCTGCGGCTGCGCGATGCGCTGGCAGGCCGGCTGGCGATCGTCAGCGGCCGGTCGGTGGCGACGCTGCGCGATCTGGGCTTTACCGATTTCCTGATCGCCGGCACGCACGGGCTGGAATTCGCCGCGCCCGGCGCCACGGTCGACGCGCCGGCGCGGCTGCCCGCGATTGACGCGGTCGAGCAGGCGTTCAACGCCTTCGTCGCGGACAAGCCGGGCATGCTGGTCGAGCGCAAGTCGATCAGCGTCGGTCTGCATTTCCGCGGCGCGCCGCAATGGGGCGACGAAGCGCGCGACCTCGCCACCGCGCTTGCGGCGGAGCATGACCTGGCGGTGCAGCCGGGCAAGATGCTGTTCGAACTGCGGCCGGGCGGCGCCGACAAGGGCAGCGCGGTGCGCCGGTTGATGACGCACCCGCCCATGGCCGGCGGCGTGCCCGTCTTCATCGGCGACGATGTCACCGACGAGGAAGGCTTCGCCGCCGCCGCGGAGCAGGGTGGCGCTGGCATATTGGTCGGTACGCCGCGAACCACTTTTGCCGCCTTCGGATTGGAACAGGTTGCCGCTGTCAGGCATTATCTGGGCGAAGGGGCTGCCCGGCTCGGCTGAACGGCGGCCCATTGGCTTGGCTGCAGGCGAAGGGGGCAGAAACATCAGCAACAGCAATGGCGAGACGCACGCATCCGGCAACGAGCAGACGCTCGACCTCTGGCCCATCGGCAATTGCCAGGCGTCCGCGCTGATCGACCGCGCGGGTCGCATGGTGTGGGGCTGCGTCCCCCGAGTGGATGGCGACCCGGTCTTTTCCGCCCTGCTCGATCATGAAGGCTGGGAGGATCCGGAGGCCCGGGGCTTCTGGGCGATCGAGCTGGAAAATGTCGTCGCGGTCGAACAACATTATATCCGTAATACCCCCATCCTGGTGACGCGCCAGCGCGACGCGCAGGGCAATGCGATCGAAACCTATGATTTCTGTCCGCGCCATCGGCACAAGGGGCGGATGTACCGGCCGGTCGCCTTCGTGCGGATCGTGCGCCCGGTCGCGGGCAGCCCGCGCATTCGCGTGCGGCTGCGCCCGACGACCAGCTGGAACGCGGAAAAGGTGCCGGTCAGCTACGGCTCCAACCATATCCGCATGGTCCTGTCCTATATGGCGATGCGCGTGTCGACCAATGCGCCGATCGGCCTGATCAGCCAGGAAAGCTGGTTCCGGCTGGAAGCGGACATGCATTTCTTCATGGGACCGGACGAAGGCTTTTCCGACGCGCTGCGCCCCGCGATCGAGCGGATGCTGGACGATACCATCTTGGAATGGCAGATTTGGGTGCGCGGGCTCGCCATCCCGGCCGAATGGCAGGAAGCGGTCATCCGCTCCGCCATCACCCTGAAGCTTTGCCAGCATGAGGAAACCGGCGCGATCGTCGCGGCGCTCACCACGTCGATTCCCGAACATGCCGACAGCGGCCGCAACTGGGACTATCGCTACTGCTGGATTCGCGACGCCTATTATACGGTCGAGGCGCTGAACCGGCTGGGCGCGCTCGATGTGCTGGAATCCTATCTCGTCTATCTGCGCAATATCGTCGATGGCGCCAAGGGCGGGCATATCCAGCCGCTCTACGACGTGCGCGGCAATGCCACGCTGACCGAATGGGAAGCGGAAAGCCTGCCGGGCTATCGCGGCATGGGTCCGGTGCGCGTCGGCAACGCCGCCTATGAACAGATCCAGCATGACGCCTATGGCCAGATCGTGCTGTCTTCGGTGCAGGGCTTCATCGACCAGCGGCTGCTGCGCATGGCCGGCCATGCCGATTTCGAGGCGCTGGAGGCGGTGGGCGAGCGCGCCTGGCAGGTCTATGACCAGCCGGACGCGGGCCTGTGGGAATTGCGCACCCGCGCCCATGTCCACAGCTATAGCGCGGTCATGTGCTGGGCGGCGTGCGATCGGCTGGCCCATGCGGCCAATGCGCTGGGCCTCGACATGCGGGCGGCCTATTGGCAGAATCGCGCGGAAACGATGAAGGCGCGCATCCTGGATGCGGCCTGGCGCACCGACAGCAACGCCATTTCCGCCAATTTCGAGGATGATTCGCGCGACGCATCCCTGCTGCAGCTGCTCGACCTGCGCTTCCTGACCGCCGAGGACCCCAAATTCACCGGCACGCTCGCAGCTCTGGAAGCGGATCTGCGGCGCGGCAACGACATGCTGCGATACAGCGCGCCCGATGACTTTGGCGAGCCGGTGACGGCGTTCAATGTCTGCACCTTCTGGCTGATCGAGGCGCTGCACCGCACCGGCCGCACCGCCGAAGCGCGCGAACTGTTCGAGGAAATGCTGTCCCGCCGCACCGCCGCGGGCCTTTTGTCGGAAGATATCGACCCCGTGACCGGGGAATTGTGGGGCAATTATCCCCAAACCTACTCGTTGGTCGGCATCATCAACTGCGCCGTCTTGCTGAGCAAACCGTGGAGCGCGATGCGATGAGCCGCCTGATCATCATTTCCAACCGGGTCAGTCGTCCCAGCAAGACCGGCAACCAGGGCGGGCTGGCTGTCGCCCTGTCCCAGGCCTTGCGCGAAAGCCGCGGCATCTGGGTCGGCTGGTCGGGCGAGGTGACGGACAATTTCACCGGCCATATCGGCTTTGCCGAATATGACGGGGTCAAGACCGCGACGATCGACCTGGAAGAACAGGATGTCGACGAATATTATAATGGCTACGCCAACAAGACGCTGTGGCCGCTATTCCATTTCCGCATCGACCTGGCCGAGTATGCGCGGGATTTCGAAGGCGGCTATAATCGCGTCAACAAGCGATTCGCGGAGACCGCGAGCCCGCTGATAGAGCCCGACGACATCATCTGGGTTCATGATTATCACATGATCCCGCTTGGGCAGATGCTGCGCGATCGCGGGCTCAAGAACCGGATGGGCTTCTTCCTGCACATTCCCTGGCCGCCCACGCGCCTGCTGGTGTCGCTGCCGCACCACACCAAGCTGGTAAGCTCGCTCTTCGCCTATGACGTGGTCGGCTTCCATACCGAGGAATGGCTCGAATCCTTCCGCCACTATGTGGAAAAGGAAATGGGCGGCAAGGTAGATGGCGACTTCGTCACCGTGGGCGACCGCACGATCCAGGCGATCGCTTGCCCGATCGGCATCAATGCGCAGGAATTCGCCGACGCGGCCGTCAGCGAAGCGGCCAACGATATGCATGCGCAGGTCCGCGCCTCGCTGCAGGATCGATCGCTGATCGTCGGGGTCGATCGGCTGGACTATAGCAAGGGGCTGGAGGAGCGGTTCAACGGCTATGCCCGCTTCCTCAAGGACCATCCCGAACATCATCGCCAGGTCGTGCTGACCCAGATCGCACCGCCGTCGCGCGGCGAAGTGGAAAGCTATCAGCAGATCCGCGCCACGCTGGATTCGCTCGCCGGGCGGATCAACGGCGAATATAGCGATGTCGACTGGACGCCGATCCGCTACGTCAATCAGGGCTATCCCCGCGACAAGCTGGCCGGCATCTACCGCGCGGCGCGGATCGGGCTGGTGACGCCGCTGCGCGACGGCATGAACCTGGTGGCGAAGGAATATGTCGCGGCCCAGGATCCGGAGGACCCCGGCGTGCTGGTGCTGTCGCGCTTCGCGGGCGCCGCGATCCAGCTGCGCGACGCGCTGCTGATCAACCCCTATAGCAGCGAGGAAATGTCCGACGCGATCAACCGGGCGCTGGCGATGCCGCTGGATGAGCGCAAGCGGCGCTGGCGGGCTATGATGAACAGCGTCGAACAGCAGGATATCAGCTGGTGGCGGCAGACCTTCACCGATCGGCTGACCGCTGCGGAGCGGCCGGAAGAGGTCGCGGATGACGCCGCGGCCGCAGAGCCTGGCGCCGGAGCCCCCGTGGCCGGTTGAGCCCGCGCGCATTGCCGGCTAGGCGTTGGCGATGCAGCAGGACGATGACGAACAGGCAAGCGGCCTCTGGCCGGCGTTACAGGCGCGGTCGGGCGTGATCATCGGCACGGTGGGGCTGGTCGCCTGGCTGGCGCTGCTGTGGTTCATGTTCGGCGACGTGCTCTAGCATCGGGCGCGCCCCGCCCCGCCAATTGCGCCGGGGCGGACTTTGTTCTAAAGGCCTGCGCGAGCAGCCCCGGCACCCGCTGATCCTTTCCGATTCGCGTTTGCCGGGGCGCATTGTTTTTGAAAAAAGGTCAGGAACGCGCATGGCCCGTCGCCGCCAGATTTACGAAGGCAAGGCTAAGATTCTCTATGAAGGCCCCGAGCCCGGCACGATCATCCAATATTTCAAGGATGACGCCACCGCCTTCAACGCGCAGAAAAAGGGCACGATTTCCGGCAAGGGCGTGCTCAACAACCGGATTTCCGAGCATATCTTCACCTTGCTCGGCCAGATCGGCGTGCCCACCCATTTTATTCGTCGCCTCAACATGCGCGAGCAGTTGATCCGCCAGGTCGAGATCGTGCCGATCGAGGTCGTGGTGCGCAATGTCGCGGCCGGGTCGCTCTCCAAGAAGCTGGGGATTGAGGAAGGCACGCAGCTGCCCCGCACGCTGATCGAATATTGCTACAAGGACGATGCGCTGGGCGACCCGCTGGTGTCCGAAGAGCATATCGCCTGCTTCGGCTGGGCGACGCAGGATGAAATGCACGACATCGCCGACATGGCGATCCGCGTGAACGATTTCCTGTGCGGCCTGTTCGCCGGCATCGGCATCCGCCTGATCGACTTCAAGCTGGAATTCGGCCGCCTGTATGACGGCGATTACAGCCGCATCATCCTGGCCGACGAAATCAGCCCCGACGGCTGCCGCCTGTGGGACATGGCCACCAACGAGAAGCTGGACAAGGACCGGTTCCGCCGCGACCTGGGCGGCGAAGTGGAGGCCTATCAGGAAGTGGCGCGGCGGCTGGGCCTGCTGCCCGAGGGACTGGACACCACCGTCCTCGACCTCGACACGCATCGCAAGAAGCGCGAGAAGGAATAAGCGGCGGTGCTCCTGCGACGGCAGGAGCGCAGCTGACAGGCTGCATGAACTTGCGGGGGCGGGATTGGAGTCCCGCTTCCGCAGGAACGGCTCATCCCATGACGGCGTCTGCCACCAGCTTGAGGCCGAGCAGGATCATCAGCACGTAGATCAGCGTGTAGAAGCGCGCGGCCTCGACGCGCCGCACCAGCGCGACGCCGGCGAAGGTCGAGACGATCGCCACCGGCGCAAGCAGCGCGGTCGCGGTGAGATTGTCGGCCGTGAACTGGCCCAGCGCGGCATAGGCCGGCACCTTCATCCAGTTCATCGCCGCAAAGGCAAAGGCGGTGGTGCCCACCAGCATGTCGCGCGACAGCTTCTTGGGCAGCACCCACATCTGGAAGGGCGGCGACCCGGCATGGGCGATCTGGCTGGTGAAGCCGCTGGCGATGCCGAACAGGAAGCCGACCCAGGCCGGGGAATTGGAGGGCAAGGTCACGGCCTTGCCGCGCTCGACCCAGAGCCGCTGCAGCCCGAACAGCACCGAGATTGCGCCCAGCACGCCAAGCACCGCCACTTCCGACACTTGCGCCGCGAATAGCCAACCCAGCGCGATGCCGACGGCTGCGCCGGGCAGCATCACCTTCAAAATCCCGCCGTCCCAGCTGCGGCGATAGGCCCAGACGCTCACCGCATCCTGCAGGATCAGGATGGGCAGCAGGATCGCCGCCCCGCGTATGGGGTCGACGCCCAGCGCCATGATCGGCATGGCGAGCGCCCCCACGCCGGCGAACCCGCCCTTCGCCAGGCCGGAAATAACGACGGCGATGATCGCGCAGACGAGGTAGAGCGGATCGAGCATCATGCCGCCTGCTCAGCCGCGCAGGACGGCGGCATTCGCCTGTGCCGTGGCGGCGGCCTGCATCGCCCCGAAACCGCGGTTCAGTTCATCGCCAGGATCATGTTCCGCACTTGCGGATAGACCTGCTTTTCCCATTTGCTGCCGGAAAAGACACCATAATGGCCAACGCCGGGCTGAAGATGATGACGCTTGAGGTGCGGGCGCAGGCCCGTGCACAGCGCGTGCGCGGCGGAGGTCTGGCCCACGGCGCAGACATCGTCGCGTTCGCCCTCGACCGTCAGCAGCGCCGTCTTGCGGATCGCGCCCGGATTGATCGGGCGGCCGCGCACGGTCAGCTCGCCCTTGGACAGCAAGGTCCGCTGGAACACCATGTCGACGGTTTCCAGATAGAATTCCTTCGTCATGTCGAGCACGGCGAAATATTCCCGGTAGAAGCTCTTGATCTTGTCGGCGCCGCCTTCATTGCCATCGGCCAGCAGCTGGTAGAGTTCGCGATGCTGGGCGCCATGGCGCTCCATGTTCATCGACATGAAGGCCGACAGCTGGAGGAAACCCGGATAGACTTCCCGGCCGCGCCCGGCATAGCGGAAGGGCACGACGGAGATCAGATTCTCCTCGAACCATTTGATCGGCTTTTCATTGGCAAGATCGTTGACCACGGTCGGCGCGGCATTGGGATCGATGGGGCCGCCCATCAGCGTCATCGACCGCGGCGTCGCCTTGTCCTGATCCTCCGACATCAGCGACACTGCCGCCATGGCGGGCACGCAGGGCTGGCACACCGAGACGAGATGCGCGCCCTCCCCCAGTTCCTGCAGGAAGCGGATCACATAGTCGACATAATCGTCGAAACCGAACCGCCCGGCCGACAGCGGCACGTCGCGCGCATTCTTCCAGTCGGTGATGTAGACATCATGGTCGCGCAGCAATGTTGCGACCGTGCTGCGCAGCAGGGTCGAGAAATGGCCCGACATGGGGGCGACCACCAGCACGCGCGGCTGTTCCACCTCCACTTCGTCCTTGGCGAAATGGAGAAGGTCGCCGAACGGCAACTCCAGCGCGATTTCCTCGCGCACGGCCACTTCGGCATTGCCGCTCTGCACGGTGCGGATGTCATAGGCGGGGCGCTTGTGGGTGAGCTTCGCGCCCTGGAACACGTCCATCAGCGCGAACATGCGGCGCGGCATCGCCCAGTCCGCCATCGGCCCCATCGTATGGCGCAGGCTCAGCGCCCATTCGGCGCCCAGCCGCGCGGGGGCCAGCATGTCGTTCCAGGCCTGATAACCACTGTAGAGCATCCGCATGATCGAAATTATGCCTTATACTGACCCTGTGACCCGAATCGGTTCCTTGATGAAACGCTATACAGGCAATTTCTGTTGCGCTGCATCATCATAAATGTGAGTTAAAGGAACATAGCGAGAGGGGAAAGTCATGGCCGACGCGCAACTCACTCTTTCCAGTCGCAATTATTCTTCCTGGTCTTTGCGGGGATGGCTGCTTTGCCGTCTGGCGGGGCTCGCAGTCAGCGAAAAAATGATCGCGCTCGACGATCCGGACAATCGCGCGGAGTTGTTGCTGCTCTCGCCATCGGTGCTGGTGCCGCGCCTGACGCATGAGGGGGCGAGCGTGTGGGACACGCTGGCGATCGCGGAATATCTGCATGAGCTGTATCCGCAGGCCGGCATGTATCCCGCCGATCGCATCGCCCGCGCCCATTGCCGGTCGGTATCGGGCGAAATCCATTCGGGCTTCGCCAATCTGCGCTCGGCCCTGCCGATGAACCTGAAGGTGCGGCACGACCGCTTCCCCGTCTTCCCTGGCGCACGTCCCGATATCGAGCGGGTCGAGACGATCTGGTCGGAATGCCTGGACAGCTATGGCGGCCCGTGGCTGTTCGGCGCGTCGCCGACCGTCGCCGACGCCATGTTCGCGCCGGTGGTGCAGCGCTTCCTGACCTACGCCGTCGCGGTGAGCCCGACATCGGCCGCCTATTGCGAGACGGTCAACAGCTGGCCGCTGATGCGCGAATGGATCAACGCCGCGCGCCGCGAGCCCGACGAGATGATCGAGCTGGAAACCGAATTCTAGAAGCCCTTCCCCCTGCGCGGGCACGGGGTTAAGGCAGGCGGCATGACTGTTCGCACCCTGCTCCTGGCTCTGAGCCTTGCCGCCGCCCCGATCCTCCCCGCCGCCGTTCAGGCCCAGACGATCGCCCCCGACCAGCTGGAAAGCTCGGTCCGCACGCTTGCGTCCGACCTGTTTCAGGGGCGCGCGCCCGGCACCATCGGCGAGGAACGGACGATCGGCTATCTGGTCGGCCGGTTCCAGGCGCTGGGGCTGGAGCCCGGCGGCCCCGATGGCCAATGGGTGCAGACCGTGCCGCTGCTCCACACGCGGCTGGGCGCGCCCACGCAGCTGGCCGTGACGCAAGGCGGCGCGACCACGCCCTGGACGTTCGGCGAGAATGTCTATGTCTCGACATTGCAGCCCAAGGACAGGGTCGGCATCGACAAGGCGCCGATGGTATTCGTCGGCTATGGCGTCTCCGCGCCCGAACGCGGCTGGGACGATTTCAAGGGTGTCGACCTGAAGGGCAAGGTCGCCGTCTTCCTGGTCAACGATCCCGATTTCGAGGCGACGAAGGGCGAGGACGCGGCCGGCAAGTTCGGCGGCAAGACCATGACCTACTATGGCCGCTGGACCTACAAGTTCGAGGAAGCGGCGCGGCGCGGCGCGATCGGCGCGCTGATCGTGCATGACACGCCGGGCGCAGGCTATGGCTGGAATGTGGTGAAAAGCCCGGGCGGCGAGAATTATGATCTGGTGCGACCCGCCGACAGGCTGACCAGCCTGCAATTGCAGGGCTGGGTCGCGGGCGATGCGGCCAGGGCATTGTTCGCCGGCGCAGGCCAGGACCTGGCCGCGCTGCGCAAACAAGCGCGGTCGGCGGCGTTCAAGCCGGTTGAGTTGAAGGGCGCGACCTTCTCCGCCAGCTTCCCCGTGACACAGGAAGTGGTGCAGAGCGCCAATGTCCTGGCCCGCCTTCCCGGCGCCGAACGCCCCGACGAAACGATCATGTACGGCGCGCACTGGGATGCCTATGGCAAGGGCGAGCCCGATGCACAGGGCCGCATCTATCGCGCCGGCGCCAATGACGACGCGCTGGGTATCGCCGCCCTGTTCGAGATCGCGCGCGCGTTCAAGGCTGCGCCGGCGCCCGACCGGTCGATCCTGTTCGCCGCCTGGACCGCCGAGGAGCGCGGCCTGCTGGGTTCCGAACATTATGCGCTGAACCCGGTCTACCCGCTCGACAAGACGGTCGCGAACCTCACCATCGACATATTGCAGACCGGCGGCAAGGCGAAGGACGTGATCCTGGTCGGCAAGGGGCAAGGCACGTTGGAGGATGATCTCGCCCGCTTCGCCGCGCGGCAGGGTCGCGTCGTCACGCAGGAAAGCCTGCCCGAACGCGGGCTTTTCTACCGCGCGGACCATTTTTCCATGGCGAAGCGCGGCGTCCCCGTGCTGCTGATGATGGGCATCGCCGGCGCGTCCGACCTGGTGGAGGGCGGCCGCGCCGCGGGGCAGGCCTGGGTCGATGCCTATACCGGCGCCTGCTATCATCAGGCCTGCGACGCGGTGGACGACAGCTGGAACCTGGAAGGCGCGGCGCAGGACGTCGACCTGATGCTGGACATCGGCCGCGACCTCGCCACGTCCACGCGCTGGCCGGAATGGAAGCCGGGGTCCGAGTTCAAGGCGATCCGCGACAAGAGCACGGGGGCCAGGCAGTAAGCCGGCCCCTGCCGGTTCAGCTCAGCCGATAGAGCGCGGCGCCGTGCGGCGGCAGGTCGGCGGCGACGCGCTGCGCCTGTGACCCCAGCGCCCTACCGGCCCACAGGTCGCGCACGGCGACGGGGCGGCTGAGGCCGAGCGCGTCAAGACCGATGCCGACCTCGCGCGCCTTGTCGCTGGTGTTGAACAGCGCCAGATACCGGCCGCCACCGTCCTCGGCCACGGCGGACCAGATGCGCGTGCCGTCCTCGATAAAATGCGGGCGATTGTCGCGACTGGCCTGATTGACTGCGATCACCTCCCGGTTGGTGAGCAACGCCAGCGTCGCGGCGTCGAGATGGCGCAGGTCCCCGCCCATGATGAGCGGCGAGCGCGCGATCGCCCACAGCGTCATCAGCGTGCGCTGCTCGTCGGGAGTGAAGCGCGTATCGCGTTCGCCCAGCGCCAGCCGGCCGAGCGGCAGCATGTCGGCGTCTGGCCAGCTGCCCGGTCCGCGCCAGGGGGTCCAGTTTTCCAGGCGCGTGAACTGCGCCTCCAGCATCGGCCATTCGTCCCAGAAATCATCGGAGATGCGCCACATCTGCGCATGGTTGCGGACATGATCGCCGCGGATCACCGGCGTTTCGCCGGGAGACAGGCTCAGGATGATGGGACGCCCGGTCGCCTGTATCGCCTTGTGCGCCGCCTCGATCTCCGCGGCATGCGCGTCATAGGGCCGGCTCATATCGTCCATCTTGACGAAATCGACACCCCAGTCGGCATAGAGGCGGAAGATGCTGTCATAATAGGCCTGCGCGCCGGGCCGGGCCATGTCCACGCCATACATGTCCGGGTTCCAGGAGCAGATGCTGGTCCGGTCGGCGATGTCGGCGGCGCGATGATCGGTGCCCAGGATCGGGAGGTTCGCTTCCACCGCCGCGCGCGGGATGCCGCGCATGACATGGATGCCGAATTTGAGGCCCAGCGCATGCACCGCCTGCGCCAGCGGCGCGAAGCCCCGGCCGCCCGCGCTGGAGGGGAAGCGATTGGGCGCGGGGATCATCCGGCCATGGGCGTCCATCGCGGGCCGTGGCCTGGCATTATAGGTGTAGCTCGACGCTTCGGGCTCATACCATTGGATGTCGACGGTGAAGACGTCATAGCCGAAGGGCAGCAGCTTGCCCGCCATGATGCGCGCTGTTTCGCGCGCCTGCGCTTCGGTGATGGTGGTGGCGAAGCTGTTCCAGCTGTTCCAGCCCATGGGCGGGCGCGGCGCCAGCACCGCTGCGTCCTCCCGCCCGCTTTGCGGAGCCGCGCGCGCCGCGCCAGCCGCCGCCAATCCCGCCACACCGCCAGCCACGCCGCCCGCCAGCAGCGTGCGCCGGCTCGTTTCCAGATGCATCCTCTTCATTTGTCGGAGTAAACCGCAGCCAAGCGGCGAGATCAAGCGCTAAGCGCTTGGCGCATCGCCACAGGCATGATTTAACCGCAAACCATGTTGATCCGCCTCACCCGTCTGGCCGTCGCGGCCAGCCTGCTCGCCAGCACCGCTCTCTCCGCCCAGCAACCCGCATCCGATCCGGTCGACGCCGTCGATCCCTTCATCGGCACCAGCGGCGAAGGCCATACGTTCCCCGGCGCGGTCGCGCCCTTCGGCATGGTGCAATTATCGCCGGACACCCATGTCGGCGCGGCGCGGGAAACCTATGACTGGGCAGCGGGCTATCGCCATGAGGACCCGGTGATACTGGGCTTTTCCCACACGCATTTTTCGGGCGCGGGCCATAGCGACCTGGGCGATTTCCTGGTCATGCCCGTCAGCGGCGATGCGGTGCCGCTGCAAGCGGGCGACGCGACGACGCCGGGCTTCCGCTCGCACAAGGCCGATGAGACGGCGACGCCGGGCTATTATGCGGTGACGCTGACCGACCCCGGCGTGCGGGCCGAAATGACCGCGGGAACGCGCGTCGGCGTCCACCGCTATGCCTTCCCGGCCGGCAAGGCGGCGCATCTGCTGATCGACCTGCGCAGCATCATCTATGATTATCCCGGCAAGATCCTCTGGTCGTCGGTGCGGATCCGGCCCGACGGCACGATCACCGGATCGCGCGAAGTGCGCGGCTGGGCAGCGCCGCGCCGCATCTTCTTTGCCATGCGCTTTTCCGCGCCGGTGACGAGCCACAAGCTCGTCAGCACGGAAGAGAATATCCTCTACAAGGGGTTCAAGGGGCCGGGCCGCGGACCCGAAACGCTGGATTCCCTGTCCGGCCGCGCGCTGGTGGCGCAGTTCGACTTCGGCGCGCTGACGAAACCGCTGGAGGTGAAGGTCGCGCTATCGGGCGTGGACGAGGATGGCGCAATCGCGAACCTTGGCAGCGAGCCGGGCGATTTCGACGCGATCCGGGCCAGGACCCGCACCGCCTGGAACGATGCGCTGGGTGCGGTGAAGATCGACGCGCCCAAGCCGATGCGGACCAATGTCTACACCGCCCTCTATCACAGCCTGATGGCGCCGAGCGTGTGGAGCGATGCCGACGGACGCTGGCGCGGGCCCGACGATCAGGTCCATGCCGGGACCGGCTTCACCATGCATTCGACCTTCTCGCTATGGGACACGTTCCGCGCCGAACATCCGCTGCTGACGCTCATCCAGCCGGAAGCGAAGAACGCCGATTTCGTGAACTCACTGGTCGCCAGCCAGAAGAGCAGCCCCTTCGGCATTCTCCCCGTCTGGCAGTTCGCCGGCAAGGAAACCTGGACGATGATCGGCTATCATGCCGTGCCGGTCATCGCCGATGCGTGCCTCAAAGGCATCAAAGGCATTGATTGCGCCGCGGCGCTCAGGACCATGGTCGCCAGCGCCGACTACGCCCCCTATGGCGGCCTTGGCGACTATATGAAGCTGGGTTACGTCCCCATCGACCGCGAGCCGGAAGCCGCGTCCAAGACGGTCGAATATGCCTATGACGACTGGACCATCGCGCGCCTCGCCCGGAAGCTGGGCGAAACCGCCATCGCAGCGCGGTTCGAAAAGCGCGCCCAGAACTGGCGCAACAGCTTCGATCCGAAGTCCGGATTCCTGCGCGCGCGCAAAGCCGATGGCAGCTTCCGCACGCCCTTCGACCCGACCGCCATCAACTATGGCAGCGACTATACGGAGGGGAATGCCTGGCAATATAGCTGGTTCATGCCGCACGATCAGGGCGGGCTGTTCCGCCTGCTGGGCGGCGACGCCAAGGCCGTGGCCAAGCTCGATGCGATGTTCGACTATGACAACAGCAAGATCGACTATAGCCATGCCGAGGATATTGCCGGCCTGATCGGTCAATATATCCACGGCAACGAACCCAGCCACCATGTCGCCTATCTCTACAGCTATGCCGGTCGTCCCTGGCGCACGCAGGAGCGGCTGAAGCAGATCGTGGACAGCCAGTATAAGCCCACGCCCGACGGCCTGGCCGGCAATGACGATCTGGGCCAGATGTCCGCCTGGCTGGTGTTCACGGCACTGGGCTTCTATCCCGTGGCGCCGGGCAGCAACGAATATGTGATCGGCCGCCCCTTCGTCGACCGGGCGGAGATGACGCTGCCGGGCGGAGCGCGCTTTACTGTCGTTGCGGACGCGCTGTCCGACGCGAACCGCTATGTCGGCCGCGTGACGCTGAACGGCAAGCCGCTGGAGCGCAGCACGATCACCGACGCGGAAATCCGCGCGGGCGGCGAATTGCGCTTCACCATGCAGGCGACGCCGAACATGTCATGGGCGACCAAGCCGGCCGCGCGGCCCTTCTCCACCACAGCCTATCGGCCTTGAGCGTTCAGCCCGCGGGCGAACGCTGGGCATAGAGCGATTCGGCCAGATAGCCACGCAGCATCGTGCGATCGATCGCCAGCTTGCTGTCCTTGCCGCCGGCGAGACAGGAGGACAGCGTGGGCATCGTCTGCTGCAAGGCGGATTTTTCCGCGGCGCTGCCGGGTTCGGCGCGCAGCATCGCGTCCGCCGCTGGCGCGTTGCGCGCCACGATGCAGTCGGCATAGGCTTGGTAAGGCCATTTCTGCGCATCCGCTCGCGCAGTCAGCGGCGCGTCCGGCGTCGCCGCAGCCTCGATCGGCTTTGGATAGGCGCGTAGATATAGTTGTTCGGCGATCGCCCCGCGCATCCAGTTGCCCTGCATCCGCAGCTTGCCATGGTGCAGGCAGTTGGCGCGCTGCTGGGCGATGCGGATCAGCCTATCCCGCTCGTCCGTTGATCCGGGCGATGTCGCGAGCAACTGCCTGGCGCCGGTCGGATCGCCGGCGACCACGCACTGGGCGAAACGCTGCATCCAGCGCTTCGCCTCGGCGCTGTCCACTGGCGCGGTGTTGCGCGGACGATCGGACGGATCGGGCCGCCCCCGATAGGCGGCGCTGCTATCCTGCGCCACGGCCGGCGTCCCGGCCAACACTGCCGCGACAAGCGGAAGAACGAGGGTGCGCATGCCATGCCTTTCTTCGCGAGGAGATCGGAAGGCTCGCACAAGGCGCAGGGAAATCAAGACCGATGCGGCCGGTGGGCAAAAAAAAGGGCTCCTCCCTCCAGGGAGAAGCCCTTTGTCTTTCAGCCGGTCGCCCGATCAAGCCGCCAGCTTGCGCAGCACATATTGCAGGATGCCGCCGTTCAGGAAATATTCCAGTTCGTTGACGGTATCGATGCGGCAAAGCGCGGTGAAGCTGAAGGTCGAACCGTCGGCGCGGGTCACCTTCACCTCGACGTCCTGGCGGGGCTTGAGATCGGCGACACCTTCGATGGTGAAGCTGTCGTCGCCCTTGAGGCCCAGCGTCTCGCGGCTTTCGCCATTCTTGAACTGCAGCGGCAGCACACCCATGCCGACCAGGTTCGACCGGTGGATGCGCTCGAAGCTTTCGACGATCACGGCGCGCACGCCCAGCAGGTTGGTGCCCTTGGCCGCCCAGTCGCGCGACGATCCGGTGCCATATTCCTTGCCGCCGATGACGACCAGCGGCGTGCCGTCGGCCTTGTGCTTCATCGCCGCGTCATAGATCGGCATGACTTCGCCCTTGTAGCTGGTCATGCCGCCTTCGACGCCGTCCAGCATCTGGTTCTTGATGCGGATATTGGCGAAGGTGCCGCGCATCATGACTTCGTGATGGCCGCGGCGCGCGCCATAGCTGTTGAAGTCCGCCTTGCTGACCTGATGCTCCATCAGCCACTTGCCCGCCGGGCTGTCGACCTTGATCGAACCGGCCGGCGAGATGTGGTCGGTGGTGATCGAGTCGCCGAAGATGGCGAGCGGCATGGCGCCCACGATGTCGGTGACCGCTTCGGGGGTCATGGACATGCCCTCGAAATAAGGCGGGTTGGCGACATAGGTCGAACCGGCGCGCCACTGATAGGTGTCGGACCCCGTCACCTCGATCGCCTGCCAATGGGCGTCGCCCTTGTAGACATTGGCGTAGCGGGCCTGGAACATCTGGCGGTCCATGCAGCCGGCCATGACGGTCGCGACTTCGTCATTGCTGGGCCAGATGTCCTTCAGATAGACGGCCGCGCCATCCTTGCTGGTGCCGATCGGCGTGGTGATGAAGTCTTCGACCACCGTGCCCTTGAGCGCATAGGCGACCACCAGCGGCGGCGAAGCGAGGAAGTTGGCGCGCACGTCGGGCGACACGCGGCCTTCGAAGTTGCGGTTGCCGGAAATGACGGCGGCGGCGACCAGGCCATTGTCGTTGATCGCCTTGCTGATCGGTTCGGCGAGCGGGCCGGAGTTGCCGATGCAGGTGGTGCAGCCATAGCCGACCAGGTTGAAGCCGATCGCGTCGAGATGCGACTGGAGCCCCGCCTTTTCCAGATAGTCGGTGACGACCTGGCTGCCGGGCGCAAGGCTGGTCTTGACCCAGGGCTTGGGCTTCAGCCCCAGTTCGTTCGCCTTCTTGGCGACCAGGCCGGCGGCGACCAGAACGCCGGGGTTCGACGTGTTGGTGCAGCTGGTGATCGCGGCGATGGTGACGTCACCGTCGCCAATGTCGAAATCCTTGCCCTCCACCGGAACGCGGGTCTGGTCCTTCTTGTAGACCTTTTCCATGTCGGCGTTGAAGACATCGTCCACTTCCGGAAGCGACACGCGGTCCTGCGGGCGCTTGGGGCCGGCCAGGCTGGGGACGACCGTCGACAGGTCCAGCTCCAGCGTGTCGGTGAAGACCGGCTCGACCGACGGATCGATCCAGAAGCCCTGCTCCTTGGCATAGGCTTCAACCAGGGCGATATTCTCGTCCGTGCGGCCGGTGAGGCGCATATAGTCGAGCGTCTTGTCGTCGATGCCGAAGAAGCCGCAGGTCGCGCCATATTCGGGCGCCATGTTGGCGAGCGTCGCGCGATCGGCGAGCGACAGGGTGGCGAGGCCCGGACCGAAATATTCGACGAAGCGGCCGACCACGCCGCGCGCGCGCAGCATCTGGGTGCAGGTGAGAACCAGGTCGGTCGCGGTCACGCCTTCCTTCAGTTCACCGGTGAACTTGAAGCCGACGACCTCGGGGATCAGCATGGACACCGGCTGGCCCAGCATCGCGGCCTCCGCCTCGATGCCGCCCACGCCCCAGCCCAGCACGCCCAGGCCATTGACCATGGTGGTGTGGCTGTCGGTGCCGACACAGGTGTCGGGATAGGCGACGGCGACGCCGTCCGGCCCTTCGCTCGACCAGACCGCCTGCGCGATATTTTCCAGGTTCACCTGGTGGCAGATGCCGGTGCCCGGGGGCACGGCGTAGAAATTGGCCAGGCTCTTGCTGCCCCACTTCAGGAAGTCGTAGCGCTCCATGTTGCGCTGATATTCGATCTCGACATTCTGCTCGAACGCCTTGGGGGTGCCGAATTCGTCGACCATGACGCTATGGTCGATGACGAGGTGGACGGGAACCTGGGGATTGATCTTGGCGGCATCGGCGCCCAGCGCGGTCATCGCGTCGCGCATCGCGGCCAGATCGACCACGCAGGGCACGCCGGTAAAGTCCTGCATCAGCACGCGGGCGGGGCGATACTGGATTTCGCGCTGCGCCTGGCCGCGATCCTTCTGCCAGTCGACGATCGCCTGGATGTCATCGGTGGTGACGGTCACGCCATCTTCGAAGCGCAGCAGATTTTCCAGCAGCACCTTCATCGAGAAAGGCAGGCGCGAAACGTCTCCAAGCTTCGCAGCGGCCTTCTTGAAGGAATAATAGGCGATGTCCTTGCCGCCGACATTCATCATGTCGCGGGTGCCCAGCGTGTCCTGTCCGATGGCGGTCATAAGATGTGCGTCTCCTCGCGTGGCGCTCCGCCAGAGGATGACGCGATTCCACCAGAACCTCGCCGGACAGCGAACGGACTGGACGGCAGGGCCAGGGATGCGCCTCAACCGGTGGTCGAAGCAGGTATGTCCCGATGGTGCAGCGCCATACAGAAAGGGGCGGCGGTGTCAAATGGACAAAATAGCGGTTCTGCCGGCGAAAACGCGATTTTCCCTGCTAACGATTCGCAAGAGGAAACAACGGCTTTGGCCCGCGTTTGGCTGGGGATCATGAGGGGGAACGCCACCATGCCGACGCTTGTTCCGGGCTCCACCAACGACGCCGCCGCCGCGCTGCTCGTCTATCGCCCCGGTCGCGCCACGCCCTGCCCCGCCTGTGGCGAGCGGCAATGGCTGGTCGGGCGCGTGGTCGCGCAATGCGCCTGCTGCGACACGGCGCTGCCCATCGATCTCGCGCATCGCGGCTGGTCGGGCGCTCCCGGACATCCGATGAGGCTGGAGCGCCTGCCGATCGCTTGATGGCGTCCTAGCGGCCTTTTTCCTGTGCGATCCAGGCGTCGATCTGCTGCTCCAGCACCGTCAACGGCACCGCGCCCTGAGCCAGAACCGCGTCATGGAAGCGGCGCAGGTCGAACTTGGGCCCCATCGCCGCCTCCGCCTTCGTGCGCAGCTCGCGGATCTTGATCTCCCCCAGCTTGTAGCCCAGCGCCTGGCCCGGCCAGCTGATATAGCGGTTCACTTCCGCGTCGATATTGGCGTCGGACAAGGCGCTGTTCGTCTTCATGAAGGCGACCGCCCGGGCCTTGTCCCATCCCTTGGCGTGAATGCCGGTGTCGACCACCAGCCGGCAAGCGCGCCACATTTCGTAGGACAGGCGCCCCATCATCTTTTCGGGCGTGTCATAGAGGCCCATCTCCTCGCCCAGAAACTCCGTGTAGAGCGCCCAGCCTTCGACATAGGCGGTGAAGCCGGCGAGATATTTGCGGAAGGGCGGCAGCGGCAATTCCTGCTGCAGGGCGATCTGGTTGTGATGGCCCGGCACCGCTTCATGCGCGGTGAGCGCCGGCAATTCCCAGAAGGGCCGCTGGTCCAGCTTCGATGTATTGACCCAATAGGTGCCCGAAATGCCGGACTCCGGCGCGCCGGGTCCGTAATAAGCGGTGGTCGTGCCTTCCGCTTCCGCCGCCGGAATGGGCTTGAGGCCATAGGGCAGGCGCGGCAGCGTGCCGAAATAGCGCGGCAACAGCCCGTCGATCGTCTTGGCCTGCCGCGCCGCGACGCGCAGCAGTTCCTCGGGCATCTTGGCGTAGTAGGAAGGATCGGTGCGCAGATGCTGGATATAGGCGGCGCGGCTGGGATAGCCGGCCTTCGCCGCGATGGCGTCCATGCGCTTGCCGATACGCGCCACTTCGTCCAGCCCGATCTGGTGAATCTGGTCGGGCGTCAGGTCGGTGGTGGTGTGCGCCTTCACTCGGCTCGCATACCAGGCCGCGCCGCCGGGCAGCGACGATGCGCTGTCGCTCTTGCGGCAATGGGGCAGATAATCGGTCACGAACAGCTCGTGCCATTTGCGATATTCGGGGGTCAGCACGTCGCGGATCAGCGTCACCGCCCGCCCCTGCATCGCCGCCCAGTCGGCATCGCTGATGTCGCGCGGCTTGGCGCGCTTGAAGGGTTCGTAGAAGCGCGTCTCGCGCGGCTCGCCCGCCACGATGCCGCTGATCGTGCCGGCGTAATTCTGCAGCACCGAACAGGGTTGGACATAGCCGCCGGCGATCGCCTGGCGCGTGATCGCGAGCGCATCGCCATTCATTTTCGGATAGAGGGCGAGGCGCGTCAGATAGCTCTCATAATCGGCGCGATTATAGAAGGGCAGGCCATCGGCCATGCCCGAAAAACCCTGATGCCAGCCATAATAGGTGGTGAAGAGCATCAGCCGCTCGGCCGGATGCCGGTCGCCATCGATATCGTCGCGCAGCATCCACAGGAGCACATTGCGGTTGACCCGGTCCGTGGCGTCCAGCCCCTGTTCGGGCACCGACTCCAGCCGGCGAACGAACTGCTTTTCCGCCGCGATCTGCGCGTCGCGCGCGGCCAGCGACATGTCGGAAATGCGATCGTCATAGTCGCGCACACCGCGCGCGGTCGCTTCGACCGGATGAGTCGACAGATACCAGGCCCAATGATCCTCTATCACCCGCGCCAGTTGCGCCTGTGGCGTCGCGGCGGCAGGCGTCTGCGCGGCCAAAGGCGCGGCGGCGAGAAACAGGGGCGTGAGGCTTAGGGACAGAATCTTGCGCATGGGCGCAATGGTTCGCGCGCCCGTAACAATTTGGCAAGCCCGCAATTGAGCGGACTTGGCTTAAGCTATCAGGCCGCTGCGACGCCGTCAGCTTCGACCACGCCATCACCGGCGTAGATGCCGCGCACCCGCACCCGCTTTTCGACATGGTCGACCGGCACGCGCAGCAGCACCAGCCGATAGCTGCCGCCGCCATCGCGCTGGAGCAGGAAGCCGGCGGCGTCGCGCACCAGCCTTCCGGTTTCATCCACCCCAGCGCCGATTTCGGTCATCTCCGTCAGTCGATCGCGTCCTTGACGCCCTTGCCCGCCAGGATGCCGAGCACCAGAAAGACGACGAAGACCGCGAGCGCGATGAAGAAGAGGATCTTGGCGATGCCGACGAATGTGCCGGCCGCGCCGCCAAAGCCCAGCAGCGCCAGCACGGCGGCAATGACCAGGGAAATGATGGCCAGCTTGATCATGAGACAAGTCCTTGATGCAGGTGTGAGATATGCCTTCCCAACCCGCCATGTCCCGGCTTGTTCCGCTCGCGTAGCGGATGACACACATGGCTAACGCCGCATTAGGGTTGAAAGTGCTGCATCGGGTTGAACCACTGCGCAGCCAAGACCGTTTCGGACCCGCATCACAAGGAGACGGTCATGAACAATCATGTCATCAGCAAGCTTGACGATCTCATCACCACGCTGATCGACAGCGTGAAGGGCTATGAACATAGCGCGGGCAAGGCGAAGTCCCCCGCCTTCGAAACGCTGTTCCGCGACCTGGCGGCCGAACGGCAATCGGCCGTCGCGCTGCTGCAGGAACGCAGCCGGGCGCTGGGCGGCAAGCCCAACGAATTCGGATCGGCCGCGGGCACCGTCCATCGCCGTATCGAGGATATCCATGTCGCGCTGGGCGGCGGCGACAAGGCCATCATCCAGGCGATCGACCGCGGCGAGGATTATCTGAACGAGGAATTTGAGCGCGTGTTCAAGGACGAGGCGATCGACGCGGAGACGCAGGCGGTGGTCCGCCGCGCCCATGATTCGGTGCGCCACGGACTGACGACGGTCGAGCAGCTGAAGCAGCAGGTCGCCGCCGCCTGATCGTCAGACCCAGCCTTCCAGCACCTGGTTCGGCGGCCTGTGCCCGTCGACCCAGGTGCGGATATTAGCGATGACGCGCGCGCCGGTCGCGTGCCGCCCCTCGATCGTGGCCGATCCCATATGCGGCAGCAGCACGACGTTGGAGAGCGCCATCAGCCGGGGATCGACCGCTGGCTCATGCGTATAGACGTCCAGCCCCGCCCCCGCGATGCGGCTTTCCTCCAGCGCGTTGATCAGCGCGCCTTCGTCCATGATCTCGGCGCGGGACGTGTTGATGACATAGGCGTCGGGCCGCAGCAGCCCGATCCGCCGCGCGTCGACCAGCCCGCGGCTGTCGGCGTTGAGCGGGCAATGGATCGACAAGATGTCGCTTTCCGCCAGTAGCGCGTCGAGATCGCCCTGCCATTGCGCGTCCAGCTCCTGCTCCACTTCGAAGGGCAGGCGATGGCGATTATGATAGGCGATCGACAGGCCAAAGGGGCGCGCGCGCCGCGCGACCGCCCGGCCGATGCGGCCCATGCCGATGATGCCCAGCCGCTTGCCGCCGATCCGGTGCCCCAGCATGCCCGACGGGCTCCAGCCGCGCCAGCGCCCGGCGCGCACCAGCTTCTCGCCCTCCGCCAGACGGCGCGGCACGGACAGGATCAGCGCCATCGTCATGTCGGCCGTATCCTCGGTCAGCACGCCGGGCGTGTTGGTGACGATGATCCCCTTCTGCCGCGCTGCGATCAGGTCGATATGATCGACGCCGCTGCCGAAGCTGGCGATCAGGCGCAGCCGGTCGGGCGCGCTTTCGATCAGCGCCGCGTCGATCTGGTCGGTGATGGTCGGGACCAGCACGTCGCATTCGGCCATGGCGCGGGCCATTGCCGCGCGATCCATCGGCGCATCGGCGACATTGAAGCTCGCGTCGAACAATTCGGCCATGCGCGCTTCCACATCGGGCGGCAGGCGGCGCGTGACGATGACGCGCGGCTTGGCGGGACGCGGCGGAGTCTTGCGCGGTTCTTGAGCCATGCGAGGGGCGCTATTCCCCGGCGCGATGCGGGTCAAGCGGATAAGCCGGCAAAGACCATAGGAAAGACTGTCGCCGCGCCGTCCAAGCGGTTATGGGTCGGCCATGGGTGACAAGATTTCCGGGTTTCACATGAAGGGATTTGCGATCGGCCTGGCCCTGGCGGGAGCGGCGGTCGCAGCCGGCCCGGCCGGGGGCGCCCCGAGCAAGCCGACGCCTTACTGGGCCTCCATCGCGCATGATGAAGCGCGCATGCGCGTCGGCCCCAGCCTCGATTACCCGTCCAACTGGGTCTATCGCCGCCGCGACCTGCCGGTGAAGGTGGTGCAGGTGCTGGGCCTGTGGCGCAAGGTGCAGGACCCGGACGGCGCGCAGGGCTGGATGCATGTCCGCTTGCTGAGCGACACGCCCACGGCCATCGTCCGCTCGGCCGTTGCCCCGCTGCACGGTTCGCCCAGCGACGGCTCCGCCACGCTCTTCCGCGCCGAACGCGGCGTGGTGGGCCGCCTGGCGGACTGCTCCGGCCAATGGTGCGCTTTCGACGTGAAGGGCCGGCGCGGCTATGTGAAGACCAGCGACATCTGGGGCGCGACCGACCCATAGGGGCCCGCGCCTTCGACGTGCGCCGATAGCGTTGGGTAAAAGGCGGACGCAAAGCCCCCCTCTTCCCCAACGATCACCATTCATAGGCCTTGGGCAGGCTGCCCTCGCTGGGCGTCGCATAGCGATCACGCAGACGCGTCTGGCGATCGGTCATGGGCTGTTCGACGCCATCGATCCAGACCGCGACGGGGGCGGATGTCATTTCCAGCGGATCGCCGTCCCATATCACCACGTCGCCCGCCTTGCCGGGCTGGAGCGAACCCAGGCGATCGCCCAGGCCCATCGCCTCGGCAGGCGCCAGGGTGATGGTGCGCAGCGCCTGCCCCCAGCTCAGCCCGGTCGCGCCCGGCACTTTCGTCAGCGCCACCATATTGCCGGCCTGCTGCGTGGCGACCCGCAATTGCAGCGCGTCGTCACCCGTCAGCATGCCCATGGAGACGGACACGCCAGCCTTCACCATGCGCCCGACATTACTCTGGGTCGCGGCCAGCTTTTCGAAGGCGGACGGCAGATCCTCCAGCCCCGCGGTGATGACCGGCACCTTGGCAGCCGCGATCTGCGGCGCGACCATCCAGCCTTCGGTCGCCCCTGCCAGGATCAGGCGCAGCGCCGGAAAATCCTGACGGAGCGACAGCACGGTCAATATGTCGCGCGCGCTTTCCACATGCACCATCAACGGTATGGCGCCGGTGACGACGGGTACCAGCGCTTCGGCATCGACGCGGTTGAGCAACGCGTCCTTCGAATTGCCATCGAAGCTCGTCGGCGCCTTGGCATAATCCTGCGCCTGGCGCAGCATCATCCGGAACGTCAGGATCATCGCCGCGCGGCTGCCCCCCGCTTCGGCCGCGCCCGCTTCGCCCATCTCGACATATTCGAAGGCGCGCGCCTTGGTGATCGGGCTCATGTCCGCGCCCAGATCGATCACCGCGCCCTGCCCGCCGAAAATGCCGCTGGCCGCCGCCGGCGCCACGACCGCGCGCGTGACGCCGCCGGTGCGGCTGATGGCGATGGGATTGGCGAGCGGGTTGATCGCCGGCGCAACATCGATCGCCGCCGAAAAGGGTGAATTGGCGCTGATGTCGTTGGTTTCGGTGACCGCCGGCACTTCCGCCAGACCGACGCGGGAAAAGCCCGAGACGAGGCCCGGCGTCACCCATTTGCCCGCCGCGTCGATGACCTTCGCGCCGGCCGGGACTGCGATCCCTGCGCCCGCCGCCACGACCTTGCCCGCGTCGATCACCACCGTGCCGCCGCGCACCGGCTCAGAACCGTCGCCGATCGCCAGCGTCGCGCCGGTGATGGCGATCGGCTGCGCCAGCGAGGGCATGGATGCGACCATCGCCAGCAACGCCGCGGCCATGCCGCCGACCGAGCGGGAGAGAGGAAGCTTCATCGTCATTTCACGTCTCCCGCGCCGATCTGGCCCAGTTCGAAATCGCTCACCGGCCGGCGCTTGGGGTCGAACGCGTCATAGAGCAGCGCTCCGTCGATCCAGACCTTTTCCGGGCGCGTATAGGTGCTGAACGGATTGCCGTTCCACAGCACGACGTCGGCCATCTTGCCGACCTTCAGGCTGCCGGTGCGGTCGGCGATGCCCATGGCGCGCGCCGGATTGATGGCGAGCCAGGTCCAGGCCACCGCGTCGCTGATATCGATGCCCATGCGGCGCCCGGCGCCCAGCGCCTTGGCCGCTTCCTGATTGAGGCGCTGGATGCCGTCTTGGTCGTCGCTGTGGATGATGGCGCAGGCGCCTGCCCGGTGGACCAGCGGGATATTTTCCTTGATCCCGTCATAGGCTTCCATCTTGAAGCCGTACCAGTCGCCCCACAGCGCCGAACAGATGCCGTTTTCGCGCAGCAGGTCCGCGATCTTGTAGCTTTCCACCGCATGGTGGAAGGTCGATACCTTGTAGCCGAACTCCTTGCTCATATCGATGACATTGGCCATCTCGTCGGCGCGGTAGCAATGATTGTGGACCATGATCTTGCCCTCCAGCACATCGGCCAGAGTTTCCATGCCAAGATCGCGGGTCTGCTCCTTCCCGGCGGCGCGCTTCTTCTGATATTCGCGCGCCTTGATCCAGGTCTGGCGGTTGACCGCCATATTGCCCATGCGGGTGCTGGGTTCGCGGCCCTTGCTGCCATAGACGCGCTTGGGATTTTCGCCGCACGCCATTTTCAGCCCCTGCGGCGCGTCGGGGAATTTCATCCCCTGCATCGTGCGTGCGGGCACATTTTTGAGCGTCACGCTGCGCCCGCCGAACAGATTGGCCGAACCGGGCAGGATCTGCAGCGTCGTCACGCCGCCATTGGCGAGCGCCCGGGAAAAGCCCGGGTCCTGCGGCCAGACGCTATGTTCGGCCCAGACATGCGGGGTCACGGGCGATGTCGCTTCATTGCCGTCCGACAGCGCCTCCACGCTGGGCGATGGATAGTCGCCCAGGTGGCTGTGGATGTCGATGACGCCGGGCGTCACATATTTGCCCTGTGCGTCGATCACCACGACATCGGCGGGGATCGGCGTGTCGGGCCCGCCGATCGCACTGACCTTGCCCTCCGACAGGAAGACCACGCCATTGTCGATGCGCCCGCCTTCCCCGTCGAAGATCGTCGCGCCGCGCAGCACCGTCGGCCGGCCGCCATAGGGGCGGTAGGTCGATGGATAGGGATTTTCGGGCTCCGCCGACGATCCCTGCGACGCGGGCGTTTCGTCCTTGTCCTTCCTGGCCGCGACAGGACCTGCGGTCCCCGCCAGCAGCGCTGCGATCAGCAGCAGCCTGCCCCCCTTGTTCATGCCTGGTCTTCCCCGTTCGATGAGATGGTGTCGAGATGCATCATGCGCGTGACAAAGGGTGACACCAGCAGCACCACGCCCCCCACGATCACCGCAAACCAGCCTATTTTCGTATAGACGTCAAGCACTTGCGTAACATCGCCCGACTCGCCGCTCCCGGTGGCGCGAGCGATCAGGCCGGCGATGAAATTGCCCGCCGCCATCGCCAGGAACCAGGTGCCCATGACCAGCCCCACCATCGACGACACGGACAGCCGCGTCATCGCCGACAGGCCCACGGGCGAGAAGCAGAGTTCGGCCATGGTATGGAACAGGTAGATCAGGAAGACGAACAGCACGGGCGTGAGATTCTCCCCCGCCATCGCCGCGCCCGCGACCAATATCAGGAAGCCCGCGCCGCACAGGATCAGGCCGATGCCGAACTTGGCGGGTGATGACGGCTCCAGCCGCCTCTGGTCCAGGATCGTCCACAGCCAGGCAAAGAGCGGCGCCAGCAGGATGATGAAGACCGAATTGACCGACTGGAACAGCGATGCCGGCACTTCCCAGCCCAGCATGACGCGATCGACATTGCGGTCGGTGAAGATGTTGAGCGACGATCCGGTCTGTTCGAACAGGCCCCAGAAAAGCGGATTGAGCGCGATCAGGAACAGGGCGGCGAACATGCGCTCGCGATCGACCCGCCCCAGCGTGCCCAGCGTGCGCCACAGGATGTAGATCACCGTCAGCGCGGAAAAGCCGAGCAGCGCATAGCCCAGCAGTTCGGCATAGCGGATCACCAGCCAGATGGCGACGACGCCCAGCGCCGCGCCGACATAGATGGTCCATTCCTGGGTCAGGCCAGCGGCGGTGCGCTGGCGCAATTGCTGCGGCGCGGGCGGCTCGCCCTTGCCCAGCAGCCAGGGGCGCAACCACACGAACATGACAAGGCCAAGCAGCATGCCCACGCCCGCCGCGCCGAAGCCCCAGCTCCAGCCCCACAGTTCGCCCAGCAATCCGCACACGATCGGCCCCAGCATGCCGCCCATGTTGATCCCCATGTAGAAAATGGAGAAGGCGGGATCGCGGCGATGATCGTCGCGGGGATAAAGCTCGCCCACCAGGACGGAGATATTCGCCTTGAGGAAGCCGGTGCCCACGATGATGCTCGCCAGCGCCAGGTAGAAGCCGTTGAGGTAGAAAGGCTGCTGACCGCCCGGCCCTTCGGTGATGGCTATAAGAAAATGGCCGATCGCGATAAAAATGCCGCCGGCCATGACCGCCTTGCGCGGGCCCAGGAACCGGTCGGCCAGATAGCCGCCGATGACGGGCGTGATGTAAACCAGCGACGTATAGGCGCCGTAGAGAAGATAGGCCCTGTCCTCGCCGAAGAGGAAATGTTTGGTCAGATAGAAAATCAGGATGGCGCGCATCCCGTAATAGGAAAAACGTTCCCACATTTCCGCGAAGAAGAGCAGGAACAGCCCGCGCGGATGGCCAAGCCAGGTCTTGCCCGCTTGCGCCGTCACCATGTCCGAGGTCGCCATCGAGGCCCCTTTTATTGCTTTATCATCATCGGCGCAGAAGCGCGCCGACCCCTATGCCACCCAGCCTAGAGCGGAAGGGATCGCCCTGTCAAAGCGCGCCCGCCCTTGCGCCTCGGCGCCGCCCGCGCCATCTCTCCTGCCGATGTTCAACGACCGCTCCTCCCCGCTCGCCCTTCTCCAGACCCGCCGTTCCGGCAAGCCGCGCGACCTGATCGCGCCGGGGCCGGACGATGCGGAGTTGCGGACGATATTGGAGGTGGCGCTGCGCACCCCCGATCATGGCAAGCTCGCCCCCTGGCGCTTCGTCATCGTGCCGCAGGATAAGCGCGCCGCGCTCGCGGAGTTGCTGGAGCGCGCCTATCGCGCCGAAAAGCCGGACGCCGGGCGGATCGAGATCGACTCGATGCACCAGTTCGCGCATCAGGCGCCGACCCTGATCGTCGCCCTCTCCTCCCCCGCGCCCGGCAGCAAGATACCGGTGTGGGAACAGCAATTGTCGGCCGGGGCGGCGATCATGAACCTGCTCCATGCCACTCATGCGTTGGGCTATGCCGGCGGATGGCTGACGGGCTGGCCCAGCTTCAACCGCGATGTCCGGGACGCCTTCGGCAGCGATAGCGAGACAATCGCCGGCTTCGTTTTCATCGGCACGCCGGCCAAGCCGCTGGATGAACGGCCCCGGCCAGAATATGATGCGGTCGTTTCCATCTGGGACAGATAATTGCTGGAAATTGCACGCCAGCAAAATCTTCTGACTTGCCCTTATGGCTGTATTATGGCACTGATGCACTATGGCTGAAGACTCAAAGCCCGTCTATCTCCGCCTGCGAGAGATCATTGCCGCGTCCATATTGGACGGAGACTATGGCGATGGCGACCTGCTCCCATCCGTCCGCGCCTTCGCCGCGGCGCAGGGAGCCAATCCGCTGACGGTGGCCAAGGCCTATCAGAGCTTCCAGGATGACGGACTGGTGGTGGTGAAGCGCGGCGTCGGCATGTTTGTCGCCGACGGCGCCACACGCCGCCTGCGCGAGGCCGAGCGCGAACGCTTTCTGGAAACGGTCTGGCCGCCCGTCGCCGCGCAGATGCGCCGGCTGGGCCTGCGGATCGAGGATATGGATCTGGCCCAGGCCTGACGCGCTACAGCCCTAAGTCTACAGCGCCCGTAACGCGTCGAGCGCTTCTTGCCGACCGTTGAAGTCTCGCGCGGACGCCGCGCGATGAAGCGCCAGCCGCGCTTCCCCCTTTCGCCCCGCTGCCGCATAGGCTTGGCCCAGATGCATCTGCAGCGCCGGCACCGACGGCGCGAGCGCCACCGCCTTTTCCAGCAGATCGACCGCCGCCGGCCCCGGGGCATCGGTGCGCAATAGCACCCAGCCCAGCATGTCGGCCGTTACCGGATTGCCGGGCATCAGCCGATAGCCGTGCCGCGCATAGGCGCGCGCAGCGGCGCGGTCGCCATTTTCCAGCGATACGCGCGCCAGCTGCGCCATCAGCAGCGCGTCATTGTCGCCCACCTGCGCCCGCACCGCCTGCAACAGCCGCGCCGCGGCGCGCCAGTCCTGCGCGTCGATCGCAAAGCCGGCCGCCAGCCGCAGCGCCTCCCGGTCAGCGGGATGCTGCGTCAGGAAAAGCTGCGTCACCTGCGCCGCGCGCGCGCCATGGCCCAGCCGGCTCCATGCGCCCGCCAGCCGCAACGCGGCATCGCGATCGAACCGGATATTCGCCGCCACCTCATATGCGCGCACCGCCTCCCGCGCCTGGCCCTGCGCCGCCAGCACATCGCCCAAAATCAGCCAGGCAGCCGGCGCGCCGGGATTGGCGCGCCCCAGCAGCCGCGCTCGTTCCAGCGCCTCGCCGCCCCGCCCCATGTTCAGCAAGGCGCGGATATAGGGGATGTTGTCGCGGGCAGTGGCGGGATCGGCCGGCGCCGCGCCGCTCGCCAGCGACGCGTCGCGCGCGGTCGCGAAAATGTCGGCGGCAGGCCGCACCGGCCAGGCGGCGCGCGCCAGCATGTCGCTGGCCAGCGCCCGATCGCCCAGCGCCTCCTGCGCGCGCGCGGCCAGGGTCAGCACATAGGGATCGGCGTCCCGCTGTGCGACGATCGGCGCTAGCGTCGACGCCGCCGACGCATAGTCGCCATTGTCGTGATAGGCGCGCCCCAGCAGCGTGCGCGCGATCCGGTTGTGGGGCTGCGCATCGACCAATGGTGCCAGCGTCTCCGCCGCGAGCAGCGGATTGCCGTCCTGCAGATGCAGCACCCCGCGCAGCAGCTGCGTCGCAGGCTCTGCGTCCAGCCGCCCACCGGTGCGATCCAGCAGCTTGCGGGCCAAGTCCCCCTGCCCCGCGCGCGCGGCCATCACCGCCTGCATCATCCAGGCGCGCGCATTGCCGGGGTCGATCGCCAGGATGCGACGCGTCATCGCCAGCATCTGCGATGCCTGGCCCGCATCGGCCAGGGTCGCGGCATATTGCTCCAGCACCGGCACCCAGTCCGGATCGGCGGCCGTCGCCCGCTGGAACCAAGGCAGCGCGGCGGTCAGCCCATATTGGGCGCGCGTCAGTTCGGCGCGCAGGCCCAGCGCGCGCGCATTGTCCGCATCCATCGCCACCGCGCGATCCGCCGCCGCAATGGCCCCGGCCTGATCGCCGATCGCCATGCGCAGCCGGCCCAGCTCCACCCAGTTGCGCACATCGTCGGCGTCCAGCGCCAGCGCGCGCTCCATTGCCAGCATCGCCGCGCGCGCATCCCCTTGCGCCAGCGTCGCGCGCGCGATGACGCGCGCCGCCGCCGCCGCGTCGCCTTGCGGCAGATCGTCCGCCCGCGCTTCGCGCAGCGCTCCGGTCAGGTCGCCCTGCAGGAACAGCGCCTGCGCCATCACGGCGCGTGTCGCCGCCGCCGCTTGCCCCAGCGCGCGGGCGCGCTCGGCCTCCGCCTGCGCGCCGGCGCCATCGCCCAGCTCGACCAGCACGCGCGCCTGCGCCGCGCGCGCCTCGGCATTGCGGGGATTGCCCTTGATCGCGTTCATCAGCTCGACCCGCGCGCTGCGCATATCGTCCTTCGCCAGCGCCGCCAGCCCGCGCGCCAGCGCGGCGCTGCCGTCGCGCTCATGCGCACGCCATTGCCACAGCCCCGCCGCCGCCAGCAGCAGGGCGAACAGCCCGACGATCAGGAACAGGCGTGAACGCGCCATCGGGTCAGCCCTGCATCTGATATTGTTTCAGCAGGTCGTAGAGCGTCGGCCGGCTGATCCCCAGCATCCGCGCCGCGCCCGAGATATTGCCGTCGGTGCGCGCCATCGCCCGGCGGATGGCGCGGCGATCCGCCATCTCGCGCGCGGCCTTCAGGTTCACGGCATCGCCATCGGCCGCGTCCTCGTCCAGGTCGAGGTCGGCCGCGGTGATCAGCTTGCCGTCCGCCATGATCATCGCCCGCTTCATCCTGTTCTCCAGCTCGCGCACATTGCCGGGCCAGCTCCACGCGTCGAGCGCGGCGAGCGCATCGGGCGCCAGTCCCTTCACTTGCGGGTTCAGATCCTGCGCCATGCGGTTGAGGAAATGCCGCGCCAGCAGCGCCGGATCGCCCGGCCGGTCCTTCAGCGGCGGGATGCGCACGACAATCTCCGCCAGGCGATAATAAAGATCCTCGCGAAACGCGCCGGACGCCGCCATTTCCTCCAGGTCGCGATGGCTGGCGCACACGATCCGCACGTCCGCGCTCGCCGGCGCATCGCCGTCCGCCGCGTCGATCCGCCGCTCCTGCAGGAACAGCAGCAGCTTGGCCTGCATCGTCAGCGGCATATCGCCGACCTCGTCCAGGAACAGGGTGCCGCCCCGCGCCTGCGCAATCCTGCCGCTCCCCGCCCGCGCGCCGCCGCCCGGCATGCCGCCGAACAGCTCCGCTTCCAGCAACGGCTCGGGAAGCGCCGCGCAATTGACGGTGACCAAGGGGGCGTCGCGCCGCGGGCTGGCGTCGTGCAGCCCTTCGGCGAGCAAGGCCTTGCCCGTTCCGCTGCCCCCCATCAGCAGCACCGACACATCGGTATGGGCGACCCGCTCGATCGTGCGGGCGACCCGCGACATTTCCGGCGCACTCGTGATCAGCCGGCCCAGAACCTGCCCATCGGCGGGGGCGCTGTCGGCCAGCCGCGCATTTTCCTGCTCCAGCGCATGGACATGGAAGGCGCGGCGCACGATCAGCCCCAGCTCGTCGATGTCGACGGGCTTCTGGTAGAAATCATAGGCCCCGCCGGCGATCGCCTCCAGCGCGCTGTCGCGCGCGCCATGGCCCGAAGCGACGATGATCTTGGTATCCGGCTTGATCCGCAGCATGTCGGCCAGCGTCGCGAAACCCTCGCTGGTGCCGTCGGGATCGGGCGGCAGCCCCAGGTCCAGCGTCACCACATCGGGCGTTTCGGCGCGCAGCATCTCGATCGCTTCGTCCCGGTCGCCCGCGATGAACAGCCGATAATCATCATAGGCCCAGCGCAATTGCCGCTGCAGGCCCGGATCATCCTCGACGATCAGCAATTTGGGGCGCGTGTCGCTCATCAGGCGGCCTCCTCATCGGTCGGGCGTTGCCGCGCCGGCGTGGCGAGCGGCAGGCGCAGCGTGAAGCGGCTGCCGGCGCCGGGCTTGCTCTCCACCTCGATCCGCCCGCCCATCGCCTGGGCCAGCGTCCGCGCTTCATAGGCGCCCAGGCCAAAGCCGCCGGCCTTGCTGGAGGAAAAGGGCTTGAACAGCTCGCGCCGGATGAATTCGGCGCTCATGCCGCGCCCTTGGTCGACGATCTCCACCACCGCCTCCTGCCCCTGCGCCGACAGGCGCAGCATGACCGGGCTGCCGGCCGGGCTGGCGTCGATGGCGTTCTGCACCAGATGGACCAGTATCTGCTCGGTGCGCGCGGGATCGGCGAGCACCGGCGGCGCATCGCCCGCGACCGTCACGGGATGCTGGCGCGCGCGCATCTGCGCCACCTGCGCCAGCAGCGGGAGCAGCGGCATCGGCCGCGGCTCTTCCGCCCGGCCCTTGTTATGCTGCGACAGGCGCGCCAGCATCTCGTTCATCCTGCCCACCGATTCCTTCAGCGTCAGCACCATGTCGGCCCGGAAATCGGGATTGTCGGCATGACGCTCGGCATTGTGCGCCAGCAGCGACAACTGGCTGACCAGATTCTTGACGTCATGCATGATGAAGGCGAAGCGGCGGTTGAACTCGTCGAAACGCTGCGCGTCGGCCAGCGCCTGCTGGCCCTGCGCCTCGCTGATATGGCTGGCGGCCTGCCGCCCGGCGGCGCGCAGCATGTCGAAATCCTCCCAATCGAGCCGCCGGTCGATCGGCGGACGCGCCAGCAGGATTGCGCCGATCAGCCGGCCATAATGGATCAGCGGCGCCAGCACCCAGGCATGGCGGTCATCGGTCACCCAGTCGGGCAGCGCCTCCGCCTCGCCGGCCTTGCCCAGGTCGATGATCCATCCCTGCTCCAGCCGCGCCGCGACCGCGCCCGACAGCGTGGCCGCTTCCGGCAACTCGCCCGGCCAGCTCCATTGCGTCTCGAACGCCAGGCCGCCGGCATCGTCGCGCAGCAGCAGGATCGCGCCGGGCGACTGCGTGATGTCCGCCACGGCCTTTGCGACGCGCTGGCCCAAGGGTGCGGGCGCCTCGCCCGGCCGGCCGATGGTCTCGCCAAAGCGCATCCATTCGGTGCGATAATCGTAGCGATGCTGGAAGAAATGCTTGGCGACCTGCACGCGCCACAGCGCCTGCAGGCGGGGTGATGGCAACAGCACCAGCGCCGACACTGCTGCGAAGAACACCGCGCCGATCTCGATCACCCGCGCATAGGGGCCGGCGATCATCTCGATCAGCACCGCCACCGCCACGATCAGCACGACGTAAAGGGCGATGGCAAAGGCCGACAGCGATTGCACCGTCAGCGTCCGCGACAGCTGGACTCGCCCGCCCAGATCCCGGCGCAGGCCGATCGCGATCACGCCGGCCAGCACCGCCATCAGCAGCCCGCGCAGGGCATAGAGGGCGGTCACGCGGGGCGGCGCGAAATAGCCGATCAGATAGAGCGTGAAATCATAGGTCCACATCGCCGCCAGCGCGCCCAGCAACAGCGCGACCCGGTCCCGCTCGCGCGCGGGCCAGGCGGTGTAGAGCTGATGCACCAGCAGCAGGCAGCCGATCGCCGTCATCATCCGCAGGATCAGCGTGCTGGTGATCAGCGCAGCCTGCACGTCGCGCGACAGCGTCAGCTGTCGCCAGCCCAAATCCGCGACCGTCTGGATCAGGATCAGCACCGCGACCGCGGCATAGACCGCGACGACCGCGCCGATCGTCCCCTGCCGCCCCGCCGACGCGCGCCGCAGCATCACGAACATCGCCAGCAGCCAGGCCGCATTGCGAATGCTTTCGCCCAGCCCCGACAGCGGCTTGGACACGCCGCCGAACGATACATAGAGCGCCCAGGCAGACGTCAGCAGCAGCGCGGCGGACAAGGTGCGCAGTTCGGCCGCCTCCTGCCGCCGTCGCAGCAGGAATATGCCCAGCGCCGCGAACAGCACCGCCGCCAGCGCATGGCCCCAATCGCCGATGAATTGCAGCAAGACGGACATGGCCCCGCCCTTCAGCGCGCGCCGTCGGGCCAGAGAACGACCCGCACCGTCTGCAGCAGGATCAGCAGGTCCAGGAAGGGCGTGTAATTCTTGGCGTAGTAGAGATCATATTCCAGCTTGTGCCGGGCATCCTCGATCGACGCGCCATAGGGATAGTTGATCTGCGCCCAGCCGGTGATGCCGGGCTTCACCATGTGCCGTTCGGCATAATAGCGCAGATGCTGTTCCAGATCCTCGACGAACTGGCGGCGCTCGGGCCGGGGCCCGACGAAGCTCATCTCGCCCTTCAGCACGGTCCAGGTCTGCGGCAATTCGTCGATGCGCAGCTTGCGCAGCCAATAGCCCAGGCGCGTGATGCGCGGATCGTCCTTTTCCGCCCAGACCGCCTGCCCCGCCACTTCGGCATCCTGCCGCATGGTGCGCAGCTTCACGATCCAGAATTCCTGGCCATATAGCCCCACGCGCTGCTGGCGGTAGAAGGCCGGCCCCTTGCTGTCGAGCTTCACCGCGACCGCGCCCAGGATGATGATCGGGCCGGTCAGGATCAGCAGGATCAGGCTGGCGACGATATCGAATAGGCGCTTGGCGATGCTGGACAGGCGGCGGCCAGCGGAAAAGCCGTCGGAAAAGATCAGCCAACTGGGATTGACGCTGGCCAGGTCGACGCGGCCGGTTTCGCGCTCCAGGAAGCTTGACAGGTCGTTGACATGCACGCCGGTCGTCTTGATGCGCAGCAGGTCCGCCATCGGGACGGCGTTGCGCCGCTCCTCCAGCGCCAGCACCACCTCGCTCGCGTTGAGGCGCACGACGAAATCGGCCAGATTGTAGACGGCGTTGCGGTTGATCGCTTCGGCGATCACCTGCTCGCCATCGTTCATGGCGATATAGCCGACCACCAGGAATCCCGATCCGCGGCGGCGCTCCAGCTCGCGAATGCGGTTGGCGCGATTGCCCGCGCCCAGCACGACGAGCCGGCGCTTGAACGCCTCCCCGCCCAGCATCGACCCCAGCAGCAAGCGTATGAGCAGCAGCACCGCGACCGCCAGCCCCATGGCGTAGAGCGAATTGGAGCGCCACAGCGTGATGCCGGGCATCAGGAAATAGAGGACCGACAGGAAAATGACGCCCAGCGACACCGCCACCAGCAGCCGCGCCAGCGCGAAACGGATCGACTGGAGCGATTCGGGGCCATAGACGCCCACCGCGATCATCGCGGTCTGGATCGACAGCGCGAAGCTCAACAGCGGCGCCAGGCGCGATGTCACCGGCTCCACATCCATGCCGATCTGATGGGCGCGCAGCACCCATCCGCCCTCGGCCGCCGCCATCAGGAGCAGGAAGTCCAGCAGCCCCAGCAGCAGCACCGCGTGCGGCACATAATGTTTGAACAGCCTGATCATCGTTGCGCCTTGTCCAGCCATCGCCAACAGCGGCCTGGCCCGTCGGACGCTCCTTACACCCTTTGTAAGAAAATCCGACGCTTGGGAAAGGCTTGCACCAAAATCACCAAAAAATGCTGAATCGCGCGCAAACGCGCTTGCGCGCCGCCTTCGTCAGCGAGTCCGCTCCAGGTCATCGGCGGCGTTGCGCGCGGCGTCGCCCATCGCCTGCACCGCATTGTCCGCGGACGCGGCGGCGTCGGTGACGGCATCGGCCTGCCGGTCCTGCCGCCGTTCATTGGTCAAATAGAAGAAACTGATCGCCAGGATCAGCGCAATGGCGACGAGCGCCAGGATGACGCCACTATTGGATTGCGGCGGTTCTGGCGGGGACGGTGACGGCGGATCGCGCATATTCTCTCTCCTGCACGGAGAAGCACGCGATCCGGCCCAGCAGACGGGGTCAGTCCCCGGTGCCGCGTCCCTCGCCGCCGCGGCTCAGCCGATCGACATCATCCATGATCTCGTCGAGCACGGCGCTGTCGGTCGTTTCCTGGGTGCGGCGGGATGGCAGGTCGCCATTCTCCAAAATCTGTTCCAGCGCGGCGCGGCCGCGTGCGACGCGACTCTTGATCGTGCCGACGGCAACGCCGCAGATTTCCGCCGCTTCTTCATAGGCAAAGCCGCCCGCGCCCACCAGGATCAGCGCTTCGCGCTGCGGCTGGGGCAGCTGAAGCAGGGCCCGCTGCATGTCGCTCAGCTCCACATGCTTGTCCTGCCCGGCCGGCGCAGCCAGGATGCGATCGGCGGTCAGGTCGTCCCAGTCGCCGCGGAAGCGCGACCGGCGCATCTGCGAGAGATAATGGTTGCGCAGGATGATGAAGGTCCAGGCGCGCATGTTGGTGCCGGCCTGGAAACGGGCGCGGGCGGCCCACGCCTTCAGCAGCGTTTCCTGCACCAGATCGTCGGCCACGTCGCGATTGCCCGACAGCGATCGCCCGAAGGCGCGCAGATGCGGAATGACCGCAGCCAGTTCCCGCTTGAAATCCGTATCCGACAGCGCAGCCCGCTCTTCCGATCCGGCAATTTCCTCATTCATGGGAACGACCCCCTTGCTGGCCGCCGCTCCTGTCGCCTGAACCGACATCGTCAAAGCCATAATGCGCCCATATCCTAACTTCTAAGTCTCTCAAGCCCAATCGCAAACCGATGTCGTTACATCCACAGGACCAGCAACATCACGATCACGGCCAGCGCCAGCGATATGCCGAGCACATAGCGCACGACATTTTCGGTCGAACCGCCGCGCGCCTTGTCCGTCGCGACATGTTTTTCCTGATCGACCATGATCTCTCTCCCGATCGTTACGCTTCATTAACGCGACGTTCGACCGGGAGTTCCGTTGCCATGTAAAGGAAGGCGCAAGCCTGTAGCGATCAGGCCGGCGCGGTCGCCTGATCGAAGAACAGCGCCTGCGAAATCGCCGCCTTGACGGTCGAACGCTGGAACGGCTTGGTGATGAGGAAGGTCGGTTCGGGCCGCTCGCCGGTCAGCAGCCGCTCGGGGAAGGCGGTGATGAAGATCACGGGCACGGAAATTTCGGACAGGATGTCCTTCACCGCATCGATGCCGCTCGAATCGTCGGCCAGCTGGATGTCGGCCAGCACCAGGCCGGGCCGCTCGGCCATGGCTTCGCGCACTGCATCCTCGCGCGTCACCGCAATCGCGGTCACTTCATGGCCCAGGTCGCGCACGATCGTCTCGATGTCCATCGCGATGATCGGCTCGTCCTCGATGATGAGCACCTTGGCGCGGGTCTGCGCCTCGATCTCGGTCAGCGCTTCCTCGACCAGCGCTTCGACATCGGACGCATCCATGCCGATCAGATAGGCGACGTCGTCGACGGTGAAGCCTTCCAGCGCGGTCAGCAGCAGCGCCTGGCGCGGCAGCGGGGTCAGCCGCGCGAGCCGGGCCTGCGCGATGGCTTCGTGGCCATCGCCGCCGGCGAAGGGCTCATCCTCCAGGTGCGAGGAAGACCAGATGGCGTGGAAGGTGCGATACAGGCCCAGGCGCGGATCGACATCGGACGGAAATTCCTCGGGCGCGGCGACGATCGCTTCCAGCGTGGCGCGCACATAGGCGTCGCCATGCGTCTGGCTGCCGGTCAGCGCGCGTGCATAGCGACGCAGAAACGGAAGATGGGGGTGCAGTTTCTGTCCAAGCGACATCGTCAATTCTTCTCCCTGCCCGAAATCAGGCGTCGTGAACCCGGCCACGAAAGGCGATCGGAAGGGAGGATGGAATGTCCATGCCGCATTGGCAAGCCCGCCCCCTCTTCATCATGCCAAAACCGGCAGCGTCAAAAAAACGCCTTACGGTCCGGAACCATCGACACGCCAATTTGTTTCGCAGCCATATGGTTTTTTCGACGATATCGCGATTTTCGCTTTGGTAGGGCGGGACGACGAATTGACGTGCCGCTTCTTTCCCGCAAATACGGGCGGACTGGCGTGACAGAGATTGCTTCAGAGGGGCAGATTTTGGTTTCTTCAACGACGGAACAACGGTCGGCCGGCACCAGCGATGATGGGACCGGCGCGCCTTCTCCCAAAAAGGGACGTGGCGGCGGCCGGAAGGAACAGAATCAAGTCTCCCAAGCCTTGCGCACCGTCTATCAGCGCGCCGTTGACGAAGATATTCCTTCCGAAATGCTGGATTTGCTGAGCAAATTGGACTGACTGCGTCATGATCGGGGGCAGCCATCCTCCGGCAGCCCAATCGCTGACCGCTTTCCTATTCCGCTTCTTCGGCTCGACCGGCGTCAAGATGTTCCTCATCCTGACGCTGGCGTTGCTGCCGCTCGGGCTGATCGCGCTCGTCGCCTCGCTTCAGGCGATCGAAACCGCCGACCTGGAAAAGGAAGCGCTGCTGCGAGTCGCCGTCAGCCAGAGCGCGCGCAAGCTGACCGCTGATCTGGAATCCGACCGCACCGCCCTGCAGCTCACCGTCAACAATCTGGCGGCCACGCCGTCGGACACCAGCATTTGCGACCGGCTGAACCTGTTCCTCGCCAAGAATGACCGCGACGGCGGCCGCTATGCGATCTACGACCGGGCGGGCCGCACCCTGTGCGCGTCCCATCCCGATCTCGCGCCGATCGTGCCGTCGCAGGAGCGCTTCGGCGGACCCACGGCGCAGCTGCTGGACGGCGCGCCCTATCTGCTGACCCGGGTGCGCAGTCGCGACGACCGTCTGGTGGGGCTCATCTATTATTCGCGCGCCCATCTGGAAAGCGCCGCCGATCCCGCGACCGCCCTGCAGAATCGCCGGCTCAGCCTGCATGAAGGGCATCGGCGGCTGAACCTCAGCCCCGCGCGCCCCTTTCCCGCCGGCGCGGTGGGCCTCACCAGCCTCTCCGCCCCGCTCGAACCGCCTAATATCGTGCTCACCATGACCGTGCGCGATCCGCCCGAGACGCTGGCGCGCACCTTGTCGCTGTTCCTGCCGCTGGTCATGTGGTTCGCCGCCGCCGCGATCGGCTGGTTCGTGGTCAACCGTCTGCTCATCCGCCCGCTGGTGCTGCTGCGCCGCACCGTCGCGGCCTATCATCCCGGCGAGGTGCTGGAGCCGATGCGCCGGGTGCGGACCCCCGCGCGCGAGATCATCGCGCTTGGCGAAACCTTTCGCGAGATCAGCGAGGATGTCGCCACCCATGAAGCGGAAATGGCCGAGGGCCTGGAAACCCAGCGCAAGCTGACGCGCGAGGTGCATCACCGGGTCAAGAACAACCTGCAGATCATCGCCAGCCTCATCAACCTTCATGCCCGCTCGGCGCATGAACCCGAGGCGGTGGAGGCCTATGCCTCGATCCAGCGCCGCGTCGACGCGCTCTCCGTCGTTCACCGCAATCATTTCGCCGAGCTGGAGGAAAATCGCGGCGTCGGCGTGCGCGCGCTGATCAGCGAATTGTCCGCCAGCCTGCGCGGCACCGCGCCAGCCGAAGCGCGCCGCTTCGGTATCCAGATCGACAGCGACGACCTGCATATCAGTCAGGATGTCGCCGTGCCGATCGCCTTCCTCACGACCGAGCTGGTGGAGCTGGCGATGCGCCTCGACCCGCAGGGGCGCATGCGCATCTCGGTGCAGTGGCAGCAGGATGATCGCGCGCTGCTGGCGATCCAGTCGTCCGGGCTGCGGGAGTCGCCGACCATGAGCGCCTATCTGGACGATCGCTACGGCCGGGTGCTGACGGGTCTGTCGCGCCAGTTGCGCGCGCCGCTCGACCATGATGGCGAGGCGGGCCGCTACGCCATCGCCATTACCATCCTGCCCTGACGATCAGACGCGCCGGTAATCGCGGCGGAAATCGGCGGCGAAAGTCGCGAAGACGCCGGCGCTGATGGCATCGCGGATCGCCTGCATCATCTGCTGGTAGAAATGAATATTATGCTGGGTCATCAGCATCGCGCCCAGCATCTCGCCCGCCTTCACCAGATGGTGCAGATAGGCGCGGCTCCAGGTCGCGCAGACCGGGCAGCCGCAGCGCGGATCGAGCGGCCCCAGATCCTCGTTGAACTTGGCGTTGCGGATGTTGAGCGGCCCGGCCCAGGTAAAGGCCTGGCCATTGCGGCCCGACCGGGTCGGCAGCACGCAATCGAACATGTCGATGCCCCGCTCCACCGCGCCGACGATATCGTCGGGCTTGCCCACGCCCATCAGGTAGCGCGGCTTGTCGACCGGCAGCATGTCGGGTGCGAAATCGAGCGTGGCGAACATCGCCTCCTGCCCCTCGCCCACCGCCAGTCCGCCCACGGCATAGCCGTCGAAGCCGATCTCGATCAGCTTCTCGGCCGAAATGCGGCGCAGATTTTCATCCAGCGACCCCTGCTGAATGCCGAACAGCGCGGCGCGATCCGCATGCTCGCCGCCTGCATCGAACCCGTCGCGCGACCGCTTGGCCCAGCGCATCGATCGCTCCATCGACTGGGCCGCCTCGCCATGGGTGCAGCCATTCTTCGTGCACTCATCGAACGCCATCACGATGTCGCTGTCGAGCAGGCGCTGGATCTCCATGGATCGCTCGGGCGTCAGCATATGCTTGGACCCGTCGATATGGCTGGAAAAGGCGACGCCTTCCTCGCTCATCTTCGTGAGCGCGCTGAGGCTCATCACCTGATAGCCGCCGCTGTCGGTCAGGATCGGCCGGTCCCAGCCCATGAAGCCGTGCAGCCCGCCCAGCCGCGCCATGCGCTCGGCGCCGGGGCGCAGCATCAGATGATAGGTGTTGCCCAGGATGATGTCGGCGCCCGTCGCGCGCACTTCGGCCGGGCGCATCGCCTTGACGGTCGCGGCGGTGCCCACCGGCATGAAGGCGGGCGTGCGGATTTCGCCGCGACGCATCTGGATCGCGCCGGTGCGCGCCTTGCCGTCGGTCGCGGCGATGGAGAAGGAAAAGCGGGGCTTCGTCATGCGCGGCGCTCTAGGATCGAATGGGCCGCGGCACAAGGATGGTGCGGGTCAGCCCGCCTTGCGCACGCCTTCGAACAGCAGCATCGCGTCGATGTTGAACCCCTCGACCCGGCGATAGGGCCCGACGAAGCGCAGGCAGTCGGCCGACAGCCGCAGCGGCCATGGCGCGCCATTCTGGTCCTGCAGGGTCAGCGTCACAGCATCGATAGGGTTGCGCCGGTCGGTCATGGGCCTAGCGGTAAATGGTGAAGGTTAACAAAGCCCTGCCGGGTTCAGCATAACGCGCCGGGATCAACGCAGTTGCAGCATTTTTACCACAGCGCTTCCAAAAGCCGGCGCTTGAGGGCGGCCCGCGCGCAACAGTCGCGGACAAAAATGGTTAAAGCCCTGTCAATCATGATGCCGTTGGCGGCATGATGGAGCCGAACCTGATCTGTTCATTCAGCATAGGAAAACGGGGCCGCAGATGATTGATTCGGGACGATTTACGCCGACACGGGACGAGGCCGAGCCCGTCTTTGAAGACCCGGTGACGGACGATGCTCTGCCGCCGGTCGAGAGCGCCGCTACGGAAAAGGGGCTTGCCCACGCCATCAGCCAGTCGACCCTGTTCGACCTGGGGCAGATCGACGTGCGCTGGGATGAGGAGCTAGCCACGCTCTGGGCGTTCATGACGCCGCATGAGCGCCCCAATTCGAATCTCGGCCTGATGCGCGACACCATGACCTGGCAGCGCGAAAGCCGCCGCGTGTTCGGCGACAATGGCCCGCTCAAGTTCATGGTGCTCGGATCGCGCTTCCCCGGCGTGTTCAACCTGGGCGGCGACCTTGAGATGTTCGCCAACTGCATCCAGCGGCGCGACCGCGAAACGCTGCTGAAATATGGCGTGGCCTGCTGCGAGATCGTCGATCGCATCTGGCACTGCAACGACATGAACATCATCAACATCGGCCTGGCGCAGGGGGATGCGCTGGGCGGCGGGCTGGAAGCGCTGATGTGCTTCGACGTCATCATCGCCGAGCGGCAGGCCCGCTTCGGCCTGCCCGAAGTGCTGTTCGGCCTGTTCCCCGGCATGGGCGCCTATTCCATCCTCCACCGCCGCGTCGGGCCCGTGCTGGCGCGCCAGATGCTGTCGGAAGGCCGCATCTACACGGCCGAGGAAATGTTCGACATGGGCATCGTCACCCAGGTGGTCGACACTGGCGAAGGCGAAGCGGCGACGGCGCAGTGGATCCGCGATCATAGCGCCCATCATTCGGGCTATGTGGGCATCAATCGCGCCGGTCGCCGCGTCCATCCGCTGACGCTCACCGAACTGACCGACATCGTCGAGATGTGGACCGAAACCGCGCTGTCGCTGTCGGACCGCGACCTGCGCATGATGCGGCGCCTGGCCACCGCGCAGACCAAGCTGCGCTGACGGCCAGCCGCCTTCAGGCCCGGCGACGGCGCGTCTGGACCACCGGGTCGGGACGCCCCGTCCCCTCCAGCGGACCCGCGGCGATCATCTCGGCAATCTGCTCGGCCGGCACGGGCCGGCTGAACAGATAGCCCTGCACATTGGTGAAGCCCGCCTCGCGCGCATGGCTCAGTTGATCGGCGGTTTCGATCCCTTCGGCCACCGTATCCATCGACAGGTCGCGCGCCAGATTGCCGATGGCGCGCACGATCGCGCGATCCTCCGCGTTGGCGCTCACCCCCGCCATGAAGCTCTGGTCCACCTTCAGCGTGTCGAACCGGTAGGAGCGCAGATAGGAGAGCGAGGAATAGCCGGTGCCGAAATCGTCCAGCGCCAGCCGCAGCCCGATGCGCTGCAATTCGCGCAGGATCGCATTGGTCTGGCCGCTGTCGTCCAGGAAGATCGACTCGGTCACTTCCAGTTCCAGCCGTCGGGCCGCCACGCCCGTTTCCAGCAGCGCCGCGATGACATTGCCCGGCAGTTCGGGCGAACGCAGCGACGCGGGCGAAATATTGATCGCGATGCGGATATGCTCCGGCCAGGAAGCGGCGACCTCACAGGCCTGCCGCAGCACCCAGGCGGTCATCGCCTCGATCAGGCCGATATTCTCCGCGATCGGGATGAACTCCGACGGCGGGATCGGCCCCAGCACCGGATGCTCCCAGCGCAGCAGCGCCTCGCACGCCTCGATCTCGCCCGTGCCCAGGTCCACGATCGGCTGGAACAGCAATCGAAGCTCGCCCGCCGCCAGCGCGCGCCGCAGCCCGCTTTCGATCTCGTGCAGCCGGTTGAACCGTTCCTTGAGCGACCAGTTGAAACTCGCCGACCGGTTGCGCCCTTCGCCCTTGGCTTCATACAGCGCCAGGTCGGCATGCTGCATCAACTCGTCCATGTCGCGGCCATCCTGCGGCGCCACGGCATAGCCGACCGACGCCGTCACCTGCAGATGGTTCTCGCCCAGTTCGAAGCCATGGGCGAAATAGGACACGATTTCCTGCGCGATGCCGGCTGCCGTCACCCGGTCCGTATCCGGGCAGATGATGACGAACTCGTCGCCGCCGAACCGCGCGATCCGGCCGCGATCCTGCACCACATCGGTCAGCCGTTCGGCCACCGACCGCAACAGCTGGTCGCCCACCATATGGCCCAGGCTGTCGTTGATCTCCTTGAACCGGTCGAGGTCCATCCACAGGATCGCCACGGCGTCGTTGCGCTTGTCATTGGTCTGAAAGATGTCGCGCAGGCGCATCTGCATCGCCATGCGGTTTTCCAGGCCGGTCAGGCTGTCGAACCGCGCCAGCCGCTCGAACTTCTCGGCCAGCATCGACTTGTCGCGCTTGCCGATCAGCGCCTGGACGACGATGCGGTGCGTGGTGGAGCTGATTTCGGCCAGGCCCAGCACCATCATCACCATCGCCACCGACAGCACGCGATAGCCGGTCGATCCTTCCAGCCACAGCCCCGTGGCGGTCGGCAGCAGGGTCAGGCAGACCTGCCCGATGGCGATCTGCACCCGCCCCGCATTGCGCCCGGAAATGCCGCCGGCATAGCCGGTCGCCATCGACACCGTCAGCATGTGAATGACGCTGTTGCCCGACCCGATCAGCGACACGAACGCCATCAGTCCCAGCAGCCCGGCATAGACCCAGGCGCCCAGTTCATAGGCCAGTTCCCAGCCGCGCGACGCGATGGCGGTGCCGTGCACCAGCTGGCGGTGGAAGAAGATGGCCGACACCACTCGCAAGCTGGCGACGATGCAAAGAACGGCCACGACGGCATGGATCGCCAGCCTGTCGGACAGGCTGGCGACGACCAGGCCCACGGCGACGCCGGTGATGGCGCCGATGGTCAGCGAAGCGGGCGATGCGTATAGCGATTCAATCAGGCTGGTGCGGACGTCAGCATCCTGCGACCGCCCTTTTGCGCGTCGTTCCAGCAAAGTTTTCAAAACGCGCAAGTGGCGGGTCTCCAATTTGCGCCGCTTTTCGCATTTTCCCTTTATTTTTTGGTTAACCGCTCATCCAATCTGAAGGCGGAAAAGAAATCCAGATCAAGCGCGCGGACGGTCAGCCGATCATCATCAGGCTGGCGTTGCCGCCCGCCGCTGTCGTGTTGATCGACGTCGAAACCTCCTCCAGCAGCCAGTCGAGGCAATAGCCATGGCCATGATCGTCGGCATGGACCGGGACGATCGAGCCGGGCATGTCCGCGACGCACTGCGTCGTGGCTGCAATCTTGGCCGCGTCGCCCTCGACCAGCGCCGCGGCAAAGGGGCCGTGCGCGTCGCTCGTGAAGCAGGCGGCGACCTCCGCCGGCAGTCCCGGCGGCAGGGTCATGCCCTGGACCGCGCCGCGATTGCCGGTCGCCAGCACCGCCGCCATCTGGCGGAACAGCCCCTGCCGCGTCGCCGGCCGCATCAGGATCAGCCCGCGCGGATGCAGCGCATAGAGGTTGCGCTCGCCCACGGGGCCGGGCAGCGCCAGTTCGACGCCCAGTGCCGATCCGTCGCCGGTGCGCCGCGCCTCGGCCGCCGCCTCGCCATCGCCCTGCTGGTCCAGCCAGTCGGCAAAGCCATGGAGCGGCGAGCGCAAATGGCTGACGCGCGCGGCGAAGACCGGCGGCGTGCTCGCCAGCCGGCCCAGATAGAGCGGCCCGCCCGCCTTGGGGCCCGTCCCCGACAAGCCGCGCCCGCCAAAGGGCTGCACCCCGACGATCGCGCCGATGACGTTACGGTTCACATAGATGTTGCCGACCTTCACCCGGCTTGTCACGCGGGCGATCGTCTCGTCCAGCCGCGTGTGCAGGCCAAAGGTCAGGCCATAGCCAGTGGCGTTGATCTGGTCGACCAGCGCGTCCAGCCCGTCGCGACGGAAGCGCAGGACATGCAGCACCGGTCCGAAGATTTCGCGGTCCAGGTCGGCGATGCTGTCGATCTCGATGATGGTCGGCGGCACGAAGGTGCCATGCGCCGCTTCGGGCGGCAGCGCGCTCTGCTCGACCGGCCGGCCGATCGCGCGCATCCTCGCGATATGGGCCTCGATGCCCTCGCGCGCCTCGGCGGTGATGACCGGGCCGATATCGACCTTCAGCGCGTCGGTGCGGCCGATCCGCAGCTCGGCGAGCGCGCCCTTCAGCATCGCCAGCGTCCGATCGGCGACATCCTCCTGCAGGCACAGGATGCGCAGCGCCGAACAGCGCTGGCCGGCGCTGTCGAAAGCAGACGCGATGACGTCCGCCACCACCTGTTCGGCCAGCGCCGAACTGTCGACGATCATCGCATTCTGTCCGCCCGTCTCGGCGATCAGCGGGATCGGCCGGCCGGCGCGCGACAGACGCGTGGCGAGCTGGCGCTGGATCAGCCGCGCCACGTCGGTCGACCCGGTGAACATCACCGCCGCCGTTTCCGGCGCCGCGACCAGCGCCGCGCCGATGCGGCCGTCGCCGGGCAGCAATTGCAGCGCGTCGGCGGGCACGCCCGCTTCGTGCAGCAGCCGCACCGCCTCGGCCGCGATCAGCGGCGTTTCCTCGGCGGGCTTGGCCAGCACAGGATTGCCCGCGACCAGCGCCGCGGCCACCTGGCCCGTGAAGATCGCCAGCGGGAAATTCCACGGGCTGATGCACACCACCGGCCCCAGCGCCTGCTGCTGATGGCCGAAGGTCGTGCGCGCCTGCTGCGCATAATAGCGCAGGAAGTCGATCGCCTCGCGCACTTCGGCGATGGCGTTGGGCAGCGACTTGCCCGCTTCGCGCACGATCAAGCCCAGCAGGATCGGCATGCGCGCCTGCATCGCGTCGGCCGCAGCGTCCAGCATCGCCGCGCGTTCGGTGACCGGGCAATTGGGCCAGCGCGATTCCGCCGCGCGGATCGCCGCTGCGCGCGCTTCCTCGGCGCTCGCTTCGGTGACGCGGCCGACAACATCGCGATGGTCGGCGGGGTTGAACACGGTGCGCGCGGGGCCGCCCGCGCTTTCGGGCGCAGCGGTCCAGCCGATCGCCGCGCTTTCGCGCAGCGCGTCGCTCAGCCGCGCGAGCACCGCTTCGTCGCTCAGGTCCAGCCCGTCCGAATTGCGCCGGTCGGGATAGAGGTCGGCCGGCAGCGCGATCAGGTCGTGCCGCGCGCCGGGATGCGGCATCGCCGTCACCAGATCCACCGGATCGGCGATCATCTCCTCGATCGACACGGCCGGGTCGGCGATCCGGTTGACGAAGCTGCTGTTCGCGCCATTTTCCAGCAGGCGGCGCACCAGATACGCCAGCAACGTCTCATGCGTGCCCACCGGCGCATAGATGCGGCACGGCCGGTTCAGCTTCTCCCCGCCCACCACCTGCTCGTACAGCGGCTCGCCCATGCCGTGCAGGCACTGGAACTCATAATCGCCGATCGCGAAATCCGGCCCGGCGAGATGATAGATGCTGCTCAGCGTCTGGGCGTTATGCGTGGCGAATTGCGGGAAGACGCTGTCGCGCGCCGCCAGCAGCTTGCGGGCGCAGGCGATATAGGCGACGTCGGTATGCAGCTTGCGCGTATAGACGGGGAAATCGGGCAGGCCCTCGACCTGCGCGCGCTTGATCTCGGCATCCCAATAGGCGCCTTTCACCAGCCGCACCATGATGCGCCGATCGCTGCGCCGCGCCAAATCGATGATCCAGTCGATGACGAAGGGGCAGCGCTTGCCATAGCCCTGCACCACGAAGCCCAGGCCGTTCCAGCCGGCAAGCTCCGGATCGGTCGCCAGGCTTTCCAGCAGGTCGAGCGACAATTCCAGCCGGTCGGCTTCCTCGGCATCGATGTTGAAGCCGATGTCGTAGCGCTTGGACAGCAGCGCCAATTGCTTCACGGCAGGCAGCAATTCGCCCATCACGCGGTCCGCCTGCGCGCGGACATAGCGCGGGTGCAGCGCCGACAGTTTGATCGAAATGCCCGGCCCCGCATAGATGCCCCGCCCGGCCGACGCCTTGCCGATGGCGTGGATCGCTCGCTCATAATCGGCATAATAGCGCCTGGCGTCGGCGGCCGTGGTCGCCGCCTCGCCCAGCATGTCATAGCTGTAGGCAAAGCCCTTGGCTTCCATCTCCCGCGCGCGCTTCAGCGCTTCCTGGATGGTTTCGCCGGTCACGAACTGCTCGCCCATCATGCGCATCGCCAGGTCGACGCCGCGCCGGATCACCGGCTCGCCCGCGCGCGCGACCAGCCGCGTCAGCGCCGCGCCCAGCCCGCGATCGTCGACGCTGCCGACCAGCTTGCCCGTCACCACCAGGCCCCAGGTGGCGGCATTGACGAACAGCGACTTCTCGCCGCCCAGATGCGATCCCCAGTCGCCGTCGGCGATCTTGTCGCGGATCAGCGCATCGCGCGTGGCCGTATCGGGAATGCGCAGCAGCGCCTCGGCCAGGCACATCAGCGCCACCCCTTCCTGGCTGGACAGCGCATATTCCTGCACCAGCCCCTCGACGCCGCTGCCTTTGCGATTGGCGCGCAGCGCGGTCACCAGCGTGCGCGTGGTGCCGGCGATGGCGGCGCGCGTCGCGGCGGGCAAAGTCGCCGCGGCGATCAGGGGCGCAAGCGCCTCCGCCTCGTCGCGGCGATAGGCGGCGGTGATCGCCTGACGCAGCGGCGTCGGCTGGCGAATGGCGGGGGCGAACTGGGCGAAAGGCTGGTCGGTCATGGACGCAGAATAATCGCAAACGCCCGTTCGTTCCGCCTTAAGATCGGCCCGGATCAAGCCGAAGTGACTTATTGAAGCCGCCCTGCTAGGCGAAAGACATGACAAACATGCCTGCTTCAGTCGAAATGGACGAGTTCGATCGCCGCATCATCGCCGCGCTGGTGGAGGATGGCCGCATGACCGTCACCGATCTCGCCGCCGCCGTCGGCCTGTCCAAGACCCCCTGCCAGGTGCGATTGAAGCGGCTGCAGCAGGCCGGCGTCATCCGCGGCTTTCGCGCCATCGTCGATCCCGCCAAGCTCGGCCTCGACCATATCGCCTTCACCGAAGTGAAGCTGTCCGACACGCGCGAGGCGGCGCTGCGCGAATTCAACGCCGCCGTCCGCCGCATTCCGGAAGTCGAGGAATGCCATATGCTGGCCAGCAATTTCGACTATCTGCTCAAGGTCCGCACCGCCGACATCCGCCGCTACCGCATGGTGCTGGGGGAAAAGATCAGCGCCCTGCCCCATGTCGCCAGCACCTCCACCTTCGTCGCTATGGAAACGGTGATGGAGGCCGGGCACAGGCGCATCAATCGAAAAGGCTGAGCGGCACCGCCTCCCCCATCGCCCGATAGCCCGCGGGCGAAGGATGCAGCGCATCGCCATCGTCATAAGCGGGCAGCAGCCGTTCGGGCCGCGCGGGATCGCGCATCACCCGGTCGAAATCCACCACCGCGTCGAAATGGCCCGGCGTCCTGATCCACGCGTTGACCGCCTGCCTGTCGGCTTCGTTGTCGGCATCGGCATGATAATAATCATTGCCAACAAAGGGCATGATCGTCCCGCCGATCACCTTGATCCCTTTGGCATGGGCGCGGGCGATGATCTGGCGATAGGCGCCGATGATGCGCGCGACATGCGCGGCATGGTCCGCCTTGCTGACGGGCGCGTCGCGCGTCAGCGTGCCCAGGTCGTTGATCCCTTCCAGCAAGATCATGTGCGTCACCCCCGGTTGCGCCAGAACGTCGCGGTCCAGCCGCGCCAGCGCATTGGGGCCCAGCCCGTCGTTCAGCAGGCGGTTGCCGCCTATCCCCTGGTTGACGATGGCGATGCCGCGCCGGCCAGGATCGGCCTGCAACCGCTCGGCCAGCACATCGGTCCAGCGGTCATTGCCGTTGGTGGTCGATCCCTTGCCGTCGGTGATGGAATCACCCAGCGCCACGATCAGCCTGGCCGGCGCACAGCGCTCCACTTCCAGCGCGGCGAGATGGAACCAGTGGTCGAAATGCGCCGCGCCGGCCATCGCCGCATCGTCCAGATGGTCGCCCGCCATATGCCATGACGTGGCGCGCGATCCGGGATGCGACGTCTGTTCCGGCTCGCCATCATAGCGGATGGAGATCGCGATATTGTCCAGCGCCCTGGTCGGCATCGCCACCGGATCGGACAGATAGTCGGCTCCGGCGGGAATGATCACGTCCGCCTTGCCATCGAAGCGCAGCGGCACGCGCGTCGCCGGGTCGATCGCGGGCGATCCCGATCCCTTCGCCCGCGCGATGCTGGCGCCCGCGATCCGCAGCGGCTTGCCGCCGGCCAGGTTCGACAGCCGCACCCGCAACCGATCCCCGGCGACCGAAGGCCGCACGATCTGCCGCAGCGTCCGGTCGCGCAGCGTGCCCTCCGCCAGCGCCGCGTCGCCGGTCGGCCGGAACTGGGACGAAGCCCAGCCCGCGACCCAGGCGGGGGAGCAGCCCTGCGCCTGCGCGGCGGGCGCGGCCATCATCAGCAGCGGAAGGAGGAGAGCGGGCAAGCGGCGCATCATCAGCCTTTCAAACAGAAGCTCGGACGGAACAAGGGTCGCCCTGTCCGGCCCGAGAAAAAAAGGGTTGGCATTGCGGCCGGCCCCAACCGACCGAAAGAAAAGGGCCGGCATTCCGGCCGGCGCCACCCGGCCGAAAGAAAAAAGGGCCGGCATTGCGGCCGGCCCTGTCAGTTTTCCCTTGGGGAGGATCAGAAATTCGCCCGGATGCCGGCCAGGACGGTGCGGCCGGGATAATAGACCGAATAGGGCGCATTATCATATTCGAACAGCGTGCGGATCGGCTCGTTGGTGAGGTTGAGCGCATCCAGCGTCAGGCGCACGCTGTCGTTGAGGAAGGGCAGCTGATAGCCGGCCGACAAGTCGAGCTGGCCCCGCGCCTTCGATCGCAGCGAAGCGTTCTGGATGCCGTTCTGCGGCCGGTTGACCGCGATCGCGTCGTCGTTCCACACATAGTTCAGGCTGACCGACAGCCGGTCGTCTTCATAGAAGCCCTGAAGATTGTAGGAATATTTCGACACGCCCGTCGCCACCAGGCCAGACGAGGACGACTGGTCGAGATAGGTGCCGTTGGCCGAGAAGCCGAGGCCGTCCATCAGGAAGTCGAGCGGCTGGACCCAGGTGATTTCCAGACCCTTGATCTTCAGGTCCGACAGGTTGATCGGGCGGTTCACCGTGATCGGCAGCTGATCCACTGGAATGCCGGTCTGCAGCGACCGATCGTTCAGCGCATTCTGCTGCGTCGGAATCAGGCTTTCGAACGGAATGTTGAGCGACCCGAAGGTGACTTCCTGCGACGTGGTGACGGTGAAGCCCTGGATATTCTTCATGAACAGCGACAGCCCGACATAGCCGATCCCGCCAGTGTAGATTTCGCCGCCCAGGTCATAATTGTCCGACGTATAGGGCTCCAGGTCCGGATTGCCCGCGCTCGCCACCAGCGCCGACGGATCGGAGAAGGTGATGCCCGGCAGGATCTGGCTGGCGTCCGGCCGCGTCATCGTCCGCGACGCCGATGCGCGCAGCTTGATATTGTCCGCGACATCGTAGGTCAGGTTGATCGACGGCAGGAAATTCTCGTAAGTCGACCGCGACGTGATGTCGATGATCTCCGTGCCGATCTGGCTGGGGCCCACCACTTCCTGGCGCGTGCGGGCATAGCGCATGCCGGTGTTGATATGCAGGTCGCGGCCCGCAATCGTGGTGACGCCGTTCAGTTCGAAATAGGCGCCCCACACTTCTTCGTCCATGTCGCCGGTCGCGCCGCCGGTCACCGCGCCGCGCGTCTCTGGCGCGCTGTCGCGATAGCTTTCATAGTCGGTCACGTCGCGGATCGCGCCGAAATCCGGCATGATGTAGCGGGTGAAGCCGATATTGCCGCTGGCGAGATGCCCGAAATTCTTGACCGATCCGGGCATCAGATATTGCGGGATGGCGCTGGTCGGTATCGACCCGGTCTCGCCGGTGCAGCCCGTGCCGCAGACCGACAGCTGGTAGGCCGGGCTGTTGTCATAGGCGCGGATGGTGCGCTGCGCCCGGTCATAGGCGGCGCCCACCTTCACGTTGAAGACGTCGTCGCCATAGGTGACGTCCAGATGAGCGCCCTTGGTCTCGGTCGTGCGACGCACGAGCGCGACATTCTGGCGATACCATTCCCACAGGCCGTTATTGGGATCGTTGAGGTCGATATTCGTCGTGATCGACGGATAATCGCCCTGGCCCGTATTGTCATAATAGACGTCGACGCCGGATTCAGGCGCTGTCTGGAACACCCAGCTCGGCTGCTCGCGGAAAAAGCGGCTCTTGGAATAGTTGGCGCTGAAATCGACCTTCAGCAGGTCGCTGGGCTGCCAGCTCAGGCTCGGGTTGATGTTCCAGAATTTGGTGGTCTGCCTGAACTGGCTGGCCTCCAGGAAGAAGGAGCTATTGGCGAAGGTACCGCTGGTCACGACGCCATTGTCGTCGACGGTCAGGTCGATCGGGATCATGCCGCCGGTCGACTGGGCGCTGGTGCCGGGCCCGGAATTGCGCACCTGCCAGTTCATGATCAGGCGATCATAGTTGCGCTTCGACTTGGCCCAGATGCCATCCAGGGCAAAGTGCAACTCGTCGCTCGGCCGCCATTCCAGCGACGCCAAGGCGGAGATGCGCGAACGGTCGCCCTGCGTCAGCGCTTGACGGCCCAGGCGCGGGATGAGCGCGGTGCTGAGCTGGTCGCGCGTCAGGCCCGACGTGGCGACCACGTCGACCGGCTGGCCTGCGACCAGGCCATGGCCGGCATTGTTGGGCACGATCGAGGCATAGCTGAAATTATTGCCGCCCGGATCGCCCGTGCCCAGATTGCCGTCGCTATAGCCCAGCGTCTCATAGCCATCGACGCGCGTCTTGGTCTTCACGCCCGCGACACCGACCAAGATGCCGAACGTGTCGGTGGTGTGGCTCGCGACGATCGCGCCGCGCGGGCTGATCTTGTCGTTGCTGTCGGTATATTGGCCCTGCGCGACGACCGTAACATGCGTGCCCGGCTTGTCGAACGGCCGCGCGTTGCGCAGATTGACCGTGCCGGCGATGCCGCCTTCCAGCGTGGAGGGCGACGGGCTCTTCGCCAGATCGAGCCGGGTGAAGAGTTCCGACGGGAAGAAGTCCAGATCGACTTCGCGATTGGCGCTGCCGCCGTTGGTGCCACCGTCGGACGCGACCTGCAGCTGCGATCCGTTCAGCAGCACGCGGGTGAAGCTCGGCCCCAGGCCGCGGATCGCAACCTGCGTGCCTTCGCCGTTGATGTCGCGGTTCAGCCGCACGCCCGGCATGCGATTGAGCGTTTCGGCAAGGTTGGTCGCGGGCAGCTTGCCGATATCCTCGGCAAAGATGGAGTCGCCGAACGCCACCGCATTCTTCTTGGCGTTGGTAGCGCTTTGCAGCGACCCGCGGATGCCGGTCACGACGATGTCGGCGACTTCATCCTGCGGCGCGGCGGCGGAGGTCTGCGGCGCGGCGTCCTGCTGCGCGAAAGCGGCCTGCGCGCTCGCCAGCGATCCGATCGCCGAAGCGGCGAACAGGGCCGCGCGGATATGACGATGATGTGAAGACATGAACAATCCCCTCTCCTGAGCGCCGCCCCCGACTCTCCGGTGGGCTTGACTGGTAGCGCTATCACTAGCCATTTCATTAAACCGCGCGGCGCGAATGTCAAGACATTGCAACCGCGCAGCTGGTAACGATTAAAACCTGCCCTCGGCCAGATCCGTGAGCGCCGCCAGCGCGCCCCGCGCCTCCAACACCTCCAGCCAGCCCGTGAGCGCATCTCGAAATGCGCCCTGCCCCGCCAGCGCCGCCGGCACGACTGCCTCGAACCTCAGCATCGCATCGACTCGCGCTGCCGCGCTGTCCGCGCCTGCCAGCGCCATCGCGATCTGCGGCGCCAGCGGATCGTCGACCTGATGCGCCAGCCCGTGATCGTCGCGCCCCGCCTGCCAGCGGATCCAGGCCGCCACCGCCAGCGACAGCGCATCGATCCCCTGCCCTGCCTCCAGCCGCGCCGCGATCGTCGCCAGCAATCGCTGCGGCAGCTTCTGCGAACCATCCATCGCTATCTGTCGGGTTCGGTGTCGCAATGTCGGATTGTCGAACCGCGCCATCAGGTCGCGGCGATAGGCGGCGACGTCCAGTTCGGCCGGCGGCGACAGGGTCGTCTCCGCCTCGTCCCACAGCCTGTCGACAAAGCTCCGCGCCTCCGGCAGCGCCAGCACTTCATGCACATGGTCGATCCCCGCCAGACCGCCCAGATAGGCGATTCCGCTATGCGCGCCATTGAGCAGCCGCAATTTCGCCTCTTCCCAGGGCGCGACGGCGGCAGTGACCTGAACCCCCGGGCCGAAGTCGGGTCGCGGCCCGCAAAACTGATCCTCGATCACCCATTGCAGAAAGGGTTCGGTCTTGACCATCGCCTGGTCCTCGACGCCCAGCAGAGCGCCGAGCGCCGCCACATCCTCCGCTGTCGTCGCCGGCACGATCCGGTCGACCATCGTCTCGGGGAAGGCGCCCCGCGCCGCGATCCATTCGGCCAGCGCCGGATCATGCCGCTGCGCCAGCGCCAGCACCGCGCCCCGCAGCCGCCGGCCGTTATGCGGCAGATTGTCGCAACTGATCGCCGTGAAGGGCGGCAGCCCGGCGGCGCGCCGCCGCGCCAGCGCCGCCACCAGATAGCCCGGTGCGGTCTGCGGCTTGTCCAGCGATGCCAGATCGGCGGCCAACTGCGGGTCGCTTTCGATCAGAGCGCCCGTCGCCGGGTCGAGCTTATAGCCCTTCTCGGTCACGGTCAGCGTGACGATATGCGTGTCCGGCGACGCCAGCGCCGCCAGCAGCGCTTCGGGCTCCTCCGGCGCGACGATCACCTGCTGCACCGCGCCGACCACCTGCGCCCGATCGGCCACGCCATCGCGCACCAGCATCGTGTAGAGCCCATCCTGCGGCGCCATCTGGTCGCGCACGCCTGGCGATCGCAGCGACGCGGCGACGATGCCCCAGCGCAGGTCGCCCGCATTCAGCGCCTGCTCGAACACCACCGCCTGATGCGCCCGGTGGAAGGCGCCGATGCCCAGATGCACGACGCCGCAGCGCACCGCCCCGCGATCATAGCGCGGCCGCGCGACATCGGCCGGCAGCGTCGCCAGCGTGGCGGACGACAGGCGGCTCACAGCTTGTAGGCCGCCTTGGCCAGGTCATAGGCCAGCGCGCGCGCCACCTCGAACGCCTCATCCTCCTCCAGCCGATGTTCCGCGACCAGCTGCGCCAGCCAGCCGCAATCCATGCGCCGCGCGACATCGTGCCGCGCCGGGATCGACAGGAAGGCGCGGGTATCGTCGTTGAAGCCCACCGTATTGTAGAAGCCCGCGGTTTCCGTGGCCCGCTCGCGGAAGCGCCGCATCCCCTCCGGGCTGTCATGGAACCACCAGGGCGGCCCCAGCCGCAGCACCGGATAATGGCCCGCCAGCGGAGCCAACTCGCGCGAATAGACATCCTCGTCCAGCGTGAAGAGGATCAGCGTCAGACGCGGATCATTGCCATAGAGGTCGAGCAAGGGCTTGAGCGCCGCCACGAACTCGCCCGCGGTCGGTATGTCCGCGCCCTTGTCCTTGCCGAAACGCGCGCGCACCGCGTCATTATGATTGCGATGGACGCCGGGATGCAGCTGCATCACCATGCCGTCCTCGATCGACATGCGCGCCATCTGCACCAGCATATGGCCGCGGAACAGCTCGGCCTCCCGCGCGTCGACCGGGCCGCTCGTCACCTTGGTATAGAGCGCCTCGGCCTCTTCCGGCGACAGATTGGCGGTGAAGGCGCTGGGGTGGCCATGATCGGTCGATGTCGCGCCCGCGGCGCGGAAATCGGCGCGGCGCTTCTCATGCGCGCGCAGATAGCCGGCATAGCTCGCATCCTCGCCCGCCATGGCGCAGAAACGCTGCACATTGTCGATGAACTTGGGATCGTCGGGATCCAGCACCGGATCGGGGCGATAGGCGGTCACGACCTTGCCGCTCCAGCCGGACTCGCGGATCGCGCGATGATGGTCCAGCGGATCGAGCGGCCCCTCGGTCGTCGCGATCACCTCGATATTGTAACGTTCGAACAGCGCGCGCGGGCGGAAGGCGTCGGTCTTCAGCGCGGCGTCGATCACGTCATAATAATGGTCGGCGGTCGCCGCCTCCAGCCGCACGTCGATGCCGAACGCCTCGGCAAAGACCCAGTCCAGCCACATGCGCGACGGCGTGCCGCGGAACAGGTGATAGCGCTCGGCAAAGCGCCGCCAGATCGCGCGCGGATCGCTGTCGGTAGCGCTGCCGTCGATCGTCGGGACGCCCAGCTCGTCCAGCCGGACGCCCTGGCTGTACAGCATGCGGAACACATAATGGTCGGGCACGATCAGCAGCTCCGCCGGGTTGGCGAAGGGCTGATCATAGGCGAACCAGCGCGGATCGGTGTGGCCGTGCGGGCTGATGATCGGCAGGTCCTTGACCGTGGCGTAGAGCCGACGGGCGATGTCGCGCGTCGCGGGGTCCGACGGAAAGAGGCGATCGGGATGGAGACGCAGGGCTTTGGTCAAGATCATGCTCCTTGGTCGACTGTGCCAGCGCTGGCAACGACCTGATAGCGCGGAATGATGAGATGAATAGTCAAAAGTGCGACCAGATAGGCGCAGGAGGCGACGGCGAAGATCGGGCCATAGCTGCCGATCCTCTCCAGGATCACGCCGGCGAACTTGGCCATCAGCATGCCGCCGATCGCGCCCGCAAGGCCGCCCAGCCCGACGACCGATCCCGCCATCCAGCGCGGGAAGACATCCCCCGGCAGGGCGTAGAGATTGGCGGAAAAGCCCTGATGCCCCGCGCAGGCGAGGCCGATCAGCGCCACCGCCACCCACATGGACGGCGCATGAGTCGCAAAAGCGATCGGCACGGCGCACAAGGCGGCCAGGAACATGGCCGATTTACGCGCGCGATTGACGCTCCAGCCGCGCCCCATGAAGCGCGAGGACGCCCATCCACCCGCCACCGAACCCACATCCGCCAGCAGATAAACGGCGATCAGCGGCGGGCCGAAGTCCAGCATCTTGACGCCATATTGCTTGTTGAAGAAATCGGGCAGCCAGAAGAGGAAGGTCCACCACACCGGATCGATCAGGAAACGCCCGCTCGTATAAGCCCAGGTCTGGCGGTGGCGGAACAGCGTCGCCCACCGAACTGGCCTCTGTTCCTCGACGGGATCGGTTTCGATCCAGGCCAGTTCCTCCGCCGACAGCCCCTTCTTCTCGCGCGGGCGGCGGTAGAAACCGAGCCACGCCGCCAGCCACACCACCGTCAGCAGCCCGGTCAGAATGAAGGCCCAGCGCCAGCCCAGCGTCACCGCGATGATCGGCACCACCAGCGGCGTCAGGATCGCGCCGACATTGGACCCGGCGTTGAAGATGCCGATGGCCAGGGCGCGTTCCTTCTTGGGGAACCATTCGTTGGTCGCGGCGATCGCAGCGGGAAAAGTCCCCGCCTCGCCGATCGCCAGCGGAATGCGCGCCAGCAGCATCCCGGCGGTCGAGGTGAAGAAGATATGCGCGACATGGCCGATGGTCCACAGCGACACGGCAAGCGCATAGCCGGCCCGCGCCCCGATCTTGTCGATCAATCGGCCAAAGGCGACATAGGCGATGCCGTAGCCCGCTTGGAACCAGATGGCGAGGTCGGCATAGCCGCTCTCGCTCCAGCCATAGCGCGCCTGAAGGTCCGGCTTGAGCGTCGGCAGCACCAGCCGGTCGATATAGCTCAGCACCACCGCCGCGAAGAGAAGGCCGCAGACGATCCAGCGCACCTTGCCGGACGGCTTTGCGGGGCCGGAGGATGTTAGGACGGCATCGTTCATCGGCTCATCCTTGGGAGACTGGCGACCGCACGGCAGGCGAGTGCCTGGATGAACAATGTCCGGGAGGATGAGCCGAGCATCCGCGTCACCAGCTGAACATCGTGCCGTCTTCCAGCCGGTTCACCGGCAGGAAGGCGCGCTTATATTCATATTTCGCGGCCAGTTCCTCGTCGATCTCGACGCCCAGCCCCGGCTTGTCGCCCGGATGCATCATGCCGTCCGCGAAGCTGTAGGCATGAGGGAAGACCGCGTCGGTCTCCTCGGTGTGGCGCATATATTCCTGGATGCCGAAATTGGGGACGCTCAGGTCGAAATGCAGCGCGGCCGCCATGCACACCGGCGACAGGTCGGTCGCGCCGTGGCAGCCGGTGCGGACCTGATACAGGTCCGCCAACGCCGCGATCCGGCGCAGATGCGTGATGCCGCCGGCATGGACGACAGTGGCGCGGATATAGTCGATCAGCTGGTTCTGGATCAGGTCCTTGGCGTCCCAGATCGAATTGAAGATCTCGCCCACTGCCAGCGGCGCGGTCGTATGCTGGCGGATCAGGCGGAACGCTTCCTGATTTTCCGCGGGCGTCGCATCCTCCAGCCAGAAGGGGCGATAGGGCTCCAGATCCTTGCCCAGCCGCCCCGCCTCGATCGGCGTCAGGCGATGATGGATGTCGTGCAGCAGATGCACGTCCCAACCCAGCGCCTCGCGCGCCGCTTTGAACAGCTCCGGCACCACCCGCAGATATTTGGACGTGTTCCAGACATTCTCCGTCGGCAGGTCGGCATCGGCGGGCTCGTAGAAATATTTGTCCTTGGAGACGCCATAGGTGCTGGCCATGCCCGGCACGCCGCATTGCAGGCGGATCGCCTTGTAGCCTTGCGCCTGATATTCCAGCGCGACCTTCACCGTATCCTCGATGCTGGTGCCATTGGCATGGCCATAGACCATCACGCCTTCGCGGCTGGCGCCGCCCAGAAGCTGATAGACGGGCAGCCCCGCGATCTTGCCCTTGATGTCCCACAGCGCCATGTCGACCGCGGCGATGGCGGTCATGGTGACGGGCCCGCGCCGCCAATAGGCGCCCTTGTAGAGATATTGCCAGACATCCTCGATCCGGTGCGCGTCGCGGCCGATCAGGCAGGGGACGACATGGTCGGTCAGGTAGCTGGCCACCGCCAGCTCGCGTCCGTTGAGCGTGGCGTCGCCCAACCCGTAAACGCCCTCGTCGGTGATGATCTTGAGCGTGACGAAATTGCGGCCGGGGCAGGTGATGATGACCTTGGCGTCAATGATCTTGGGCATATGGGGCGTCCTGTTCAGATGATTTCGAGCGTAACGGTCTGGAGGTTCTCGCTGTCCGGGCCGACCATGATGTCGAACAGGCCGGGCTCGACCACTTCCTCCATGTCGAGGTTCCAGAGCGCGAAGGCATCGGGGTTGAGCGCAATCCGCACCGTCCGCGCCTCGCCGGCCGCCAGGGTGATGCGCTCGAACCCCTTCAATTCCTTGATCGGTCGGGTGACGCTGGCGGTCTGGTCGCGGACATAGAGCTGGATGACCTCGTCGCCCGCCCTGTCCCCTGCGTTGCGCACGTCGACCTCGACAGTGACGGCCCCACCGACGCCGATGCGGTGCGAGGAAAGTCTTGGCTTTCCAATATCGAACCGCGTGTAGCTCAGGCCATATCCGAAGGGGAAGAGCGGGGAAATCTCCTCGAACACATAGCCGCGCCGGGCGCTCGGCTTACGATTGTAGAAGACCGGCACCTGCCCCGCGTCGCGGGCCACGGTGACCGGCATCTTCGCGCCGGGATTGACGTCGCCGAACAGGATGTCGGCCATCGCCGTGCCGCCTTCCTGCCCCGGATACCAGCATTCCAGCAGAGCGTTGCAGCCCTCGACGACCGCCGGATAGCTGGGCGGACGGCCGTTGATGGCGCACACCACCACGGGCTTGCCGGTCGCCTTCAGGGCGGCGAAGAGTTCATTCTGCTCGCCCACCAGGTCCAGGCTGGTCCGGTCCCCCAGATGGTTCTTGGCAAAGCCCTCGCGGCTGGTCTGCTCGGTATCGCCGATCGCCAGCAGGATGATGTCGGCATCCTTCGCCACCTCGACCGCCTCGGCGATCAGCTGGCGGTTCTTCGCCGGATCGGCCAGGAACACCTCGTCCACCGACCGGTCCTCGCTCTGGGTGATGAAGACGCCCTGCGCATGGACGACCTCCGCCTTGCCGGCCAGCTTCGCGCGCACCCCGTCCAGCAGCGACACCGCCTGGCGCGGAATGGACGAATAGCCGCCCAGCCGCGCGATCGCGGCATTGGGTCCGATGACCGCGACGCGCCGGCGCGCCCCGGCGGCCAGCGGCAAAGTCCCGTCATTCTTCAGCAGCGCGATCGATCGATGCGCGGCCTTCAGCGCCAGCGCGCGTGCCTCCCCATTGCCGGTCAGCGCGTCCCAGTCCCGCCGCGGCCAGGGATTTTCGAACAGGCCCGCGCGGAACTTGAGCGTCAGCATCCGGGCGCAGGCGACGTCGACCGCCTCGGCCGGCACCTTGCCCGCCCGCACCTGATCGACCAGCGTGCGATAGGCGATGCCGTCGGGCAGCTCGCAATCCACCCCGGCGCGCAGCGCGGCGCGCGCCGTCGCTTCCAGGTCGGGCTGGACATGGTGGATGGTGTCGAGTTCGGGAACCGCGCCATAGTCGCTCACCACCGCGCCGTCGAAATGCCATTCGCCGCGCAAAATGTCGCCCAGCAGCCATACATTCTGATGGCTCGGTACCCCGTCTATCTCATTATAGCTGGGCATGACGGCGGCGATGCCGGTGCGCTTCACCACCGCGCGGAAGGGCGGGAAGAAATTCTCGCGCAGTTCGCGCTCGCTGATCGGCGCGGGCGCGATATTCTCGCCGCTCTGCGGCTGGCCATGCCCGGTCATGTGCTTGAGCGTCGCCATCACCTTGTCGGGGCCGATCTGCCTGCTCTCGCCCTGCAGGCCCAGCACCGCCGCGACGCCCATTTCGCCGCACAGATAGGGATCCTCGCCGAACGTCTCCTCGATCCGGCCCCAGCGCGGATCGCGGGCGATGTCCACCACCGGCGACAGCGCCAGATGCACGCCCCGCGCCCGCACTTCGCGGGCGATCACCGACTGCACCTCGCGCATCAGCGCGCGGTCGAAACTGCCGGCCATGCCGATCGCCATCGGGAACATGGTCGCGTCGGTCGCCATATAGCCGTGCAGCGACTCCTCGTGAAACAGCACCGGAATGCCGAGCCGCGTCTCCTCCACCGCCCATGTCTGCACCGCTTCGATGAAGGCGACCGTGTCCCTGGGCGTGCGCCAGCGCGCGCCGACCCCGCCCGCCTGCGTCGATCCATTGGGCGCGCCGCGCCGATCCGACGGCCGCGTAATCTGGCCGAAACCCTGCGGATAGGCCGCGCTCGCCTTCGCGGGCGAGAAGGTCAGGTCGTCCATGATCTCCGCCTTGGTCGCCCATAGCGCGATGATCTGCCCGACCTTCTCCTCCAGCGTCATGCGCCCCAGCAGGTCGCGCACGCGCAGGTCGATGGGCGCGCTCGCATCCTTGTAGAGCGGGCCGCCTTTCTTTGCCGCCACCGCCGGGGCTGCCGCCAGCAGCGACGTCGACGCCATCAGCCCCAGCGCCTGGCGGCGCGCGAAACCGGCGCTCACGGCGTCACCGTCAGCGTCGTCGACTGAAGCGCGACCGAACTGTTGCCGGTCATGATCTCGAACGCGCCCGGTTCGACGACATGATGCATGCTATCATTCCAAATCTTCAGGCTTTCGGGATCAATGGTGAAGCGGACCGTCCGCACTTCACCCGGTTTGAGAGTGACGCGCTGGAAGCCCTTCAATTCCTTGATCGGACGCGTCACCGAACTCACCTTGTCATGAATGTAGAGCTGGACCACCTCGTCGCCTTCCCGCGCGCCCGTGTTGCGGACGTCGACGGCGACGGTCGTGGTGCCGCCGGTGCCGATGCTGGCTTGTGACAGGCGCGGCGGCGACAGGGCGAAGCTGGTGTAGCTGAGGCCGAAGCCGAAGGGGTAAAGCGGATCGGTCGTGTCGAACAGATAGCCGCGCCGGGCGCTCGGCTTCACATTGTAGAAGGCCGGCAACTGCCCCACCGATCGCGGCACCGTCACGGGCAGCTTGCCGCCCGGATTGACGTCGCCGAACAGAATGTCCGCAACGGCATGGCCGCCCTGCTCGCCCAGATACCAGCCTTCCAGCAGGGCGTTGGCCTGCTCGCTGATCTTCACCGTCGATGCCGGCCGGCCGTTGATCAGCACCACCGTGATCGGCTTGCCCAGCGCCTTCAGGGCATCGAACAAGGCCTGCTGCTCGCCGACTAGGTCTAGGTTCGGCCGGTCGCCCAGATGATTGGGCGCCCACCCCTCACGGCTCGACTGCTCGGTGTCGCCCAGCGTCAGGATGATGCGGTCCACGCTCTTCGCCGCCTCCACCGCCTGCGCGATCAGCCGGCGATTTTCGGCCGGATCGGCCTTTTCGACCTTGTCTGCCCACCAGTCGTCATTCTGCGTGATCTTCACGCCCTGCGCGAAGACGATGGTCGCCCGGTCGCCGACCTTCGCCTTGATGCCTTCCAATATGGAGACGGCATGCGGCGGCTGGCCATAATAGCCGCCCAGCCGCGCCACGGCCGCGCTCGGCCCGATGACCGCGATCGACCCTGTCGGCTTCAGCGGCAGCATCCCGTCATTCTTCAGCAGCGTGATCGATCGCTGCGCCGCCGTGCGCGCCAGCGCCCGCGCCTCGCTGTTGTTGGTGATCGCCTCCGCCTGCGCCGCATCGGCATAGGGATGTTCGAACAGCCCGGCGCGAAATTTCAGTTCCAGCATCCGCCGCACCGCTTTGTCGACCTGCGCCTCGCTGACCTTGCCCGCGCGCACCTGCGCGCCCAGCGTGGCGTAGGACAGCCCGTCGGGCAGGTCCGCGTCGACGCCCGCGTCCAGCGCGCGCCGGGCCGCTTCCTCCAGGCTGCCGGCGACATGATGGATGCTCATCAGCTGGTCGACACCCGAATAATCGGACACCACCGCGCCGCGGAAGCCCCATTCCCCGCGCAGCACATCGCCCAGCAGCCAGCGGTTCATATGGCTCGGCACGCCGTCAATCTCGTTATAGCTCGCCATCACCGCATTGATGCCGGTGCGCTTCACCACCTGCGCGAAGGGCGGAAAGAAATTCTCGCGCAACTCGCGCTCCGACACCGGGGCCGGCCCCACATTGGTGCCGCTTTCGGGCTGGCCATGGCCGGTCAGATGCTTGAGCGTCGCGAACACCTTGCCGGGGCGCAGATCGCGCGCCCGGCCGGCCCCCTGCAGCCCCTCGACCGCAGCGACCCCCATCTCGCCGACCAGATAGGGGTCCTCACCATAGGTTTCCTCGATCCGCCCCCAACGCGGGTCGCGCGCGATGTCGACCACGGGCGACAGCACCATCGGCACGCCGCGCGCCCGTATCTCGCGGGCGATCACGCCGTTCACCTGCCGCACCAGCGCCGGGTCCCAGGAGGACGCCAGCGCGATCGATTGGGGAAAGCTGGTCGCGCCCACCGCTGCATAGCCATGCAGCCCTTCTTCATGAAACAGGATCGGGATGCCCAGGCGTGTCTGAGTCATCGCCCATTTCTGCAGCGCATTGACCAGCGCCACGGTCTGGCGCGGATCACGGCCGCGCGCCACGCGCGGGCTGACCGCGCCTTTGGCGTCGGATGGCCGCGTGAAATGTCCCAGGCCATGGGGATAGCGCGCCGCCAGCTTGGTCACATCAAGTTGCAGCCGATCGTCGAAGATCTGGACCTTGCTTTCCCAAACGGTGGTGATCTGCGCGATCTTCTCGTCCAGCGTCATGCGCGCGATCAGGTCGTCGACGCGCGCCTCCACCGGCGCGGCCGCATCCTTGTAGAGCGGCCGCTGATCCTGCGCCGCGCGGGCTGGCTCCATGGGCGCGAACGGCGTCGCCATCCCGATCGCCAGCAAGGATGCAGCGCCCAAAATCTTGCAGCTACGGATCACCTGGCCCCTCTCCCCTTTTTCTCGCCCGACACGCTTTTCGCTTGCGACGCGTGAGCTGATAACGCTACCATCGCGACACAGACCAAGCTTGTCAACGCCGTTCCTGTCGGGGACAAGCCAAAGGACAAGGGGAGAGGGAAGAGTGATAGCGCGCCTGTTCTGTTATATGACGGCCATGGCCATGATGATGCTGGCGCTCCCCGCCCGGGCGGAAGATGGCTATGATCTCTGGCTTCGCTACGCGCCGGCGGATCAGGCCCGCGCCGCAGACATCAGCGCGCATGCTCGCGCCATCGCTTCCCGAACAAATAGCCCGACGCTGCGCGCCGCTTCGCAGGAATTGCAGCACGCCATCACGCGCATGACCGGAACCGCGCCCGCCCTGGCCGCGACCCCGAGCGCTGGCGCGCTCTGGCTGGCGACGCCCGACACAGCTCCCGCTTTGCCTGTATCGCTGAAGGCGCTCGGCCCGGAAGGTTATGCCATCCGATCCATCGACCAAGGCGGGCAGCCGGTGACGCTGATCGCCGCCAACAGCGACATCGGGGTGCTGCACGGCGTCTTTCATTGGCTGCGCCTCGCCCAGACTGGGGCCCCGCTCGACCGTCTCGACATTCGCAGCGCGCCGCGCATCGGCCTGCGCCTGCTCAACCATTGGGACAATCTGAATGGCACGGTGGAACGCGGCTATGCCGGCATGTCGATCTGGGACTGGTGGCGCCTGCCGGATTATAAGGGGCCTCGCTACACCGATTATGCCCGCGCCAACGCCTCGATCGGCATCAACGGCACCGTCCTCAACAATGTGAATGCCAAGGCCGACAGCCTGACCGCACCCTATATCGCCAAGGCGGCCGCGCTGGCCGACATTTTCCGGCCCTATGGCATCCGGGTCTATCTGTCGGTGAAATGGACCGCGCCGATGGAGCTCGACGGGCTCAAGACCGCCGATCCGCTCGACCCGCAGGTCGCCGCCTGGTGGAAGGCGAAGGCGGACGAGATCTACCGAGCCATCCCGGATTTCGGCGGCTTCCTGGTCAAGGCGAACAGCGAAGGCCAGCCCGGCCCGCAGGATTATGACCGCACGCATGCCGATGGGGCCAACATGCTCGCCGCCGCGGTGAAGCCCCATGGCGGCATTGTCATGTGGCGCGCCTTCGTCTACGCCCATGACAATCCCGACGATCGCGCCAAACAGGCCTATGCCGACTTCAAGCCGCTCGACGGCCAGTTCGCCGACAATGTGCTGGTGCAGGTCAAGAATGGCGCGATCGACTTCCAGCCGCGCGAACCCTTCCACCCCCTCTTCGGCGCCATGCCGAAAACGCCGCTGATGATGGAGTTCCAGATCACCAAGGAATATCTGGGCCAGTCCACGCATCTCACCTATCTCGGCCCCCTGTTCGAGGAAACGCTCGACGCCGACACCTATGCGAAAGGCAAGGGCTCGACCGTCGCCAAGGTGGTCGACGGATCGCTCGATGGCCATCGCCTGACCGGCATCGCGGGCGTCGCCAATATCGGCGTCGATCGCGACTGGAGCGGCTCCATTTTCAATCAGGCCGACTGGTATGCCTTTGGCCGCCTCGCCTGGGATCCCGACCTGACGGCGGAGTCGATCGCGCGCGAATGGGCGGCGATGACCTTCTCGCCCAACCCCCGCCTGGTGCAGCCGGTGGTCGCGATGATGATGGGATCGCGCGAAGCCGCGGTCGACTATATGACGCCCCTCGGCCTTGCCCATGTCATGGGCACGGGCCATCATTATGGGCCCGCGCCCTGGGTGTCGGACCTGGCGCGCCCGGAATGGAACCCGGTCTATTATCACAAGGCGGATGCCCGCGGCATTGGCTTCGACCGCACCAAAAGCGGCAGCAACGCCATCGCCCAATATGCGCCCGCTCTCGCGCGCCGGCTCGCCGACCCCGCCACCACGCCTGAAAGCGAGCTGCTCTGGTTCCACCATCTTCCCTGGGATTATCGCCTGAAATCGGGCGAGACGCTCTGGAACGGCCTTGTCCACCGCTATGATCGCGGCGTCGCCTATGTCGCCGACATGCAGCGGACCTGGAACAGCCTGCGCCCGCTCGTCGATCCGGAACGCTTCGCCCAGACGCAGGCTTTCCTCGCCATCCAGCATCGCGAGGCGCAATGGTGGCGCGACGCCAGCATCGCCTATTTCCAGTCGATCAATCACCTGCCCTTGCCCGCCGGGGCCGCGCCGCCCGCGCACGATCTCGACTGGTACAAGGCGCAAAGCTTCCCCTACGCGCCGGGCCACCATTGATTTTTCGCTTCTATTCCGGGGGTGGTTGTCGTTACCAAGGCGTGACATGATGCTTCCGGAAAGCCGCCGCCTTTGACCGACACCCGCGCCTCCCGCCGTCAGCGCAACGCGCCCACCATCACCGACGTCGCGCGCCAGGCCGGCGTCTCGCCCATGACCGTGTCGCGCGTCATCAATGGCGAGCAGGTGGTGCGGCCGGAAACGCGGGCGAAGGTCGAAGCCGCGATCGCCGCGCTCAACTATGCCCCCAGCGCCGCCGCGCGCACGCTGGCGGGCGGTGACGAGACCCGCATCGGCCTGCTCTACTCGAACCCCTCCTCCTCCTATCTCAGCGAGTTTCTCGTTGGCAGCCTCGACCAGGCCAGCCGCAGCGGCGTCGACCTGGTGGTGGAGAAATGGGACGAGGAAACGTCCATCGCCTCCGTCGTCGCGCATCTGGAGCGCGGCCGCATCAACGGCGTCATCCTGCCCCCGCCCCTCTGCGACCATGCGGACATGGTGCAGGCGCTCGACCATGCGGGCATTCCGGCCGTGGCCGTGGCGACGGGTCGCGCGCCCTCGCAGCTCGCCGCCGTCAGCATCGACGATCGCGAGGCGGCCTATGAAATGACGCGCCACCTGATCGCGCTCGGCCATGCGCGCATCGGCTTCATCAAGGGCAATCCCAATCAGAGCGCCAGCGCCCGCCGCTTCGAAGGCTATGTCCAGGCGTTGGACGAAGCCGGGCTGGCGGTGGAGGACGAACTCATCGCCCAGGGCTATTTCACCTATCGCTCGGGCCTGGACGCCGCCGAATCCATCCTGTCGCTGATCGACCCGCCGACCGCCATCTTCGCCAGCAATGACGACATGGCCGCCGCCACGGTGGCGATCGCGCATCGCACGGGGCTGGATGTGCCCGGCGATCTCACCGTCTGCGGCTTCGACGATACCTCGCTCGCCACCACCATCTGGCCCGAACTCACGACCATTCGCCAGCCGATCAGCGCCATGGCCCGCGCCGCCGTCGAAGTGCTGGTGCGCCAGCTCAAGACTCGCCGCACCCGCAGCGCCGACGCCGCCGAGCATCTGGTCCTGGACCACGCCCTCATCCGCCGCCAGTCCGACGCCGCCCCGCGATCCCGCCCCCGCCACCGCACCGGGCCCTGACCCACGCGGCTCAGGGCCGGAACAACACGCCCCCCGTCAGCGGCTCGGGCGCGCCGGTGGTGCCCGGGAAGCTGATCGGCAGGCCCTTCAGGTGGCGCACCGCCATATAGGCGAAACCCTGCGCCTCCAGCGCGTCGCCGTCCCAGCCGAGCCCGTCGACGTCCAGCACCTCCACGCCCGTGCGCGCCGCGATCATCACCATCAGCGTCACATTGTGCCGGCCCCCGCCTGCGACATGGATCTGGCGCGGCGTCTCCGGCACATGCGTCAGCGCGCGCGCCACCGCAGCGGCGGTGAACGCGGTCAAGGTCGCCGCGCCATCCTCCAGCGTCAGCCCCTGCACCGCCGCGATGCTGAACGCCTCGCGATCGATGCTCTTTGGCGGGGCGAGATCGAACCAGGGATCGGCCATCATCGCCGCCAGCCGCGCCTCATCCACTTGCCCCCGCGCCGCGCAGGCGCCGCCCGCATCGAACGGCGCATGTCCATGCGTCTGCATCCAATTGTCGATCAGGCCGCTCGCCATGCCGGTGTCGAAGGCGATCAGCCCGTCGTCCGATCCGATGAAGGTGATATTGGCGACTCCGCCCAGGTTGAGGATCGCCGCAGGCTTGTCCAGCCCGGCCGCAAGGGCGCGGTGATAGACCGGCAGCAGCGGCGCGCCCTGCCCGCCCGCCGCGACATCGGCGCTGCGCAGGTCGCCCACGACCGCAATGCCGAACGCCCCCGCCAGCGCGGCGCCGTCGCCGATCTGCCAGGTCCAGCCGCGATCGGGCCGGTGCGCGACGGTGTGGCCGTGAAAGCCGATCACTCCGACATCCTCGGCGATATGCCCGCTGCGGCCCAGCAGGTCCGCCACCGCCTGCACATGATATTCGGTCAGCTCCACCTCGACCGCGGCGATCAGCGGCTCGAAACCCGGCCGCTCCATCGCCATCGCCCGCTGGCACGCCTCGGCCAGGCGCAGGCGAAAGCCATCGTCATAGGCCATGGCGTGGAACTCCACCGCCGCGACCGCGCCTTCGCCATCGGTCTCGATCAGCGCGGCGTCGATGCCGTCGCGCGAAGTGCCGGACATCAGGCCGATGGCGAGCGTGGCTTGGGGGTTGTCCATGAAAATCCGTTCCAGCTGGGCCTGTCGATGCCGCTTCATAGGAAGAAGTGGGGCCCTTCGACAAGCGCGCGGGCCGGACTGTCCGTCATAGTGCCGCAGGATCGCCAGCCTGCCGGACAATGCGCGCATGAACAGGAGGCTTTTCGCCGCCAGACCGCGATGCTACAGGCGCGCGCCATGAGCAACTATCAGTCCGATCTCCTGCGCCTTCTGGAAACGCGCGGCTATATCCACCAGCTGACCGATGCCGAGGGGCTCGACGCCCTCGCCGCGAAACAGGTGGTGCCGGGCTATATCGGCTTCGATCCCACCGCGCCCTCGCTCCATGTCGGCCATCTGGTGTCGATCATGATGCTGCGCCAGCTGCAGAAGGCAGGCCACAAGCCGATCGTGCTGATGGGCGGCGGCACCGGCAAGATCGGGGATCCCAGCTTCAAGGACGAAGCGCGCAAGCTGCTGACGACCGACCTCATCGCGCAGAATGTCGCCAGCATCAAACGCGTGTTCGAACGCTTCCTGACCTTCGGCGACGGGCCGTCGGACGCTTGTCTGCTCGACAATGCCGAATGGCTGGACCGCCTGGAATATATCCCGTTCCTGCGCGACATCGGCCAGCATTTCTCGGTCAACCGGATGCTGAGCTTCGACAGCGTGAAGCTGCGCCTCGACCGTGAACAGTCGCTGAGCTTCCTTGAGTTCAACTATATGATCCTCCAGGCCTATGATTTTCTGGAGCTGTCGCGCCGCTCGGCCTGCCGCCTGCAGATGGGCGGATCGGACCAGTGGGGCAATATCGTCAACGGCGTCGAACTCGCCCGCCGGGTCGACGGGACGCAGGTGTTCGGCCTCACCACGCCGCTGCTCACCAATGCCGACGGCACGAAGATGGGGAAGACCGTAGGCGGCGCCGTCTGGCTCAACGAGGACCAGCTGTCCCATTATGACTATTGGCAATTCTGGCGGAACACCGCCGATGCCGACGTCGCCAGCCGCCTGCGCCTCTTCACCGACTTGCCGATGGATGAAGTGAACCGGCTCGCCGCGCTGGAAGGCGCGGAGATCAACGAGGCCAAGAAAATCCTCGCCAACGAAGCGACGGCGCTCTGCCGCGGCGTGGACGCCGCGCAGGCCGCCGCCGAAACCGCGCGCCGCACCTTCGAGGAAGGCGCGTCCGACGCCAATCTGCCCACCGTCAGCCTGGGCGAAGGACTCACCATCGTTCAGGCGACCACCGGTCTCGGCTTCGCCGCCTCCAACAAGGAAGTGCGCCGCAAGCTGACCGAAGGCGCGATCAAGGTGAATGGCGACGTGGTGACCGATCCGGCCGCCACGCTCAAGGCCGGCGACAAGCTGAGCTTCGGCGCCAAGAAACACGGCCTGATCGTAGCCTGACCGCAACCGGGCTGCCGCCCGCGCGGCGGCCCGGTTGCGCCCCTGCGAGCCCGCCTGCGCGCTTTTCTAGCCTTAACGCTGCGCTAAGCCTCTTTCCTCGCACCCCGTTCATCATCCGCCGCCTAGACTCGGCGCATGTCCTCCTCGGTCTTCGCCAATCTCGACCATGTGAAGCGCTCGCGCGACCCGGCTGTCGAGCAGCGCCGCGCCAAACGCGATCTGGTCGACATGGTCAGCCATGTCACTGCGCGCGGCGCCACGCATGGCGTGCGCATCATCAACATCTCGGCGCTCGGCCTCATGTGCCGGTCCGAAGGCGCATTGCTGACCGGCGAGCGGGTCACCATCTGGCTGCCGGTGCTCAAGGATTATCCCGCCGAAATCCGCTGGTCGGAGGATGGCCGGGCCGGCATGGAGTTTCTGACCCCGGTCACGCCGCGCCTCTACGACGCGATGATGGCCCTCATTCCCCCGCGCCAGACCGCCTGGTAGGCTCCAGCGCCGGGAACCCCTCGCCCGGTTCCAGCCGCTGGCGGCTCCGCACCAGCGCCTCGGGCATTTGCGTCCGCAGGAAATCCATCACCGTTTCGCGCACTTCGCAGCGCAGGTCGAACGCGATGCCGGCATTGCGAGCCGACAGCAGCCCGCGCAGTTCCAGCGCGTCGGCCTTGTGCTCGGTCACCTGCAAGATGGCGACGCGACCGTCCCAGCGAGCATTGTTCTTCGTCGCGTTGACGAACGCCTCGCGGATGCGGCCGACATCGGCGGCGGGATCGACATAGAAGAACACCGTCCCCAGCAGGTCGGATGTCTTGGTCGTCCAGTTCTGGAAGGGCTTCTCGAGGAAGTAGGATACCGGCACCACCATCCGCCGGTCGTCCCAGATACGCACCACGACGAAGGTCAGGGTGATGTCCTCGATACGGCCCCATTCGCCTTCCACGATCACCACATCGTCCAGCCGGATCGGCTCGGAAAAGGCCATCTGGATGCCGGCGATCAGATTCTTGAGCGCGGGCTGCGCCGCTGCGCCGACGGCCAGGCCAACCAGGCCCGCAGACGCGGCCAGCGTCACGCCGATCGACCGGACGCCTGGAATGGCGATCAGCACCATGGCGATCACCAGCACCGCGATGATGCTCTGGATGATGCGGTAGAGGATGCGCACGCGCGTATGGCGCCGTCGCGCCTTCAGATTATCCTCGGCGTTAATGTCGCTATGGCTTTCGATCACTTGCCGGACCGCGCGCAAAATGCCCAGCAGCAGCCAGCCGGCGAGCAGCGCGAACAGCATCTTCGACCCGATCGACCACAGCCCCTCGACGCGCGGCCCCATCTCCAGCGGCTGCAAGCCCGCGCCCAGCGCGAACAGCACAACCAGCCAGCGCGTCGGCTGGAAGATTTCCGGCAGCAATATCGGCGTCATCCGCGTCCGCACCACGCGCACCGCGATGGCGTAGAGCAGCCAGTGAATCAGGAAAGCGGCCACGACCGACAGGGCGATCGAAACCGCGGCGACAGACGTGATGTTGGTCAGGCTGATGTCCGGCATGAACAGGGCAACGCCGCCCCACGCAAATTGTTTCGCACATGCAGCACAACCGCGCTGGACTGCGCCGCTGGCCGGACCGATCCTGTCTGCTGCGCCTTATGCGACCGCTCACCCCCCGCGCAGCAGGCCCACGGCAGCGTCCTTTTCGAACAGATAGAGGCATGTCCGCGCCGCCTGACCGCGCGGGCTGTCCAGGCCGCCGTCGCGCTCGATCAGCAGATGCGCGTCGTCGCGGGCGCTGTCGACCAGCGCCGCCATATGTTCGGGCGTCGCCAGCTTCATCTGCGCCTCGCCCGACTGGCGCGTGCCCAGCACTTCGCCCGCGCCGCGCAGCTTCAGATCCTCCTCGGCGATGCGGAAGCCGTCATTGGTCTCGCGCATCAGCGCCAGCCGCGCCCGGGAGGTTTCGCCCAGCGCATTGCCGCGCAGCAGCAGGCAGGTCGACGGCTTGTCGCCGCGCCCGACCCGGCCGCGCAACTGGTGCAGCTGCGCCAGCCCGAACCGGTCGGCGCCCTCGATGATGATGAGGCTGGAGTTGGGCACGTCGACGCCCACTTCGATGACGGTCGTCGCCACCAATATCCGGGTGCGGTTCGCGGCGAAGGCCTCCATCGCCGCGTCCTTTTCCGGCCCCTTCATTCGCCCATGGACCAGGCCCACGCGCTCGCCGAAGCGCATCTTGAGGGATTCCGCCCGCGCCTCGGCCGCCGCCTGGTCGCTGGTTTCGCTTTCCTCGACCAGCGGGCAGACCCAGTAGGCCTGGCCGCCGCCGTCGACATGGCGGGCGAGCGCATCGACCACCTCGTCCAGCCGGCTCGCCGCCATCACCAGCGTCTGGATCGGCTGGCGCCCCGGCGGCATTTCGTCCAGCCGCGACACGTCCATTTCGCCATAATAGGTCAGCGTCAGCGTGCGCGGGATCGGCGTCGCGGTCATCACCAGCAGATGCGGCGAGCGCTCCGCCTTGCTCGCCAGCATCATGCGCTGCGCCACGCCGAAGCGATGCTGCTCGTCGATCACCGCCAGGCCCAGCGCCTTGTAGCGCACCGCTTCCTGAAAGATCGCGTGCGTGCCCACCAAAATGTCGATGCTGCCATCGGCCAGGCCCATCAGCGTCGCTTCGCGCACCTTGCCCTTTTCACGGCCGGTCAGGATCGCGATTTCGACCGGCAGGCCGGATGCCATTTTGCGCAGGGTTTCATGATGCTGCCGCGCCAGTATCTCGGTCGGCGCCAGCATCGCGCCTTGCATGCCCGCCTCGACCGCGTTGAGCAGCGCCATCAGCGCCACCAGCGTCTTGCCCGACCCGACATCGCCCTGCAGCAACCGCAGCATCGGCGTCGCTTGCGCCATGTCGCCCTCGATCTCGCCGATGGCGCGGCGCTGCGCGTCCGTCGGCGCAAAGGGCAGCTTCAGCATCGCGCGCAGTCGCCCGTCGCCCTGGATGCTGACGCCCCGTCGCCGCCGCGACGATTGCCGCACCAGCATCAGCGCCAGCTGCCCGGCGAAAATCTCGTCATAGGCCAGCCGCTCGCGCGCCTGGGCGTCGCCCGGATCGGCATGGGCGCGTGCCAGCGCATCGCGCCAGGCCGGCCATTGCTTGCGCGCGAGCAGGCTGGGCTCGATCCATTCGGGCAGGTCGGGCGCGCGCGCCAGCGCCTGCGCCGCCAGATCGCGCATGCGGTTGTTGGTCAGCCCTTCCGAGAGCCCATAGACTGATTCGCGCGCCGGCACCGTGCCGGCTTCCTCGGGCGGGAGGACATGGTCGGGATGGACGATCTGAAGATTGTCGCCATAGGCCTCCAGCTTGCCGGAGATGAACTTGGCTTCGTTGAGCGGGAGCAGCTTGCGCGGCCAGCCGCTGTTCCGGCCGAAATAGACGAGCGCGACGCCATTGCCATGGGCATCCGCCGCCAGCACGCGGAACGGCGCGCGCGCGCTGCCGCCGGCGCGATAGTCGACCGGCGTCAGCATGATGCCGATGACGCGCCCGGCGTCGGCCAGGTCGAGCCGGTCGGTGAGATGCCGGTCGACCCAGCTGACCGGCAGGTGGAAGGCGACGTCGACCGCGCGCGCCAGGCCCAGCCGCTCCAGCGGACGGGCGAGCGCGGGGCCTACCCCCTTGAACAGGGATATTTCGGCAAAGAGCGGATTGAGTATATCGGGGCGCATGTCTATCTGACGCGCTCTAGCCCAAGCGGGACGATGGCTCAAACATCCGATCGATTGCAGGCCCATGCTCATTTTCGCCGTTCGTGCCGCGTCGGGCCGATCGTGTCGAAGGCCCATATCGAAGCATCAGCGCTTCGCCCAATCCTTCGATACGCCGTTCGACCTGGCGCAACGGTTCTTCAGGACGAACGGATTTCTGCATGTCCCCATCCGACACTCCCCAGATGCGCCGCATGAAGTTCCGGGCCTGGCATCGCGGCACACGCGAGGCCGATTATACGGTGGGCGGCTTTTTCGATCGCTACCACGCCGCGTGGAACGAAGAGGAAATCGCGTGGTTTGAGCGCTTTATGGAGGAGCAGGACGCCGACATCATGGGCTGGGCCATGGGCACGATCCCGGTTCCCGAACAGTGGAAAGGCCCGATGATGGACAGGTTCCTGAAGCTCGATTTCGTCCGGATAAAGAACTGACCCATCCTCTCTCCCAGGGGGAGGGGACCGCCGCCGCCGGCGGTGGGAAGAGGTATCGCCCTTCCGATAGCGCGGCACCCCTCCGTCAGGGCGGCGCCCTGCCACCTCCCCTGCCGGGGGAGGAATGATGAGCGAAAACAGAATGACCGATCTCCAGAAAATCCTGAAGGCCAAGGCGCCGCTTACCCTTTCCGGCGTTCCCGCCGGCTTCCAGCCCTGGCTGCTGGCGGACATCGCGCGCGCTGCCGGAGCGTCGAACGGGCGCGCGCTGTTCGTCGCCGCCGACGAGCAGCAGTTGCGCGCCATCGCCGACACCGCGCCGACCTTCGCGCCGGAACTGGAGATTATCGAGATTCCGGCTTGGGACTGCCTGCCCTATGATCGCGCCAGCCCGTCGCTGCGCGCCGCCTCCGCGCGGCTGGCCGGCCTTTACGCGCTCCAGGCCAAGCCCAGGGGGCCGCAGCTGGTCGTCACCACGCTGGCGGCGATGACGCAGCGCACGCTGACGCCCTTCCGCGTCCGGCAACTGGTGGCCAAGCTCGCGCCCAAGGAGCGGATCGCGATCCAGCGGCTTGCCGAGATGCTGCAGGCCAATGGCTATGTGCGCACCGACACGGTGCATGATCGCGGCGAATTCGCCATTCGCGGCGGCATCGTCGATCTGTTTCCCGGCGGCGAGGAGCAGCCGCTGCGCCTCGACTTTTTCGGCGACGAGATCGAGACGGTCCGCCGCTTCGACCCCGCCGACCAGCGCACCACCGGCAGCATCGATGGCTTCACCCTGCTGCCCGCGTCCGAAGCGCTGCTGGACGAGGAGACGATCAAGCGCTTCCGCCTGCGCTATCGCGAGACCTTCGGCGCGACCGCGACGGGCGATCCGCTCTACCAGGCGGTCAGCGACGGCCGCCGCCTGGCTGGCATGGAACATTGGCTCCCCCTGTTCGAGGAGAAGCTGGTTCCGCTGACCGATCATCTGGGCGACGCAGTCATCGTCCGCGACCATGGCGTGGCTGGCGCGGCCGAAAGCCGGTTCGAGGCGATCCGCGACTATCACGCCAACCGGGTGCAGGCGAAATCGGCCGATCCGGGTTCCTATCGGCCGTTGAAGCCCGACGCGCTCTATCTCGACGCCGCGCAATGGGATGCGTCGGTCGCATCGCTCCCCATGCATGCCACCACGCCCTTCCATGAGCCCGAAAGCGCCACGGTGCTGGACTTTGCGGTGGACGGGCCGCGCGACTTCACGCCCGAGCGCGCACAGAACAGCAATATCTACGAAGCCGTCGGCAAACATATCGACGGCCTGCGCCGGGCGAAGAAGAAGGTCGTGATCGCCAGCTATTCCGCCGGCGCGCGCGAACGGCTCTCGGGCTTGCTCGCCGACCATGGCGTCGCCCGCCTCGCCGCCGCCGACGACTGGCAGGAGGCGTTGGGCCTGGCTGCCGACGGCCGGGTGACTCTCCTCGTCCTCGGCCTCGACCATGGGTTCACCGCGCCCGATGTCGCGCTGCTGACCGAGCAGGATATGCTGGGCGACCGGCTGGTGCGCCGCGCCAAGCGCAAGAAGAGCGCCGACGCCTTCCTGCAGGAACTCGCCACGCTAACGCCCGGCGACCTGGTCGTCCATCGCGACCATGGCATCGGCCGCTATGACGGGCTGACGCAAATCCCGGTGGCCAAGGCGCCGCATGACTGCGTCGCGCTCGAATATGCGGGCGGCGACAAGCTCTACGTGCCGGTCGAAAATCTGGAAGTCCTCTCCCGCTACGGCTCGGAAACCGACGGCGTCAGCCTGGACAAGCTGGGCGGCGAAGCGTGGCAGCGGCGCAAGGCGAAGATGAAGGAGCGCATCCGCGAAATTGCGGGTGAACTGCTGAAGACCGCCGCCGCCCGCGCTTTGCGCCCCGCCACCGTCGCCGAGCCCGATGCGGCCGGTTATCCCGCCTTCGTCGACCGTTTCCCCTATCAGGAAACCGACGATCAGGATCGCGCCATCAGCGACGTGATCGAGGATCTGGGCGCGGGCAAGCCGATGGACCGGCTGGTCTGCGGCGATGTGGGCTTCGGCAAGACCGAAGTCGCGCTGCGCGCCGCCTTCGTCGCGGGGATGGCGGGCATGCAGGTCGTGGTCATCTGCCCCACCACGCTGCTTGCGCGCCAGCATCACATGAATTTCGTGGATCGCTTCCGCGGCTTCCCGATCGAGATCGGCCGCCTCTCCCGCCTCGTCCCCGACAAGGAGGCGAAAGCGGTGAAGGCCGGCCTTGCCGATGGCAGCATCGACATCGTCGTCGGCACTCACGCCCTGCTCGCCAAGGGGATCGAATTCAAGCGGCTCGGCCTTGTCATCGTCGATGAGGAACAGCGGTTCGGCGTCACGCACAAGGAACGGCTGAAGTCGCTCAAGACCGACGTGCATGTGCTGACGCTGACCGCCACGCCGATCCCGCGCACGCTGCAGATGGCGATGTCGGGCCTGCGCGAACTCAGCGTCATCCAGACCCCGCCGGTCGATCGCCTGGCGGTGCGCACCTATGTCATGCCCTGGGACGGCGTCGTCATCCGCGAAGCCCTGCTGCGCGAACATTATCGCGGCGGGCAGAGCTTCTTCGTCGTGCCCCGCATCTCCGACCTGACCGAGGTCGAGGAGTATCTGCGCACCGAAGTGCCGGAGGTCAAACCCATCGTCGCCCATGGCCAGATGAGCGCCACCGATGTCGAGGAGCGCATGTCCGCCTTCTACGACAAGCGTTACGACGTGCTGCTGTCGACCACGATCGTCGAAAGCGGGCTCGACATTCCCAGCGCCAACACGCTCATCATCCATCGCGCCGATCGCTTCGGCCTGGCGCAGCTCTACCAGCTGCGCGGGCGCGTGGGCCGCTCCAAGACGCGCGCCTATGCCTATTTCACCACGCCCGCCAACCGCATCATCACCGATACGGCGGAAAAGCGGCTCAAGGTCCTGTCCGATCTCGATACGCTGGGCGCCGGCTTCCAGCTTGCCAGCCACGATCTCGACATTCGCGGCGCGGGCAACCTCGTCGGCGACGAACAGTCGGGCCATATCAAGGAAGTGGGCTTCGAACTCTACCAGTCGATGCTGGAGGATGCGATCCTCGACGCCAAGGCGGGCGGCATCGCGGCCGAACGGCGCAGCGACGACTTCTCGCCGCAGATCAGCGTCGACGCGCCCATCCTCATCCCCGAGGATTTCGTGCCCGACCTGGACCTGCGCATGGGCCTCTATCGCCGCATCAACGAGCTGGAGGATCGGCAAGGGCTGGAGGCGTTCGCCGCCGAACTGATCGACCGGTTCGGCAAGCTGCCGCTGCCGACGCAGAATCTGCTCAAGATCATCGAGATCAAGCAGAACTGCCTGACCGCCAATATCGCCAAGATCGACGTCGGTCCCAAGGGCGCGCTCGTCACCTTCTTCGAGGATCGCTTCCCCAGGCCCGAAAATCTGGTCGCCTATATCCAGAAACTGAACGGCGTCGCTCGCCTGCGTCCCGACAGCAAGATCGTCCTCGACCGCGCCTGGGCCGACCCCCAGGCGCGCCTCAACGGCGTGCTGCAATTGTCGAAGGGGCTGGCGAAGGCGGCGGCTTAGGTCGGAGGGGGCGCAGCGGATTCGGTCAGATCCAGCACCTCGAACCCCGATGATCGCACGCGGCGGCGGATAAGGCTGCCTTTCGGCGTGATGTAGGTGCTTCCGCGCGTGAACCGCTCTATGCGGTAGCTGCCAGGGTCACCGGCGCTGCTGTCGCCACTGCGCGCGGAATAGCGGCGCTGCGCAATTTGCGCCAGTATTGCGGGAGCCCATGCATGAGCGTTCGAGCCACGCAACAACTCGGCTTCCGCCGTGTGCCCATCGGGTCTTATCCAGAACCCGACATCGACCCATTGGATTCCGGCCAGATCGCTGGACCGCGTATCAATGGCGTCCACCAAGCCGAAGGAACGGGCATGCGCGTTCGCAGCGGAACTTGCATCCTTTGGATACGGCGGCGCCCAGATGAGTATCGGCGCCTCCCCCTGCCCCTCCCCAATGTCTCCCGCCAGTTTCGTGATCGCCGCGTCGTCGCCGTCACTGACGGCGATGCGCAGGCGCACGACCTTGAGTGCCGTGCGGAAGCGCTCTTCCTGCGCGATGGGGCGACGTTCCAGGGCATCCAGCATCGCATTCGCCTCACGCGGCTTGCGCATCGCCGCCGCCAGCCAGACCCGCTTCAATCCAGCCATCATGGCGGCGGAAGACCGCCCATTTTCAAGCGCCTCCTCCTCGATACCCCGATAGGTGCGTTCGGCCTGTGGGAAATTTTTAAGCTTGATCCACATGTCGCCAAGCGCCGTCGTGGCAGATAGAACCGCGGGGTCTTCGGCCGGCAGATTATCGCGCAAGGTTTCCACTTGGTGCGCGACCGCGCGGCGATAGTCGTCCTGGTCGCCTTCATGCAGGGAGACGGTCGCCATGGCTTCGTACAGAGCGGCCACGGGGCGCGGCGCCTCTGCCGCTTTGTCCCGGTTGCGCGATATAGCTCTGGCCAACAGCGCTTTTGCGTCGAGATAATCGCCGTCCCGAAACTTTTCCTCCGCCAGCGCGATCGTAGCCTGCGCGTCGCGCAGCGTCGTGCATTCACCCCGCGCGCATTTCGCCTGCGCCTCCACAAGGCGTTTGCCAGTGACGATGATGTCGGAAGGGGACTGAAGAAGGAGCAACAGAGCGAGCATCGGCTTACCTCCTGGCATGCCGACCCATGTTGAACATTGTGAACGCGGTTTTGCAAGTAGCTGCCGAAGGTTAACTCCGGTCAGCCAGCACCTGGCGCGCACATCTTGCACCGCCCCGCGTCGCCATTTCTCATCATCCGGAAAAGGCCCAGCAACAGAGACGGTCTACATCGCCTTCGCCGACCGCGCACAAAAGCGCGGCGTGCTAGCAGGAGACAGATATGAGCCTCATCATCGCTCTGGCGGCGGCGGCCGCGACGCATAGCGTGTCTATCGCGCATCAAGGCCAGCCGATCGCCGCCACCTACACCGCCCGCGCCGACATACGGACCCGCACGGTCGGCGCGAAAGTGCCCAATCGCATGGACATGCAGCGTTGTCGCTGGAGCGCGACCATCATCGTCGATCGCACGCTCGACCATGGTCCGGCGCTGGCCCGTACCATTCCCACCGACCAGCATTTTTCGGGCAGCGAAGCCGGCGCCTGCACGACCGGTCGCAATCCCGCTGTCCAAGCCCTTGCACAACATCGCGAAACGATAGAGGCGCATCTGGTCGCGGTGGCGCAGGCCGACCGCGCGACGCTCCTTGCTGAACTGGACTCGGTACGCAATCTTGCTTCGAACTGACCGCTATTTCCGCCTGGCATGGCTGGGAGCCTTGCTGCTCGCCGGCCATGCCCTTCCCGCCGCCGCCCAATATGCCGCCGGCCCCACCATCACGCTGGAAGCCGCCAGCGATGAGCGCCGCCGCGGCCTCAGCTGGAGCGAGGGCGACCCCGTCCTGCGCGGCAGCGTGTCCGTGCCGATCGCGCCGGGCCTCAGCCTCGATGGCGCTGCGACCACGCTCTGGGGCAGCGATCGCCATGGCGGCGCGGACTCGGCCGTCGATCTCGGCGGCACCTACGCCCGGCAGTTGGGCGGATTTCGCCTGACGGCGGAGGGCCGCTATCATCTCTTCCCCGGCGCGAGCGACCGCGGCGCGGGCTGGAGCTATGGCGAAGTCGGCGCGATCGCCGGCTTCTCGCTCGGCCCCGCCAGCGTCGATCTGGGCGCGCGCTACGCCCCGCGCCAATCCGGCATCGGCGGCGACAATCTCTATCTGTCGAGCAGCGCCGCCATCGGCATTCCCGGCACGCCGCTGACCCTGTCGGGCCATGTCGGCCGCTCCAGCGGCGATGCGCGCGACCCCGTGCGCGCGGCGCGGCTGCGCCCCACCGGTGATTACTGGGACCATGGCGTGGCGCTCGACTGGTATCGCGGTCGCTGGTCCGCGGGGCTGCGCTATGCCGACACCGATATAGACACGTCCGACAGCGCCCATGCCGGCGCCAGCCTGATCGCGCGGGTGGGCGTCACCCTTTAGCGCCCGATGCCGCCGCCCCGCAGGCTCGATGCGCCGCCCGTAACGATAAGCATGTCCTGCCGGCTTGCGCTCTGCTACAAGCCCGGCAGGAGGACGTCCCCATGCCTGTTGAAATCACCATCCTCGCCTGGGGCATGATCCTGCTCCTCGTCCACATTTTCGCCGCCGGTCACGCCAAGACGAAGCAATATGGCACGAAATGGAATATGGGCGCGCGTGACGAAAGCCTGCCGCCGCTGGCCCCGGTCGCCGGCCGCCTCAGCCGGGCCGAGGCCAATTATCGCGAGACGCTCCCGCTCGCCATCGTCGCTTTGCTGGGCGTGGTGCTGGCCGGGCGGACCAGCGAGTGGACGGCGCTGGGCGGCTGGATCTGGCTTGGCGCGCGGATCGTCTATCTCCCGCTTTACGCCTTCGGCATTCCCGTCGCGCGCTCGATCATCTTCCTCGCCAGCCTTGCCGGCCTGCTGATCGTCCTCTGGCCGCTGCTCGGCTTATAGGCGGTCGCGATGCTTGCCCCGCGCCGCTCCCGCCGCTAAGCGCGCGCCCCATGACAGCGCACAAGTCCGGCGATCCCACCACCCTCAACCGCCTCTATGGCCGCCAGTCGGGGCCCAGGCTCCGCAAGGGCCAGCAGGAAATGGTGGACACCCTGCTCCCCGCCCTTTCCGTCCCGGTCGAAGGGCCGGTCACGGCGGCCGACCTGTTCGGCTATGACCGCCCGCTCCATTTCGAAATCGGCTTCGGCGGCGGCGAGCATATGGCCTATCGCGCCGACATGCTGCCCGATCATGGCTTCATCGGCTGCGAACCCTTCCTCAACGGCGTCGTCCAGGCGCTCGGCCATGTCCGCGACAAGGGCCTTGGCAATGTCCGGCTGCACATGGGCGATGCGCTCGACGTGCTGAGCCGCATTCCCGACGGCGCGCTCAGCTTCGTCTATCTGCTCCACCCCGATCCCTGGCCCAAGGCCCGCCATGCCAAGCGCCGCATGATGAACCCCGGCCCGGTGGCGATGATCGCGAGGAAGCTCAAGCCCGGCGGCGAATTCCGCTTCGGCACCGACCATCCCGTCTATCTCCGCTGGGCGCTGATGGTGATGAACGGCCATCCCGATTTCGACTGGCTGGCGAGCGACCCCCGCGATTTCCAGACCCGCCCCGGGGGCTGGCCCGAAACCCGCTACGAAGCCAAGGCCCGGCGCCTGGGCCATGAAGTCTGGTATTTCCGCTACCGCCGCCGCGCCGAACCCTGACGCCCTCGCCCAGACGAACTCGGTCCGACGACCCACTGCGCAAAAAAAGGCATGGACGCGTCCATCCCGCTGATGGTAGCGCTATCGGCAAGGTTCCAAACCGTGGGAGAGGATAGTTGAAGCACAGACATGCCCTTGGCTGGAGCGCGCTCGCCATCGCGACGTTGACCGGCTGCCAGCAGCAGCCCGACGCGCCCAACGCCGCCGCGGCCCAGCCCGCGTCCGCCACGCGCCCGGCGTCCGATTATCTGTCGCAGCCGCTGGTGAAGGACATCTACACCGCCGACCCGTCCGCCCATGTCTGGGACGGCAAGATCTACGTCTATCCCAGCCACGACATTGACGGCCCCACGCCCGAGGATGATCTGGGCAGCCATTTCGAGATGCGCGACTATCGCGTGCTGCGCATGGACCGGATCGGCGGTCCGGTGACGCTCGGCCCGGTCGCGCTCGACGTCAAGGATGTGCCCTGGGCCGACAAGCAGATGTGGGCGCCCGATGCCGCGAAGAAGGGCGACACCTACTATCTCTACTTCCCGGCCAAGGACAAGCAGGGCGCCTTCCGCATCGGCGTCGCCACGTCCAAGGATCCGATGGGCCCCTTCAAGGCGCAGCCTCAGCCGATCAAGGGCAGCTATTCCATCGACCCCGCCGTCTTCACCGACGATGACGGGCAAAGCTACATGTATTTCGGCGGCATCTGGGGCGGCCAGCTTCAGCGCAATGTCGATGGCGTCTATGATCCCGACGGGTCCAAGACCGACCTTGGCCAGGACGACAAGCCCGCCCTCGCCCCGCGTGTCGCGAAGATGACCGGCGACATGCTGCAATTCGCCGAAACGCCCAAAGCCGTCCAGATCGTCGATGAACAGGGCAAGCCGCTGCTGGGCGGCGATCATGACCGGCGCTTCTTCGAAGCGTCCTGGATGCACAAATATAAGGGCAAATATTATTTCAGCTACTCCACCGGCGACACGCATTTTCTCGCCTATGGCATCGGCGACAGTCCCTATGGCCCCTTCACCTACAAGGGCCGCATCCTGGAGCCGGTCGAAGGCTGGACGACGCATCACTCCATCGTCGAATGGAATGGCAAATGGTGGCTCTTCTACGCCGACACGCAATTGTCGGGGCAAACCCGCCTGCGCAACGTCAAGGTGACGGAGCTTCACTATAATCCCGACGGCACGATCCGCACGATCGATCCGTTCGTGACCAGCGCAGCGAAGGCCCCGGCCGCGCATTGATGTGGCAAAAGGGCCGCGCGTCCGGCTTTTCCCGGACCGCGGCCTTGCCTCGGCTGGCTCGCGACCATAGAGGGAAAGGCCAAGGCCAGCCGTTGGCCTTTTCAGCCGAACCGCGGAGCAGCTTGTGGCACAGCCCACCCCCCTCGTCGCCCCTTCCGTCCCTCGCGGCCGGGAGTCCGCCAGCGCATGAGCAGGACGGGCCGCCGCTGGACCATGCGCCGCGTGCGCGCGCTGATCCGCCATAGCGGCCCCACGTCGCTGCTGTTCCGTCGCCGCCTTGCGCTGATGGGCGGCGCCATCCTGGTCGGGCTCGCCGCACTCGTCTTCGCCTGGGCGGCGGACGAAAGCAGCGAAGCCTTCGAACAGCTCACGCATCGGCTTCCCCTGCTGCCGCTGCTGCTGACGCCGCTCGGCTTTGCCGGCATCGCCTGGATCACCCGGCGCTACGCCCCCTTTGCCGGCGGTTCGGGCATTCCGCAGGTGATCGCCGCCACGCGCCTGCCCGAACAGATTGGCGGCCGCCTGGTCGATCTGCGCACCGCGCTGCTCAAGGTCGCGCTGACCCTCGCTGGCCTGCTGGTCGGCGCATCGGTTGGACGCGAAGGGCCGACGGTCCAGATTTCCGCCGCCATCCTCGCCCGCGTCCATTCCGTGCTGCAGGTGCCGCTGCGCGCGTCGGTCATGGTGGCGGGCGGCGCGGCCGGCGTCGCCGCGGCCTTCAACACGCCGCTCGCCGGGATCAGCTTCGCGATCGAGGAACTGGCTTCGGCCTATGAGCAGCGCATGACGCTGCTCGTCATCACCGCCGTCATCATCTCGGGCATGGTCAGCCTGGGGCTGGCTGGCGACTATGTCTATTTCGGCGCGGTCGCCGCCCATCTGCCGCTCGGATCGGCGATGGTCGTGGCCTTGTTCGCCGGCGTGCTGGGCGGCCTGTCGGGCGGCCTCTTCGCCCGGCTCGCGCTGGCGGCGGCGACCAGCCGCAACCGGCTGACCGACTTCAGCCGCGCGCATCCGATCCGCTTCGCCGCCTGTTGCGGCGCGGTGGTCGCGATCATCGGCGTTCTCACCAACCTCACATGGGGCACCAGCTATGCGCCCGCGCGGCATCTGATCACCGGCGGACAGGAACCGCTCTGGTTCGCGCCCGCCAAGTTCGTCAGCACGCTCGCCACCAGCATATCGGGCATTCCCGGCGGCATCTTCGCGCCGTCGCTCGCGACCGGCGCTGGCTTTGGCAATCTGCTGCGCTGGATGTTCCCGGAACAGCAGGGCAGCGCGGTCGTGCTGCTCGGCATGGTCGCCTATTTCACCGGCGTGGTTCGTGCGCCGCTCACCGCGGTCATCATCATTTCCGAAACCACCGGCAGCCGCGGCTTCATGCTGCCGCTGCTCGGCGCGGCGCTGGTGGCCGACGGCGCGGCGCAGCGCATCTGCAAGGAACGGCTCTATCACGGCCTGTCGCGCAATTTCCTCGATCGCGCGAAGGCCGCCCAGCCCGGCTGAACAAAGCGCCATGGCATGTGTTGGCGTCTCTGAAAGGAGAACGCCCATGTCCAGCAGCTATGAAGAAATGATCCGCGAGGACGGCCTGCCCGGCCACGAATCGAAGCTTGATCCCAAGCCCGAATGGGAACCGCGCTATCCCGGCTCCGGCCGACTGGAAGGCAGGGTGGCCCTGGTCACCGGCGCCGACAGCGGCATCGGCCGCGCCGTCGCCGCGCTATATGCGCGCGAAGGCGCCGACGTCGCGATCCTCTATCTGTGCGAACATGACGATGCGCAGAAGACTGCGGAGATCGTGAAAGCCGAAGGGCGCGAGGCGCTGACCATCGCCGGCGACATCGGCGACAAGGCTTTCTGCGAAAACGCCGTCGCTCAGGTCATCGACCGTTTCGGCAAGCTCGACATCCTCGTCAACAATGCCGGCGAACAGCATCCCGACAAGGACATTACCGACATTACCGAGGACCAGCTGCGCCGCACCTTTCAAACGAACATCTTCGGCATGTTCTTCCTGACCCAGGCCGCGCGCCCGCACCTCAAGGACGGCGCGGCGATCGTCAACTGCACGTCGGTCACCATGTATCAGGGCGCGTCGGAACTGCTCGACTATTCCAGCACCAAGGGGGCGATCACCGCCTTCACGCGCAGCCTGTCGGAAAATCTGATCAAGCACGGCATTCGCGTCAATGCCGTGGCGCCCGGGCCGATCTGGACCCCGCTCAACCCCTGCGGCGGCGCGAGCGAGGAAAAGCTGGAGCATTTCGGCGAGTCGACCCCCATGGGCCGGCCGGGCCAGCCCAATGAGGTCGCCCCCGCCTTCCTCTTCCTCGCCTGCCAGGACGCCAGCTATATGACGGGTCAGGTGCTGCATCCCAATGGCGGCATGATCGTCAACGGCTGATCGCTCCGCCTGCGAACAGGAAAAGGCCCGGATCGCTCCGGGCCTTTTTGCGTGCGGCGATGAAGGGGCCCGCGTCAGTTGCCGACGAGCGTGCGCACCTCTTTCCCGGCGTCGCCGCTCGCATCGGCATAGCGCTCGCTCGTTTCTGCGCGTGCGATGGCGGCGGTGACGGGCGCCTCGACATGGGCGATCGCCTTGGCCCGGCAGTCGCGCAGGGCGGCCGCATCATTGGTCCGGCACACCCGCAGCGCGGCGCGGCCGATCCGGCTGCGCAGCAGCTTCTGGTCCGCCGGATCGGACAGGTCCAGGTCGCCATGATAGACTTCGGTGGTGCGGCCGTTGGACTGGAAATCCTCGGCCTGGGCCTGGGCCGCGCCGGCGGTCAGGACCAGGGCGGCGGCGGCAACGGGAGCGGCAAGCGCGAACGAACGGAACATGGGCATATCTCCTCAATCTCTGTCGTGGCGGCGTCGCCAACGAGGGGGCGGTGCGGCGCCGGGTGCGAACGGGCGGAGCCTGGAGGTCTTGAAGGGGGTCAGCCCCTCTCCCGTTCGCCCATTCCTTCTACGCCGGGCCGGCTTAAGCCGCGCGGCCGCTTCGACCGGATACGATCCGCATCGGCGAACGGCACGGGCTTCGACAAAGAGGCGACGGACGGGGGACGAACGGCGCGACCAACGACATGAAGCCGCCCGCCAACGACATGCTGCCGTAGCGGAATGCGCACATCGTAACGAAGGATCGGGATGAAAAGAAAACGCCCCCGGCGCAAGGGAATGCCGGGGGCGTATCCAGGCGCTGTCGGGCACTCCGGATCGGGACAAACTGTCGAGAGGCAAACGACGCCATGGGCGGTGAACCGTGCCTTAACATGTCCGATCATAGCCGACGGGCCGTGCAGAACCGCCGCCGTTCGATAATCGACCGCACCACCACGCCCGGCGGCATCCCCCACCGATCAAGCGCGGATCAGGACCGACCAACGACATGTCCCCGCGCCGCTGACACAATCCCACGCCCGCCACACGCGCGGAGTCACCGCCTATCCACCCGAAAGCCCCTTATCATCCTCCCCTGGAAGGGGAGGTGGCTGGCCGCAGGCCAGACGGAGGGGTGTCCCCCTCTCGCCAAAGGCAACACCCATCAGCCAAGCGCCCCGCTCCCCCCTGCTTCGGATCAGAAAGAAGGAATTCGAAAACGGAAGCCCTTGGGCGCCCCCACAGCGCAACACGGGAAGCGCACGCGTCCACGCTCCTCCCGCTTTCCTATTAGGATTTCCTCTGCTCTACCCTGGCGAATGAGGAACGTCCGACCACCCGCACCCGCAGATAGCGCACCGAACGGCGCGCGGACCGGTGTCGCGTCCCTGTCGCTTCGCGGGCGCGTTCCGGTCGCCTTCCGGTCGTTTCGGGCCGACGACACTGTGAACTTCGCTCGCGCGCCCCGTCGCCGGCGACGCGCGAAGACGTCGCCGGCCGAGCGCCGTTCAGGCCTCGCCGAACACCCGCTGGAAAATCGTGTCGACCTGGCGGAAATGATAATCGAGGTTGAACTTCTCCTCGATCTCTTGCGCGCTGAGCGCCTTGGCGACATCCTCATCGGCCTTCAGCAACTCCATCAGCGACAGTTGCCCGTCCGATTCCCACACTTTCATCGCGTTGCGCTGGACATAGCGATAGCTGTCCTCGCGGCTCACCCCCGCCTGCGTCAACGCCAGCAGCACGCGCTGCGAGTGGACGAGGCCGCCCATCTTGTCGAGATTCTTCATCATCCGCTCGGGATAGACGAGCAGCTTGTCGATGACGCCGGTCAGGCGGCCCAGCGCGAAGTCGAGCGTGATGGTGGCGTCCGGGCCGATATAGCGTTCGACCGACGAATGGCTGATGTCGCGCTCATGCCACAATGCCACATTCTCCATCGCCGGCAGGGCATAGGCGCGCACCATGCGAGCCAAGCCGGTCAGATTCTCGGTCAGCACCGGGTTGCGCTTGTGCGGCATGGCCGACGAGCCCTTCTGGCCGGGCGAGAAATATTCCTCCGCTTCCAGCACCTCCGTGCGCTGCAAGTGGCGGACCTCGACGGCCAGGCGTTCGATCGAGCTGGCGATCACCCCCAGCGTCGCGAAGAACATCGCATGGCGATCGCGCGGGATGACCTGGGTCGACACCGGCTCGACGGCCAGGCCCAGCTTCTGCGCGACATGCTCTTCGACGCGCGGATCGATATTGGCGAAGGTGCCGACCGCGCCCGAAATGGCGCAGGTGGCGACTTCGGCGCGGGCGGCGATCAGGCGCGCCTTGCACCGGCTGAACTCGGCATAGGCTTCCGCCATCTTGAGGCCGAAGGTGACGGGTTCGGCATGGATGCCATGGCTGCGGCCGATGGTCGGCGTCAGCTTATGTTCGAAGGCGCGGCGCTTGATGACCGCGAGCAGCGCGTCGAGATCGTCGATCAATATGTCCGCGGCGCGCGCCAGCTGCACGGCAAGGCAGGTGTCGAGCACGTCGCTCGACGTCATGCCCTGGTGCATGAAGCGCGCTTCGTCACCGACCTGCTCGGCGACCCAGGTCAGGAAGGCGATGACGTCATGCTTGGTCACCGCCTCGATCGCGTCGATCGCGGGCACGTCGATCGCCGGGTTGGTCGCCCACCAGTCCCACAGCGCCTTGGCGGCCGACGGCGGCACCACGCCCAGTTCGCCCAGCTTCTCGGTCGCATGCGCCTCGATCTCGAACCAGATCTTGAACCGGGCCTCCGGTTCCCAGAGGGCGGTCATCTGCGGGCGGGCGTAACGGGGGACCATGGGCGAATCCTATCTGGCCAGGGAAAAAGAGAATCGCCGCGCCGACTAGCAGCGTCGCTCCCGCCTAGCAAATCAGGGCATCCGCGCCGCGCCTTTCCTCGCCTGTTCCTGAGCGCCACAGGACGAAAGGGCCGAACGGAGTAGTTTTACTGGACGAATGACGCTCTCTGAATGGATGTTCAGGAACAACAGCCCCCTTTCGTCTATTATAGCCGCATGAATTGAGGAGACGGGCCTTGCCGCCGCAGTCTCCGGCAACGGTCGCATGACAGGAGATCGACATGATCCGCGCAATTTTGTTCACGACGGCACTGGCGCTCACGGCGCCCGCCATGGCGCAGCAGACGATGGGCGCCGACCCGGCCATGTCGCCCGCCACGCCGCAGACGGCACAGCCCGCCGCGCCGGCTCAGCCGCAGAGCGCGACTCCGGCGCAGCCGGCCCCCGCCGCCTCGGTCGCGAGCATCGTCGACAGCGAATTTCCCGCCTATGACGCCAATAGCGACGGCCAGCTCGATCAGTCGGAATTTTCCCGCTGGATGGTCGCGCTCAAGAGCCAGGAGATGAAGGCGACCGGCCAGCAGCTGCCGGCCGATCAGGTCACGGCCTGGGCGAACGGCGCCTTCTCGACCGCCGACGCGGACAAGAGCAGCATGATCAGCAAGCCTGAACTCATCACCTATCTCAGCGCCGGCGCATAACGGCTACCCGCTGATTCCCGCCTGTCACGAAGGGCGGAAAAGAACCCGCAACGGGTCGCATATTGGGGCGGCATGGAACGAAGGCCATGCCGCCCCTTTCTTGCCTGACTGCTCGCGATAGGCGTAACTCGTCTGCCATGGTCGATCCCGGATCGCGCGAGCACCCACGAAGACCAGCGCTGCTGAGCCGATGCCATCGCAGGCACAACGTCCGCAGCGCCTCACCCCCGTTTCGCGCAACACCCCTTGACTTGATGCCCGCTTCCATGTTGGTAGCGCTATCAATCTAAAGCATCCGTTCAGGGAGAGTTGATGATGCCGGGGGATATTGCCTTGCTCGACTGTCTGCCGGGCGACTGGCGCGACGGCCTGTTTCTGGGCCGCGTCCAGACAGCCGAGGGGCCCAGCCCGATCCTCGTGGTTGCGGGCACCGCCTATGACATGAGCCGGGTCGCGCCGACCGTAGCGCAACTGGTCGAACAGCTGCCTCTGTCGCCCGATGCGGGCGAAGCGCTCGGCCCGCTGGAGACGCTCGCGCTTCCTCTGCTCAGCCCCGTCGACCTACAATGCGTCAAGGCGTGCGGCGTCACCTTCGCCTTGTCGGCGCTGGAACGCGTGATCGAGGAGCGCGCTCGGGGCGATGCGAGCGCCGCGGCCGACATCCGCTCACGCCTGGAAGAACGCGTGGGCGGCTCGATCCGCGCCGTGGTTCCCGGCACGCCGGAGGCCGCCGCGCTCAAGGCCGCGCTGATCGAGGATGGCCTCTGGTCGCAATATCTGGAAGTCGCGATCGGCCCCGATGCGGAGGTGTTCACCAAGGCGCCGGTCCTCTCGACCTTGGGCGCGGGCGCGCAGATCGGCATCCGCTCCGATTCCACCTGGAACAACCCCGAGCCTGAAATCGTGCTGATCGTCGATGCCTCAGGGAGCGCTATCGGCGCGACGCTCGGCAACGACGTCAATCTCCGCGATTTCGAAGGGCGTTCCGCCCTGCTTCTGGGCAAGGCGAAGGACAATAACGCCTCCTGTTCGCTCGGCCCCCTCATCCGCCTGTTCGACGATGGCTTCACCATCGACGACGTGCGCAATGCCGAGGTGGAACTCACCATCGACGGGCCGGAGGGCTATCGCCTCGACGGCGTCAGCAGCATGAACCAGATCAGCCGCGATCCGCTGGAACTGGTGCGGCAGACATTGTCCGAACATCAGTATCCGGACGGCTTCGCCCTGTTCCTGGGCACGCTCTTCGCGCCCGTGCAGGATCGCGACGAGCCCGGCCGCGGCTTCACGCACAAGGTCGGCGACCGGGTCGCCATCGCCACCCCGCGCCTGGGCAAGCTGGTCAACCAGGTCGTCACGTCGAAGGACGCGGCGCCGTGGGATTTCGGCCTCTCCGCCCTGATGAACAACCTTGCCGCTCGCGGCCTGCTGACCACGCAACAGAAAGAAACTGCATGACCCGCGCCATCTACCCCAGCCTCTCGGGCAAGCGGGTCTTCATTTCCGGCGGCGGCAGCGGCATCGGCGAAGGGCTGGTGGAGGCCTTCGTTGGACAGGGCGCGCATGTCGCCTTCTGCGACATCGCCGTGCCCGAAAGCGAGGCACTGGTCGCGCGCCTGTCGGACGCGGCCTTCACGCCGCTGTTCCATCCGGTCGACCTGCGCGACATCGATGCGGTGCAGGCGATGATCGCCACCGTCGACCAGCAGCTGGGCGGCATCGACATCCTCATCAACAATGCCGCCAATGACGACCGCCATGGCATAGAGGACGTGACGCCCGCTTATTGGGATGATCGCATGGCGGTCAATCTGCGCCACCTCTTCTTCGCGTCTCAGGCGGCGGTGCCGGCGATGAAGCGCGCAGGCGGCGGCGTGATCCTGAATTTCGGATCGATCAGCTGGCACCTGGCCCTGCCGGAACTGACGCTCTACCAGACCGCCAAGGCGGCGATCGAAGGTCTGACGCGCAGCCTGGCGCGCGACCTTGGCCGCGACAATATCCGCGTCAACACCATCATTCCGGGCAATGTGAAGACGCCGCGCCAGGAAAAATGGTACACACCCGAAGGCGAGGCGGAGATCGTCGCGGCCCAGTGCCTGGACGGCCGCATCCTTCCCGTCGATGTCGCGGCGCTCGCCATGTTCCTCGCTTCGGACGACGCGCGCTATTGCACCGGCCATGACTATTTCATCGATGCCGGCTGGCGTTGACATGATCACGGCCGATCCGCGCAGCATCCTGTCGGTCGGCGCGACGCTGGGCGAAGGGCCGGTCTGGGTGGCGCGCGACGCCGCCTTGTGGTTCGTGGACATCAAGGCGCATCGCGTGCACCGCTACGATCCCGCCCTCGATGTCGGCCGCAGTTGGGCCGCGCCGGGCCAGGTCGGCTGGATCCTGCCCACGGCTGATGGTCTGTTCGCCGTCGGGCTGCAATCGGGCGTTCATCGTTTCGACCCGGCGGACGGCAGTTTCCGCTCGCTCCATACGCCCGAAGGCCATCTGCCCGGCAACCGCCAGAATGACGCCTGCGTCGCGCCCGACGGCGCGCTGTGGTTCGGCACCATGGATGATGCAGAGGCGCAGGCGAGCGGCTATTTCTACCGTTGCCATCATGGCCGCTGCGTCGAAACCGGCCTGCCGGCGGTATCGATCACCAACGGCCCCGCCTTCTCGCCCGATGGCAGCATCCTCTATCACACCGATACGCTGGGCAAGCGCATCTGGCGCACCGACGTGGCGTCCGACGGCAGCGTCGGCAACACGACGCTGTTCGCCCGGATCGAGGAGGATGCCGGCTATCCCGACGGCCCGACCGTCGATGCCGAAGGCTGCCTGTGGACCGGCCTGTTCGGCGGCTGGGCGGTGCGGCGCTACGACCCGGCCGGCAAGCTGATGCGGGAAATCCGCTTCCCGGTGGCGAACGTCACCAAGATCGCCTTTGGCGGCGAGGATCTGCGCACCGCCTATGCGACGACGGCGCGCAAGGGGCTGGACATGACAGCGTTGACAAAACAGCCTCTGGCGGGCGATCTCTTCGCCTTCGATCCCGGCGTGGCCGGGCTGCCGGGGCATGTCGCGACAATATAGAAGAGCGGGAAGGACAGGATGATGAATGAGGGGAATGCCGCGAAGGTCAACATGGCCTTCATCGCCGCGATCGTCGCGGTGGCGACGATCGGCGGTTTCATGTTCGGCTATGACAGCGGCGTCATCAACGGCACGCAGAAGGGGCTGGAAAGCGCCTTTGACCTGGGAAGCCTCGGCATCGGCGTCAATGTGGGCGCGATCCTGGTGGGCTCGTCCATCGGCGCGTTCGGCGCGGGTCGCATGGCGGACATCATCGGTCGTCGCGGCGTGATGATGCTGTCGGCCATCCTCTTCCTGGTAAGCGCGCTGCTCGCCGGTGCGGCGGGCTCGTCCGCCATCTTCATCATCGCCCGCATCGTCGGCGGCCTGGGCGTGGGCGCAGCCAGCGTCATTTCGCCGGTCTATATCTCCGAAGTCACGCCCGCCGCCGTGCGCGGCCGGCTCTCCTCGGTGCAGCAGGTGATGATCATCTCCGGCCTCACCGGCGCCTTCGTCGCCAATTTCGTGCTCGCCCGCTATGCCGGCGGTTCGACCGCGGATTTGTGGATGGGCTTTCCCGCCTGGCGCTGGATGTTCTGGCTTCAGGCCATTCCCGCCGCCATCTACTTCCTCGCCCTCCTCGTCATTCCCGAAAGCCCTCGCTATCTGGTCGCGCGCGGGCAGGACGATCGCGCCCATGCCGTCCTGACCAAGCTGTTCGGCAGCGCCGAAGCCACGCGCAAGGTGGCCGACATCCGCGCCAGCCTGGCGGCCGATCATCATCGCCCGCAGCTGAGCGATCTGGTCGACAAGGCCAGCGGCCGCATTCGCCCGATCGTGTGGACCGGCATCGGCCTTGCCGTGTTCCAGCAGTTGGTCGGCATCAACGTCGTCTTCTATTATGGGGCGACCTTGTGGGAAGCGGTCGGCTTTTCCGAGGATTATGCACTGCAGACCAACATCCTTTCGGGCGTGCTGTCGATCGGCGCATGCCTTGCCACCATCGCGATGGTCGATCGGATCGGGCGCAAGCCGCTGCTGCTGATCGGATCGGCCGGCATGGCCGTCACCCTGGCGACGGTCGCCTATGCCTTCTCCACCGCCGTCACGGGCGCGGACGGGGCGGTGTCGCTGCCCGGCAATAACGGCATCATCGCCCTGGTCGCGGCGAACCTCTATGTGATCTTCTTCAACATGAGCTGGGGCCCGATCATGTGGGTCATGCTGGGCGAAATGTTCCCGAACCAGATCCGCGGCTCCGGCCTGGCGGTCGCCGGCTTCGCCCAGTGGATCGCCAATGCGCTGGTGTCGGTCAGCTTCCCCTCGCTGGTGGTCTGGCCGGGCCTTGCCACCGCCTATGTGGGCTACGCCCTGTTCGCCGCCATCTCCTTCTTCTTCGTGCGCGGCATGGTCAACGAAACCAAGGGCCGCGAGCTTGAGGACATGGTCGGCTGAGCCAGGACCCGATCATTCTGCGGGCGGGGGCGCTGGAAGCGGCGCTCTCGCCCGCGATCGGCGGATCGGTGACCGCCCTGATGCTGGATGGCGTCGACCTGCTCCGGCGCGCGCCCGACGGGGCGGACGACCCGCTCGCCATGGCCAGCTTTCCGCTGGTCCCCTATGCCAACCGGATCGCGCAGGGGCGCTTCGCCTTCGACGGCGCGGACCATCAACTGCCGCGCAATTTCGGCGATCATCCGCACAGCATCCACGGCTTTGGCTGGCAGGCGAGCTGGACGGCGAAAGCGACAGGTGCGGACCATGTCCTGCTGGTCCATGACCATCCCGGCGACACCGGCTGGCCCTGGCCCTACCATGCCGAGCAGCAGGTCGTGCTTCGTCCCGCGCAGCTGTCGGTTTCGCTGTCGCTGTCGAATGTCGGCGATCGTCCGATGCCGGCGGGCCTGGGCTTCCATCCCTATTTCGTGGCCGACGCCGGCACGCGCCTCTGCTTTGCCGCACGCAGCCTCTGGCTTTCGACGCCGGACATGCTGCCGCAGCGCGAAGCGCCCGCCGATGCGCTGGGCGATTGGTCGTCCCCCGCCCCGGTCCAGGGAACGAGCCTGATCGACAATGTCTATGGCGGCTGGCATGGAAGCGCCATCGTCGAGCGCAGCGATGGGCTGCGGCTGACGCTCACCGCCACGGGCGCGGACTGGCTGCACGTCTATCGACCGCCCGGTAGCGACCATTTCTGCCTGGAGCCTGTGAGCCACATGCCCGACGCGATCAATCGCGGCGGCATGGCCGTGCTGCAGCCCGGCGAGACGGCGCGCCTCGCCATGACCATCGCCATCGACAAAAGCGATCAGGCGCTTCCGAAATCCGGCGGGATCGCCTAAGCTGCCGCAAACGGGCAGCGAGGATTGATAAACAATGCAATTTCTGCGGACCGCCTTCTGGGTCGTCATCGCCGTGGCGCTCGCCTTCTTCTGCATGGCGAACTATGTCCCGGTGACGGTCCGGCTGTGGGGCGATCTGGTCATGGAGACCAAGCTGCCGGTGCTGCTGATCGGTGCTTTCCTGCTGGGCGCGCTGCCCTTCTGGGTGATGGCGCGGGCGACCCGCTGGCGGCTCAAGCGGCGGCTGGACAATACCGAACGCGCGCTGGTCGCGGCCACCGCCGCGCCGACGCCCACGGCACTGGCTTCCGCCGCGCCCGCCATCAGCGCCGCGCCGCTCGCGTCCGACGCCGCACCGCTTCCCGCCGCCGATCCGCTGCCTTCCACCTCCAACCCCACAGGCCCTGCATGAAAAGCCCTCTCTATGTCGCCATCGACACGCCAGACCTGGCCAAGGCGCAGCATCTTGCCGGGCAGGTGCGGCACCATGTCGGCGGGCTGAAGCTGGGGCTCGAATTTTTCTGCGCCAACGGGCATCATGGCGTGCATGAGATGATGAAGTTCGGCTTGCCGATCTTCCTCGACCTGAAGCTCCACGATATTCCCAACACCGTCGCCAAGGCGGTGCAGGCGCTGCACCTGCTGGAGCCTGCGATCCTGACCGTGCATGCCGCGGGCGGTCGCGCGATGCTGGAGGATGCCAAGGCCGCGGCCGGCGTCAACACTAAGGTCGTGGCGGTCACCGTGCTCACCAGCCTGGACGATGGCGACCTGCTCGACATCGGCGTCGGCGGCAAGGCGCACGATCAGGTCCGCCGCCTCGCCGATCTGGCGCAGAGCGCGGGTCTCGACGGCATCGTCTGTTCGGGCGAGGAAGTGGCGATGGCCAGGAAGGCCTGGGCCGACGGCTTCTTCGTCGTGCCCGGCGTGCGCCCCGCCGGCGGCGCACTCGGCGACCAGAAGCGCGCGGTCACCCCGCGCCAGGCGCTCGACAATGGCGCCTCCATCCTAGTCGTCGGCCGCCCCATCAGCCTCGCTGAAAACCCGGACCTCGCCGCACGCGAGATCGAAGCGACGCTGTGAGATAAAAGGCAGCGGGCGGCGCTTGTCCTCCGATCGATGCTGGGCGCTCCCGCCTGACCGGCGACCATCTTTCAGGTCACGGCATGACAAAGGTTGGGCGTCCCTTCGTCATCCCAAGACGCGCCAAACTCGCCCCGATGGCTGCTTTCCCATTACCTCAGGGAGCGCGGTCCGCCCCTATTCCAAGCCGCTCTTCTGCGCCTGGCCGACGAAGCTGAGGGCGGCGCGCGCGGTTTGGGCGATCGCGGCTTCGGCCTTCTTGGCGTCGACGGTCGGGCGGTCGAGATAGATGGCGAGGATATATTCCTCGCCCTTGGGGGATTTGACCAGCGCGACGTCATTATAGGCATTGCCGCAGCTGCCCGTCTTGCTGCCCGACGTCCAGCCCTCGGGCAAGCCCGCCTTGATCCGCTTGTCGCCGGTGCTGCTGGCGTTGAACCAGGCGCGCAGGCGATCGGCGCTGTCAGGCTTCAGGTCCTGGAAGAAGAGCCGCGCCATCAGCCCGGCCAGGGCGGCGGGCGTGGTCGTGTCGCGCGGATCGCCTTCCGCATTCTCGTTGAGCGCAGGTTCGTTGCGGTCGAGCCGCGTCACCGCGTCGCCATGAACACGGATGAAGGCGGTCAGCCCTTCCGGGCCGCCCAGCATGGGCAGCAGCAGGTTGGCGGCGCTGTTGTCGCTGACCTCGACCGCCGCGCGCGCCAGTTCCTCCATGGTCATGCGGCCGCGCTTCAGATTCTTCTTCACCACCGGCGCATAGTCGAGCACGTCGTCCTTGCCGAAGGGGATGGTGCCTTCGAGGCCGAACTTGCCGCCATCCGCGCCCGTCAGCACGGCGGCCGCCAGCGGCGCCTTGAAGGTCGAGCACATGGCGAACCGCTCGTCCCGGTTGAAACCCAGCAGCAACGCGCCGCGCCGATCGACCACCGCAACGCCCAGCCGCCCGCCGGTCTCTTCCTCTATCTCCTTGGGATTGCGCACCTGCTCCAGCGCCGATTGCGGCACCAGATAGCGGGGCGCGGCCGGCATCAGCGTGTCGAGATTGCCCGTCGGCGCCGCATCCTTCGCCGGCGTCGTCTGCCGATCGGCGGCAAGCGAGGGGGCGGCAAGCAGCGCCAGCGCGGCAAGGGCGGTCGGCATCTTCATGATCGGCATCACATTCCCTGCATATTGTTGAATTCGTCTGGGATGCGGACGGTCAGGCTGTCCATCCCCGCGTCGAGCACGATCTGGCAGGACAGGCGGCTGGTGCGAGTGGCGGCCGCCGCCAAGTCCAGCATATCCTCTTCATCCTCGCTCGCGCGCGGCAGTTTGGCGAAGTCCCCGGCATCGACGATGACATGACAGGTGGAGCAGGCCATCTGCCCTTCGCAGGTTCCTTCGAGCGGCTGGCCCGCGCCTTGCGCGACATCCAGCAATACCGATCCCGCCGGGGCGTCGACCTCCTGCCGCCGCTCTCCGTCAGCGCTGATGAAGGTGACCCTGGTCATGGACGTGACGCTCCCTTATCGCAGCGCCGCTTGTGCGGCTGCCGCCTCATTCAACGCCTTTGCAGCCCTCTCCAGTTCGTCCGGCGTCGTGTAGCGGCCAAAGCCGATCCGCACCGATCCCCGCGCCTGACGCTCCGTCAGCCCCAGCGCGCGCAGCACATGGCTAGGCCGCCCGGACCCGCTTGCGCAAGCGCTGCCGAGCGAAAAAGCGATATTGCGGCAATAAGACAACAGCTGCGCGCCATCGATGCCCTCGCGCCGCAGGTTGAGATTGCCGGGATAGCGCGCCGTGGCGCTGCCGTTCAGCGCCCAGCCTGAAAAGAGGGTTTGGGCAAGCGCAGCCAGGCTTTCGATATGGATGCGGTCCGCCTCCGCCCGGTCGCGCATCAGCCGCGCGGCGACGCCGAAGCCGGCGCACAGGGCAGGCGACAGGGTTCCGGACCGAACGCCCCCTTCCTGCCCGCCGCCATGCAGCAGCGGCGCGGGCCGGACGCTCTCGCGCAGCCACAGCGCGCCTATGCCCTTGGGTCCGTGGATCTTGTGCGCGCTGATCGCGACCATGTCGCACGCATCGGGAATGGCGACCCGGCCATAGCCCTGCACGGCGTCGCACAGGAAGAGCGCGCCGGCCTGATGCGCCAGATCGGCCAGCATCGCTACGGGCTGGATCACGCCGATCTCGTTATTGACCAGCATCGTCGCAACCAGCGCGACGCCCGGCCGGATCGCGGCGCGAGCCGCGTCCAGATCAACGATACCGTCCGGGTCGACCGGCAGGATCGTGACGCGCCGGCCCTGCCGCCGCATCGCCTCAACCGTATCGAGCACGGCGGCATGTTCGGTCGCGATGGTGACGATGTCGCCCGCCGGCGCGCCCTGGATCGCGATATTGAGCGCTTCGGTCGCACCGGACGTGAAGACCAGCCTGCCGCCGGATGGCAGCAGCCGGGCGATCTCCTCACGCGCGACCTCAACCTGCGCGGCGGCGGCGCGGCCGGCGCGATGCGCGCTGTGTGGATTGGCGAACTGGTCGCGCAGCAGCGGCGCCATCGCATCGAAGACTTCGGGCGCGAGCGGCGTCGTCGCCTGATAGTCGAGATAGATCATCGCCGCGCCCGCCCCGCCATGTCCGTCCAGGCCTTCAGGAAACGCTCCACATCCGCCATGCCTGTGCCCGGACCGAAGCTGACGCGCACCACTTCGGCAGCGGCCGCCTTGTCCCAGCCCATCGCGCCCAGCACATGGCTGGTCTTGAGCGAGCCCGAGGAACAGGCGCTGCCCGCCGATACCGATATGCCCTGGAGGTCGAACTGGATCAACTGGGCGCGGGCGGGAACGCCCGGCATGCGATAGCTCGCGATCGTGGGGATGCGCGGCGCGTCGCGCGCGACAATCGCGCCGCCCGCCGCCTCGATCCCCGCGTCGAGATACGCGCGCAGCGTGGCGGCCTGCTGCAACCAGTCGTTCCGCGTTTCCAGCGCGGCCGCCATGGCGAGGATGGCGGGCAGATTTTCGGTGCCGGCGCGATAGCCCTGTTCCTGTCCGCCGCTGGGCGCGATCAGGCCGAGGTCCCGGATCAGCAGCGCGCCGACGCCCGGCGGGCCGCCGAACTTGTGCGCGCTGATCGCGATCATGTCCGCGTCCGGCAGGGGCAGCTTGCCCGCGCTCTGGGCGCAATCGGCGAACAGGATCGCGCCTTCGCGATCGACCCGGTCGAGCGGCTGGATCACGCCCGATTCATTGTTGACATGCTGGATGGCCATCAATGACCGCGCGCCATCAGGCCGGCGCGGGCTGGCATCGCCCTGTTCCTGCTGCGGGGAGGAAGAAGCAGGGTCGCCGCATTCGCCGGGACGGCCGTGGAGGATGAGGCCGTTGGCATCCACCTTCAGCCGCTCCGCTCCCTCCGTCACGCGCAGCACGGCGTCATGCTCCACCGGTGACGTGACGATCCGCCCCGTCTTGGCGCGAGTCAGCGCGATGGCGATCGCCTCGCTGGCGCCCGATGTGAAAAGGATGGGGCCGCTCCAGCCAAGCGCATCGGCGATGCGCCCGCGCGCATCCTCCAGCGCCGCGCGGGCGGCGCGACCATCGGCATGGGGGCTGGAGGGATTGGCCCAGCTATCCAGCGCGGCGACCATGGCGGCGCGCGCCTGCGGCAGCATCGGGGTGGTCGCGGCATGATCGAGATAAAGGCGGTCGGCGGCCAAGCGGGCGTTACTCATTGATTGCGGAAATGGCGGCGCCTTCTATATAGGCGGTCTGCCGCGCCGCGCCAGCAAAGCTTGGCGCGCGCCGACCCTATCCCCAGCTGCCCGGATCCCTGTGAGGAATGGGCGGCCCAGAACGATAACAGGTGCCATGCCCGACGTCATTTTCCCCGGACCCGAAGGCCGCCTCGAAGGCCGCTTTAGCCCGCCGCCGCGCCCGCGCGCCCCGGTCGCGATGATCCTGCACCCCCATCCGCAGGGCGGCGGCACGATGAACGACCGCATCACCCAGGCGCTCTACAAGACGTTCGTGAAGCGGGGCTTCGCCACGCTGCGCTTCAACTTCCGCGGCGTCGGCCGCAGCCAGGGCACGTTCGACAACGGCATTGGCGAACTGTCCGACGCGGCGGCCGCGCTCGACTGGGTGCAGAGCTTCCATCCCGAAGCACAGACGACCTGGATCGCGGGCTTTTCCTTCGGCGCGTGGATCGGCATGCAGCTGCTGATGCGCCGGCCGGAAATCCGCGGCTTCATTTCGGTCGCGCCGCCGGCGAACATGTATGACTTCTCGTTCCTCGCCCCCTGCCCTTCGAGCGGCATCATCGTTCAGGGGACGTCGGACGAAGTGGTGACGGCCAGCGCGGTGCAGAAGCTGGTCGACAAGCTGCGCACGCAAAAGGGCATCACCATCCATCATGACGAGATTCGCGGCGCGAATCACTTTTTCGAGCATGAACTCGATCAGTTGATGAAGTCGGTCGACAATTATCTCGACATGCGCCTGTCGCCGGATTCGCCGATCCGCTGACTGCGAAGCCGATTCAGGAAAAAGGGCGCGATGGCCGATGACCGCCGCGCCCTTTTTGCTGACCGGCCCTCCCCCCCGGGAGCGCCGGCCTGCGGGTCAGTTGGCCTTGCTCATGTCCACCTTTTCCACCCATTCGGGGTAGAAGGTCGGCTCGCGATTGGACCAGCCCGCGGCGGTCGCGGCGGCTTCGCTGATCGACTGGAGCAGCGCGCGGCGCTTTTCGGGGTGAAGATGCGGCAGGCTCGCCGCCGCGCAGAAGGCGCCGGGCAGCCAGGGGCGCGATCCGGCGCCCAGCAGCCGTTCATAGAGGAAGCGATAGGCCGAAAAGCTGCCGAGCCGGTCCTGCCCCAGGTCGAAGGCCGACAGGGTCACCAGCGGCGCCATGAAGGGCTCCACCTGCTCCAGCCCGCTATCGTCCGGCACGCGCGTCTTGATCTCGTCCAGCCGCCCGTAGATGCGGGCCTGCGCCCGGATCGACGCTTCTTCCACCATGTCGCGCGACCACAGCTTCATCGCGTCGCGGCGATGCAGCCCGATGTCGAGCGATCTGCGAATATAGCGTTGCGTCGCGGACGGGAAGCTCGCGAATTCGCGCAGTTCCGCCAAGGTGATGGCGCCGTCCGCTGGTCTTGCACTCGTGCCCATGCTCATGCCCTCCGACTTCAAGTCGTACGACAGAGAATGCGCCCGCCATGGTTACCGAAGGCTTAAGCGCCCATTCTGTCGTCGTTCACAAGGGATCAGATTTGGTTGTGCAGCGCAACATGAAAATCCGAACTTTGCGACAGAAGGATTACAGCGCGTCAGATCGCGCAATCAGGCAAGGATCGGCGCGTCCTGCGTCAGCCAGGCGAAGGCGGTGTCCGCACGATCGAAGATCTGCAGATAGGACTGCGTCATCTCCCGCTTCACCTGCAGCCGTGCGATCGCGCTGGCGGTAACGACGGCGATGCGGCGCGCGCGGGGAAAACCCTCAAAATGGGTGCGGAACATGGCGATCGCGTCCTGCGGCTGTACCGCGCTCTGGCTCATGTCCATGCGCAACAGATAGCCCGGATGAAATCCCTGGCGAGTGAACTCGGCCTTGCAGGCTTGCGCGTAAGGGCCGACATCCTCGGCCGCGAAATGACGATGCCACGCGACATCCATCAGGCGCAAATCATGGCGGAAGACGATGCTGTAATGGGCATGGGACATGAAGCGGATCTCCGGTCCGCAGGTCCTTGCCCGACAGAGGTTAGAAAATGCCTTACGCGGCTGGTCGCGACGCCAGCACGGCGCCGATCATGTTGCGCCATACCGCCACGTCTCCCGCTTCCGCCATCTGCGCATCGGGCTCGCGCAGCGTGTGGAGAATGGCATAGGCATCCTCCACATGGTCGCGCCATGCCGCGTCCACGGCGCTCGACGCGTGAGGATCCTGCCCTTCGCCGTTCAGGCTGAGATGCCGCCCAGCCAGAACCCGGGCAATCCGCTCGACAGCGGGGGTACAGGACGTCGGCATGAAATTGTCGCTCCTCTCAAAAAATATGTCGTGGCCGATGATGCCATCCGCTTTGTCGAGCATAGCATCATCGGCCGCGACCGCCGTCAATCCTCTTCGCGATAGCCCGACGAAGGGACCGGATCGCCATTGTCGCCGGACCGCGCGGTCGATGGCGGATCGGAAGCGTCCATCGAGTCCTTGAGGCCCTCCTCCAGCTTCTCGTCGATGCTGACCACATGATCCTGATGATCGGTTTCGCGTTCGTCTCCGGCTTCCTCGCGGCTGTTGGGGCGAATGTCGCACTTGTCGCTCATGTCACTCTCCTTCCACGCGCCTGCGCGGCGCGTTTTCAAGGCGATAAACGATGCGGTCCCGAGCGCGGTTCCGCTGTTGATCGTTCGACCAACAAGCATCGCCGTTCGACCAGCTACAAGGGGCACAGGGCGACAAGCGCGCCGGATCGGCGTAGACCCGTTGCATGACACTGTTCCCCGACGATGGCGATCGCGGCGTTTCGCCCGCTATCGCGCTCTATTCCATATTGGGTTTCTGGCTTTTCTATACCGTGCTGGTCAGCTTGCGCGCCGCCGTCGTGGGATTCGATTCCCAGATGGAGATGGCCGCGCGCCGCATGGTGGTGGCGGTGATCGGGATCATCATCACCTGGATACTCTATCTGGTGCTGCGACGGTTCGACCAGCGGCCGCTGGCGCTGCGCGTGGTGGCCGCCTTCTCGCTTGCTGCGCCCTTCGCGCTCGCGATGGCGGCGACCAACTATTATATGTTCAACGTCTATGATCCCACGATGTTCGCCGATGCCGAAATGCAGAAGAAGGCGGCGGAGGAGCATTATGCGCTGATCAGCATCGTCGAGGATGCGATCAGCCGCTTCTTCTTCCTGTCCGCCTGGGCGGGGCTGTATCTCGCCCTTTCCTATGCCAGCGAAGCGCGTCGGGTCGAGCGCCGCGCAGCGCGGCTGGAGCAGGCGGCGCAGCAGGCCGAATTGCGATCGCTGCGCTATCAGGTGAACCCGCATTTCCTGTTCAACACGCTCAATTCGCTCTCATCGCTGGTGATGAAGGACCGGCGGGACGAGGCGGAGCAGATGATCATGTCGCTCAGCAATTTCTATCGCACCAGCCTGACCGGCGATCCGCTCGACGATGTGCCGCTGGCCGAGGAGGTGCATCTCCAGAAACTCTATCTCGACATCGAAGCGGTGCGCTTTCCCGACCGGCTGAAAACGGCGATCGACATTCCGCCCGCCCTGCTGAACGCCTGCGTGCCGGGGCTCATCCTGCAGCCGGTGGTCGAAAATGCGATCAAATATGGCGTGTCGCGGACAGCGCAGCCGGTCGAGATCCGCATCACCGCGCGCGAGGATGGCGACCTGATGCATATCAACGTGACCGATGATGGGCCCAACCCTCCGGGCCAGGGCGACGGCGGCAGCGGCATCGGCCTTGCCAATGTCCGCGATCGGCTGACGGCGCGCTTTGGCGATCGCGGGCGGATCGTCTATGGTCCGCGCGATGCGGGCGGCTTTGCCGTGCTGCTGACCCTTCCCATCATCCGCCGGGGTTGCTGATACCGCCATGTCCATCCGCACGATGATCGTCGATGACGAGCCGCTCGCGATTGAGCGGCTGCAGATGCTGTGCGCGCGGGAGCCGCGGATCGCGCTGGTCGGCACCGCCAGCGACGGCGAAGCGGCGCTGCGCCTGATCGAGGGGCTGAAGCCCGATCTCGTGATGCTCGACATCGCCATGCCGCTGCTCGACGGCATCGGCGTCGCCCGCGCGGTGGGACGCCTGGGCATGCGCCCCGCCGTGATCTTCGTGACGGCGTTCGAGGGGTTCGCGGTCGAGGCGTTCGATCTGGCGGCGGTCGACTATATGCTGAAGCCCGTCGCGCATGATCGCCTCGCCCGCGCCATCGACCGGGTGGAAGCGGCGCTGCGCAACCGCCTGCCCGACAGCGCGGCCACGTCCCACTCGCCATCGCCCGAATGGGCCGAGGAATTCTGGGTGCCGCACCGGTCGGAACTGATCCGCATCGCCGCCGACCAGATCGACCGGATCGAAGCGGAGCGGGACTATATGCGGCTGCATGTCGGGCAGCACAGCTATTTGCTGCACCAGACGATCAGCTCGCTGGAGGAGCGGCTCGACCCGCAGCAGTTCGTGCGCCTGCACCGGTCGCACATCGTGCGCCGCGATCATATCGCGCGCTTGCGTCACGACGGCAGCGGCGTCTGGTTCGCCGCGCTTGGCGATGGCGGCGAAATCCGCATCGGCCGCACCTTCCTCGCCAATGCGCGCGCGATGACAGGTCGCTGAAAGGCCGGACGGCTTTTGCCCCATCCGACCGAGCCTGCTCCGGTCCGATCACGGTTCCGCCGCTCATCATCAGCCATTCCGCATGTCGTTCATGGCTGATCATGTTCAGCCAGGGTCAATCACGATTCTGCGAGGATGACGCTCCAAGTGTCGCGTATGATGAACTAACCAGGGGATCGTCGATGCTCACTACATCCTTATTGCTGCTCGCCGCCGCAACCGCCGCTTCGCCCCAGAAAGCAGACCCTGTCTGCCAGAACAGCAAGCCGCAAAAGGTCAAGCAGGCGGCCGAACCTGCCGCGCAGCCCATGGGCGCGCTCCCACCCGCCGACCAGATCAAGGCCGTCCTGCACAGCGAGAATGGCTGTGAGAAGCCGGTCATCGTCCGCCGCAACGTAGGCGCCAAACCACCGGCTCATCAATAAGCCATCTCGGGCAAAGGCGCTGATCGCACATCGTGCGCCGCGAATATGTCACGGGATTGCGTCACGACGGCAGCGGCGTCTGAATCGCCGCGCGCGATGACGGGGCGATAGCGGGGCTTGCAGGGTGCGAGCATTTTACCGCTTGGCCGCACCACCACACGCCTTTAGCGGAGCGCCATGCCTGACGCTCCGCAGAAACATGGCCGGCTGGTTTGGAGCCGCTATTACAGCGCCTTCGTTCCCGCCGGTCCCGCAGGCCCCGGCCTGTTCGATCGACTGAAGGCGGCGAGCGGCGCGATCGGCGGCATCGCCATCACGGGCCTTCTGTGCGGCCTGATGCTGGGTAATGGCCTGGCCCATCCTCTGCTGGTGGCGCCCATGGGGGCTTCGGCCGTCCTTCTTTTCGCCGTGCCCGCGAGCCCGCTGGCGCAGCCCTGGCCGGTGCTGGGCGGCAATGTGATTTCGGCCGTCATCGGCATCGCCGTGGCGAAGGCGATCGCTGATCCCACGCTTGCGGCGGCGCTGGCGGTCGGTGCGGCGATTGTGGTGATGTCGCTGCTGCGCTGCCTGCATCCGCCGGGCGGCGCCGTGGCGCTCTCGGCTGCGCTGGGCGTCAAGAGCGTTGCGGCAAGCTATATGTTCGCCCTGGTTCCGGTCGGCATCAACACGCTGCTGCTCCTGATCGTGGCGATGCTCTTTCATCGCCTTGCGGGTCACAGCTATCCCCATGTGGCCCCCACCACATCGCAGCGTCACGGAACGGATGATCCCCCGGCACTGTTGCGCGCCGGGCCATCGGAACAGGACGTGGCCGATGCACTGCATGGTTTTGGCGACATGCTGGACGTGGACAAGGCCGACCTGCGCCAGCTGATCGTGGATGCCGAACTGCGGGCCGCGGAGCGGCTGCATGGGGCGGCAAGCTGCGCCGACATCATGTCGCAGGATGTCCTGCATGTCGGGGCGCAGCATTCCGTCGCCGAAGTGCGCACGCTGATGCGGGAGCGGGAGCTGCTGTCAGTGCCGGTGCTGGATCGCGGCGGCCGGGTGCAAGGAATGATCGGTGCGATCGACCTGACACGGGACGGCGTCTGCGCTGGCGACATCGCGCGTCGGCCGCTGCTGGTTCACGCCGATACGCCGGTTGCGCGGCTGATCGGACCGCTGAGCAGCGGCGCCCATCGCGCCGCCATCGTCGTGGATGATGCGCAACACTTGCTGGGCCTCGTCACGCAGACGGACCTGCTGGCGTCGCTGGCGCTGCGCGTCAGCGCTGCCCCGACAGTGGCGCGTCCGGCCCCGGCATCGCCGTGATCGCCACATTGGCGAACATGACGAGCCCGGCGACGATCATCAGCGCGCCGCGCTTGCGGTCGCGGGTACGCAAGATCGCATAGACGCCGCCGCCCGTCAGCAGCACGCCGGCGAGCATCAGGATGGAAAGAAGGGTGCCTGCCATGGCCATGCCATAGGCGGCAAGCTGGACTGTGGCAATTGCCGCCCTCTCCTCCTATGAGGCGCGCAGACACGAATCACCTGTCGGTGAAGGGACGTTTCACCCATGAAGATCGCCATCGCTTCCGATCATGCCGCCGTCGAACTGAAGGCGGAGCTTGCGCAGTGGCTGCGCGGGGAAGGCCATGAAGTCGAGGATCTGGGGCCGGCGAACGCCGACCGGGTCGATTATCCCGATTATGGTTACAAGCTCGCGACGGCGATCGCATCGGGCGCCGCCGAACGCGGCATCGCGCTTTGCGGATCGGGCATCGGCATCTCGATCGCGGTCAACCGCAATCCGGCCTGCCGCTGCGCGCTGGTCGGCGAGCCGCTGTCGGCCGCCCTGTCGCGCGAGCATAATGACGCCAATGTCCTAGCCCTGGGCGCGCGCCTGACCGGGGTGGACATGGCCAAGGCCTGCGTCACCGCTTTCCTCACCACTGATTTCGGCGGCGGCCGCCATGCCGGCCGCGTCGACAAACTGTCCCAGCCCGCGCTCTGAAAGGATCCGAAGATGAGCACCGACACCTTGAACCCGCCCGCTCTGTCGGACATCCGTTCGGACGGCTATTTCACGCGCAGCCTGGCCGACGCCGACCCTGCCGTGTTCGGCGGCATCGCCCAGGAACTGAAACGCGAGCAGACGCAGATCGAGCTGATCGCCTCGGAAAATATCGTGTCCAAGGCCGTGCTGGAGGCGCAGGGATCGGTCTTCACCAACAAATATGCCGAAGGCTATCCGGGCAAGCGCTATTATCAGGGCTGCGCGCCGTCCGACGTGGTCGAGCAACTCGCCATCGATCGCGCGAAGCAGCTGTTCGGCTGCAACTTCGTCAACGTCCAGCCCCATTCGGGCGCGCAGGCCAATGGCGGCGTGATGCTGGCGCTGGTCAAGCCCGGCGAGACGATCATGGGGCTCAGCCTCGACGCCGGCGGTCACCTGACCCATGGCTCCAAGCCCAGCATGTCGGGCAAGTGGTTCAACGCCGTGCAATATGGCGTGCGCGAGGATACGCACCTCATCGACTATGACGATGTCGAGCGGCAGGCGATCGAATGCCAGCCCAAGCTGATCATCGCCGGCGGCAGCGCCTATCCGCGCCAGATCGACTTCGCCCGCTTCCGCGCGATCGCGGACAAGGTCGGCGCTTTGTTCATGGTCGACATGGCGCATTTCGCGGGTCTGGTCGCGGGCGGCGCGCACCCCTCCCCCTTCGGCCACGCCCATGTCGTGACCACCACCACGCACAAGACGCTGCGCGGGCCGCGCGGCGGCATGATCATGACCGATGACGAGGCGCTGGCGAAGAAGATCAATTCGGCGATCTTCCCCGGCCTGCAGGGTGGGCCGCTGATGCATGTCATCGCCGCCAAGGCGGTCGCCTTCGGCGAAGCGCTGGAGCCCGAGTTCAAGACCTATGCCGCCGCGATCGTCGCCAATGCCAAGGCGCTGGCGGGCCGGCTGGAGCAGCGCGGCCTGGCCGTCATTTCCGGCGGCACCGACACGCATCTCGCGCTGATCGACCTGCGCCCCTATGGCATTTCGGGCAAGGATGCCGACGAGGCGCTGGAGCGCAGCTTCATCACCTGCAACAAGAATGGCGTGCCGGGCGATCCGCTGCCGCCGACCAAGACCAGCGGCATCCGCGTGGGTTCGCCCGCCGGCACGACGCGCGGCTTTGGCGTGGCCGAGTTCGAGGCCATCGGCGACATGATCGCCGATGTGCTGGAGGGGCTGCGCGACAAGGGTGAAGCCGGCGACGCCGCCGTCGAAGCCAATGTCCGCGAGCGCGTGGCGGCGCTGTGCGCCCGCTTCCCCATCTACGAAGGATAAGCTCGCTTGCGCTGCCCTTTCTGCACCCATGAGGACAGCCAGGTGAAGGACAGCCGGCCGACGGAGGATGGCGCCGCCATCCGCCGCCGCCGGCAGTGCGAAGCCTGCGGGGCGCGCTTCACGACCTTCGAACGCATCCAGCTGCGCGACATCTGGGTGGTGAAGAGCGAGGGGCGCAAGGAGGCGTTCGACCGAGACAAGCTGGCGCGATCGGTCGGCATCGCCTGCCGCAAGCGGCCGATCGACCCCAGCCGGCTGGAAAAGCTGATTTCCGGGATCCAGCGCCAGCTCGAAACCAGCGGCGACGGCGAAGTGCCCGCCCGCGCCATCGGCGAAATGGTGATGGAGGGGCTCAAGCGCCTGGACAGCGTCGCCTATATCCGCTTCGCCAGCGTCTACAAGGACTTCACCGACGCCCGCGACTTCGAGGAATTCGCCGGCACGGTGAAGGAGGTCGGGCGGGAATGAGGGGCAAGCCTCATGCCGCCTGCCGTTCGTCCTGAGTAGCCATTGAGCGCAGTCGAAATGGCGTATCGAAGGACCATGTCATGACATTCCATGCCTATATGCTGCGTTGCTCCGACGGCAGCTATTATCTTGGCCAGACAGACATGCTGGAGCGTCGGATGGCGCAGCATGAGGCCGGAGAAATCGAGGGCTATACGCAAACTCGTCGGCCGGTCGAGCTGGTCTGGAGCCAGGAGTTCGCATCCCGCGACGAGGCTATCGCAGCCGAGCAGCAGATCAAGGGATGGTCGCGGAACAAGAAGGAGGCGCTGATCGCCGGCGACTGTGCAGCCATCAGCGCTTTGGCGCGCAAATCCTTCGATACGGGTCTTCGGCAAGCTCAGCCCCTACTCAGGACGGACGGGGACGCACGACAGCCCGCCCCCGTCATCGTCCTGGTCCGCCCGCAGCTAGGCGAGAATATCGGGAAGGCGGCGCGGGCCATGTTGAATTTCGGGTTGACCGAGATGCGGCTGGTGAGCCCGCGCGACGGCTGGCCCAATCCGGACGCGGGCCCCGCAGCCGCGGGCGCCGATGTCGTGCTGGACGGCGCGCAGGTGTTCGAGACGCTGGCCGATGCCGTCGCGGACTGCGCCCATGTCTATGCGACCACCGTGCGCAAGCGCGGCGTCACCAAGCCGGTCGTGACGCCCGAAGAGGCCGCGCGCGAGGTGCATGGCGCTTCGGGCCGCAGCGCCTTCGTCTTTGGACCCGAACGGTCGGGGCTGGAGACGGACGATGTGGCGCTCGCCCGCAAGATCCTGACCGTGCCGATCAACCCCGAATTCGGATCGCTCAACCTGGCGCAGGCAGTGATCCTGTGCGCCTATGAATGGTCGAAGCAGGCGACGCTGGAACAGCCGACCGTCACCGACCTGGGCGAACCCGCGCCGCAGGACGAACTGGAAGGGATGATCGGCCAGCTGGAAACGCTGCTGGAGGGGGCGGGCTATTTCTTTCCGCCCGATCGCGCACCCGCGACCAAGCGGACGCTGCGCAACCTGCTGACCAAGCCGGGCTGGAACCATCTGGAGGTGCGGACGCTGCGTGGAGTCCTGTCCGCGCTCGGCAATCCCCGCCCGCGCTGAGCGGCCTCAGATGCCGCCGGGATGGACCGGCCAGCCGCCCTGCTCCAGTCCCGCGGTCAGCGATGCCATACAGGCGTCAAGGCGATCCTGATCGGTCGAGCGCACGACGAAATTGGCGCCGGTGCGTCCTTCGCGGAAGAAGGGGTAGCTGCCGATCTGGCAGCCTTCATGCGCGCGCTCGGTCGCGCCCAGCAGGTCGGCCACTTCGCTTTCGGCGACCCAGCAGCCGATGGTGGCGGACAGGAGCGGCCTGCCCCCTTCCAGCGCGCCGGTGAGGCTTTCCAGCATCCCGGCCGTGATCGACGGGACGCCCGCCATGATGAAGATATTGCCGTGGCGGATGCCCGGCGCGCCCGACATGCGGTTTTCGATCAGGCTCGCGCCGGCGGGCACCCGCGCCATGCGCAGCCGCGCCTCCGTCAGGCCGCCGCGCGACTCGTAATAGGCAGCGAGCACGGCGCGCGCGCTTTCGTGGATCTCCACCGGCACGCCCAGCGCCGCCGCAATCGCGTCAACGGTGATGTCGTCATGGGTGGGGCCGATGCCGCCGGTGGTGAACAGATAGTCGTTGCGCGTGCGCAGGGCGTTCACCGCCTCGACGATGGCGTCCTGGTCGTCCGCCACCACGCGCACCTCGCGCAGCCGGATGCCCTGCACATTCAGCCAGGTCGCGATCTGCGCGACATTCCTGTCCTGTGTCCGGCCCGAGAGAATTTCGTCGCCGATCACGATCAGCGCGGCGGTCCAGGTGCGGGTGGGATCAGGCATGGCGCGGTCATAGCCGCCGCCGCGCAGCCTGCCTAGCCGCCCCCTCGCATTATGCGGTCCAAGCGCCTATAATCAGCCCATGACCGAATATATGACGATGACGGCCGATGCGCCGATTTCCCGATCGACCGCGATCAAGCTGCATGATGAATCGGGCTTTGCCGGCATGCGCAAGGCGGGGCGGCTCGCGGCCGAGATACTCGACGCGCTGGTCCCCCATGTCGTGCCCGGCGTGACCACGGGCGAGCTGGACGACATCGTCCGCCGCATGACGCTGGAGGGCGGCGGCGTGCCCGCGACGCTTGGCTATCGCGGCTATACCCATAGCTGCTGCATCAGCCTGAACAATGTCATCTGCCACGGCATTCCCGGCGACACGAAGATCAAGGATGGCGACATCCTCAATATTGACGTGACGCCGCAGGTGGATGGCTGGCACGGCGATACCAGCCGCATGTATATTGCCGGCGACGCGTCGATCAAGGCGCGGCGGCTGGTCGACATCACCTATGAATGCCTGATGCTCGGCATCGAGCAGGCGAAGCCGGGCAATCATCTGGGTGACATCGGCCACGCCATTCAGCGCCATGCCGAAAAGCATCGCTATGGCGTGGTCCGCGATTTCTGCGGCCATGGCCTCGGCCGTGTCTTCCACGACAGTCCGGAGGTCGTGCATATCGGCCGGCCCGGCACCGGGCCGGAACTGCGCCCCGGCATGTTCTTCACCATCGAGCCGATGATCAACATCGGCAAGCCCGACGTGCGGATGCTGGACGATGGCTGGACCGCGGTCACTCGCGATCGCAGCCTGTCGGCGCAGTTCGAACATAGCATCGGCATTACCGAGACGGACTGCGAGATTTTCACCAAGAGCCCGGCTGGCCTCGACAGTCCGCCTTTTAGCTGATGCGCGCACTGCCCATTTATTGGGCAGCGCGACAGGAAATTGCCCGGAATCCGGGCAATATGGACAAAGATTGCTGCATCGCCGAAAGCAGTCCTAGCGATTCGCCATTTGGCACGGTAATTGATTGCCAAGAGGGACGGACACCAGCCTTGCGGGGGCAGGAGGATCGTCGCTTGAGGAGAGGCATGGGGGCAACGCCCGCATGTCGGGCGAGCGTCATGGGTTGGGACTAATTTGCGATGAAGAAGATCGAGGCGATCATCAAGCCGTTCAAGCTGGACGAGGTGAAGGAAGCGCTGCACGAAGTCGGCGTTTCGGGCATCACCGTCACGGAAGCGAAGGGCTTTGGCCGGCAGAAGGGCCATACCGAACTTTATCGCGGCGCGGAATATGTGGTGGATTTCCTGCCCAAGGTGAAGCTGGAGGTCGTCGTCGACGATTCGCTCGCCGACCGGGTGGTCGAAGCCATCTCCGCCGCCGCGCAGACCGGCCGCATCGGCGATGGCAAGATCTTCATTTCGAATATCGAAGGCGCGGTGCGCATCCGCACCGGCGAGCGCGACAGCGACGCAATCTGATCATGCGGCCGGGCCCGCGGGCGCCGGCCGGCCAGGCATCAACGACCCCTTCGGGGGGTTTTCTGAAAGAAGGGCAAGTTCATATGGCCAACACGCCGAAAGACATCCTGAAGATGATCGAGGACAAGGAGATCGAATGGGTCGATCTTCGCTTCACCGATCCGAAGGGCAAGTGGCAGCACCTGACCATGGTGTCTTCGGTGCTGGGCGAGGATGAACTGACCGACGGCCTGATGTTTGACGGCTCCTCGATCGAGGGCTGGAAGGCGATCAACGAGTCGGACATGATCCTGAAGCCCGACCTCGACGCCGCCTATGTCGATCCGTTCAGCGCCACGCCGATGCTGATCCTCTTCTGCGACATCGTCGAGCCGGACACGGGCGAACTCTACGCCCGCGACCCCCGCTCGACCGCCAAGCGCGCGGAAGCCTTCGTCAAGTCGGCTGGCTTCGGCGACACCGTCTATGTCGGTCCGGAAGCCGAATTCTTCATGTTCGACGATGTCCGCTTCAATTCGGACTATAGCGAATCCTTCTACAAGATCGACGATATCGAACTGCCGACCAACAGCGGCAAGGAATATGAAGGCGGCAATCTCGGCCACCGTCCGCGCGCCAAGGGCGGCTATTTCCCCGTCGCGCCGGTCGATCCGTGCACCGATATCCGCGCCGAGATGGTCACCACCATGCTCGAAATGGGCCTGCCCTGCGACAAGCATCACCATGAAGTCGCCGCTGCGCAGCACGAACTGGGCCTGACCTTCGGCACGCTGGTGCAGACCGCCGACCGCATGCAGATCTACAAATATGTCGTGCAGATGGTCGCGCAGGCCTATGGCAAGACCGCGACCTTCATGCCCAAGCCGATCGCGCAGGACAATGGCAGCGGCATGCACACCCACATGTCGATCTGGGAAGGCGGCAAGCCGCTCTTCGCCGGCGACGGCTATGCGGGTCTGTCGGAAACCTGCCTCTACTTCATCGGCGGCGTCATCAAGCACGCCAAGGCGCTCAACGCCTTCACGAACCCGACTACCAACAGCTACAAGCGGCTGGTGCCCGGCTTTGAGGCGCCGGTGCTGCTCGCCTATTCGGCGCGCAACCGCTCGGCCTCCTGCCGCATCCCCTATGGCGCGGGCGCCAAGGCGAAGCGCGTGGAGTTCCGCTTCCCCGACGCGATGGCCAACCCCTATCTCTGCTACGCCGCGCTGCTGATGGCGGGCCTGGACGGCATCGAGAACAAGCTCCATCCGGGCGCCGCGATGGACAAGAACCTCTACGACTTGCCGCCCGAGGAACTGAGCCAGGTGCCGACCGTCTGCGGTTCTCTGCGGGAAGCGCTGACCAGCCTGGAAGCCGATTACGAGTTCCTGCTGAAGGGCGACGTCTTCACCAAGGACCAGATCGAGGCCTATATCGAGCTCAAGTGGCCCGAAGTCTATCGCTGGGAAATGGCGCCGTCGCCGGTCGAATTCGACATGTATTACAGCGCCTGACCCCTTTCCCAGGCGTTGTGAAAAGAGGCCCGGCCGCGCAAGCGGTCGGGCTTTTTTTCGCGTCTCAGTGATTGCTGCGGTGAGCAGTATAACTCATCGGCAAGCAATAGAGTTTATGGGGGCATCATGAATAGAATCGGCCCTTGGAGTGCTTCACCACCTAATGGCAGCGGCAGGCACATCCGTCAGGCTGGCGTCGCTCGGGACGGCGCTTTCGTATTGCGAGGGCACATCCAACATCCGGTGGACGACGACGGCATTTATCCCTGTCCACAGGCCGATCATGTCCGCATCTCACGAACCTTTGGAATGCGAATTGTCCGCTGCCGCGCCGAACGCGACATATCCGGGTTTGTCACAACCCAGGAATTTGGGGGCGAGGTGCATTTGCCCGAACAGGTCGCCTCGATCCTTAATCGCGCCTTCGCCGGGCGATTGAGACAACCGATCTCGATGCGGCTGCACCAGCAAATGGGCGAACTGGCGCACAGCACCAGCCCGGAGGGTCGGATCGACCAACCACTCAGCGATTGGTCGCTCGACATCGAGGAGAGGGATGACGATCTGTATGTCATCCTTTCCGCCACCTTGCATGGCGCGCATCTGGAGGAATGGCAGACGCGAACCGCAAATCATTGGGGACGGCAAACAGGAGCCCAATTGGTCATCCAGTTTACCATGGATGCCGTCACGCGTATCGCCTGTTTCGGTTATTACGCGCCCAGTCTGTCGACCAACGCCGTTGCCCCGACGCCTTTGCCACCTCCCGCAACGTTAGCGGAATTGGATATCGCAACCGCTCCCGTCGGCACATTTACCCAGTGTGCGGTGGGACCCGATGGGCTGATATCCTTTCATGAGTCGCTCGAACTTGGCTTTCTGTATCTGACGCGGCTGTCGCACCCCGCGCGGACGGATGCAGGTTTTCTGCCATCCCACATGCACCATGTATGGCCCAGGCTCTCCTTACGGGGCATCACCATGGCATCGATCCGCTTCTCTCTCCTGAACTGTCCGGCGATCCGCCTCACAGCCGAAGGCGATTGTGTCGGGGATCTGCAATATGCCGGCCCTGATGGATGGATGAGCAACCTTATCCAGTGGACAGCCGACATCAGACGGGACGAGGTGGGCCTGCATTTCGCCGTAGAGGCTAGGTCGTCGGAAGCATCGCGAACCCTGTCCTTTCGCCTCCCTTGGGAATTGCTGATCCTGCGCTATCCCGGCTTTCTGCCTCGCTCGCCACTTTGATCCATCGATAATCTCAGCCCGGGATCACCGCGCCGAACAGCAAGGTCGGCTCGCCTGCGGGGGACAGGACGATCTGGCCGCCCGCTTCCATCACCAGCTGGCGCACCATCCATGCCGCCGCCGTGCGCGAGGCCAGACCCTCGATCGGCAGCGTGCCGGCCAGCGCCGCGCGCAGGTCGGGATCGAGCACCAGCTTGGGCCCTTCGGCGCGCACCACGATTTCGGTCACGCCCGGCCGGCTTTCCGCGCCGATGTCGAGTTGTCCGCCGCGCACCAGCGCATCGCCGGCGATCAGCGCGAGGTTCAGCAGGATCTTCGCCGCCAGCTTGCCCAGCATCTGTTCATCGACCATCCAGCCGACCTTGACTCGGCCAGATCCGGCGAACATCCCCTCGATCGCGACCTTCGCTTCGTGCGGCGGCACCGCTTCGCCAAAGCCGCCGGCCGACCCGAAGGCGAGGCGGAAGAATTTGAGCTTGTTGGCCGAGGTCCGCGCGCTGTCGCCCAGCAAGTCCAGGCAGCGCTCGCGCATCGCGGGATCGGTCTCGTCCGCCATCAGCTCCAGCCCGTTATTGAGCGCGCCGACCGGGCTCAGCAGGTCGTGGCACAGGCGCGAGCAGAGAAGGCTGGCAAATTCGATGCTGTCGGTCGGGTTGGTCATGCGGATGCGGATCGCCAATCAAAACGGGGGATATGCGGCTAATGCGCCGCCCGGTGCCGCGATGCAAGCCCGGCTCGCCGCCTTTCCTTCACCTTGCGTCGAGCATCGCTTCGGTGAAGCGGACCGCCCCGTCAGCGCCGGGGCCCGCGATCCACGCGCGCATGTCGTCGCCCGCGACGATCAGCCAGAGCGTGCCATCGGGCGCCGCGCACGCCGCGTCCGTGGGTGATGGCGCAGCGACGCCGGAGGGATGGGAATGATAATGGCCGATCACCGCCGGCCCGCCTGCGCGCGCTGCGCGGTGGGCGGCGATCAGCGTGGCGGGGTCCAGTTCGAAATGGCGCGCGGGATCGGACGCGACATTGGCGGCGGGCAGGATCGCATCGATCCGCCGCCCCGCGCCCAACAGCAGGCCGCAGACTTCATTGCTTTCGGCCACGCACAAGGCCCTGATTTGTTCCAGCACAGCACTTGTTATTTCAACCTTCATTCCTATGTCCCTAGTCCATGGTCCCGGGGGATTCCATCATCGAAGCGACGATCGGCGAGGCGCAGCACGGGCTGCGGCTGGATCGCGCGCTTGCGGACCTTTTGCCCGACCTGTCGCGCGAGCGGCTGAAGGCGCTGATCGGCGAGGGCCAAGTCCGCTCTTCGGGCGGCGGCAAGCTGACCGGATCGATGAAGGTCGCCGAGGGCCAGCAATTCGCCATCACCCTACCCGCTCCCGCGCCACTCGACACGGTGGCGCAGGATATTCCGCTGACGATCGTGCATGAGGATCCGGACCTGATCGTCGTAGACAAGCCCGCGGGCCTGGTCGTCCACCCGGCCGCCGGCAATCTGGACGGCACGCTGGTCAACGCGCTGCTGCACCATTGCGCCGGGGAATTGTCCGGCATCGGCGGCGTGGCGCGTCCCGGCATCGTTCATCGCATCGACAAGGATACATCCGGGCTGCTGGTCGTTGCAAAGACCGACAAAGCTCATGAAGGGCTGGCCCGGCAATTCAAGGATCATAGTATCGATCGCGCCTATGCGGCGATCGCCTATGGCCATCCGGTGCCGGCAGCGGGCACGGTGGACAGCTGGATCGGGCGGTCCGACGCCGATCGAAAGAAAATGGCGGTTCATCGGGAAGGACGCGGCAAACATGCCGTCACCCATTATCGCACGATGGAGCGTCTGCGCGGCGCGGCGCTGATGGAATGCCGGTTGGAAACTGGCCGAACGCATCAGGTCCGCGTCCACATGGCGCATATCGGCCACCCCTTGATCGGGGACCCGGTTTACGGTAGAGAGAGAAAAGGTTTCAAATCAATACTGGAAACGCTGAGTTTCAAACGGCAGGCATTGCACGCCAAAACGCTGGGGTTCATACATCCGGTGACGGAAAAACCTCTCACGTTCCATAGCGCACTGCCTACCGATATGCAGGAACTGTTAAGCGCGCTCCACGTATAGGTTTCAACATATTTGCGACGGCGCCTGAGACGCCTCTTCTGGGTCCCGCCGCGCATGAAAGGGAAAGGTGACGACATGGCCAAGAGCAATGTCCCCGCGGTTCCGGCGCTGGGCGGTGAAGCCAGCCTCAACCGCTATCTGTCTGAGATCCGCAAGTTTCCGCTGCTCACGCCCGAGCAGGAATATATGCTGGCGAAGCGCTATCAGGAGCATCAGGACCCTGAGGCGGCGGCGCAGCTGGTGACGTCGCATCTGCGCCTGGTGGCCAAGATCGCGATGGGCTATCGCGGCTACGGCCTGCCGGTCAGCGAACTGATCAGCGAAGGCAATATCGGCCTGATGCAGGGCGTGAAGAAGTTCGAGGCCGATCGCGGCTTCCGCCTGGCGACCTACGCCATGTGGTGGATTCGCGCGTCGATCCAGGAATTCATCCTGCGGTCGTGGAGCCTGGTCAAGATGGGCACCACGGCGGCGCAGAAGAAGCTGTTCTTCAACCTGCGTCGGATGAAGAACAATATCGAGGCGTTCGAGGATGGCGACCTGCGTCCCGAGGACGTGACCAAGATCGCGACCGATCTGGGCGTCAGCGAGGACGATGTCATCTCGATGAACCGCCGCATGGCGATGGGCGGCGACACGTCGCTCAACGTGCCGATGCGCGAGGATGGCGAAGGCCAGTGGCAGGATTGGCTGGCCGACACCGATCCGCTGCAGGACGAGCGCGTGGCCGACGAACAGGAAAAGGTGCTGCGCCACGACATGCTGGTCGAGGCGATGGACGATTTGAATGATCGCGAAAAGCATATCCTGGCCGAGCGGCGCCTGGCCGAGGAGCCCAAGACCCTGGAAGAATTGTCCCAGGTCTATGGCGTCAGCCGCGAGCGCGTTCGCCAGATCGAGGTGCGCGCGTTCGAGAAGCTGCAGAAGGCGATGATGCGCATCGCGGGGGGCCGGCTCGACAAGATGGCGCGGCTCGCCAGCGCCTGATCCCTACCCCTTCCCAAGCAGAAAGCCCCGGAGCAATCCGGGGCTTTTTTTGTGCGCTCGCCCCACCCGGCGGTCGGGGCTTGCTGCCCATGTTCCGCCTGATAGAGCGGTCGCATCATCGCGCTGGCGGGGGTGATGGGGTGCAGGCGGGTGGCGCTGCGCCCTGGATTGCGTCATCCTGTGGCCCTCATGACTGAAGGAGCCGCCACCATGCCCCTCGACCTCATCTTCTACACCAATCCCATGTCGCGCGGGCAGATCGCCCGCTGGATGCTGGAGGAGGTCGGCGAAGTCTATGAAAGCGTCATCCTTGACTATGGCGAGGCGGGCATGAAGTCCGCCGACTATCGCGCCGTCAACCCGATGGGCAAGGTTCCCGCCATCGTTCATCGCGGCCAGGTCGTCACCGAATGCGCGGCGATATGCGCTTATCTGGCCGATGCCTTCCCGGCCGCCAACCTGGCGCCGCCGCCCGACCAGCGCCATGCCTATTATCGCTGGCTCTTCTTCGCCGCCGGTCCGGTGGAGGCCGCAGTCACCAACAAGGCGCTGGGCTTCATCGTGCCGGAAGGACGCGAGCGCTCGGCGGGCTATGGCAGTTTCGACGACACGATCGACGCGCTGGAAACGGCCGTAGCGGGGGATCAGTGGATTTGCGGCGAGCAATTCACCGCCGCGGACGTCTATGTCGGCTCGCAGATCGACTGGGGTCTCACCTTCAAATCCATCCCCTCCCGCCCCCGCTTCGAAGCCTATGTCGCGCGACTGCGCGATCGACCCGCCTACAAGCGGCAGAAGGAGATCGATAACGGGCTGATCGCGCAGATGCAGAAGCCGGAGTAGGCGCGAGGGCCTCCGTTCGCCGGCCGCGCGCGAAGCCGTCGATGCGCACGGCATAGCAAAAGGCCCGGCGGGACGATCCCGCCGGGCCTTGCCTATCTCGCCTGAAGACCGCGATCAGTCGCGGCTGCCGCCCATGAAGCGCAGCAGGAACAGGAACATGTTGATGAAGTCGAGATAGAGGTTCAGCGCGCCCATCACGACCGACTTGCCCATCATGTCCGTGCCCGCGACATGCGCGTAGATGCTCTTGATCTTCTGCGTGTCATAGGCGGTGAGGCCCGCGAAGAGCAGCACGCCCAGGAAGCTGATCACCAGATCCATCGCGCTGGAGCGCAGGAACAGGTTGATGAGGCTGGCCACCAGCAGGCCAACGACGCCCATGATCAGGAAGGTGCCGAAGCCCGACAGATCCTTCTTGGTCGTGTAGCCCCACAGGCTGAGGCCCGCAAAGGCGGCAGCGGTCGCGAAGAAGGTCTGCGCGATCGACGTGCCGGTATAGACCAGGAAGATCGACGAGAGCGACAGGCCCATCACCGCGGCATAGGCCCAGTAGAGCGCCTGCGCGGTCACCGTCGACAGCCGGTTGATGCCGAAGCTCAGGACCATCACGAACGCCAGCGGCGCGAACATGATGATATATTTGAGGAGGCCGGGGCCAGCGAGGATCTGGTAGGCGAGGCCGCTCGACGCGAACAGCAGCGCGACGATGCCGGTGAGCAGCACGCCGCTCGCCATATAATTATAGACGGAAAGCATGTAGCGGCGCAGCCCGGCGTCGAACGCCTCGCCGCGTGCGGTGGTGGCGTTGCCATAACCCGCAACGCCGGAACGGGGGTCGGACCAGTTGGCCATGAAAATCATCTCCTTTGCCGGCATGGTTCGCCGGTGCCTTCATTATCGGCGCTTCGGCCCGCGACTTCAAGCCAAACCGGATCGGCCATGGCACATTGACGGGACTCATCTATATCGGACCCATGCATCGCCTGTTCGTCGCCATCCGCCCGCCCGCCGCGATCCGATCCCTGCTGCTGTCGCTGAGCGGCGGGGTGGAAGGCGCGCGGTGGCAGGATGATACGCAGCTGCACCTGACGCTGCGCTTCATCGGCGAGGTCGATCGGCATCGCGCCAACGACATCGCCGACCTGCTGGCCGGCATCCGCTTCGCGCCGTTCGACGTGCGGATCGAAGGCGTGGGCAGCTTCGATCGCAAGGGCGTGGTCGATACGCTGTGGGCCGGCGTCCAGCCGCGCGATCCGCTGGCGCAGCTGCATCGCAAGATCGACCGGGCCTGCGTGCGCACGGGGCTGGCGCCGGAAGGTCGCGCCTATCTGCCGCATGTCACGCTGGCGCGCTTCGGCAGGAGCGGCGGGTTAGTAGACGGGTTCCTGGCGGTCCATGCGGGCCTGTCCAGCCCCGCCTTCCGCGTCGATGGCTTCAGCCTGTTCGAAAGCCGGATCGGGCATGACGGCGCGCGCTATGAGGCGGTGGCCGACTATTCTGGCGAGGGCGGGAGCGCGGCCCCCGCCCTCTGAACTGGCCCGAGCTTCGTCAGCCGGCCTTCAGCACGCCGCAGGCGACGCGCCCGCCGGCATTGCCCGCCGGATCGCTCTTATTGTCATCGGCCTGCGCATGGATCACGACCGCCGCGCCATCGACATCGAGCAGCGGCATCGACCCGCCCTGGATCATGCCGCCGGGCACGACATATTCCATCTCGCCCGCGCCGTCCGATCCCGCGAGCATGTTGGGCATGTCGCCCATATGCTTGCCGGCCGGATTATCCTTGCCATGTTCGCGGCCGGTCGGGTTCCAGTGGCCGCCCGCGCTGGTAAAGTCCGGCGGGGTGCACTGGCCGGTGGTGTGGATATGGACCGCATGCATGCCGGGCGTCAGCCCCTGCGCCTTGACCAGCACATGCAGACCATCCGCCGCCTCGGTCACGGTCGCGGTGCCGCGCGCGCTGCCGTCGCCCGCCATCAGGCTGGTGCTGGCCATGGGCGCTTCGGCGGGCGCAGCGGAACCAGTGGTGCTGGTGGTGGCGCAGGCGGACAGGGCGGCGCCAAGCGGCAGGGCGAGCAGGATGGGGGTGATCTTCATCGGCAATTCTCCCGGGAAAGCACGAAATCTACTGCGCGAACGCGGCAGGCCGCTGTTTGTTGCCGATGCGAACCGATTTGTCACGGGCGCTTGCCTTTTGCTCAACGCCGACACCGAAAGCGACAAGTGCACGCGAATTCCGCTTGCCCGCACTCATTTCTTCCGTTATTTCTGTTTTTACAGAAAGGAACGTCATGCCGCTTCTCGATCATCCCGATGCCAAGGCGTTCCTGCTCCATTGGGGCGAAATGGGGACGCAGTGGGGCGTCAATCGGTCGGTGAGCCAGGTGCATGCCCTCCTCTATCTGTCGGACCGGCCGCTGCCGGCGGACGAGATTGTCGACCAGCTCGGCCTTGCCCGCTCCAATGTGTCGACGGCGCTCAAGGAATTGCAATCCTACGCTATCGTGCGGCGCGTCCATGTCGAAGGCGACCGGCGCGACCATTTCGTGGCGGAACTGGACCTGTGGGAAATGCTCACCCGCATCGCGGCCGAGCGTAAGCGGCGCGAGATCGACCCCACCATCGCCCTGCTCAACGACCTGGCGCAGCGCCTGGCGAAGGATGGCAGCGCCCCGCCCCATGTACGCGAACGCATCACCCGCATGCACGAATTCCTGTCCACTTTGGGCAACTGGTATGAGCAGATGCGCGTGCTGCCCAAGCCCACATTGGTCGCGCTGATGAAGCTTGGCGGCAAGGTCGCCCGGTTCCTGCCCGGCGGAAAGAAGGGGGCGAACAGCGGCTGAAGCCGACAACGCCCCCCGTTTTCACGCCCATGCATTTCTGGATTTACCGAAACTACGGAATATTCGAAAGGAGACGCATCATGGTCGAGACTGCCTATGCCCTCTATCTGGGGATCACCATCGGGATCACCATCTGGGTCGCGCGTACCCTGTCTAAAAATGGCGAAGTGTTTCTGGTCCAGTGTTTCGGCCATAATGCGCAGCTGGCGCGGTCGACCAATCACCTGCTGGTCGTCGGCTTCTACCTGGTCAATATCGGCTTCATCACCCTGACGCTGAGCCTGGGCAAGGAGCCTGTCACCTATGCCGACGCGATCCGGTTCCTGAGCGGCAAAGTGGGTCTGGCCGTCATCGTGCTGGGCGGCATGCACTTTTTCAACATGGGCGCGATCGCGCATTTCGGGCGCAAGGTGAATGGCTGGCTGACCGACGGCCACCCGCAGGTCGCCTGACCCTCCCTGGAGGGGCGGCGACGCCGCCCCTCCCCTTCGCTGCAGGAGGTCACCATGTATGAACCGCCAAAGACCGCTTTTCGTGGCGCCAGCCGGGCCATTCTGACCGCCGGCCCCTTGTGCGTCGCGCTCAGCTTGGCAGCCATGGCCTATATGGAGTTGCCAGACGCGATCGACCTGGAGCCGGCGGCGTTGCTGGGCATCCCGGTGGTGCTGCTCTTCGCCTTGATCTTCGGCCCCTTCGTGGCGTGCTTTCCGATCGCTGCCGGCACCTTCCTCATGCATCATCTGGCCGATCGCTTCGACATCCTGTCCGCCCGACCGGCCTGGGCGGCGGCGGGCCTGCTGGCCGGGACGGCTTTCGATTGGGCAACCGGCCTGTTCGCCACGTCCGGCCCAGTGAGCTTCGCCCTAATCGCCACCAGCGGGGTTTGCGCCTGGCTGTCCCATAGCCGCACCCCGCCTGAACCCTTGGCGCCTGAGCCCTTGGCCTGAGGCGTGGTGACGGGCTATAGCGCTTGCACAGGGCGGGTTTATGCCCCACTGGCGCCCCTCCTCCCCTTTTTCAGCAGCTATAGTCGAAGTCAGGCGAACCATGTCCCATCATCAGGTCCACATCATCGGCGGCGGCCTCGCCGGGTCGGAAGCGGCGTGGCAGCTGGCGCAGGCGGGGGTGCAGGTTCGCCTGTCGGAAATGCGCGGCGCGGGGGACATGACGCCGGCGCACCAGACCGAGGGGCTGGCCGAGCTGGTCTGCTCCAACAGCTTCCGGTCCGATGACGCCGACAAGAATGCCGTCGGCCTGCTGCACCAGGAAATGCGGCGGCTGGAGTCGCTCATCATGGCGAGCGCCGAGCCGGCAAAGGTGCCTGCGGGGTCCGCGCTCGCCGTCGACCGCCATGTCTTTTCCGACGCGGTCACGCGCGCCCTGGCCGAGCATCCCAATGTCGAGATCGTGCGCGAGCGGATCGACACGCTGCCGACCGAGGGCATGACCATCGTCGCCACCGGCCCGCTGACCGCCCCGGCGCTCGCCGACAGTATCGGCCAGGCGGCGGGGATGGAGCATCTCGCCTTTTTCGACGCGATCGCGCCGGTCGTCCATATCGACAGTATCGACATGGACCAGTGCTGGATGGCCAATCGCTGGGACAAGATCGGCCCCGGCGGCGGCGAGGGCAAGGACTATATCAACTGCCCGATGGACAAGGACCAGTATCAGGCCTTCGTCCAGGGGCTGCTGGACGGCGAAAAGACCGAGTTCAAGGAATGGGAGGCGAACACTCCCTATTTCGAAGGCTGCATGCCGATCGAGGTGATGGCGTCGCGCGGGCCGGAAACGCTGCGCCATGGGCCGATGAAGCCGATGGGCCTCGATAATCCGCGTACGGGCCGCTGGCCCTATGCCGTGGTGCAGTTGCGGCAGGACAATGCGTCGGGCACGCTGTGGAACATGGTCGGTTTCCAGACCAAGCTGAAGCATGGCGCGCAGGTCGAACTGTTCCGTACCATCCCCGGGCTGGAAAAGGCGGAGTTTGCGCGGCTGGGCGGGTTGCACCGCAACACCTTCATCCAGAGCCCCAAGCTGCTCGACCCGACGCTGCGCCTGAAGAGCGCGCCCCATATCCGCTTTGCCGGGCAGATGACGGGGTGCGAGGGCTATGTCGAAAGCGCTGCGATCGGGCTCCTGGCCGGGCGGTTCGCGGCGGCCGAGCTGCTGGGCCGCGCGCTGGCTCCGCCGCCAGCCGACACCGCGCTGGGCGCGCTGCTGGGCCATGTGACCGGCAATGTGGCGACGGCCGACTATCAGCCGATGAACGTCAATTTCGGCCTGTTCCCGCCGCTGGACGAGGTCAAGAAGAAGCAGCGCAAGGAAGCCTATACCGCCCGCGCCCGCGCGTCGCTGGGCGCATGGTTGGGCGAGATGGAACTGGCCTGAGGTTCAATCGAAAGCAGGAGCTACGGCGATGACGTCCTGCGCGTCAGGCGGGGGCCTGCTTCGCAGGAACACGCCCTCTCAGCCTAGCATTTGCATTTCGGCTTGGGCGACCGTTTGGGGGCGGTCGTGGCGAATTCGGCCGGGGTGAGCTTCCCGTCCTTGTCGCCGTCCGCCGCGCCGAAGCGATCCGATGTGGCGACGGCCCATTCCTCGAAGGAGAGGAGATTGTCGCCGTCCTTGTCGAGGCCCTTGAAGGCCTTGGTGCGGCTGCCCATCATTTCCAGTCGGGTGATGATGCCATCGCGATCCCGGTCGTAGCGGGCGAAGCGCTTCTGCTCGCGCGTCTCGGGGCGCGCCTGCGCCGGCATGGGCGGCGGCTTGCCCTTGGCGTCGGGATCGCCCTGCGGCAGCGGCTCGATCGCGGGCGGCGGCGGCGGGGCGGCGGCGAGCTGGGGCAAGGGCGTCTGGCCCGCGCGGCTAGACCACCAGAACAGGCCGCCCGCCACCAGCAGCAGCGCCGCCATGCCGCCCGCCAGCATTCGCCCCATATCCGCCCTCCTCCGCCTGAACCCGCAGGCAGCCTAACCCGAGGCGTCAGCGTCCGACAAGCGCGATCCGCAGCAGCCGCAACGCCAGGCCGCGTGGCATGCCGCGCGGCGCGCCGCGTCCCGCCAGCACATCCTGCCGCGCGAGGGTGAAGGCGATGCGCAAGGGCCGCCATGCGCTGGTCCAGCGCGCGTCGGCGGCAAGCGGCAATTGCGCCCGGGCGAGCGCCAGCGCCGCGTCCGCCAGCGCCGCATCCTCGAGATGCCCGGCCAAGTCCCACAGCGCCCAGACCTGCCCCGCGGCGGTCAGCCAGTCGGGCGCGGAGTCCTGCCGTGCGAGCGCGCGGAACAGGCCGCCGCCGCGACCGACCGCATAATCGTTCAGGCCCTGCGCATCGATCTCCTCCTCCACCACCAGCACTTCCCAGCCGTCGATCATCGCGACCAGGCCGGGCGCCGCCATGGCGCCGGTGGCGCGCAGCGCGTCGACCACGGGTTCGCCCTGCCCCTTCAGGCCGGCGTCATCCTCCATCACGTCATTCCACCAGGCGAGGCGCATCTGCCCGATGGCGCGCTCACGCGTCGTGCGCGCAACCCGGGCCAGTCGCCCGTCATAGGCCCAGATCGCCCGGTGCCGCGCGGCATCCGCGCCGGCATGGCCGGACAGCAACAGCGGCAGCGGCGGCAGCGACGCGTCGGTCATGCTGAAACGGACATGATGCGGCCATGGCGGACCAGGCTGGTTTGGGAGTTTTTAACCATTTTCCTCATACACATTCTAACAGGTGCGCCGCCATAGGCGTACTGCCCAGCCTTGATGTGGGGGGCCGACGGGCGCGACATGAGTGATTGCGGAGAAATGGGCAAGACCAACGAGCATCCCCAGGGTTTCATGAGCCGCCTGGCGCGGAGCCAGAAGGGCAATGTGATGGCGATCGTGGCGGCGGCCATCATCCCGCTCGCAGCGCTGATCGGCGGCGGACTGGACATGGGCCGCGCCTATATGGCCCGCGCGCGCATGCAGCAGGCGTGCGACGCCGCCGCTCTGGCCGGGCGCCGGGCGATGACGACATCGTCCATGACCGCCGCCAACATCACCGAAGCGCGCAAATTCTTCGACTTCAACTTCCCCCAGGGCACGTTCCAGGCAGCGACCTTCACCCCCGTGATCCGCAGCAAGCCGGGCGAGACGACCACCGTGCAGGTGACGGCGTCCACCACCCTGCCCACGACGGTCATGAAGATCTTCCGTTACCAGACGCTGCCGCTGTCGGTGACGTGCGAATCGCGATTCGATATCGGCAATACCGACATCATGCTGGTGCTCGATACCACCGGATCGATGGCCTATTCCATTTCCGACGGCAGCGGCGGCACGACGACGCGCCTGGCGGCGCTCAAGCAGGCGGTGAAGGATTTCTACGACGCGCTGGGCGCCGGATCGAACAGCACCGGGCGCATCCGGTACGGGTTCATGCCCTATAGCTCGACGGTCAATGTCGGCTACCAGCTGCCGTCCAGCTATCTGGTGGGCGGCATCAGCGGCGAAACCTGGGATTATCAGACGCGGCGCCGCTACATCAGCAGCTACAACGAGTCGACCAACAATGGCAGCTGGACCAGAATTTCCGGATCAGCGACCAGCGGCAGCGGGCAGGATGCCGAGCGGTCAAATTGCCCGAGCGTTCGCGCCGATACGGTAAACCAAACGTCGAGCACGACGATGGGGAATCCGACGACTGCGTCCGACGGGACGATCACGACAACGGGCACCGAAACCCGCACGACGACCGGCATCGATTACACCAGCGGCAACTGCTATTACTCCAGCAGCCGTTACCGCCGAGATTGGACGTCGGTCACTTATAGCAACTATGTCGAGCGGCGGACCGTCACCACGACGCAGACTCCGGTCTGGAGCTGGGAATATCGCCAATGGCCGTGGGACGTGTCCGCCTATATCACCGGCAATGCGGTGCCCAATCCCGCCTATCACAGCAGCTCCACGCAGGATTCGAGCGGCAATGTCGTCGCGTCCACATCGACCTGGGCCGGCTGCATCGAGGAGCGGGACACCGACAGCAGCATCGCGTCGAGCACGTCGACCAGCAGCACGCCGTCCAACGCGCAGGACCTGAATATCGACGCCATTCCCGATCCTGCGAAGAAGGGCAGCAAATGGCGCCCGCATTGGCCGGATGTCGAATTCACCCGCAGCAATTCCTCGACCGGCACCTGGCTCAATACATCGTCGCGGGTCAGCGGCGGGTGGAATGCCTGCCCCAGCCAGGCGCGCCGGCTGACCAGCTACGCCAGCCGGACGACGACGCCGACCGGCCAGTCGAGCAGCTTCGACAGCTATGTGAACGGCCTCATCGCGGTCGGCGGCACCTATCATGACATCGGCATGCTGTGGGGCGCGCGCTTCCTGTCGCCGACCGGCATCTTCGCCAGCGACAATGCCAACGCGCCCAACGGCTTCAACATCTCGCGCCACATCGTCTTCATGACGGACGGCGACATGAGCGCCTATCAGCAGGTCTATGGCGCCTATGGCTTCCAGCAACTGGATGCGCGCGTCGCGTCGGGCAGCACCAGCGACAGCGGCCTGACCGCGATCCACAACACGCGGCTGCAGATGCTGTGCAACGCGATCAAGGCCAAGGGCATCACCATCTGGGTCATCGGCTTCCGCAACCAGTCGGAAGGCGACATCCAGACGCCGCTGCAGAATTGCGCCACCAGCGCCAATCACTGGACCATGGCCTATACCGCTTCGGCGCTGAGCCAGAAGTTCAAGGATATCGCCAAGAATATCGGCGGTCTGCGCGTGTCGCAATGATCGGGCGCGTTTCCACCCTGCTGGCCCGCCTGCGCCGTGACGCGCGGGGCGTGACGCTGCTGGAGTTCGGGCTGATTTCGCCCGCGCTGATCCTGACCATCATGGCGATCGGCGACCTGGGCTATCAATCCTATCTGCATGCCGTGGCGCGGGGCGTGCTGGAAAAGGCGGCGCGCGCGGCGTCGGTGGGCACGCTCACCGGCGCGCAGTTCGACGCCTATATCGCGCAGCAAATGGCGACGATCACCGCCCGCAACGCCAGCCCGCCCAAGATCGTCAAGAAAAGCTATTATAATTTCTCGCGGGTGGGCAAGCCGGAGAAGATCACGTCCGACACTGCGCCGCTCGGCACCTATAATAGCGGCGATTGCTATGAGGATGCCAATGGCAATGGCAGCTTCGACGCGTCGGCGGGAGGCACTGGCCTCGGCAGCGCGGACGACATCGTCTATTATGAAGTGACGGTGTCGCAACCGCGCCTTTTCCCCATGGCCAAGCTGATGGGGTGGAGCCCCACCCAATCGGTCACCGTGTCCACCATGGTGCGCAACCAGCCCTGGGCCAACCAGACCACGCCCACGATCCGCTGCTCATGAGGAATATTCCGCCGCTCCACCCTGTCATGCGCCGGTTGGGCCGCGACGAACGCGGGCTGGCGCTGATCGAATTCGCCTTCTCGCTTCCGGTGCTGCTGATCCTGTGCATGTTCGGGCTGGAGGCCGCCAATCTGGCGCTCACCCATCTGCGCATCAGCCAGATCGCGATGCTCGTGGCCGACAATGCCTCGCGCGTGCGCACGTCCATCGATGAGGCCGATGTCAACGAAATCATGATCGGCGCCGACCAGTCGACCCAGTCGCTCGGGCTGCAGGCCAATGGCCGCATCTTCCTGTCCGACCTGGAGCCCAACGGCCTCACCGGGACGAAGGAGGGGCAATATATTCGCTGGCAGCGCTGCTGGGGCAATGGCGCCTTCACGTCCAGCTATGGCGTCGCGGGCAATGGTCAGACCGATGCCAGCATGAAGGACGGCATGGGTCCGGGCACGACCGCCGCGACCAAGGTCAAGGCGATGAGCGGCACCGCCGTCATGTTCGTCGAAGTCGCCTATCGGTACCAGCCGATCGTCAGCGACGAGATTTTCGGCCCCAAGATCATCCGCTACACCAGCGCCTTCAACGTGCGCGAGCGGACCGATCAGGCGATCAAGAATGCCGGCAACCTGTCGGCCGCCAACACCGCTCGCTGCACCTGATACGGCAAGAGCGAACTGTCCGAGAGGCGAAGGGACGCGATGACCATGCGGCCCGACTATAGCCGCAGGCGCCGCCACTAATCCTCATTCTCCATTACCAACGCGGCAAGTTTCTCGCGACCGAAGCGACGCGTCCGAAGGTCTTTCGATCCGAGGAGGCGGCGCTTCTTCGCGCCCTTGCGATCGAGCCGCAAACCCATGCCGCAGCGCACCAAGGAAAAATTAGGGATTTTGCTCCATATTGCAGAACATTGCACGAGAACGGACAATTATGCACTTGCTCAGTCGGAAGTTGATGGGGGGAGCCGGCAGCCTCTGCAGGAAGATCGGACCGCAGGCCAGGCGACTGGTTGCGGATCGCCGAGGCTCGACGCTTGCGCTGATGGCCGCCGGGCTCATTCCCGTGATCGCGGCGCTGGGCGCCGGCGTCGACGCCGGGCGGCTCTACCTGGTGAAGTCGCAGCTTCAGGCCGGGGTAGATGCCGCCGCGCTGGCGGGCGCGCGCGCCTTCGCCGTGACGGACAATTCGCCCGCCGCCCGCAACAAGCAGGCCGAAGCCTATTTCTATGGAAACTTCACGTCCGATTATATGGGCGTCAGCAATCTGGAACTGATCCCCGACTTCCAGACCGTCAGCGGGATCAACGTGACGACGATCACCGCCCGCGCGCGCGTGCCGATGACGTTCATGCGCATATTCGGCTTCGCCCCCCGCACCATGCAGGCGGTCGCCAAGGCCGAGCTTCAGCCCCGCCCGCTGGAAGTCATGGTGGTGCTCGACGATACCGGGTCGATGAAGGCCAACCTGTCGGGCGGTCGGACCCGCATGGTCGCGCTCAAGGAAGCGGCGACCGATTTCGTCGAAATTTTGCACCAGGGCGCGTCAAGCCGCCGCGACCTCGCAATGGGCTTCATCGGCTATGACGTCACGGTGAATGTCGGCAACCTGCTGCCGAGCACGGCTGTCAACAAGGTCGAAGGCTTCAACAGCTTCGCCGCCGCCGCCCATTACGGCTTCACCGTCCCCAGCCATGCGAGCGGCAACTATCTCGCCTGGAAGGGCTGCGTCATGGCCGACGCGACCGTGAAGGATGTCAGCAGCAACCGGCTGACGTCCGAGGCCGGCGCCTGGGACCTGGTCCGGTCCCTGCCCGGCGAGGGCAGCCACCCGCGCGTGGACCCTTATTTCGTCCCGCCCATGTATGTCCCCAATGACATCGACAATAAAGGCGCGGACTCGCCGACAAGCAGCTATTACAATATTAGAAACACGGAACCGGGCAACAATCTCTACCGGATCGACCGATCCTCCTTCGGCGAAGCGGGTGCCGACTATCTGGCGGCGACCGAGCTGTATCGCCAATATTTCTACGATTATTACATCCGCCTCAACAATGGCGACGCCACCAAGAGCGACGACGTGATCCGGCGCAAGGATGGAAGCTATTACACGCCATCAGCCGCCAATCGCGCGGCCAATGACTGGTATGTGGATTGGAAACGCATTCCCAACTATTATAGCAGTTCGCACTGGAAGGATCCCGCGAGTGCGACGGTGAACCCGCTCGGCGGTTCGGTGGATTCGAGCAGCAAGAACACGACGCCCATGCCGTCACCCAACTGGCAATGTCCCGAAGAGGCGATGCCCGTCGTCTATGGGCGCAGCAAAAGCTCCTATCTCAGCCATATCACCAACCAGCATGGCGCCATCTACCCGGCGAACGGCACGATCCACCATGCCGGTTTGCTATGGGGCTATCGCCTGCTGGTGCGCGACGATGTCTTTACCCGCACCAATCCGACCAACGAAAAGCCCCGTCGCGCGCTCGTCTTCATGACCGATGGCCTGAACGAGATCACGGAATCGCAGAACGGCTATCTGGACCGCACCTTCACCTGGTATGGCCGCTGGACCGACCTGCGCATCTCGGCGAACCAGTCCAACACGGAAACCCAGATGCTTCGCCGGTTCGAAAAGACCTGCGCCAATATCCAGCGGGAAACCAACCCTCCGGAAATCTATATCATCGCGCTGGTCGCCAACAGCGCCGCGATCGACACCGCGTTCAACAATTGCGCGCCGGGCCGCGTCTACCGCACCAGCAGCACGGACGAGCTGCGCCGCGCCTTTCAGGACGTGGCGGCCGAACTTGTGGACCTGCACTTGATCCAATGAGACATTTTCGCGCCCTCCTCAAAAGCCGAGCCGGCATTTCGACGGTCGAATTCGCGATCATCCTGCCGGCGTTGCTGACGCTGATCTGCGGTTCGATCGAGCTGGGACATATGCTCTTCGCGCGCGTGGTGCTGGAAGGCGCCATGACCGAAGCGGCGCGCATCTCGACCGCGTCGCTGGAAACCGCGGAGGCGCAGCGCACCACGGTCATGGAAGAGAGCATCGAACAGGCGATGCGCTTCTTCCCCCTTGCAGCCGGAGCGCATGTCGGCGTGGAAACGACGGTCTACAGCGACTTCAGCAGCGCGCATCCCGAAACCTATGACGACGCCAACGAGAACGGCCAATTTGATCTGGGCGAAAACTTTGTCGACCGCAATGCGAACGGCAAATGGGATGCCGCGTCGCCGATTTCGGGAACGCTCGGCGGGCCGGGGGACGTGGTGAGCTATACCGTCCACTTCCCCAAGCGCATCCTGTTCGGCTTTCTGGGCATGAACTGGCTGATGGGCGACCGCATCACGCTGAACGCGACCACGGTGGTGCGCAACGAATCCGTCGTGCGGAGGACGTCCTGATGCGCATGCGCCGCTTGCTGAAAGGGCTGGCGTCGGATCGGTCGGGCGTCGCGCTGATCGAATTCGGCCTTGCCTTGCCGCTGTTCCTGGGCTTCGTGCTCGCCGGCATCGAGATGGCCAATTATGTCATGGCGAACAACCGCACCCAGCGCCTCGCCACCATGGCGGCCGACCTTGTCGCGCAGAGCGGCGCCGGGGCGATCGGCGCGAGCGAAGCGCAGATTTACGACCTGTTTTCCGCCCTGGACCTGACGGCGCAGCCGTTCGATCTGCGCAACGATGGCCGCATCGTCATCACCGCGGTCAAGGGCACCGATCAGAATGCGGACAGCAAGGTCGAAAGCCGCATCCTGTGGCAGAGGTTCGACGGCCAATATGTCGTGACGCCCGAAGTGGGCTGCAATCAGACCACCAGCCTCGCCACCCTGCCCGACAACCGGACGATGGCGCTGGACGAACTGCTGTTTCATGTCCAGGTCACCTATCGCTACCAGCCGATCTTCAGCAGCGTGCCGTTCCAGATGCTGTCGCTGCCGGTGGATTTTTCGCGGCATGCCATGTTTCGCGCCCGGTCGACCCAGTTCCAGACGCCGACCCCCGACACGGACTTTCCTCCCAAGACCAAATGCGCGTCCGTCACCGGGCTGTGACGAAAAAAGGGCGGCCCCGACGGGACCGCCCTCTCTGACTGGCTTGGAAGCCCTTTACTTGTAGCAGACCTTCTTGGCCGCTTCGACCACGCGGGCGGCGTCGATCAGCGCCGCCTTTTCCAGGTTGGCCGCATAGGGCAGCGGCACATCCTCATTGGTGACGCGCAGCACCGGGGCGTCGAGATCGTCGAAGCCCTTCTCCATCACGACCGCCGCGATTTCCGACGCGATCGAACAGGTCGGCCAGCCTTCCTCGACCACCACGATGCGGTTGGTCTTCTTGAGGCTTTCGAGCACGGTGTCGGTGTCGAGCGGACGCAGCGTGCGCAGGTCGATGACTTCCGCGTCGATGCCCTCGCCCGCCAGCGTCTCGGCGGCTTCCAGCGCGACGCCGACGCCGATCGAATAGCTGACCAAGGTCACGTCCTTGCCCAGCTTCATGATCCGTGCCTTGCCGATCGGCAGGACATAGTCGTCCAGCTTGGGCACATCGAAGCTGCGGCCATAGACCAGTTCATTTTCCAGGAAGACGACCGGGTCTTCGGACCGGATCGCCGCCTTCATCAGCCCCTTGGCGTCGGCCGCGTCATAGGGCGCGATCACGATCAGGCCGGGCACCGATGCATACCAGGGGCCGTAATTCTGGCTGTGCTGCGCGCCGACGCGGCTCGCCGCGCCATTGGGGCCGCGGAACACGATCGGGCAGCGCATCTGGCCGCCCGACATATAGTTGGTCTTGGCCGCCGAGTTGATGATGTGGTCGATCGCCTGCATGGCGAAGTTGAACGTCATGAACTCGATGACCGGACGCAAGCCGCCCATGGCCGCGCCCGTGCCGACGCCGGCAAAGCCATATTCGGTGATCGGCGTGTCGATGACGCGGCGGGGACCGAATTCGTCGAGCAGGCCCTGGGTGACCTTGTAGGCGCCCTGATATTCTGCGACTTCCTCGCCCATCACGAAGACGCGCTCATCCTTGCGCATTTCCTCGGCCATGGCGTCGCGCAGCGCTTCGCGCACGGTCGTCTTGACGAATTCGGTGCCTTCGGGGATCGCGGGATCCTGCACCGTCGCCTTGACCTCGGCGGCCAGCTTGGCGGTGCCGCTTTCGGCCTTCCTGGGCGCGTCGGGCGCCGCCTGCGGGGCGGCCGGGGGCGCGCTTTCCTCCGCCTTGGGCGCAGCCGCCTCGCCGCCCTCGCCCGCCATTTCGGCTATCACGGTGCCGACCTTCACGCCCTCGGTGCCCTCGGCGACCATGATCTTGCCGATCTTGCCTTCATCGACGGCTTCGAACTCCATCGTCGCCTTATCGGTCTCGATCTCGGCGAGGATGTCGCCGGACTTGACCTCATCGCCTTCCTTCACCAGCCACTTGGCCAGCGTGCCCTCTTCCATCGTCGGCGAGAGCGCCGGCATCTTGATTGCGATACCCATTAATATTGCTCCACCAGCACGTCGGTATAGAGTTCAGCCATATCCGGTTCGGGCGAGGTTTCGGCGAAATCGGCCGCCTCGCTCACGGTCTTGCGAATGTCCTGGTCGATGACCTTGATCTCGTCCTCGCTGACGCCGGCCTCGATCAGATATTTCTTCACGCCCTCGATCGGATCGCTGTTGTCGCGCATGGACTGCACTTCCTCGCGCGAACGATATTTGGCCGGGTCGGACATGGAGTGGCCGCGATAGCGGTAGGTCTTCATTTCCAGCAGGATCGGGCCGTTGCCGCCCTGCACCCATTTGAGCGCTTCCTCGGTCGCGCCGCGCACGGCGAGCACATCCATGCCGTTGACCTGAAGCCCCGGGATGCGGAAGCTTTCGCCGCGGCGATACAGCTGATCCTCGGACGAGGCGCGGTTGACGCTGGTGCCCATGGCATATTGGTTGTTCTCGATCACGAAGATGATCGGCAGCTTCCACAGCTCGGCCATGTTGAAGGCTTCATAGACCTGGCCCTGGTTGGCCGCGCCGTCGCCGAAATAGGCGACGCACACGCCGCCATCGTCGTTATACTTGTGCGCGAAGCCCAGGCCCGCGCCCAGCGACACCTGCGCGCCGACGATGCCGTGGCCGCCGTAGAATTTATGTTCGACGCTGAACATGTGCATCGAACCGCCCTTGCCGCGCGAAATGCCGGCTTCGCGGCCGGTCAGTTCGGCCATGATGACCTTGGGGTCGATGCCGTAAGCGAGCATGTGGCCATGGTCGCGATAGCCGGTGATGACGCTGTCCTTGCCGGGCTTGAGCGCCGACTGGATGCCGACCGCGACCGCTTCCTGACCGATATAGAGGTGGCAGAAGCCGCCGATCAGGCCCAGGCCATATAACTGGCCGGCCTTTTCCTCGAAGCGGCGGATGAGAACCATCTGCCGGTAAAATTCCAGCAGCTCTTCCTTGCTGGCCTCATAATCGGTGGGCGTTTCGGGGCGCGGCCGATTATGGTCCGCTCCGGCGGCGGGTGCAGCCGCCTGTGCCTTTGCACTCGAAGCACGCGGCGTCGTTGGTTTCGCCAAGGCTCTTATCCTTTTGCGTGGGTAGGATGGAAGGAAGGCCGATATAGCGATAGCGTTGCATATATTGCAACTGCGGACGCTGGGGAATCCGGCCATAACCAATAGCTGACAGGGTAAATTTATGCCCCGCCGCGTGCCTCCCGGTCTGGCTTTCGGAAGGCACGGCAGCAAAATTGCCGGACGGGTGTTCCAGGCGCAAATTCCTTGCGCGGTCCGGGCGGCGAATGCGGACTCGCGGCGCTCAGTTGAGCGGCACGATCACTTCGTCATGATGGATGACGCCGAGCTGGCGCCGGACCAGTTCGTCCGCCAGATCCGGATCGACCCGGCGCGGATCGAGCGCCTCCACCCGGTTGCGCAGGTCCGCGCGCGCCTGCTGCGTCTTCTTCAGCTCCAGCTTCGCGCTGCGCAACTGGCGCGTATAGTCGCCCCAGGCAAGCACGCCGTTGGAGCCCAGCACGACATAGCCGGCGAAGGACAACAGCAGCATCAACGCGATCGCCGGCCCGAAGGCCGACGCCAGCAACAGTCTGAGTTTCGCGATATGCGCCATGGCTTTACTGGAATCACAGCCAAAGGCCGGCCGCAAGCGAAAAATCGCCAACTTGCGACCGGCCGATCATTTTGGCCTCAAAAGCCTTGATTCAGCGGAAAATCGAGCGCCCCGCATAGACGGCGACGTCGCCCAGCTCCTCCTCGATCCGGATCAGCTGGTTATATTTGGCGAGGCGGTCGGACCGAGCGAGCGAGCCAGTCTTGATCTGCCCGCAATTGGTCGCGACGGCGAGGTCGGCGATCGTCGCATCCTCGGTCTCGCCCGAGCGGTGCGACATGACCGCGGTGTAGCGCGACCGGTGCGCCAGATCGACGGCGGCCAGCGTTTCGGTCAGCGTGCCAATCTGGTTGACCTTGACCAGCAGCGAGTTGGCGAGCCCCTTGCCGATGCCCATGGCAAGGCGCGCAGGATTGGTGACGAACAGGTCGTCGCCGACCAGCTGGACCTTGTCGCCGATCTTGTCGGTCAGCGCCTTCCAGCCTTCGAAATCATCCTCGCCCATGCCGTCCTCGATCGACTTGATCGGATAGTCGGCGCACAGGGCGGCAAGGTAATCGGCCATTTCGACCGGCGAGAGCGACAGGCCCTCGCCCGAAATCTCATATTTGCCGTTCTTGAAGAATTCGGTCGCGGCGCAATCCAGCGCCAGCACCACGTCGTCGCCCGGCGTGTAGCCCGCCTTCTCGATGCTGGCGAGGATGAAGTCCAGCGCATCGCGGGTCGAAGCGATGTTGGGGGCGAAGCCGCCTTCATCCCCGACGGAGGTCGCCAGCCCCTTGTCGTGCAGGCCTTTCTTCAGCGTGTGGAAGATTTCCGATCCGATGCGCACGGCGTCGGCGATGCTCTCCGCGCCGACCGGCATGATCATGAATTCCTGGAAGTCGATGGGGTTGTCGGCATGCTCGCCGCCATTGATGATGTTCATCATCGGCACCGGCAGCACATGGGCGCTGACGCCGCCGACATAGCGGTAGAGCGGCAGGCCGCGCGCATCGGCGGCGGCCTTCGCGGTGGCGAGGCTGACGCCCAGGATCGCGTTGGCGCCCAGGCGCGACTTGTTCTCGGTGCCGTCGAGGTCGATCATCGCGGCGTCGACTTCGCCCTGATCCTCGGCATCGAGGCCGATCAGCTGCTCGGCAATCTCGTCATTCACCGCCGCGACCGCCTGGAGCACGCCCTTGCCCAGATATTTCGCCTTGTCCCCATCGCGCTTTTCAACCGCTTCATAGGCGCCGGTGGAGGCGCCCGACGGCACGGCGGCGCGACCGAAGCTGCCATCTTCCAGCATGACGTCGACTTCGACCGTGGGGTTGCCCCGGCTGTCGAGGATCTGGCGGGCGTGAATGTCGAGAATGGCGGTCATGATCGCTCCTGAATGAAGGGCCTGCATCGCGGCCGGTCGCCGATTTCGCGCTTCGCTTAGCCAGCGGCCGTGCCGATGGCAATGCGGGGGCTTGCACGCGACCAAAAAATGCCGATGGTCAAAATGTAACGGCAACGGAACTGTAGTCGCCCGCGAAGCATTAGGGGCTCGAACGCCAGCCGAAACGCTGTATCGAAAGGGAGAATGAGGACGATGCCCGACACCCCCGAAACCCCGCCCGTCAAGCGCGGCCGCAAGCCCGCCGCCGACAAGCCCGTGAAGGCGAAGCCCGCCGCGGCCGTGGCCACGCCCACGCCGGTCGAGGCCGCGCCGGTGAAGCCCGCCGCGACCCGCACCGCGCCTGGTGCATCGGGCAACGGCACCGCCGCGCAGGGCTGGAGCGCGCAGATCGCCCCGATCAAGGCGCAGGCGGAAAAGGCGGCCAAGACCGCCAAGGACAAGATCAACTCGGTCGACTGGAAAGCGCATGTCGATCCGCTGAAGGACCAGGCGGGCAAGACCGCCAAGTCCGCCGCCGGCGTCGCCAAGGACAAGACCGGCACGGCGATGCAGAGCCTGGCGAAGCTGATTTCCGACACCGCCGGCACCGTGGACGCGAAGCTGGGCCCGCAATATGGCGACTATGCGCGCCAGGCCGCCGAGCAGGTGGCGGGCGCGGCCGAGACGCTGGAAAGCAAGGATGTCGACCAGCTGATGGACGAGGCGCGCGATTTCGTGCGCAAGAGCCCGGCCGTGGCGATCGGCGCGGCCGCAGTGGTCGGCTATGTGCTGATGCGCCTCGCCAAGGGGTCCGACGACAAGGCTTGAGGCAGCGGCTCGGCGGGGGACGCCGGGCCCGCTTCATTCCCGCGTAGCGGAGGGTAATTTGATCGAACAGCCAGCGGAAACGGCAATCGCGCCGCACACCGACGGGGCGGAAGAGGCTGCGCGCGAGGACAGCGTGCGCGACGCGTTCACGCGCCTCTATGCCGACGCCCGGGCCTATGCGGCGGCCGAGGCGGAAAAGCAGAAGCTGCGCGCCGGCATCGTCGCGACCGGCGTGCGCAACGCGGCGATATTGGGCGTCATCGCCTTTGTTCTGCTGTTTGCCAGCATCGTCGCACTGCTTGTCGGACTGATCCATGTGCTGGAACCCCTCATCGGGCCGCTGGGCGCGACGCTGGCGGTCTTCGGCGCGGGACTGGTGATCACGATCATCCTCGCGCTGCTGGCCAAGGGGTGCATCACCCGCATGAAGAAGGCGATCGCGCCATGACGCCGCAGGAAAGCGCCTATCGCGCCGCGATCGCCCATGCCGACGCGCAGCGCGCGCGCCTCAAGGAGAGCGCGCAGGCCGCCAAGGCGCGCATCGCGCCGGCCCGGTTGAAGCAGGACGCCAAGGACAAGGTTTCGGCCACCGCGCTGGACGGCGTCGCCTATGTCGGCGCCAAGGTGCAGCAGCGGCCGATCGCGGTCGCGGCGGCGGCCGGCGGGCTCGGACTCTTTCTGGCGCGTCGCCCGATCGGGGCACTTTTGTGCCGGCTGTACGTTCGCTTCAGGGACAGGGACATCGATCCCCAGGACATCGACAATTCGGAGACTGATGATGGCTGACATTCGCGCACAGATTTCCCGCGCTCGGGAAGCCGCCAACGATGCGGCGACCAGCGCATCCGACCGTATCAAGGAAAGCAGCGGCAAGGCGCGCGAAAGCGCGGGCGAGCTGATCCAGACGAGCCGCGAGAAGGCGAGCGACGCCTATGCCGACGCGCGCGACAAGACGCAGCGCGCAGCGACCCGCGCCAATCAGATCGTGCAGGACCATCCCGTCATGGCCGTTGCGGGCGCCGTCGCCGCCGGCGCCCTGGTCGCCTGGATGTTCCCCAAGAGCCGCCGCGCGATGAAGGCGCTGCCAGGCCTGGCCACCGCCGCGGGCGCGCAGATCCTCGAAGCCGCCGTCGCCGCGCGCGCCGCCGCTGCCGAGGGCGCGGAGAGCGTGAAGCACAAGGCGAGCGATGCTCTGCACGCGGCGGGCGACGCCGCCTCCAGCGCCAAGGCGAATGTCGCGGCGGCCGACCTCAGCGCCAAGGCGACGAAGCTGGCAGATGACGTCACCGCGCTGGTCGCGGCCAAGGTCGATGCGATCAGCGATGCGGTCAAGGCGCGGTTGCCCAAAAGCTAATCGCGATTGCGTCAAACGCAATCGTGCGGCCGGCGCCTCTTCTTGGCGGATCGCGGGGACGATGCTAAGGCTCCGCGATCATCCAAAGGAGAACAGATAACGCCATGAGCAAAATGCATCTGGTGATGGGCGGTCGCGTCAAGGATCCGCAGACGCTGGAATTTCAGGACCTGACCCAGGTCGATCTGGTCGGCGTCTATCCCGACTATGCCTCGGCCGAAAAGGCCTGGCGCGGCGCGGCGCAGCGCACGGTGGACGATGCCGAAATGCGCTATGTCATCGTGCACCTGCATCGCCTGCTGGAACCCGAATTGCCGGGCGCGGGGCAGCCGGCCTGACGCCCTGCCCCACGGAACCGCCAGCCTCTGTCGATATGCTCCTGCGAGGCAGGCATTGGATCGAGGCGGCGGAGCCGGGCTCCTGGCCTTGCGGGAGCCGTTTTCAAGATCGTCGAAGGACGGTAGCAGGCCAGTGGCAATTGGCGCCGGTGGCTGAGCATGCGATGCGCCCGCCTACAGGCGCTGACGGTCTACACTCCGCGCGTCCCAAACTTAACGACAGCACCGCCTGAGCCACCCGACTCCGTGCTCCTGCGCAGGCAGGAGCCCAGTGGAGAGCGCAAATCTAGCGCCTCCTCCCGAGCAGGCGCACCGCCCCTTTCCTCACTGCACGGCGCGCGGTTTTTTCCGGAAGCGCCAGCGCAGGAGCGGGCGCGTCAGGGCGAGGCCTGCGAGGAAGCCGCCGATATGCGCGGCGATGGCGATCTGGCCCAGGTCGCCGACCCCGCCGGAGGTCGCGACCCCGATCATCAACTGGATCGCGATCCAGCCCGCGGCCAGCCACAGCACGCGCACAAGATTGGCCGACAGCGGCCCCACCTTGCGCACCTGTTGCTGGCTGTAGAGCAGCGAATAGGTGGCGATGATGGCGGAAATGGCGCCGCTCGCCCCCACCATCGGGTTGGTCGAGCCCGGATCGACCAGCCATTGCGCCAGGCATGCGGCGTAGGCGCCGACGCCATAAAGCGCCAGCGTGCCGCTCCACCCCAGCACATGTTCGACCTGCCGGCCGCAAAAGACCAGCATCAGCATGTTGAAGCCGATATGCAGCCACCCGGCATGCACCAGCGTGCAACTGAGCGGCGTCAGCCAGGCCGGAACCGCCGCCATGCCGGCGAGGAGGTCGGGATCGCCGATGCGCGCCGGGATGAAGCCCGCCATGATCGCGGCGTCATCCACCCGGTTGGCGAGGATGAGCAGCAGGAAGGCGGCGAAACTGATCGCCGCCAGCGCGTTGGTGGCCCGGCCCGTCGGCAGACGCACGGCGTCAGATGAACTCGATCTTGTCGACCAGGTAGAATTTGTCGCCCGATGGGACCGAAACCTCGACCTCGTCGCCGACTTCGCGGCCGATCAGCGCCCGGCCGAGCGGGCTGGAATAGCTGATCATGCCGGCCTTGGCGTCGGCTTCGGCCTGGCCCACGATCTGATATTTCACCGGCTTGTCGTCCTCGTCCAGCAAGGTCACGGTCGTGCCGAAGACGATCTTGTTGCCCGACAGGGTCGTGGGGTCGATCACTTGGGCGCGCGACAGCTTGTCCTCCAGGTCGGAGATGGTCGCTTCGACCTGGCCCTGCCGTTCCTTGGCGGCATGATATTCCGCATTTTCCGACAGGTCGCCATGCGCACGGGCTTCCTCGATGGCGTCCACGATCAGCGGCCGTTCGGCCTTCAGTTCGCGGAGCTGCGCATTGAGCTTGTCATAGCCCATTTGCAGCATCGGCATCTTTTCGACGGTCGCCATTCCTGTAAATCCTTCGTCAAAACTTCCCTTTGGCGGCCCCGTCATGGAGCCGCCCCGCAGCGTCATTCCTTGTGCAGGGGATCAGGCGTGCGACCCGGGATAATAGGATTGGAGCGACCGCACTTCAAGGGCGCGGCTGCGCAATGCCTCGATCGCGTCGGCGGCGGCGACGCTGGCGGCCGCCGTGGTGAAGCTGGCGATCTTCGCGCGCAGGGCCGATGTGCGGATCGCCTTGCTGTCCTTGAGTGATTGCCAGCCTTCGGTGGTGTTGAAGATGAGGTCGACATCGCCGTCGGTGATGCGATCGACAATGTGCGGCCGCCCTTCCGCCACCTTGTTGACCGGGGTGACGTCGATCCCTTCCGCTTCCAGATATTTGGCGGTGCCACCGGTCGCGATGATGGTGAAGCCCATGGCCGCCATCTTGCGCACCGCGGGCAGGATCACGGGCTTGTCGCTGTCCTTGACCGACACGAAGACGGTGCCGCCGGTCGGCAGGACGGTGCCCGCGCCGAGCTGCGCCTTGGCGAATGCGGTGGCGAAATCCTTGTCGATTCCCATGACTTCGCCAGTGCTCTTCATTTCCGGCGAGAGGACCGGATCGACGCCGGGGAAGCGGGCGAAGGGGAAGACGGCTTCCTTGACCGCGATATGGTCGATCGCGTTGCGGTCGATCACCGGCAGGTCCTTGAGCTTCTCGCCCGCCATCACGCGGCTCGCGATCTTGGCAATAGGCGTGCCGATCGCCTTGGCGACGAAGGGCACGGTGCGGCTGGCGCGCGGGTTCACCTCGATCAGGTAGACGACCCCGTCCTTGACCGCGAACTGGATGTTCATGAGGCCACGGACATGCAGCGCACGGGCCAGCACATCGGCCTGCCGTTCGATTTCCGCGATGATGTCGGCCGACAGGCTGTAGGGCGGCAACGAACAGGCGCTGTCGCCCGAATGGACGCCCGCCTCCTCGATATGCTGGAGCACGCCCGCGACCACGACATCCTCGCCGTCGCACAGCGCGTCGACGTCCACCTCGACCGCATCGCGCAGATACTGGTCGATCAGCACTGGCGAGTCGCCCGACACCTGGACGGCAGTGGCGATATATTCCTCCAGCTGCGCCTGCCCGTCGACAATCTCCATCGCCCGGCCGCCAAGGACGTAGGAGGGGCGCATCAGCACTGGGTAGCCGATGCGGTTGGCGACCGCGATCGCCTCCTCGCGGCTGCGAGCGATGCCGTTGGCGGGCTGCTTAAGCTTCAGCTTGTCGATCAGCGCGGCAAAGCGTTCGCGATCCTCGGCCAGGTCGATCGCGTCGGGGCTGGTGCCCAGAATCGGCACGCCCGCATCCTCCAGCGCCTGCGCGAGCTTGAGCGGCGTCTGACCGCCAAACTGCACGATGACGCCGGCCAGGCTGCCCGCCGACATTTCGACGCTCAATATCTCCAGCACGTCCTCGGCCGTCAGCGGCTCGAAATAGAGGCGGTCGGACGTGTCATAGTCTGTCGACACGGTTTCCGGGTTGCAGTTGACCATGATCGTTTCATAGCCCGCCTCCGCCAGCGCAAAGCAGGCGTGGACGCAGCAATAGTCGAACTCGATCCCCTGCCCGATCCGATTGGGTCCGCCGCCCAGGATGACGACCTTCCGACGGTCGCTGGGTTGCGCCTCATTCTCCGCCTCGCCGAAAATCGGCGCTTCATAGGTGGAGTACATATAGGGCGTCTTGGCTTCGAACTCGGCGGCGCAGGTGTCGATGCGCTTGAAGACCGGGCGCACGCCCAGCTTGTGGCGCAGCGCGCGCACCTCGTCCTCGGTGACACCGCCGGTCATCGCCTTGACCGCGTCGTGGATCAGGCCGGACCCGCGCGCGATGCCGCGCTCCATGCCGCGCAGATTGGCGGACTTGAGCGCCAGATGCGCGAGGCGCTTGTCGGAAAAGCCCATCGACTTCAAGCGCCGCATCCCCTCGGCATCCTGCGGCAGGCCATTGTCCAGCACCTGCGCTTCGGCGTCGACGATTTCCTTGAGGCGCTCCAGGAACCAGGGGTCGAACTTGGCGATGCTGTGGATTTCGGCAACCGACAGCCCTTCGCGCAGCGCTTGGGCCGCGATCAGCAGCCGGTCGGGCGTGGGCCTTGCGAGCGCAGCGACGATGTCGTCCCGCGACGCGCCTTCCAGATGATCGACCGTGTTGAAGCCGGACAGGCCGGTTTCCAGGCCGCGCAGCGCCTTCTGCATCGATTCATGGATGTTGCGGCCGATCGCCATCACCTCGCCGACCGACTTCATCGCGGTGCCCAGCAACGGCTCGGAACCCTTGAACTTTTCGAAGGCGAAGCGCGGGATCTTGGTGACGACATAGTCGATGGTCGGCTCGAACGAGGCCGGGGTCGCCCCGGTGATGTCATTCTCGATCTCGTCGAGCGTATAGCCGACCGCCAGCTTGGCTGCGACCTTGGCGATCGGGAAGCCGGTCGCCTTCGACGCCAGCGCCGAGGAGCGCGACACGCGGGGGTTCATTTCGATCACGATCAAGCGGCCGTCCTTGGGATTGACCGCGAACTGTACGTTCGAACCGCCTGTTTCAACGCCGATTTCGCGCAGCACCGCAATGGATGCGTTGCGCATGATCTGATATTCCTTGTCGGTCAGCGTCAGCGCCGGCGCGACGGTGATGCTGTCGCCGGTATGGACCCCCATCGGATCGACATTCTCGATCGAGCAGATGATGATGCAATTGTCGTTGCGGTCCCGCACGACCTCCATCTCATATTCTTTCCAGCCGAGCAGCGATTCCTCGATCAGCACCTCGGTGGTGGGCGATGCATCGAGTCCGGCAGCGACGATCTGCTTGAACTCGTCCTTGTTGTAGGCGACGCCGCCGCCGGTGCCGCCCAGCGTGAAGCTGGGGCGGATGATGGAGGGAAGTCCCGTGAATTCCAGCGCTTCGAGCGCTTCCTCCATCGTGTGCGCGATGCGCGACCGAGCGGATTCCAGCCCGATCTTGTCCATCGCGTCGCGGAACTTGAGGCGATCCTCCGCCTTGTCGATGGCTTCCGCGTCCGCGCCGATCATCTTGACGCCAAACTTCTCCAGCGTGCCGTCATTGAACAGCGCCAGCGCGGTGTTGAGCGCCGTCTGCCCGCCCATCGTCGGCAGCACCGCATCGGGCCGCTCCTTCTCGATGATCTTCGCCACGATCTCGGGCGTGATCGGCTCGACATAGGTCGCGTCGGCAAATTCCGGGTCGGTCATGATCGTGGCCGGGTTGGAATTGACCAGGATGATGCGATAGCCCTCCTCCTTGAGCGCCTTCACCGCCTGCGTGCCCGAATAATCGAACTCGCACGCCTGGCCGATGATGATCGGACCAGCGCCGATGATGAGGATGGAGGAGATGTCGGTGCGTTTGGGCATTAGGACCCCGGCTTAAAGAGTGCGATTACAGAGACAACGAAAGCGGCGAACGCGATCCAATCAGAACGAGAAACGGATTTGATGCGGCCTAAAAAGCTGCGCTCCTTCCAATTTTGCGTTAACAATAAGGCCGCTTGATCTAGGCTAAAATGAATTGAATTTTGGCCATTTTCCGAAACTTCAATCAAATTACCTAGACCTGCCTTCTGCCATGACTGCGCCACTCGTTTCAGTTCTTCAGTTGAAAGCTTGGGCGCGAGGTCCGAAACTGAAGGAAAAGGGTTTGTATTTCGCTTAGCCCACCGCGTTGCCTTCCTTAGCAATCGGGGCTGCTCGATATTAGGCTCAAATTCAATCAATGCACGCCCCCTTGAGCCTCGCAGCCCCAGCCGTCATATTCGACGCCGCAGAGGATTTCGATCTGGAGGCATTTGCGGGTCAGCGCGCGGATCGAGGCTTCGTCGACCGGCTGCACGCATTCCAGGAACAGGTACAGGTCGCCGTCCTCATCCTCTTCCCGGTCCAGTTCGACGAAGCCGAACTGGCTCGCGATGGTCAGCACCCGATCGAAATCCTGTTCGCTGCCCCGGAAGCTGACGTCGACCGGCCGCGCGATCTTCGCCACGTCGCCATTGGCGGCGAGGTTGGCGAGGACTTCGCGGTCCGCCTCCCACTCTGCAGCCAGGCGCGCTTCGTCGACGGGGGGCAGGTTCTGGCTCACGCCGCAACCGGGCCCTTGAGGCCATCGACGAACCGTTTGAACAGGTAGAAGCTGTCCTGCGGCCCCGGCGAGGCTTCGGGGTGGTACTGGACCGAAAAGGCTTGCTTGTCCGCCAGTTCGATGCCGCAATTGCTGCCGTCGAACAGCGACACATGGGTCGGCTTCACATTGGCGGGCAGCGTGTCCGCGTCGACCGCGAAGCCGTGGTTCATCGACGTGATCTCGACCAGGCCATCCGACAGCCGCTTGACCGGGTGGTTCGCGCCGCGATGGCCCTGGTGCATCTTGATCGTCTTCGCGCCCACGGCCAGCGCCAGCAGCTGGTGGCCGAGGCAGATGCCGAACACGGGAATATCGTCGGCCAGCAGCGCGGCGATGACGGGCACCGCATAGGCGCCGGTCGCGGCGGGATCGCCCGGGCCGTTGGAAAGGAACACGCCGTCGGGCTTCTGCGCGATCACCTGTTCATAGGTGGCGGTGGCGGGCAGCACGGTGACGCGCGCGCCGGCCTTCACCAGGTTGCGGAAGATATTGTTCTTCGCGCCATAGTCGATCGCGACGACATGCGGGCGCTCGTCGGTCGCCTCGCCCGCGCCATAGCCAAAGCCCAGGCGCCACACGCCATCCTTCCACAAGCGGCTTTCCTTGCCCGTGACTTCGATGGCGAGGTCCATGCCTTCCAGCCCCGGCCAGCGCGCGGCCTTGGCGGCCAGCGCGGCAATGTCGAACGCGCCGTGGGGATCATGCGCGATGACGACATTGGGCGCGCCCTTTTCCCGGATCATGCGGGTGAGCGCGCGGGTGTCGACGCCCGACAGGCCGACGCGGCCATGCGCCTTCATCCACTCGTCGAACGGCGCGACATTGCGGAAATTGCTCGGCTCGGTCACGTCCTGCCGCACGACGCAGCCCAGCGCATAGGGATTGTCGGCCTCGACATCCTCGTCATTGGTGCCGACATTGCCGATATGGGGGAAGGTGAAGTTGATGATCTGCCCGGCGTAGCTGGGATCGGTCATGATCTCCTGATAGCCGGTGATCGACGTGTTGAAGCAGAGTTCGCCCACCGCATCGCCCACAGCGCCGAAGCCGCGGCCGAACACCGCGCTGCCATCGGCGAAAACCAATACCCCTGTTGCTCCTTTGGGCACGGTGAGGGTCTTGGCGTCAGCCATGGTCTGCGGTTCCTTTATGCTTTTGCGGGAACCCGTCTGGTGCGGGTTAAACGGCCGGTCAGGTAGGCGGGCGTTCCCACAAGGTCAACGTCTGTTAAAAATCTCTTTTGCCGCTATATCTGCTCCTTTCCGAAAGAGACAGGATTCTATCGCCCATGATTCGCGAGCAGGTTAAGAGCGCCCAGGTTGAAGCGATGAAGGCCGGCGACAAGGAAAAGCTGGCCGCCGTGCGCCTGATCCTGGCGAAGCTGAAGGACCGCGACATCGAACTGCGCACCGCGTCGAGCGTGCCGGACGACGACACCGTGGTCGTGGACGTGCTGCAGAAGATGGTCAAGCAGCGCCGCGAATCGATCGACATGTTCAAGAATGGCGGTCGCGACGAACTCGCCGCCAAGGAACAGGCCGAACTGGACGTGATCGAAAGCTTCCTGCCCCAGCAGATGAGCGAGGACGAAACCCGCGCCGCGATCGAGGGGATCAAGGCCGAAGTGGGGGCGCAAAGCGTCAAGGACATGGGCCGCGTGATGGCGGTGCTGAAGGAACGCCACGGCACGGTCATCGACATGAGCAAGGCGAGCGGGCTGGTGAAGGCGGCCTTGGGGTGACATGGAAAGCCCCTCCCTACCTAGGGAGGGGTTGGGGTGGGTGATGGCGCTACGCATCAATGCGAAACTCGGCCAATATGCGCGCGACATGCGCCGCGAACCCACCGATTCCGAACGCCGTCTGTGGGGGGCCTTGCGCGCCTCGCAACTGGGCGGCTTCAAATTTCGCCGACAGGCCGTGATCGAGCCCTATATCTGCGATTTTCTCTGTCCTTCAATCGGGCTTGTCGTGGAAGTTGATGACGACCGCCATGATCCTGTCAAAGATCGGGACCGCGACTTCGACCTTGCGCACCAGGGCTATCTCGTTTTGCGATTTTCCAATGCCGATGTCCGCGACAATCTTGAGGCTGTGCTGCTCACGATCTTCGAGCGCGCGAGCGCCTTGCCCGAGAGGCAGAAGATCACCCACCCCAACCCCTCCCTAAGTAGGGAGGGGCTTTGAATGACCCTGACCCCGCAATGGCTGGACGAGCTGCGCGCGCGGACCTCCCTGTCGACGCTCATCGGCAAGACCGTGAAGGTGCAGAAGGCGGGGCGCGAATATAAGGCGTGCTGCCCCTTTCATAATGAAAAGACGCCCAGCTTCACGATCAATGACGAGAAGGGCTTCTACCATTGTTTCGGTTGCGGCGCGCATGGCGACGCGATCCGGTGGATGACCGACCAGCGCGGCCTGCCCTTCATGGAGGCGGTGAAGGAACTGGCGGCGACCGCCGGCATGGAGGTGCCCGCGCCCGACCCGCGCGCGGCGAAGCGCGCCGAGCAGGCCAAGGGGCTGCATGACGCGATGGCGGCCGCGCAGAGTTTCTTCGAGGACCAGCTCGGCGGCCTCGATGGCGGGGATGCGCGCGCCTACCTGCACAAGCGCGGCATCAGCGACGCGACGCGGCGCGCCTTCGGCTTCGGCTATGCGCCCGACGCGCGCGGCAGGCTGAAGACCGCGCTGCGCGACTTTGGCGAGGCGATGCTGGTCGAGACGGGATTGCTGATCGATCCGGATGGCGCCCAGCCCAATGGCGGCAACAGCAACAAGCGCGACAGCTATGACCGGTTCCGCGGCCGGCTGATGCTGCCCATCCGCGACATACGCGGACGCGTGATCGCCTTTGGCGGCCGCATCATCGGCCAGGGCGAGCCCAAATATCTCAACTCCCCCGACACGCCGCTGTTCGACAAGGGACGCACTCTCTACAATATCGACAAGGCGTCGCCCGCCAGTCGCCAGACCGGCCGCGTCATCGTGGTCGAAGGCTATATGGACGTGATCGCGCTCGCCCAGGCGGGCTTTGCCGATGCCGTCGCGCCGCTCGGCACGGCGCTCACCGAACATCAGATCGAGCGGCTGTGGAAGATGGTGGAGGTGCCGGTCCTCTGCTTCGACGGCGATTCGGCGGGGCAGAAGGCTGCGATCCGCGCCGCGACGCGCGCCCTGCCCCTGCTTCGCCCGGGCCACAGCCTCTGCTTCGCCACCCTGCCCGCCGGCCAGGACCCCGACGACCTGATCCGCGCCAGCGGCCCGGCGGCGATGCAGGCGGTGCTGGACGACGCGCAGCCGCTGATCGAGCGGCTCTGGGCGCATGAGACGTCGGCCGCCCCGCTCGACACGCCCGAGCAGAAAGCCGCGCTCAAGCAGCGGCTGCGCGCGCTGTCGGACGCGATCGCCCATCCCGATGTGCGCGCCCATTATGCCCATGAGTTCCGCCAGCGCTACGACGCGCTCTTCTTCGCGCGGCGCGAGGCGGCGCCCTTCCAGCCGCGCGCCCAGGGCGGCGGCGGCGCGCAGCGCTGGCAGCGCGACCGGCGCGGCAACTGGAAGCCGCCCATCCCGCCCGCGGGCACGGAAGCGCGCGCGATCGGCGCGGGCGGCATGGAGCAGCGACTGCTGCGCGCCGTGCTCGCCAGCCTGCTGCGCCATCCCGAACAGATCGCGCCCCATCGCGAGATGCTGTCGAGCCTGCAGATCGCCGACCCGCTGCTGGGCCAGCTGCTCGCTGCGATGGTGCGTTGCTCGCTGCGCAAAGAAACAGTTGAAACGCAGGCCCTCCTTACCATATTGGGGCAAGGTGAAGTGTATAATATGGCCAAGGGGATGCTCCGGGCCGACACGTTCACACTCACCCCAAACAGGATGACCCCCGACCCTGATCGCGTAGCCCGCGATCTGGAGGAGGCCGTTCGGGTGATGGCGCAGGGGCCGGAGTTGGAAGCAGCGCTGGTGGAGGCCACAAGACGGTTCGAGAGCGACTTCAGCGAGGCGAACTTCGCCGAGCAGCAGCGCATCCGCGCGCTGAAAGCCGATCATGATCGTCGCCTGGCGGAACTGGCGCAGTCCGAAGATAGTATTTGAACAAGGTTCGCCCTTTATCCAAGGGCAACGAAGTAAGGCGAATAGATGGCGACCAAGGCGAACAGCAAGAGTGGCGGCGTGGGAGAAGGCGAGGATGGCGGCGACGCCCCGCTGCTCGATCTCAACGAAGCATCCGTCAAGAAGCTGATCGCGCGCGCGAAGAAGCGCGGCTACATCACCTATGACGAGCTGAACGACGCGCTGCCGCAGGACCAGATGTCCTCCGAGCAGATCGAGGACATCATGTCCGCGCTTAACGAAATGGGCGTCAACATCGTCGAGAATGAGGAAGCCGGCGAGGACGGCGACGACCAGCGCGACGACAGCGACGATGATTCGGCGGACGACAATGCCGAGGATGATGGCGGCCCCAAGCTCGTCACCGAAAAGAAGAAGGAAACGGTCGATCGCACCGACGATCCCGTGCGCATGTATCTGCGCGAAATGGGGGCGGTCGAACTGCTGAGTCGCGAGGGCGAAATCGCCATCGCCAAGCGCATCGAGGCCGGCCGCGACACGATGATCCTGGGCCTGTGCGAAAGCCCCACGACCTTCAACGCGATCATCGAATGGTCGACCGCGCTCAACAATGGCGAGATGCAGCTGCGCGAGATCCTCGATCTCGACGCGATGCTGTCCAAGGATCCCGCGCCCGAAAGCCTGGAGGACGGCGCCGAGGAGGATGACGGCGAGATCAGCGAGAAGACCGCCGGCCCCAGCTTCAAGGAAGAGGAAGAGCCGGAGGAGGAATCGGCCGATGGCGACGAGGATGAGGACGGCCTGACCGAACGCCGCGCCCGTCGCACCGAGGAGGAGGATGAGGAGGACAACACCCTCAGCCTCGCCCAGATGGAAGAGACGCTCAAGCCGATGGCGCTGGAGAAATTCGCGACCATCACCGAGATTTTCCGCAGCTTTTCCAAGGCGCAGGAAACGCGCATGCAGGCGATGGCCAATGGCGATTCGCTGAGCCAGAAGGCCGAGGATGATTATCAGGCGCTGCGCGAGAGCCTGACCGCCGAGGTCGAGAGCGTCCAGTTCCACCAGCAGAAGATCGAATATCTGGTCGACCAGCTTTATGCCTATAACCGGCGCCTGACCGCGCTGGGCGGGCAGATGCTGCGCCTGGCCGAGCGGCACAAGGTCAGCCGCAAGGATTTCCTCGACCGCTATGTCAATCATGAGCTGGACGACGCCTGGCTCGACAAGGTGGGCGGGCTCGACAAGAAGTGGACGGCCTTCGCCGCCGCCGAAGGTCGATCGGTCGATCGCATCCGCAACGAAGTGGCCGAAATCGCCCAGGCGACCGGCATGTCGCTCAGCGAGTTCCGCCGCATCGTCAACATGGTCCAGAAGGGCGAGCGCGAAGCGCGGATCGCGAAGAAGGAAATGGTCGAGGCCAATCTGCGCCTCGTGATCTCTATCGCGAAGAAATACACCAATCGCGGCCTGCAGTTCCTGGACCTGATCCAGGAGGGCAATATCGGCTTGATGAAGGCGGTCGATAAGTTCGAATATCGCCGCGGCTACAAGTTCTCCACCTACGCCACCTGGTGGATCCGGCAGGCGATCACCCGATCGATCGCGGACCAGGCGCGGACCATCCGTATCCCGGTCCACATGATCGAGACAATCAACAAGCTGGTCCGCACCAGCCGCCAGTTCCTGCACGAGCAGGGCCGCGAGCCCACGCCGGAGGAAATGGCCGAGCGCCTGTCCATGCCGCTCGAAAAGGTGCGCAAGGTGATGAAGATCGCCAAGGAGCCGATCTCCCTCGAAACGCCGATCGGCGACGAGGAGGACAGCCATCTGGGCGATTTCATCGAGGACAAGAACGCCATCATCCCGGTGGACGCCGCGATCCAGGCGAACCTCAAGGAAACGGTCACCCGCGTCCTTGCCAGCCTGACCCCGCGCGAGGAACGCGTGCTGCGCATGCGCTTTGGCATCGGCATGAACACCGACCATACGCTGGAGGAAGTGGGCCAGCAGTTCAGCGTGACTCGCGAACGCATTCGCCAGATCGAGGCGAAGGCGCTGCGCAAGCTCAAGCATCCGTCGCGCTCGCGGAAAATGCGTAGTTTCCTGGATCAGTAAAGCAATCTTAACCATGGTTGACGCAAAAGGGCGGCTTTCACGGCCGCCCTTTCTGATTCCGTAAACCCGGCGTTTACTTGGACCGCTTATGCCGGTGACGACCCCCGCATGGGCCGGGGCCGAACAGGGAATCGGACATGAGCGAAGCGGCACCGCGTATTCAGTTCGGCGACATCGCGCGCGTGCTCGACGCGCTGGTCGCGGCTGACGGCACGGCGGCCCATGCCTATGTCATCCGCGCGCGCACCGGCATGGCCAGCGAAGGTCTGTTGTCGTTGCCGGACCTTGCCGACGCCGCCTCCTATATGTGCCTGCTCCACGGCCGCCATCCCGGCGTCATCGATCATGCCGCGACGCGCTCGGCCGAAAATGCCGCGCGCCAGTGGCTGATCGAGGCGGCCGACGCCTTCGCCGCCGAGCGCGCCTATCTGACGCAAGTGACGGTCGCCGCCGGCCCCGCCCCCAGCACGGCGGGCCAGGCCGATTGCGAAGCCGCCGTCAGCCAGCAGCGCCATGCGCTCGACACGCTCGCCCAGTCCGACCGCCGCGGCTGCGCCATGGGCGCGGCGATGGCGCTGGTGCTCGACTGGCGCGGCATGCGGCAGATGCTGGACATGGCTGCGATCCGCGCGGGCCTGGAGCCGCATCCCTGCGCCCTGCCCGATCGCGCCGCGACGCTGGAGGTGGCGCGCGCCATCGGCGGCGACGACATCATCGACCGCGCGATCCAGTTCGGCGCACGACAGCTGCTGAACCAGCATCGTGGGCTGTGGGACCTGTTGTCCGCGCGCGCCGACCTGCGCGCCCGCGCGGGCTGACCGCCGCTTTCCCGATTGCGCCCCGCCGCCGCTTTCCCTAGTCCGGTTGCAGGCAGCAACGGGAGCGGACGGATTTGATGCGCTTTGAAGGCACGCAGGATTATGTCGCCACCGACGATCTGAAGGTCGCGGTCAACGCCGCGGTGCTGCTGCGCCGACCGCTGCTGGTGAAGGGTGAACCGGGCACCGGCAAGACCGTGCTGGCGCAGGAGATCGCGCAGGCGCTGGACGCGCCGCTCATCGAATGGAACGTCAAGTCCACGACCAAGGCGCATCAGGGCCTGTATGAATATGACGCCGTTGCGCGGCTGCGCGACGGGCAGCTGGGCGACCCGCGCGTCCACGACATTTCCAACTATATCCGCAAGGGCAAGCTGTGGGAGGCCTTCACCTCGCCGCGCCTGCCCGTGCTGCTGATCGACGAGATCGACAAGGCCGACATCGAGTTTCCCAACGACCTGCTGCAGGAACTCGATCGCATGGCCTTCCACGTCTATGAAACGGGCGAGACGATCGCGGCGGCGGAGCGGCCGGTGGTGGTCATCACGTCGAACAACGAGAAGGAACTGCCCGACGCCTTTCTGCGTCGCTGCTTCTTCCACTATATCAAATTCCCCGATCGCGAGACGATGGAAAAGATCGTCGAGGTGCATTTCCCCGGCATACAGAAGATCCTCGTGTCGCGGGCGATGGAAATTTTCTACGAGATACGCGATGTTCCGGGCTTGAAGAAAAAGCCCAGCACCAGCGAATTGCTCGATTGGCTGAAGCTGCTGCTGGCCGAGGACATGCCGATCGACGTGCTGCAGAACAGCGATCCGACCAAGGCGATCCCCCCGCTTCACGGCGCCCTGCTCAAGAATGAACAGGACATCATGATGTTCGAGCGGCTGGCCTTCATGGCGCGGCGGCAGGGGCGGTAAGGCCCCGCCGGCGCGCCGGTCGCTCCAAAGAACGGAACGCGCCGGATCATCATTTTGACGCCTTCGCTCGTCACCCGCGAAGCCTGTTGCCGGAAGGAGATTCGCCATGCCCCATACCGCCCAATGCCTTTGCGGCCAGGTCCGCATCACCATCGACGCCGAACCCATGGCCGCGCGCATGTGCTGGTGCCGCCTGTGCCAATATCTGGGCGGCGGGTCGGCCACGGTGAATGTCTGCTTCCCCAGCGAAGCGGTCATGACGCAGGGCGAGGTGCGCTGGCATGACAGCGTCGCCGACAGCGGCAATGCGATGAAGCGCGGCTTTTGCCCGCAATGCGGCACGCCGCTGTTCAGCCTTGCGGAGGCGCGCCCGCACCTGACCTTCATTCGCGCCGGCGCGCTGGATGATCCCTCGCTGATGGGGCCGCAGGCGGTGATCTGGACCGACGCCGCGCCCGACTGGGCCCATCATGATCCCGCGCTGCCGCACCATCCGGCGCAAATGCCGCCGGTGACGTGAAAAGCCGCTTGCGCGCGTCGGGATAGTCTGTAGCCTCCTTGTCATAGTTCAAGGCCGCGCCAAGACGGTCTGGTTCTGGAGAGGGATGCCCATGCCCACACGCGCCTTGATTCTGCTGTCCGCGGCCCTCGGTCTGGCCATGCCTGCGCTCGCCCATGCCGGCGAGGATGCGGAGGCCTGGACGCCGACCGCGACCGCCCTGCGCGCCAACGCCGCCGGCATCAGCCTGCCGCAGACGGTGGGCGGGCTTTCGCTCGCCAAGAGCGGCGAGGCGTCGAACGGCGGGCGCGCGGTCGACAATTACGCGCAATATCTGTCGCAGGACGGCGCGGTCCAGGCGACCCTCTATGTCTATATGCCCACCTATGCCGACGCGTCGCTCGCCGCCTATATGACCGACAAGGCGATCATGGAGCGGTTCGGCGCGAAGACTCGCCGCACCGCCTATGACAGCGCCGCGGTCGCCGGGCAGCCGGGACGCGCGATCCGGGCCGTCTATGACGATGCCGCCGATGGCGCGCTGACGACGGCCGCGGGCTTCGTCCATGCCGGGCGCTGGATCGTCAAGATCCGCGTCACCGGCCCCACTGATCAGCGCGATGCCGTGCTGGCCGGGCTGGACGCAATGCTGGCCAATCTGCAGGTCGATAACCCCGCCGCGTTGCAGGCGACCGCGCCGGCGCGCTTCGGCGCCTGCCCCGCCGCGGACGCGGGCGACGCGGAACTGGCCCGGGCGGCGCCGGGCGAAAACGCCGTGCCGCAGGCGGTGCGCATCCCGCGCGACGGCAAGGATGCGCTATGCGTTCGCGGCACCGTGACCACGGCCGAGGGGCGTTACGACATGCTGCAGCAGGCGGGCCGCAGCGACGGCGCGATCATCGTCCCGGTCGACGACAGCGGCACCGTGCTCGCCTTCGATCCCGCGGCGCAGGCGCAGGGCTACAAGCTGTCGATCCATATGGTCGGGCAGACCGACCTCTATGGCACTTATGACAAGGTGCCGAGCCCGCGCCAGGTCGCCGCGATCCTGGATGGCAAGGACCCGCAGACCGCCCAGGCGCAGGCGATCGTCGCCTATGCCGCCAATGGCGAAGCAACGATGCAGCCCGGCAGCGCCAGCGGCCGCTGAAAGCCCTTCCCCTCGCCGCGCCGCGGCCCTAGACCCGCGGCATGAGCCAGCCCGTCGGCGCGACCCGCTTTGCCCGCATCCGCGCCCGGCTGGAGGCGATCCGCATTGCGCCCGGCCCCCGCGCCTGGGCGTTCGAATTCCTGCTCTTCGGCTTCAAGCAAGGCTGGGCCTGCCTGTTCGGCGGGCTGATGCTGGCGCTGCTGCTGGCGACTCATTTCCTCTATCCCGCCGATGCGCCGCTCCATCGCTATGATGCCCTGACGCTGGCGGCGCTGGCGATCCAGGCGGGGATGCTGGCCTTTCGCCTGGAAAGCTGGGCGGAGGCGAAGGTCATCTTCGCCTTCCACCTGATCGGCACGGTCATGGAGTTGTTCAAGACCCAGGCCGGCTCCTGGATCTATCCCGAAGCCAGCCTGCTCCACATCGGCGCCGTGCCGCTCTTTTCGGGCTTCATGTATGCGGCGGTGGGCAGCTATATCGCGCGCGTCTGGCGCATCTTCGGCTTCCGCTTCACCCATTATCCGCCGGTCTGGACAACGGCGCTGCTCGCCGCCGCCATCTATGTCAACTTCTTCGCGCATCACTGGCTGCCCGATGTCCGGCTGATCCTGTTCGCAGGCGCGATCCTGCTGTTCGGGCGCAGCTGGATCATCTTCACGCCCTGGCGCACGCCGCGCTCCATGCCGCTGCTGCTCGGCTTCTTCCTGGTCGCACTGTTCATCTGGCTGGCCGAGAATATCGGCACCTTCGCCAACGCCTGGACCTATCCCGATCAGCGCGCGGGCTGGCGCATGGTCGGCTTTGCGAAGCTCGGCAGCTGGTATCTGCTGATGATCATCAGCTTCGTGCTCGTGTCGCTGATCCACGGCATCCGCCGCGATCGCGATCAGATCAGATAGCCGACCTCATACAGGCCCCAGCGTCGCCCGGCGAAGACCAGCGGCACGAACACGCTGCGCAGCGCCCGATAGCGCCCCTCGCCCAGATCCTGCCGATAGGTGAAGAGGAAGAAGTCGCTCGCCCCGTCCAGCGCGCGGCGAGTCTGGTCGTTCATGAAGATCTGCCGGTTGCGGGCATGCTCCATGTTCCACAGCCGCTCGCCGGGCCGCTGCGGCTGGCAGCGCGCATTCACATGGGTCGGCAGATAGCCGTTCATGTCGATGAGGCAGCAGCCGATGACCGCGCTGTCCTGCGCGCTGTGCCGGTCCAGCATGGCGCGCAGCATGTCGTCGGCGAACTGGGTGAAGCCGGTCAGATATTGCGGCGGGTCGGACCCTTCGATGCGGCGATAGTCGGTGTCGAACAGCGCGTCGATGCTGAGAGACCCGTCGCGCAGCGCCGCGCCGATGATCCCGCGCACCTCCTCCGCCCCTTCTTCCGCCATCGCGATATAACGGCTGTTGCGCGTCACCTGCGGCCCATGGGCGGCGGTGTTGAGCATCGCGTTGGCCATGCCCTCCAGCCCTTCCAGCTGTTCGCGCGCGGCATCGACCCGCGCCGTACTTTCGCGCGCCGAGCGGCCGAATTCGGTAAGCCCCTGCCGCAGCGCCGCGACTTCGCGGTCCGCCGCATCGGTGCAGCCGACGATCGCGCCCGACCGCTCGCCAAATTGCGTCACCAGCGACGCGATCTCCGCCAGGCGCAGGCGCAGCTGGTCGATATGCGCACCCGCGTCCCGCCCGCGCAGGATATTATCCTCCACCCCCTCGATCAGCCGCCGGGCATCCCGATCCAGCTGGCCCAGCTTGGTCGCGACCGATGCGGAGGATTCGCCCGCCTGCTCGGCCAGGCGGCGAATTTCCTCCGCAACGATGGCGAAGCCCTGCGTCGCTTCGCCGCCGCGCGCCGCTTCGATCGCGGCGTTGACGCCCAGCAGCCGGGTCTGCCGCGCGATCGCGCCCAGTTGCCCGGACACGTCGCCCACCGCTTCGATCACCGACAGGAACTGGCGCAGATGCCCTTCCAGCCCCGTGACATGATCGACCAGCGCCGCCACTTCGCCCAGCGACAGGCCGATGACGTCATGGCCATCGGCGATGATCTGGTCCGCGCGCTCGGCCGTGTGGCTCAGTTCCCGCGCGGCGGCCACGCTTTCGCTCTGGCTGGCGGCGAGCCGCGCCATATGGCTCTGCAATCGTTCAAGATGCGCGGCATCGCCCTGGATGCGGCGATTGACCTCACCCAGAAAGCCCACAGTCTCACTGCACTGCAATGCTATGTCGCCTGACTGTTCCCCCAAGTCAGCCAACAAATCCCTGTTTTCCAAGCCCGCCCCGCTTATTTGCCCCATGTAATGGATAGTGCCGGATTAACCATGCACTGCAACACTTAATATTCGGACAAGGCTGGCGATTTTACGAAAACTTGCATCCGCGCGCGCCCTGTCCGACAAGGCGATCCATGTTGCTCAATTTCCTCGACGCCCTTCGCGCCGCCGGCATCCCGGCCAGCATCAAGGAACATCTGCTGCTGCTGGAGGCGCTGGACCGCGACGTCATCGCGCGCCGGCCGGAGGATTTCTACTATCTCGCCCGCGCCACCTACGTGAAGGACGAAGCGCTGCTCGACCGGTTCGACCAGGTCTTTGCGCGCGTGTTCAAGGGCGTGCTGGGCGCGGAAGGCGTCGAGGCGGAGATTCCCGAAGAGTGGCTGCGCCTTGTCGCGGAAAAATTTCTCAGCCCCGAAGAGATGGCGAAAATCCAGTCGCTCGGCGACTGGGACGAGATCATGAAGACGCTGAAGCAGCGACTGGAGGAGCAGAAGGAGCGGCATCAGGGCGGCAACAAATGGATCGGCACCGGCGGCACCTCCCCCTTCGGCCATGGCGGCTACAATCCCGAAGGCGTGCGGATCGGCGGATCCAGCCGGCACAAGCGCGCGATCAAGGTGTGGGAAAAGCGCGAATTCGCCAATCTCGACAACCAGAAGGAACTGGGCACCCGCAACATCAAGGTCGCGCTGCGCCGGCTGCGCCGCTTCGCGCGGGAAGGCGCGGCCGAGGAACTGGACCTGGACGCGACCATTCGCGGCACCGCGCGCCAGGGCTGGCTCGACATCCGCATGCGGCCCGAACGGCACAATGCGGTCAAGCTGCTGCTGTTCCTAGACGTGGGCGGATCGATGGACCCGTTCGTCACATTGTGCGAGGAGCTATTTTCCGCCGCGACCGGCGAGTTCAAGAATATGGAATTCTTCTACTTCCACAATTGCCTCTACGAAGGCGTGTGGAAGGACAATCGACGCCACTTTTCGGAGCGCATTCCCACCTGGGACATTCTGCACAAATATGGCCATGACTATAAGCTGATCTTCGTCGGCGACGCGGCGATGAGCCCGTATGAGATCAGCCATCCGGGCGGATCGGTCGAACATATGAACGAAGAAGCGGGCGCCGTCTGGCTCCAGCGCGTCACCCGCACCTATCCCGCCGCGGTCTGGCTCAACCCCACGCCCGAAGCCCATTGGGCCTATAGCCACTCGACCGGCATGATCCGCGAATTGATGCAGGACCGCATGTATCCGCTCACCCTCGCCGGCATCGACACGGCCATGCGGGAACTCACCCGCAAGCGCTAGACGGCTGCGCTGCCTAATGCACCAGCCGGTCGAGCGTCCGGACCAGCCGCCGCACGCCGAAGGGCTTGGTCAGCACCGGCGCGTCGGGGTGCGCGCCGATCACCGGGTGCCGCTCCGATCCCGAACAGAAGATATAGGGAATATCGTAATTCTCCAGATCGTCCGCCAGCAGGCCGGCGTCGCTGTCGCGCAGCGACAGGTCGAGCACCGCGCCGGCCGGGAAATGCGCCGCCAGCGCCGCCAGCCCGTCGGCCAGCGTCGCATAAGGGCCATCGACCGCATAGTCGGCGTCGGCCAGCATGTCGGTGATCAGCGCGGCGATGGCGGGATCATCCTCCACCACCAGGATGCGGCGCTCCTCGGCCATGGCGGTCACTCCAGCCCGAAATGCGCGCGGTAGCGGTCGAAACAGCGCGCGCCGCAACGCAGCCGGATCAGCGCGCCTTCCGCCATCGCGGTGGCGCGGCGCGGATCTTCCGCGACGAGCGGCTTGATCGCTTCCTCGTTCCAGTCCGCGCTATGCTTGATGTCCAGCACGGCATGGAGATCGAAATAGCGGCGCTGGCTGTTCGACAGGCCCAGGCGGCGCAGCGCCTTGGCGGTATGCGCCGACCGATCGGGCGCGGTCAGTTCGATCACGCCGAGCGCGCCGACGCTGTGCCAGGCATAGCAGCGCTGCGTCGCCATCGCGGTCATCGCATTCGCCAGCGCCAGGCTTTCCCACACAGTGTGGTCGATGCGGGTATCCAGGTCGAGCAGGTCGACCAATTGCCCCAGCATCGGACCATGCATGCCCTTGATATTGCCGCGGCCCATTTCGTCCCAATAGTTGCGCGCCAGCTCCATCTTGGCCTGGTCGGGCAGCTTGACCTGCGTCAGCGCGACCAGATCGTCGAAACCCGCCTCGCCGGCCGCCTCCTGCGACAGGAACCAGCGCAGATGATCCATCTGCGCCTCTTCGGCCAGCCAGGGGAACAGCCGATCATGCTGGCCGGGACCAGCGGCCTTCAGCCCCTCGAACCAGGCGATGAAGCCATCGACGTCGGTCGGCGCCTGCGCGGCTTCTTCGCGCACGTCCGCGCGCAGTTCCTCGATGAAGCCATGCTCCAGCCGCAGCATCCGCTGATCCTCGTTGAACCGGTCGGCCGACCAGTCATCGGGGAAGGCGGGCGAGAGACGTCGTCGGTTCCATCGGCTGAGCTGCTGCTGGAACGAGTCCTGCAGAAATTGGGATTCATCATCCTTGAGCTGGGTCGCCACGTTCAGACCTTTCCTATTCCGTTGCCGAACAAATCCCGGAGACCAGTGCTGCGTTCCGTCAAAAGCGACTAATCTATGTCAGGGGGCGCCGGCACGGCCTGTGTTGACGGCCGGCGCGCGTTGCGCGATCTCCCGGCCAGCCCAGGATTAAGGAGCCCCGCCATGCATCCGCTCGACACGCCGATCTGGAACAGCCTGCACGGCGGCTGGGCTGCGCTGGCGCAGGGCGATGCGCAGGTCGTCCGGCTCGACCCGGATCATGGCCCCTTCGCCGCCACCGCCACCGCCGCGCCGGCCGAGATGGCGGCGCTGGCCGCGCTGATCCCGCCGGGCGGGGAATTGTGGCTGCTGGGGCGCGACGCGCTAGCGCCCGCGCCCGCCGGCGTTTCGGTCCAGCGCACTGCCATGCTCGCGCAGATGGTGGCGGATCGCCCGGTGGCCGCGTGCGACGACGGGCTGGACTGGCGCGAACTGGATGAAGCGGACGCGCCGGACATGCTGGCGCTGGCGCTGCTGACCAGGCCCGGCCCTTTCCGCGCCCGCACCCATCGCCTCGGCCGCTTCATCGGCGTGCGCGAAGACGGCTGCCTGATCGCGATGGCGGGCGAACGGATGCGGATGCCGGGCTATGCGGAAGTGAGCGGCGTGTGCACCCACCCCGATTTCCGCGGCCGCGGCCTTGCGGGCCGGCTGATGCGCCAGGTCATGCAGACCATGCAGGCGCGCGGCGAAACGCCGTTCCTCCACGCCTATGCCAGCCACGAAAACACCATCGCCCTCTATCGCACCCTGGGCTTCAAAGTCCGGGCCGAACTCCCGATGCGCGTGCTGACACCCAGCGATCAGTAGATTTCCTCGTCCGACAAACCACCCAGTTGCAGGAGCAGCATGCCCACTTCGCGCACGACGCCATCACGAGGCGACCAGCGTGAGGCGAACTGGAAGCCACGCGCATCCTGCCGTTCGATCAGCCAGCCCGCACCATCCGCTCCCGGCGGGCCACAGCCAGGTTCAACCGGTCTCAGACGCGCAGGATCAGCGGCCTGGAGCACCGCCGCGATATCGGTTGACGCCACATCCCACCTCTGCCGGTCCTCGACCGATCCCAACTCATAACCGCCAAGCCCCGACAGGCGGACCATATCCAGATGACCTGCACCATCTGGCAAGACGGTCAGCCGAAGGACGATCGGAGCATGGAAGGAGCGCAGCCAGGTGAAGCGCACGATGGTCCGCCCTTCGTGGCGCGGAGTAGCCAAAGCCGGCTCCCCCGCCTTGGCCAGCGCCTCGGCAAAGCTGGCGAGGACTGTATCATCGACCATCGGGCGCGTGACGCGATCATCACCATATCGGCATTCCTAGGTCGCCGTCTGAGTTGGAAAATATGCGCGCACATTCGAAGATACGCCGCCTCCGCCCGGCGCGCTAGCCAACAGAAGGGCGATCATCAGCGGCATTCGGCATTCTCCCCGGCCTGGGCCAATCGCCCGCCCCTTCTCTATACCGAAGCCGAGAAGGATCAGGCATGAAAAAGGCCGGCGGATCGCTCCGCCGGCCTCTTCCTGTTCCGTGGATCGGCGGACTTAGAAGTCCATGCCGCCCATGCCGCCCATGCCGCCCGGCATCGCGGGAGCAGCCGACTTGTCTTCGGGCAGCTCGGCGATGGTGGCTTCGGTGGTGATCAGCAGACCAGCGACCGAGGCGGCGTTCTGCAGCGCGGTGCGCACGACCTTGGTCGGGTCGATGACGCCGGCGGCGACCAGGTTCTCATAGGTGTCGGTCGACGCGTTGAAGCCGAACGAGGTGTCGGTCTGGTCGAGCAGCTTGCCCGACACGACCGCGCCGTCATGGCCGGCATTGGCCGCGATCTGGCGGACCAGGGCGGTCAGCGACTTGCGAACGATGTCGATGCCGCGGGTCTGGTCGTCATTGGCGCCGGTCAGGCCGTCGATCGCCTTGGTCGCGTAGAGCAGCGCCGTGCCGCCACCGGGGACGATGCCTTCTTCCACGGCCGCGCGCGTGGCGTGCAGCGCGTCGTCGACGCGGTCCTTGCGCTCCTTGACTTCGACTTCGGTCGCACCGCCAACCTTGATGACGGCAACGCCGCCGGCCAGCTTGGCGAGGCGTTCCTGCAGCTTTTCGCGGTCATAGTCCGACGTCGTGACGTCGATCTGCGCGCGGATCTGCTCGGTGCGGCCCTTGATCGCTTCGGCATCACCGGCGCCATCGACGATGGTGGTGTTGTCCTTGTCGATGGTGACGCGCTTGGCGGTGCCCAGCATGCCCAGGGTGACGTTCTCGAGCTTGATGCCCAGGTCCTCGGAGACGACTTCGCCCTTGGTCAGGACGGCGATGTCTTCCAGCATGGCCTTGCGGCGATCGCCGAAGCCCGGCGCCTTGACGGCCGCGACCTTCAGGCCACCGCGCAGCTTGTTGACGACCAGGGTCGCCAGCGCTTCGCCTTCGATGTCTTCCGCGATGATCAGCAGCGGACGGCCCGACTGCACGACCGCTTCCAGGATCGGCAGGATCGACTGCAGGTTGCTGAGCTTCTTCTCGTGGATCAGGATGTAGGGGTCAGCGAGTTCGACCTGCATCTTTTCCGGGTTGGTGATGAAGTAGGGCGACAGGTAGCCGCGGTCGAACTGCATGCCTTCCACGACGTCCAGCTCGAATTCGAGGCCCTTGGCTTCCTCGACGGTGATGACGCCTTCCTTGCCGACCTTTTCCATCGCTTCGGCGATCTTCTGGCCGACTTCGACGTCGCCATTGGCCGAAATGATGCCGACCTGGGCGACTTCCGACGAGCCCGACACGGGCTTGGAACGGCTGGAAATGTCTTCGACGACCTTGCCGACGGCCAGGTCGATGCCGCGCTTCAGATCCATCGGGTTCATGCCGGCGGCAACCGACTTCATGCCTTCGCGCACGATCGCCTGGGCCAGAACGGTGGCGGTGGTGGTGCCGTCACCGGCGATGTCGTTGGTCTTCGAAGCGACTTCGCGGACCATCTGGGCGCCCATATTCTCGAACTTGTCCTTCAGTTCGATTTCCTTGGCGACGCTGACGCCGTCCTTGGTGATGCGGGGCGCGCCGAAGCTCTTGTCGATGACGACGTTGCGGCCCTTGGGGCCCAGGGTCACCTTGACCGCGTCGGCCAGGATGTCGACGCCACGCAGGATGCGCTCACGCGCGTCACGCGAAAACTTTACGTCCTTCGCTGCCATGATCTTCTACCTTTCGAAATGAGTGGGAATTGAGGAAAAGCGGGATGCGATCAGGCGATGACGCCCAGAATGTCGCTTTCCTTCATGATGAGCAGGTCTTCGCCATCGACCTTGACTTCGGTGCCCGACCACTTGCCGAACAGGATGCGGTCGCCGGCCTTGACGTCCAGCGGGGTCACCTTGCCGTCTTCGGCCTTGGAGCCGGTGCCGACGGACACGATTTCGCCTTCCTGCGGCTTTTCCTTGGCGGTGTCGGGGATGATGATGCCACCAGCAGTCTTCTCTTCCGCTTCCACGCGGCGGACGAGAACACGGTCGTGCAACGGACGAAATGCCATGTTAAGTGCCTTTCCCTTGGCGATGGGATTGGGTCGGCGCTGGGGCTGAGGCTTGTCCTCGCAGGCCCTTTGCGCCTGTCCGTCTCCCGATGAACTTTCCTGTGTTAGCACTCATGGATAGAGAGTGCTAGCGGCGCGAATATGGCTTGCGGGGCGAGAGCGTCAAGAGGGTTCGGACAGGTTTTTCGCTCCCCCGCCGCATTTGGTCGAGCCTCCTGCGGCGAAGCGGCCTTCGCAGCCGCCCGACGCCTTGCCCCGCCCCTCGCCGCTTCCTACCTGCCTCGGGTCATTCCGGCGTCAGAAGGAACTCCCCATGAGCGATTCCCCCTATACCCCGCCCAAGGTCTGGACCTGGGACAAGGCCAGCGGCGGCCAGTTCGCCAACATCAACCGGCCGATCGCGGGCCCGACCCATGACAAGGACCTGCCGGTCGGCGAGCACAAGCTGCAGCTTTATTCGCTCGCCACGCCCAACGGGCAGAAGGTGACGATCATGCTGGAGGAATTGCTGGAGGCCGGCGTCAGCGCCGCCGATTATGACGCATGGCTCATCCGCATCGGCGAGGGCGACCAGTTTTCCAGCGGCTTCGTGGCGGTCAATCCCAACAGCAAGATCCCGGCGCTGATGGACCATGGCGTCTCGCCGCCGCAGCGCGTGTTTGAATCCGGCGCGATCCTGCTCTATCTCGCCGAAAAATTCGGCATGTTCCTGCCGACCGATCCGGCGGCGCGCACCGCGGCGCTCAGCTGGCTCTTCTGGCAAATGGGCGCCGGCCCCCTGCTGGGCGGCGGCTTTGGTCATTTCTACGCCTATGCGCCGGAAAAATACGAATATCCGATCAACCGCTATGCCATGGAGGTGAAGCGGCAGCTGGACGTGCTCGACCGGCATCTGGCGGACAATGACTATATGGCGGGCGCAGACTATTCGATCGCCGACATGGCGATCTGGCCCTGGTATGGCGGCCTGGTGCTGGGCCGCGCCTATGACGCCGCCGAATTCCTGGATGCCGCCAGCTACAAGAACCTGATGCGCTGGGCGAAGCAGATCGACGCGCGCCCCGCCGTCAAGCGCGGCCGCATGGTCAACAAGGCGAACGGCCCGCTGGAGGAACAGCTGCACGAACGCCATGACGCGAGCGACTTCGCGACGAAGACGCAGGACAAGCTGCAGGGCGCCGCCTGATCCGATTGAATTACAACGGGCTGGACGGCGGTCCGTGTCATGGCGATAACACAGCCTTCACGACAGAAGGGAGTCGCCGCATCATGGACCGCCGCCTATTTCTCTCCACCGCCGGAGCCTCCGCGCTCGCCGCCGCCGCGCCGCGCGCCTTCGCGCAAATGGCGGGCGCGCAGGGCGGCAGCGACGATGCGCGCCTGTCCGCCGCCTTCGCCGCCATCTTCGAGCGCGTGCTCGACCTGTCGCCGATGTTCGTCACCAGCCTTGGCCTCGACAAGGGCGCACGCGCCGGCGCGAAGAGCCAGCTGGACGACAACAGCAAGTCGGGCATGATGAAGGAACTGGCCGCGACCCGGGCCGCGATCAAGGAGCTGGAGGCGTTCAAGGGCGCCAGCCTGTCCGACGCGCAGCGCCTCAACCTCGACGTCATCCTCTATTCGCTGGGGCAGCAGACGGTCGCGCCGGGCACCTTCGGCCTCAACAGCGTGCAGCGGCCCTATCGCATCTTCCAGCAGGGCGGCAGCTATTTCCGCACGCCCGACTTTCTCAACACCGCGCACACCATCAACGACAGCGCCGATTGCGAAGCCTATGTCGCGCGGCTCGACGCCTTCGCCGGCAATCTGCGCACCGACACGGCGCTGCAGCGGGACGAAGCGGCGCGCGGCTATCTGGCGCCGGCCTGGTCGCTCGACCTGACGCTGGGCCAGCTCAAGAAGCTGCGCGGGCAGCCGGCCGCCGACAGTTCGATGGTGCAGTCGCTGGTGAAGCGCGCTGCGGCCAAGGGCATCACGGGCGACTGGCAGGCGCAGGCGAGCGCGGTCGTCGAAAAGGCGATCTATCCCGCGCTGGACGAACAGATCACCGCGATCGAGTCGCTGCGCGCGCGCACGGCCGCCGGCGACGGCGTGTGGCGCACGCCGCGCGGCGATGAAATCTACGCCGCCGCGCTCAAGCAGGCCACCACCACCGACCTGTCCGCCGACCAGATTCACGCCATGGGGCTGGAGCAGGTCGCCGACATCAGCGCGCAGCTCGACACCATCCTCAAGGGCGCGGGCTATACCAGCGGCACCGTGGGCGAGCGGCTGGCCAAGCTCAATGTCGAGCCGTCCCAGCTCTACCCCGACAGCGCGGAGGGCCGCGCCGCCCTGCTCGCCCAGCTCAATCGCGACGTCGACGCAATGAAGGCGAAGCTGCCCCAGGCCTTCGCCACCATTCCCGACACGCGGCTGGAAATCCGCGCGGTGCCGGTCGAGATCCAGGATGGCGCGTCGAACGGCTATTATAACCGCGCCGCGCTCGACGGGTCGCGCCCGGCCATCTATTTCATCAACCTGAAAGATGTGGGCGACTGGCCGAAATATGGGCTGGGCGCGCTCACCTATCATGAAGGCGTGCCGGGCCATCATCTGCAGATTTCGACCGCGCAGACCGCCGGCGACATTCCGATGCTGCGCAAGATCGCCTTCATGAGCGCCTATACCGAAGGCTGGGCGCTTTATGCCGAACAGCTGGCGGACGAGCTGGGCGGCTATGCGACGCCGCTCGACCGCGCGGGCTATCTCCAGTCCTTCCTCTTCCGGGCGGCGCGGCTGGTGGTCGACACCGGCCTTCACGCCAAGCGGTGGAGCCGCGAGAAGGCGACCGCCTATATGGTGGAAAAGACCGGCTTTGCTCAGCCGCGTTGCCAGCGGGAGGTCGAACGCTACTGCACCCAGCCGGGCCAGGCGACCAGTTACAAGGTCGGCCATGGCGTCTGGACCAAGGCCCGCGCCGCCGCTCAGGCGGAACTGGGCGACGCCTTCGACATCAAGCAGTTTCATGCGGTGATCGAGGAAGGCGCGATGCCGCTGTCGATGCTGGAACAGCGCGTCGCCGCGCGCGCCAAAGCAGCGAAGCGCGCCTGACGCCCCAAAGGGGGGAGGACGCAACCGCCCTCCCCCCTTTTTTGAGGATCAGAAACGCACGCCCACGCCCATCCACAGTCGGGCGGGGTCGATCATATAGGCGGCCGTGTCGTAATTCAGCCGCTTGTCGAGCAGGTTCTGGACCCCGGCATGGAAGGTGAAGGCCGGGCTGATCTTGTAGGACGCGCCGATGTCGACGACCGTATAGTCGGGAGCCACGGTGGATTCGCCGCTGATCTGCGCTTCGGTGACGGCTTCCTCGCCGCGATAGACCGCCCGGACATAGGCGGACAGGCGCGCATCGGGTTTCCAGTTGAGCGACGCGCTCGCCTGCCGCTTGGGCGTGTCGTTGAGCGCCGCGCCCGCATTGGCCCCGGTCAGCTGTTCGGAATCGGTCAGCGTGCCGGTGGCGTTCAGCTTCAGCGCCCGGGTCAGCGGAATGTCGACCGACGCTTCGATGCCGCGCACCTTCGCCTTGTCGACATTGACATAGGTGGTGGGCGGCCGGCCTATGGAGCTGAGCGGTTCGTCCACGCACCACGCCCCCGCCTCCTCGCAGGTCACGCGCGTGATCTTGTCGTTGAACCGCGTGTCATAGGCGGTCAGGCTGGCGTTGAAGCCGCCGCGCGAAAAGAGCAGCGCCGCCTCGATCGTGCGCGACGTTTCGGCCTCCAGGTCAGGATTGCCATAGATGGTGCCGCCGCGGCTGGTCTGGCCCCAGTCCGCCAGCGTCTGGCGCAGGTTGGGCGCGCGGAACCCTTGCGAATAGCCGCCCTTCAGCGTCAGTTGCGACGTGATGTTCCAGACGCCGTAGAGGCGCGGGGTCCAGTGGACGCCATATTGCTCGTCCTTGTCCATGCGGATGCCGCCGGTGATCGCCAACCCGTCGAGCAGCCGCAGCTCGTTTTCGGCGAACAGCGCCCAGGCCATGCGGCTGGCGCCGGTGGTGGTCGATCCCGACAGGCGGTTGCTGGTGAGGTCGGTCATGTCCTCATTGCGGAAGAAGCCGCCGATGCTCAACGTGTTGGACGGCAGCGGCACGACCCAGATGCTCTGCCCCACCCAGTTGCGGATGCGCTTTTCGCCTTCCACATGTTCGGCATCCTCATATTGCAGATAGGATTCCGACGTGGCGAAACCCCATTTGCCGCTGTGGCTGAGCGATCCGACATAGCGGTTTTGGGTCATCGTGGATTCGGTGCCGACGGGCGACGTATCGCTGGCTTCGTTGGTTTCGCCCGATACGGTGATGACCTTCTGCCGATAATAGCCGCCTTCGACCAGGAAGCTGTGATTGGCGCCGGCTTCGAAGCCGATCTTGCCCGCCAGGCTTTCGTCGCGGCGTTCGGGCGTGCCGCCGATCACCTTGTCGCCTTCGCGCCGGGCGATCGATCCCTGCAGCTGCAAGCCGACGCCGCCGGTCAGGGGACCCGACAGGTAGAAATTGCCGTCGGCGATATTGCCATAGTCGCTGCCCAGCTGCATCGTGCCGTTGACCCGCGCGCTGCCGCGCCAGCCGCTGCCGATGCGGCGCGTGATGATGTTGACGACGCCGCCCATCGCGTCCGATCCGTATAGCGACGACATCGGCCCGCGCACCACCTCGATCCGCTCGATCGCTTCGAGCGGCGGCAGCAGGCCGCCTTCGCTGATGCTGCCGCCGTTGGTGCGGGATTCGCGCGACGAGAGCCTTTTGCCGTCGACCAGGATCAGCGTATATTGCGGCGACATGCCGCGGATCGAAATGTCGCGGCTATTGCCTTCCCCCGGCGTCACCGTGACGCCCGGCACTTCCAGCAGCGCGTCGGTGACTTCGCGATAGGGCATGCGATCCAGCGTCTCGCGATTGATCACGGTGATGGAGGCGGGCGCATCGCGCACCTCCTGCTCGCGTCCTGCGGCGGTCACCACGATCTGGGTGGGATCGGTGGCCTCGTCGGCCCATGCGGTCTGCTGGGCGGCGGCCAGCGCCGCCAGCGCGGCTGAAGCGCGCAGCATCCTGTTGTAACTCATTTCGCCCCCTTAGGCTGTTTTCTGCGACCGATAATCAGTTGCAGAAACGCCGTTGCCAGAAGCGTCCGGTCAGGCCAAATATCGAGAATGGATAAAGGTCATGCGTCGACCTTATGCGGCGTCGTGCCGCAATGCGCCGCCAGCACGTCGCTCAGCCAGGCAACCGCCGGGTCGCGACGCGACCGCTCGTTCCACAGCAGGCGATAGCCGAACTGGCCGATCTGCTCGGGCGCGGGACGACTGACCAATCCATGACAGTGGCACAGGCTGTCCGCCAGGCGCGCGGGCAATGTCAGGATCGCGTCGGGATGCGGGAACAGCAGCGGCGCGGCCTGGAAATAGGGCAGTCGCGCGATGACATGCCGGCGCGCCGCCAGGCTCCCGAGCCGATGGTCGATCCGGTCGAACCCGGTGTCGCTCACGGTGAAGCTGATATGCGGCCAGGCGAGGAACGCCTCGACATCCAGCGGCTCCGCGCTGCCGCCCGCCATCAACGGATGATCGGGCAGCGCCACGCAGCGAAAACCTTCCAGGAACAGGAAGCGTTCATAGGTGACCGCCGGATCGGGATCGAGCCCGCTGATGACGAGGTCGACCTCCCCTGCGGTCAGCGCGCGGGCCATGTCGCTGCCCAGCGGCACGATGTCGATCGACGTCCCGGGCGCGGCGCGCATGATCGCGCCCAGCGCCGGCGCGACGACGGCGGCGACGCCGAAATCGGTGGACGCGATGCGAAAGCGCCGCTGCAGCTCCGCCGGATCGAAATGCGGCGGCGCCAGCAGCGTCGTCGTCGCCGCCAGCCAGGCCTCCACCGGCTCGGCCAGTTCCTCGCCCCGCCGCGTCAGCGCCATGCCCGTGCCCGTGCGCACCAGCAGCGGATCGCCTAGCAGGTCGCGCAACTGCGCCAGCGACCGGCTGATCGCGGGCTGGCTGACCCCCATATGCCGCGCGGTGCGCGTCACGCTGCGGGTGCGCAGCAGCTGGGCCAGGATCACCAGCATGTTCAGGTCGAAATGAGCACCGGGCAGCATCGGGTCCAATCGCGTCAGTTAATGCGAGTGATTCCCGTTAGCAGCCGATCGGCACCCTATCCAGTTCGCAAATGTAACCAATTCTTTCTGACGCCGCGCGTCACTCGTAGCTCATATCCTGATAGCCATCGTCGGCAATGTCGGAGAAGCGCGTGATCTTGGCGTCGAACTTCATCCGGATGCGTCCGGTCGAACCATGGCGCTGCTTGGCGACGATCACTTCGGCAAGGCCGTAGATACGCTCCATATTCTCCTTCCACGCGGCATAGGCGGCTTCGTCGTCGGGCTTGGGCTCCTTGGCGGCTTCGTAATAATCCTCGCGGAACACGAACCAGACCATGTCGGCATCCTGCTCGATCGAGCCGGATTCGCGCAGGTCGGACAATTGCGGGCGCTTATCCTCGCGCTGTTCGACCGCGCGGCTGAGCTGCGACAGCGCCAGCACCGGCACGTGCAATTCCTTCGCCAGCGTCTTCAAGCCGCGGGAAATCTCCGAAATCTCGTTCACGCGATTGCCGTCGCCCCGCCCGGTGCCCTGCAGCAGCTGAAGATAATCGACGACGATGAAGCCGATGTCGTGCCGCCGCTTCAACCGCCGCGCACGCGTGCGCAGCGCCGCGATCGTCAGGCCCGGCGTATCGTCGATGAACAGCGGCAGCTCCTGCAGCTCGCGCGCCGCGCGCGACAGGTTCTGGAAGTCCGCGCGGCTGATCTTGCCCATGCGCAGCGCTTCGCCCGAAATGCCCGACTGTTCGGCGAGCACGCGGGTGGCCAGCTGGTCGGCCGACATTTCCAGGGAGAAGAAGGCGGTCTTGGCCCCCATATTCTTTTCCGGCGGGATGCCGTCGGCATTGTCCCGCACCCAGCGCGATGCCGCATTATAGGCGATGTTGGTCGCCAGCGACGTCTTGCCCATGCCCGGACGCCCGGCCAGGATCATGAGGTCGGAATTGTGCAGACCGCCAATCTTGGCGTTCAGGCTGTTGATGCCAGTGGTGATCCCCGACACATGGCCGCCGCTGTTGAGCGCGCGCTCCGCCACCTGCACGGCCATGGTCGACGCCATGAGGAAGCTCTTGACCGACCCGGTCTCGCCCTCGCCCTCCGACACCTTGTACAGCGCGACTTCGGCCGCCTCGATCTGCTCGCGCGGGTTGACGTCCTCGCTGGTATCCAGTGCGTTTTCCACCAGTTCCCGGCCGACGCTCACCAGCTCCCGCAACAGCGCCAGGTCATAGATCTGGCTGGCGAAATCGCGCGCGCCGATCAGCGCCGCGCCATTGCCGGTCAGCTGCGCCAGATAGGCCGCGCCGCCCAGTTCCTTGAGCGCCGGATCCTGCTCCAGCATGGGCTTGAGCGTCACCGGATTGGCGACCATGTCCTTGTCCAGCAGGCGCATGATCGCGTCATAGATCCGCCCATGCAGCGGCTCGAAGAAATGCTCGGCCTTGAGCTTGAGCTGCACGTCCTCGGCGATCCGATTGTCGATCATGATCGCGCCCAGCAGCGCGGCTTCGGCTTCGACGTTGCGCGGCAATTCGGCGCCGCCCGCTTCGGCGGGATTAATTTTCAGCAGTTCGACCATCGGCCCTCTTTCCTCTCCCGGCACGGTGCGCGCAAGAGGCCATGCGGAACACAGCTGTGGATAAGTCCCGCTTGCATTTGGGCGCGCGCCGCCGCACTGACTATGCGCTTCATCATGGCCGATCCGCGCATCATAGACATCCAGCTCGACGAGCGCACGATCCTGTGGCGCAATGCCGACGTGGAGCAGGAACGGCGTATCGCGATCTTCGACCTGCTGGAGGATAATCATTTCGCTCCCCAACGCGTCCATGCCGATGGCTATGCCGGTCCCTACAAGGTCGTGCTGCGGGTAGAGGAAGGCCGGCTGGTCATAGAGATCAACCGCGAAGACGATAGTCCGCTGGAAGCGATCATCCTCAGCCTCGGCCGTTTCCGCCGGCCGATCCGCGACTATTTCGCCATCTGCGACAGCTATTATCAGGCGATCAGCAACGCCTCGCCCCAGCAGATCGAAACCGTCGACATGGCCCGGCGCGCGATCCACAATGACGCGGCCGAAACGCTGATCGAGCGACTGGAAGGCAAGATCAAGGTCGATTTCGACACCGCGCGGCGGCTCTTCACGCTCATCTGCGTGCTGCATATCAAGGGGTAGTGGGATCAGGGAATTGACGTTCGGGGGCATGCTGGTCCGTATCGGGGCGGGGCTGGCGGTGATCGCGGTGCTGGCATTGGCGCTGTGGCTCTATGCGCGCGCCTGGGCCCCGTCGCGGGAGGACTATCCGGTGCAGGGCGTGACGATCAGCGCCGCGCAGGGCGCGGTCGACTGGGGCACGCTGGCCGCGCAGGGCGCCGACTTCGCCTATATCCGCGCCGCCCGCGCCGATGGACGGCGCGACGCCGCCTTCGCCGCCAACTGGCGCGGCGCGCGCGCGGCGGGGATGCGTTATGGCGCGCTTATCGAATTCAGCCCCTGCCGCAGCCCGATCGACCAGGCGACCGGCTTCATGACCACCGTGCCGCGCGACAATGCCGCCCTGCCCCCGGTCATCCGCCTCGCCTTTGCGCCCGGCTGCGCCAAGCGGCCCGGCCGCGACTTGCTGCTTTCCAACCTCAACACCCTCATCAACCTGGTCGAAGGCCAGGCGGGCAAGCCCGCGCTGCTCAACGTGACCGAGGATTTCGACCAGGCCTATGACATCGGGGCGGGGATCAACCGCACATTGTGGCTCGACGGCAATTTCCTGGCGCCCGATTATGCCAGCCGCCCCTGGGTGATGTGGACAGCCACCGACATGCGGCATATCGACGGCGTCGATGGTCCGGTTCGATGGAATGTGGTGGCGCGCTGATGGCGGAAAATGACGATGTGCAGCAACTGGTCGCCGCCGCGCGCGCCGCGATGGCCCATGCCCACGCGCCCTATAGCCGCTTCGCCGTGGGCGCGGCGGTGCGCCTGATCGACGGCAGCATCGTCAGCGGCTGCAATTTCGAAAATGCGAGCTATGGCCTGTCGCTCTGCGCCGAGACGGTCGCACTGGCCACCGTCAACGCGCAGGGCCGCTTCGCCGATGTCGCCGCCATCGCCGTCGTCGGTGGAGCGATGGACAGCCAGGACGAAGCGCTCGTCACGCCCTGCGGCCGCTGCCGGCAGGTGATGAACGAAGCCGAGCAGATGGCCGGGCGCCCGCTCGCCATATATTGCGCGACGCCCAGCGGCGGCCGAGTGCTCGACCTCACCCTCGCCGATCTCCTGCCCCATGCCTTTGGTCCCAAGGACCTGGGCATCGGCCCCCTGAAAAAGAGCTGACAGACATGGCCATTCTTTCCGACAAGTGGATCCGCGAGAAGGCGCTTTCGACCGGCATGATCGAGCCCTTCGTCGAAAGCCAGAAGCGCGACGGCTGCATCAGCTACGGCCTGTCCTCCTATGGCTATGACGCACGCGTGGCGGACGAATTCAAGATTTTCACCAATGTCGACAGCGCGGTAGTGGACCCCAAGGATTTCGCCGCCAACAGCTTCGTCGATCGCAAGACCGACGTCTGCATCATCCCGCCCAACAGCTTCGCGCTCGCCCGCACGGTCGAATATTTCCGCGTGCCCCGCGACGTCCTGGTGATCTGCCTTGGCAAATCCACCTATGCGCGCTGCGGCATCATTGTGAACGTGACCCCGCTGGAGCCGGGCTGGGAAGGCCATGTGACGCTGGAATTTTCCAACACCACGCCGCTGCCCGCGAAAATCTACGCCAATGAAGGCGCCTGCCAGTTCCTGTTCCTGCAGGGCAACGAGCCGTGCGAAGTCAGCTATGCCGACCGTGCGGGCAAATATATGGGGCAGCAGGGCGTCACCCTGCCCCGCCTCTGACCCGCCACCCCCTGTCCTGAGCCGCGCCGCCTGCCGCCATGGCGGGTCGCCCCGCCTCGACCGTTTCTTCCTGATGACCGCGCCAGCAGGCCGGCAACCTGGGGGAAATGGCGATGCGCCTTGTTCATGCCCTGGCCTGGCTCAGCCTGGCCTTCTGCACCGCGCCGCCCGTTCGGGCCGCCCCGCCGGACAAAGCGCTCAGCCAGCGCCACCGCTTCGACATCCATGTCCAGCCGCTCGGCAGCGCCCTGCGCCACGTCTCGACGCAGACCGGCATCCGCATCCTCTTTCCCTATGATGCGGTGGCGGGCATCCGCAGCCGCCGGGTCGAAGGCTGGATGACCACCGGCCAGGCGCTCCAACGGCTGCTGGCCGGCACGAAGCTCAAGATGACGACGACCGGCGCGGGGGTGATCGCGCTCGCCGCGCCGGTGCGCCAGACGGCGCGGCAAAGCCTGCTATCCTTTCAGTTCGCCCAGGCCAGCGCCGCCCCGGCCGGCGCGCCCGCCGCCGCATTGTCGCCCGCCCCCGATCCGGTCGCGGACTCCACCCCGATCATCGTCACCGGCACGCGCCAGGCCAGTCGCACCGTGGCCGACAGCATGGCCCCGATCGACGTGCTGGACGCGCGCGATCTGGAGGCCAGCGGCAAGCAGTCGGTGCGCGACCTGCTCGGCACCCTGGTCCCATCGATCAGCGTGTCGAACAGCGGAGCGGGCGCCAGCTTCGCGATCAAGACGCTCTCCCTGCGCGGCCTGGCCGGCGACCAGCTGCTGGTGCTGGTCAACGGCAAGCGCCGGCACAACAGCGCGACCCTGTTCATCAACGGCACGACCCAGAATGGCCAGTCCCCGCCCGACCTGGACCTGATCCCGTCGAACATGATCGAGCGGGTGGAGGTGCTGCGCGACGGCGCGTCGGCCCAATATGGCTCGGACGCGATCGCCGGCGTCGTCAACATCATCCTCAAGAGCGACACGAAGGGGGGCGCGTCGGTGCTGGGGGGCGGCGCGTGGGACGGCGGCGGCGAACAGGGCCGGTTTCAGGTCGACAATGGCTTTGCGATCGGCCGCGGCACCCTCCATGTCGCGGCCGACGCCTATCTTCAGGGCCGCACCATTCGCGGCGGCCCGATCACCTCCAGCCTCTATGCGGCCGGCGACCCGCGCGAAGCGACCGCGAACCGCATGCGCAACAAGCCCGGCCAGCCGCAGGTCGATGGCCTCAACCTCTCCTACAATGCGATAATGCCCATCGGCGCGGCGGTGGAGGTCTATAGCAGCGGCACCTGGTCGCGCCGCCACGCCGACGCGTTCCTCACCTACCGAACGCCCAACACTATCCTCAACATCCCGGCCCTCTATCCCGAAGGCTATATCCCGCATTTTCATATCCAGGATCGCGACAGCCAGGTTACCGGCGGCCTGCGCGGTGATGGCCCCGCCGGTATCCGCTTCGACCTCAGCACCAGCTACGCCCGCAACCAGGCCCGCTATACCGAGGAGTCGCTCAACGTGTCGCTGGGACCGAACAGCCCCACCCGTTTCCATATCGGCACGGTGACGGCGACCGAATGGACCAGCAACATCGACCTGCAACGCGATGTGCCGATCGGCCTTGCAGCGCCGCTGCTCGTCGCGCTGGGCGCCGAATATCGGGAAAATGGCTACAGCATCGCGGCGGGGGACCCCGCTTCCTATGTCGACGGCGGCTATCGCTCGCCCGCGGGTACTCCCTTCGCCGGCGAGACCCGCACGCCCGGCGCGCAGGGCGTGACCGGCTTCGCCCCCGAAACCGCCGGCCATCACCGGCGCCGTGCGTGGTCGGCCTATCTCAACCTGGAACAGAAGATCGCCCACGGCGTCGAGGTCGCGCTGGCCGGCCGGCATGAGGATTATTCCGACTTCGGCACGACCGACACATGGAAAGTCTCGGCCCGCATCGACCCCCTGCGCGGCGTCGCGCTGCGGGGCACCGCCAGCACCGGCTTTCGCGCGCCCACGCTCCAGCAGCGCCATTATGCCTCATCCAGCACCATCGGCGTGCTGTTCCCCGGCGAAACCACCACGCGCCTCGCCCCGGTGCGCGCGCTGCAGGTCGATGATCCCGTCGCCGTCGCCTGGGGCGCGCAGCCGCTCAAGCCCGAAAAATCCATCAACCTCTCCGCCGGGCTGGTGCTGACGCCGCTGCCTGGGCTCAGCCTCACCATCGACGCCTATCAGATCAGGATCCGCGACCGCATCCTGCTGAGCGGCACGCTCTCCGCTTTGCCCGACGCGACGCGCGCCAGCGGCTATAATGGCCTGGGCGACATATTGCTCGCCGCCGGACTGGATCCGGTGCAGAGCGGCTTCTACTTCTCCAACGCGGCCAGCACGCGCACTCGCGGCCTCGACATCGTCGCCAGCTGGCGCGGGGACCTGGGCGCGTGGGGCAGCGCGCTCCTCACCCTGTCAGGCAATCTCAACCAGACCATCTTCACGCGGCTCGACGTGCCGGACATGCTCGCCGACATCGGCGTCAGCCTGATCGACCGGGCGCGGCAGGGCGATTTCACCAAGGGCACGCCGCGCAACAAGATCATCGCCAACCTCAACTGGACCCGGGGCGACGCGATGCTGAACCTGCGCGCGACGCGCTATGGCGAAGTGACGCAAGTGGCCGCCCGCACCGTCACTGTCGATGGCGACACCTATTATCCCGACGAAGTGATCGCGCCCAAGACCATCTTCGATCTGGAACTGAGCTACGCCCTGGCGCAGGGCGTCCGCATCGCGGCGGGCGCGAACAACCTCTTCAACATCTATCCGACGAAACTCAGCGCGGTGAACCAGGGGACGTCGGGCTTTTCGCTCTACAACCCCTATTCCCCCTACGGCATCAGCGGCGGCTTCTATTATGGCAAGCTCATGCTGACCTTCTGACGCGGGATCCGCGCTTCATTGCGCGCCGGTCACCATGGCGCGCGCCCGATCGGTGGCGCTGCGCGTATCGCCGGCCAGCTTCTTGACCTCCGCCGCCACGACCGCGAAGCCCTTGCCCGCCTCGCCCGCCCGCGCCGCTTCGATGCTGGCGTTGAGCGCCAGCAAGTTGGTCTGGTTGGCGATCAGGCCGATGCTGTTGACGATGTCCGACAGCCCGTCGACCGTGTTGCGCAATTCCATGCGCAGCTGGTGCGCGGGCGTCGTGTCGGTCGCAATCTTGAGGATGCGTTCGACCGATCCGTCGGCGCGGAACACCGGATTATAGGTCGCCTGCAGCCATATGGCCCGGCCGCCCTTGCCGACCCGCTTATACTCGCCCGCATCGAACTCGCCGCGCCCCAGCTTGCGCCAAAAATCGGCATAGGCGGCCGTGTCGGCATAGCCGGGCTCGCAGAAGATGCGGTGATGCCGGCCTTCCAGGTCGGCCAAGGCATATCCCATCGTCGCCAGGAAAGAATCATTGGCCCACAGGATGATGCCCCTGGGATCGAATTCGATCACCGCCTGCGATCGGCATATCGCGTCCCATGCCGCTTGCGGACTGTGCGTGGCTTGCACCATTCGATGAAAACTCCTTCGCCGCTTTTCTAGGCGTCGGCTGGTAACCAAGCCGTTAAGAATGACGGGCGCGGCTCTGGCGGACACGAAAAGGCCGGGCGTCCCTGCGGAGCCCGGCCTTCTCACCCCCGAAATCTCGTTCGCGTCAGGCGACCTTGGCCTGCGTCTCCTCGACCTCATCGGGATCGCGCAGCACATAGCCGCGGCCCCAGACCGTCTCGATATAATTGTCGCCGCCGCAGGCCAGCGCCAGCTTCTTGCGCAGCTTGCAGATGAACACGTCGATGATCTTGAGTTCGGGTTCGTCCATCCCGCCATAGAGATGGTTGAGGAACATTTCCTTGGTCAGCGTCGTGCCCTTGCGCAGCGAGAGCAGCTCCAGCATCGCATATTCCTTGCCGGTCAGGTGGACGCGATTGCCGTCCACTTCGACCGTCTTGGCGTCCAGATTGACGGACAGCTTGCCGGTGCGGATGACCGATTGGCTATGCCCCTTGGACCGGCGCACGACGGCATGGATGCGCGCGATCAGCTCCTCGCGGTGGAAAGGCTTGGTGACATAATCGTCCGCGCCGAAGCCGAAGGAGCGGACCTTGCTGTCCATCTCGCTGATGCCCGACAGGATCAGAACCGGCGTCTGCACCTTGGCCGCGCGCAGCTTCTTCAGCACGTCATAGCCATGCATGTCCGGCAGGTTCAGGTCCAGGCAGATGATGTCATAATCATAGAGCTTGCCGAGGTCCAAACCCTCTTCGCCCAGATCGGTGGTATAGACGTTGAAGCCTTCGGTCGTGAGCATCAGCTCGATCGCCTTGGCGGTGGTCGGTTCGTCCTCAATCAGCAGCACGCGCATGTGAAGCCCCTTTGCGTCGCAGTCCCGTTCACCCCACCAGAACGGCTTCTGCTCCAAATCATTAACCAAAAAACTTCTGAAGGACAAAGGTTAATTTTTCGCTAACTGGCAGGAATCCACGAGTCGCGCCAAAACGAATCTGTTTACAAAGGGTTGAGCGCGATCGCGGCCAGACGAGTCAAGCGGTGCCCGGCCCCGAAACTGGCCCCGCAACCTTGCCGCAAGGTTAAGGCACGGACGACGCGCCCATAAAAAATTCACGAAGGTTGACGCGCGCGGTTAACAGCCATGATGCCGGGTCAGATAGTCCAGCAGCGCCTCGACCCGCGCCGGCCGCAGGCGCGACGGCGGCGTCACCAGATGCAGGCCGAAGGGCGCGGGCCGCCACTCGGTCAATATCTCCTCCACCTCGCCGGCGGCCAGCGCGTCGCCGATGATGAAGTCGGGCAGCCGCGCGATACCCACGCCCAGCCGCAGCGCCGGCAGCATCGCCTCGCCGCTGTTGACGGTGATGCGGCTGCGCACCTGCACCGCGACATTCTGCTGCCCCGGCCCGGCGAAGCGCCACACGTCGGGCGTCGCGACATTGGAATAGCACAGGCAGTCATGGCCGTTGAGGTCGGTCGGATGCGTGGGGCGCCCGCGCTCGGCCAGATAGGCGGGCGATGCGATGACATGCATGTGCACATCGGCCAGCCGCCGCGCCCGCAGCGAACTGTCGGGCATGTCGGCGATGCGGATGGTCGCGTCCAGCCCCATGTCGACGATGTCGATATGCGCGTCCGACAGATGCAGGTCGACATCGACCAGCGGATGTTCCTTCGTGAATTGAGCCACCAGCGGCGCCACGCGCAGCAGCCCGAACGTCATCGGCGCGCCCAGCCGCACCACGCCCGACAGGTCCGCCGTCTCGTCCCGCGCCGCTTCCTCCGCCGCCTGTCCCTCGGCCAGGATGCGCTGCGCATGATCGGCCAGCCGCTTGCCGCTTTCGGTCAGCGCCAGCCGCCGGCTGGTGCGGTTGAACAGGCTGGTGTCGAGATGCTCCTCCAGCCGCGTGACCGCCTTCGACACCGTCGCCTTGGACACGCTCAGCGCGCGGGCCGCGTCGGTGAAGCTGCGATGCTCCACCACCGCGGCGAACATGGCCCAGGCTTCGAAATCGGGAAGGCGCATCGGGAAACAATCCGTTTCAAAGCTGCTCGTTCAAGAAACGATCCTGATCGCTAGATTGGCGGAAAGCAAGCCGGAAGCGCCGGCTCCGTAACGAAAGGCTTCTGCCATGACGACGACCAGTGCGAGCGGCATCGAGCGCCGCCCCTTCGCGTCGCTGGGCCATGCCGACCATGGCTGGCTCAACGCGCGCCACCATTTTTCCTTCGCGGATTATCATGACGAAGACCGGATGCACTGGGGTGCGATCCGCGTCTGGAATGATGACGAGATCGGCCCGCGTTCGGGCTTTCCGCCCCATCCGCACAGCGACATGGAAATCATCACCTATGTCCGCACCGGCGCGATCACGCATCAGGACAGTTTGGGCAACAAGGGCCGCACCGGCGCCGGCGATGTCCAGGTGATGTCCGCCGGCACCGGCATCCGCCATGCCGAATATAATCTGGAGGACGAAACCACCACCCTCTTCCAGATCTGGATCATGCCGCGCAGCCGCGGCGGCCAGCCCAGCTGGGGCGCCAAGCCCTTCCCCAAGGGCGATCGCGCCGGCAAGCTGGTCGTGCTGGCCAGCGGCGACGACGCCGACAAGGAAGCGCTGCGCATCCGCGCCGACGCGCGCCTCCTGGGCGGCACGATCAAGGCCGGGACCAGCGTCACCTATGACAGCGCGCCCGGCCGCCACCTCTATCTCGTCCCCGCCACCGGGCGGATCGAGATTGACGGCGAACGCTTCGACGCGCGCGACGGCGCCGCCATCGACAGCGGCGGCCCCATCACCATCACGGCGCTGGAGGATGCCGAGATCGTGCTGGTCGACAGCATCTGAAACCCCTTTGGTCCGTCCGACCCCCTCCCCTCATGGACGGGCCGGGCCGCCTGCATCCCCTCCCTCCTGCAGGCGGCCACCCCCTTTCACCCTTTCAGGCAAGGAGACATGACAATGGCTAAGGTTCTGGTTCTCTATTATTCGTCCTACGGCCATATCGAAACCATGGCCAAGGCCGTGGCCGAAGGCGCGGCGGCCGCCGGCGCGCAGGTCGACATCAAGCGCGTCCCCGAAACCGCCCCGCTCGAAGTCGCGCAGAACGCGCATTTCAAGCTCGATCAGGACGCGCCGATCGCCACGGTGAACGAACTCGCCGACTATGACGCGATCATCATCGGCACCGGCACGCGCTTTGGCCGCATGTCGAGCCAGATGGCGGCCTTCCTCGACCAGGCCGGCGGCCTGTGGGCGCGCGGCGCGCTCAATGGCAAGGTCGGCGGCGCCTTCACCTCGACTGCCAGCCAGCATGGCGGGCAGGAAGTCACGCTCTTCTCGATCATCACCAACCTGCTGCATTTCGGCATGACCATCGTCGGCCTCGACTATGGCTTCCAGGGCCAGATGGGCGTCGACAAGGTGCGCGGCGGCTCGCCTTATGGCGCGACCACCCTCGCCGACAGCGACGGCAGCCGCCAACCCGGCGAAGAGGAACTGGAAGGCGCCCGCTACCAGGGCCGCCGCATCGCCGAAACCGCGATCAAGCTGCACGGCTGACCGCAAGGCGCCCGCGTCACTAACGCGGCGCTACCGGATAACGCGGCAAACAGCCCAGGGGCTGGCGCACAAATGATGCGCCAGCCCCTTCGCGCGCAGGCCACTCGGCCGGACGCTATCAAGCCGCTCCCCGCCCCGCAGCGCCCCCGCCCCCAAGATCCCGTCGTTCCCGCGAAAGCGGGAACCCACCCCGCCCCAAACGCCTCGCTCAGAAACTGGCAGATCCAGCCGCCCAGCACGAACCCGCCCCTCCCCTGCAAGCGGAAGAGCGCCGAAACGACCAACAGCGGCCGCAACACCGTCATCCTCCCCTGGCAGGGGAGGTGGCTGGCCGAAGGCCAGACGGAGGGGTGTCCCGCCATCGTGAGGGCGACACCCCTCCGTCCCGCGCTCCGCGCGCGACACCTCCCCTGCAAGGGGAGGATAGCTGAAAACCACCACTCTCGTCATTCCCGCGAAGGCGGAAATCCAACTCTCCGCCCAATCCGCATGGATGAATTTGGATGTCCACCTTTGACGAGAAATACGTCATCGAACTATCTTCTTAGCTCACGTAGACCGGCCAATTGGTAACTGTGCCTAATCTATCAGGGAGCAACGTCGTGGATCGGCGCGAGATGATTTTAGGTGGAGCGTTCTGGCTGATAGCCTTTGTCGCTTGCATTGCCGTCGCCTCATCTGCTTCCACCGTCTGCCGCACCGGGCATTGGAGCACCAAGCCTCAGTGGGATACTGACCTGAGCGCCCTGAGTGTGCTGGAATTGACTGCAGAAAATCGCATCCTGTTCGACGGCAAAGAGATTTCATGGTCCGAATTGAACGCGCGTTTACGGGCGATACCCGGACTTCCAATTCAGCCTGTAATAGTGTTCAGACCTGCAATTGGTGCGGAATGCCGCCAAATCGTTCGGGTCCGGGCCATAATGAACGATTCTCTCGAATGCAGAACCAATGCCTGTGCGGAAGGGGCCGAATGGGATGGACAGCAGTCGCACGGTCCGAACATCTAGATCGTCAGTCATTCGATATTAGCGTTCGATACACGACCGACAGGGAACCACCCCTCTCGCCCGTCCCGCACACCCCATAACCCACGCCCCCCACGAGCCCCAAACCGCTCGCCCGGCCCTATAATTCCCCCCGCGCCCGGCGGATTTCGAACCATTTGCGCACATTCTCATTATGCTGCTGCAAGGTATCGGCGAAGATATGGCCGCCCTTGCCATCGGCGACGAAATAGAGCGCCCTGGTCTCCGCCGGGTGCAGCACCGCCACGATCGACAGCCGCCCGGGATTGGCGATCGGCCCCTTGGGCAGGCCGGTCATCGCATAGGTGTTATAGTCGTTGACCGCCGCGATCTCGGACTTGCGGATGCGGCGGCCCAGCGGCTTGCCGCGAGTGATGGGGTAGATGATCGTCGGGTCCGCCTGCAGCATCATGTTGGCGCGCAGCCGGTTGGCGTAGACGCCCGCCACCATCGGCCGCTCCCTGGCGACGGCGGTTTCCTTCTCGACGATGCTGGCGAGGATGATCGCCTCGCGCGGGGTCTTCACCACCAGGTTGGGCGCGCGTTCGGCCCACAGCTTCGCGATGAGCTTCGTCATCGCGTCCTGCATGCGCTTCAGCACCGCGGCGCGCGGCTCGCCCTTGTCGAACGCATAGCTGTCGGGCAGCACGCTGCCTTCCTCGGGCACCGGGATGTCGCCGGTCAGCTGGTCGTTCGCCATCAGCCGCTCATGCACCAGGATCGACGGCATGCCTTCGGGGATGGTGACCAGCCGCGTCAGCGTCTTGCCGCCCTGCAGGATCGCCAATATGTCCTGGTTGCTCGCCTTGGCGGGGATGACGAACTCGCCCGCCTTGATCGGCGTCGATCCGCCGAACAGCTTGGCCCGCGTCAGGAAGGCGTCGGCGGATCGCACCGCGCCCGCCTGTTTCAGCAGCACCGCCGCGTCGGACAGGCTCGCGCCCTCGGGCACGACGATGCTGATCTCCTTGCCCGCCGGCCCGTCCTCGCTCCACCCCACGACGAAGCGGAAGGCGATGAAGGCGGCGACGATCGCGCCGATCAGCAGGATGCCGCAGCCGAAGCGGCGTGTCGGGCTAGGGCGGGATCGTCTTGCCATGGGTATCCTTCCGTCCCGCTCCTGTTAACGCATCCCCCCTGCAAGGCGGTGGCGGAGGGGCGTCGCCCTGAGGATCGCGCCCCCTCCGTCCGTCCTTCGGCCAGCCACCTCCCCTTCCAGGGGAGGCTATGCGTCAGATCGCCTTCATGATCAGCGACGCGTTGGTGCCGCCAAAGCCGAAGCTGTTGTTCAGCACCGCGCGCACCTTGCGCTCCTTGGCGACGTGCGGGACCAGGTCCACGCCCTTGCAGCTCTCGCTCGGCTCGTCGAGGTTGAGCGTCGGCGGCACGATCTGGTCGCGCATGGCCAGGATGCAGAAAATGCTCTCCACCGCGCCCGCGCCGCCCAGCAAGTGGCCGATCGCTGACTTGGTGGACGACATCGACATGGACGACAGATGGTCGCCGAACAGCCGCTTGACCGCGCCCAGCTCCAGCTCGTCGCCCAGCGGCGTCGACGTGCCATGCGCGTTCACATAGTCGATATCCTCGAGCGACAGGCCCGACTTCTTGAGCGCCATTTCCATCGACCGGTATCCGCCGCTGCCCTCGGGATGCGGGGCGGTGACATGATAGGCGTCGCCCGACAGGCCATAGCCGATCACTTCGGCGTAGATTTTCGCGCCGCGCGCCTTGGCCCGCTCATATTCCTCCAGCACGACCACGCCCGCGCCTTCGCCCATGACGAAGCCGTCGCGGTTGACGTCATAGGGGCGGCTCGCCTTTTCGGGCGTGTCGTTGAAGCCGGTCGACAGCGCGCGCGCCTGGGCGAAGCCGGCGATGCCGATCGGGCAGATCGCGCTTTCCGCGCCGCCCGCCAGCATCACGTCGGCATCGTCCATCGCGATCATGCGCGCGGCGTCGCCGATCGAATGGGCGCCGGTCGAACAGGCGGTGACGACGGCGTGATTGGGGCCCATCAGGCCATATTTGATCGAGACCTGGCCGGAAATGAGGTTGATCAGGCGGCCATGGACGAAGTGCGGCGACACGCGGCCCGGCCCCTTGTTCGCCAGCACCAGCGATTCGCTTTCGATGCCCGGCAGCCCGCCAATGCCCGACCCGATCGAGCAGCCGGCGCGCAGCCGCTCCTCTTCGGTCATAGTGTCCAGGCCCGCGTCGCGCAGCGCTTCGCTGGCGGCGGAAATGCCGTAGACGATGAAGGGATCGACCTGGCGCTGGATCTTGTGATCGACGTCCAGGCTGGCGTCATAGCCATATTCGTGATCGGCCGGCTTCACCTCGCAGGCGATGCGGCACTTGTAATCGGTCGCGTCGAAGCGCGTGATCGTGGCCGCGCCCGATTTCGACGCGATGATGTTCTTCCAGCTGGTTTCGACATTCCCGCCCAGCGGGCTCACCATGCCAAGGCCGGTTACGACGACACGACGCATATCCTAGCTCCGAAATTCTTATGGACCTTATGCCGCCCATGTAGCCACTGAAAGCGCGCTTGTGAACGGCGCGCCAGATATGAAAAGGCTCCCCACGCACCGGAAAACCGGACAGGAGGAGCCGTCTCTTGTGCGTCAGCGCGGCCCTTCCCTGGCAGGATCGGGCCGGACGGACAGCTTACTGCTTGCTGTCGATATAATCGATCGCGTCCTTGACGGTGGCGATCTTCTCGGCAGCATCGTCGGGGATTTCGACGCCGAATTCTTCCTCGAACGCCATCACCAGCTCGACGATGTCAAGGCTGTCAGCGCCCAGATCGTCGATGAAGCTGGCATCCTCGGTCACCTTTTCGGCTTCGACGCCCAGATGCTCGACGACGATTTTCTTTACGCGATCCGCGGTCTCACTCATGAGAGGTCCTTCTTGACAGGTATCGTTGGTGGTCTGTGAACAACCGTTAAGGCAATGCCCTAGAGCCAAGCCCCGATAGAGGCAAGAGGCAAGGCAGCCAAGCCCCTTCGTTGCGACGCAGCGGCGATCCTGTGCGGCAAGCCGCTAAAATCGCATGGCTAAGCGAGGCTTTACCGAAATTTCAGCCGCTTCTGCCAGGCTTTTCCCATGACCGCCCTCGCCCCGACCGACCGCCTGGTGACCCGCCCGCGAATGCGGGTCGCGGCCGTTTCGATGATCGCCGCGATGCTGGCGGGCCTCGTCTACCTGATCGCGACCGCCCAGGGCACGGTGGATTCGCTCGACCGGCCGATCGGCACCGACTTTTCCAACGTCTGGACCGCGGGCTGGATGGCGAACCATGGCGATGCGCCGCGCGCCTGGGACTGGCCCAGCCATCATGCCGTGCAGGCGTGGCTGCATGGCGATCCGCACATCCCCTTCTATGGCTGGCATTATCCCCCGCCCTTTCTGATCGTTGCCAGCCTGCTCGCCCGCCTGCCCTATGTCGCCGCGCTCCTGGTCTGGCAGGGGCTGACCTTCGCCCTGGCGCTGATGCTGGTGCGGCGCGTCCTGCCCGCCGATCGCGACGCGCTGATCGCGGCGGCGGGCGCGCCGGTCGTGCTCATTTGCCTCGGCCACGGGCAGAACGCCTTCCTGACCGCCAGCCTGCTGGGCGGCGGCATGATGCTGCTCGACCGGCGCCCCTGGATCGCGGGCATGCTGCTGGGCGCGCTGGTCTACAAGCCGCAATTTGCGGTGCTGATCCCGGTTCTGCTGCTGGTCCGGGGCGAAGGCCGCGCCTTCCTCGCCGCCGGGCTCACCGTCGCTGCTTTGTGCCTCGTCACCCTGGCGCTATGGGGCTGGCCGGTGTGGCAGGCCTTCCTCGAGTCCCTGCCGCTCACGCGCCATGTCGTGATCGAAGCGGGCGCGACCGGCTGGCACAAGATCCAGAGCCCCTTCGCCACGATCCGCCAATGGGGCGGGCCGATCCCGCTCGCTTATGGCGTGCAGGCCCTGGTCACCGCGCTCGCCATCGGCGCCGCCGCGCTCGTCGCCCGGCGCGGCGCCATGCCGCTGCGCGCCGCCGCCGCGCTCAGCGCCGCGCTGCTCTGCACCCCCTATGTGCTCGATTATGACCATGTGCTGCTGGGCGTCGCCATCGCCTTCCTGTTCGCCGACATGCAGGCGCGCGGGGTAACGCGCTGGGAGCCGAGCTGGCTCGCCTTCGCCTGGCTCGCGCCGCTGTTCGGGCGCGCGGCGTCGCAATGGGCGCATCTGCCCGTCAACCTCATCGCCGCGATCGCGCTGCTGGCGCTGGCGGCGCGGCGCGCGGCGCTGCTGGACGCCGCCTTCGCCCGGCCGCTCCACGCGCCTCAGCGACAATAGCCTTCCTGCCCCGGCACGACGATCAGGCAGTTCTCCTTCTCCGCCAGCCATTTGAAGCCCGTCTCCGCGCCCGTGCCCGGCCGGATCGACAGGTCCTTGCCGTCGCGCACGAAGCGGATCGTCGATCCTTCGGCGATCCCGCTATAGTCGCCCTGCCGGTCAAGATTATCCTTGTTGCTGATCGCATAATGGCCGCGCTCGCCATCGGGCGAGGGCTGGATGTCGAGGAACAGCCCCTCCGGCCCGGTCCAGCGCCCGACCCAATCGTCGGTCGGCAACCGGTCGGCGGGCGCCTCGCCCGCGCCCAGCGCATCGGGCTCCGCGATATTTTCGATCATGGTCTCCGGGGCAGTCGCTGTCGCTTGGTTGCCGGCATTGGCCTCGTCCGCCTGCCTGGCGCAACCGCTCGCCAGCAGCGCCGCGGCAGCGCTCGCGGCGGCCCATGGGAAGAAAGGAAGGCGCATCATCATCTCCTCGTCTTGCCTCCCGCCATCGAACCGATGGCGGCGCGGTTCGATCCCTTCCCGCCCCTCCCATGGCTTGCCACGGCCGCCCGGCGCGCCCAAAGGAGCAGCGTCGAAAGGAACAGGCGATGACCGATCAGGCGGGGACGAGGACCAGGGCGCGCTTCGTGCGCGAAAGCGCCGATGTCAGGCGACAGGCGCTGATCGACGCCACCGCCCGCTGCCTGGCCGAACGCGGGGTCGGCGGCACCTCGGTCCGCGCCATCTGCGCCCGCGCCGGCGTCTCCTCGGGGCTCCTCACGCATTATTTCGCCGGCGTCGACGCGCTGATCCTCGCCACCTATGGCGATGTGGGGGCCAAGGTCTCGGCCGCGCTCGACGGCGCCATCGCCGCGGCGGGCGCCGATCCGCGCGACCGGCTGCGCGCCTGCCTCCAGGCCAATCTGCGCCCGCCGGTGCTCGATCCGGACCTGCTCGCCACCTGGATCGCCTTCTGGAGCCTGGTCAAGTCCGATCCCGCCATCGCCGCCGTCCATGCCGACGTCTATCGCGGCACCCGCGCGCAGCTGGAGGCTCTGCTCGGCGATGCCGCGCCCGGACTTTCGCGCGCGCAACGCCGCATCGCAGCGATCAGCCTGACCGCCCTCGTCGACGGCCTGTGGCTCGAACTCTGCCTCGATCGCTCCACTTTCTCGCCTGAAGAAGCGCAGGCGATGGTGGAATCGGCCATGCTTCAATGCCTTGAGGCTAAAGATGATCCGGTCGATCAATCAGATCGGCCGTGATCGCTTTTCTCACTTAAGCCGTCCGATAAAACCAATTTCCCTCGAATCGACGCCGTCCCTACATGTGCCTTCGCAACTGCAACACTTATTGCGAGGTAAGGACAGCCCATGGCTCTCATCAACACCCCCCTGCAGCCGTTCACGGCCACCGCTTACAAGGAAGGCAAGTTTGTCGACGTCACCGACGCCGACGTGAAGGGCAAGTGGGCGGTCTTCTTCTTCTACCCCGCCGACTTCACCTTCGTCTGCCCGACCGAGCTGGAAGATCTGGCCGACATCTACCCGACCCTTCAGGGCATGGACGTGGAAGTCTATTCGGTCTCGACCGACACCCATTTCTGCCACAAGGCCTGGCACGACACCTCGCCGGCGATCGGCAAGATCAACTATTACATGCTCGGCGACCAGAACCACCAGCTGTCGAACATGTTCGGCGTGCTGCGTGAAGGCGCTGGCCTGGCCGACCGCGGCACCTTCGTGCTCGATCCCGAAGGCGTCATCCAGCTGGTCGAAATCACCCCCGAGGGCGTGGGTCGCAACGCGGCCGAACTGCTCCGCAAGGTGAAGGCACTCCAGTATTGGGCCGCGCATCCGGGCGAAGTCTGCCCCGCCAAGTGGGAAGAGGGCGCCGACACGCTCGCTCCCTCGCTCGACCTCGTCGGCAAGATCTAAGCGCCCACGCGCTTCTGCAGGGCCGCCGGTTTCCCGCGCATCGCGGGAACCCGGCGGGACCCTCGCACGATAATCCAGAACATCGAACCATTTTCCGGGGTCTTTGGGTCGCACCATCCCCGGACGGGCCGTCGCACCCTCCCTCTCCCCCTTGCGGCGGCCCGCCTTCTTTCAACGGAGCCAGACAGATATGTTGGACGCGAACCTCAAGGGACAGCTGAAAAGCTATCTGGCGAACATCACCCAGCCGATCGAGCTGGTGGCGTCGCTGGATGAAGGCGCAAAGTCCCGTGAACTGAACGAATTGCTGAACGAGATCGCGGCCCTGTCCGACAAGGTGTCGGTCGCGACCGGCGATGCCGCGCGCAAGCCCAGCTTCATGATCCGCCGCGTCGGCACCGACATCGGCGTGACCTTCGCTGGCATTCCCATGGGGCATGAATTCACCTCGCTGGTGCTCGCCCTGCTTCAGGTCGGCGGCCACCCGTCGAAGGCGGCGCAGGACCTGATCGACCAGGTGAAGGGCATCGAAGGCGACTATGCCTTCGAAACCTATTTCTCGCTGTCCTGCCAGAATTGCCCCGACGTGGTGCAGGCGCTCAACCTGATGAGCGTGCTCAACCCGCGGATCAGCCATGTCGCGATCGACGGCGGCCTGTTCAAGGACGAGGTCGAGGCGCGCAAGATCATGGCGGTGCCCACCATCTTTCTCAACGGCGAACCCTTCGGCCAGGGCCGGATGGAGCTGGAACAGATCGTCGCCAAGATCGACAGCGGCGCCGAAGCCCGCGCTGCCGAGAAGATCAAGGCCCAGGACCCGTTCGAAGTGCTGGTGATCGGCGGCGGCCCCGCCGGCGCTGCGGCCGCCATCTATTCGGCGCGCAAGGGCATTCGCACCGGCGTCGCGGCCGAACGCTTCGGCGGCCAGGTGCTCGACACCATGGACATCGAGAATTTCATCTCGGTCAGCCGCACCGAAGGCCCCAGGCTCGCTTCCGCGCTCGAAGCCCATGTGAAGGATTATGACGTCGAGATCATGAACCTTCAGAAGGCGGCGAAGCTGGTCCCGGCCAAGCAGGAAGGCGGCTATCATGAAGTCGTGCTGGAAAATGGCGCCTCGCTGAAGGGCCGCACCATCATTCTGTCGACCGGCGCTCGCTGGCGCCAGATGGGCGTGCCGGGCGAGGACGACTATCGCAACAAGGGCGTTGCCTACTGCCCGCATTGCGATGGCCCGCTGTTCAAGGGCAAGCGCGTCGCGGTGATCGGCGGCGGCAATAGCGGCGTCGAAGCCGCGATCGACCTCGCCGGCATCGTCGCCCATGTGACGCTGATCGAATATGACAGCCAGCTGCGCGCCGACGCCGTGCTCCAGCGCAAACTCGCCAGCCTGCCCAACGTCAAGATCATCACGTCGGCGATGACGACGCAGGTCAACGGCAATGGCGAAAAGGTGACGGGCCTGTCCTACAAGGACCGCAATCACGGCACCGAACATGATGTCGAACTGGAAGGGATTTTCGTCCAGATCGGCCTCGTGCCCAATACCGAATGGCTCAAGGACACGATCGCGCTCAGCCCTCGCGGCGAAATCGAGATCGACGTGCGCGGCGAAACCAGCCAGCCCGGCATCTTCGCCGCGGGCGACTGCACCACCGTGCCCTACAAGCAGATCGTCATCGCCATGGGCGCCGGCTCCACCGCCGCCCTCTCCGCCTTCGACTATCTGATCCGCCTGCCCGCCGCCGAGGAAACGGCGCAGGCAGCATAACGCCAAACCCCGGAGCGGGGCAGCAGGGCGGCCGGTCCACAACGGACCGGCCGCCCTTTTTGATAGCGGAAATCCGTTCGGGCTGAGCCTGCCGAAACCCCCGCTCCTCCCACCAAGAACCGTTCGGGCTGAGCCTGTCGAAGCCCCCTTCTTCCTTTCTGCCCCTCCGCCGACCGCCATCTCTTTGACAGCGCCCTCGCCCACAGGCAAAGCCGCATCGCCCCTCCCACCCCGCGAGTATCCATGCAGCTCCCCGATTTCGACGCCGACCGCTTCCTGCGCGACCATTGGCAGAAGCAGCCGCTGCTGATCCGCAACCCGTGGCGCGCCTGGCGCAATCCGATCGAGCCCGACGAACTGGCTGGCCTCGCCTGTGAAGAAGGGATCGAGTCGCGCCTCGTCATTCAGAGCGGCGACAGCTGGGCGCTCGAACATGGCCCCTTTGCGGAGGATCGCTTCGCCACCCTCGGCGCGTCCTCCTGGACCCTGCTGGTGCAGGCGGTCGATCATCATGCGCCCGATGTCGCGGCGCTGCTGGCTCCCTTCCGCTTCATCCCCGACTGGCGGATCGACGATGTGATGGTCAGCTACGCCACGGACGGCGGCGGCGTCGGCCCGCATTTTGACCAATATGACGTCTTCCTGATCCAGGGGCTGGGACAGCGCCGCTGGCGCGTCGGCCCGCGCTGCGCGTCCGACACGCCGCTGCGTCCCCATGCCGACCTGCGCCTGCTGCCCGATTTCCAGGCGACGGGCGAATGGGTGCTGGATCCCGGCGACATTCTCTATGTGCCGCCGGGCTTTGCTCATGATGGCGTGGCTGTCGGCGATGATTGCATGACCTATTCGGTCGGCTTTCGCGCCCCCGCCCGGCCCGACCTGCTGGTCGAATGGGCGGACCATTGCGCCGCGCAGATGCCCGATGACGCGCTTTATGCCGATCCGGACCTGCGCCCGGCCGCCCATCCCGGCGAGATCGCGCCGGCGGCGATCGACCGGCTGCACGCCATGACGATCGACGCGCTTCAGGATCGCGACGCCTTCGCCGCCTGGTTCGGCCAGCATGTGACGACGCCCAAATATCCCGACGCCGACTGGCGCCCCGATGCGCCCTTCACGGCCGCGGACATCGGCGCCTTGCTGGCGGAGGGGGCGACGCTGCTGCGCAACCCCGCCAGCCGCATCGCCTTCCTGCGCCGGGGCGAGGACGACCTGCTGCTCTTTGCCGACGGCGCCGCCTTCCCCTGCGCCGCCGATGTCGCCGCGCTCGCCGAGCGGCTGAGCGCGCAGGACCAGCTTGTGCTCGCCCCCGCCATGGCCCCCGGCGCCGACCTGCTCGCCGCCCTGCTGAACCAGGGCAGCCTGCTGGTCGAGGAACCGGACGAGGACTAACCGCGATGGCCCGCCTCCTCCTCTTCAACAAACCCTATGACGTGCTGTCGCAATTCACCGACCGCAGCATCGGCGCGGACCGGCGCACCCTGTCCGACTATATCGACATGCCGCGCGTCTATCCCGCCGGCCGGCTCGACCGCGACAGCGAAGGGCTGTTGCTCTTGACCGACGACGGGCGGCTGCAGGCGCGGATCGCCCATCCCCGCTTCAAGACGCCCAAAACCTATCTGGTCCAGGTGGAAGGCGATGTGCGACCCGAGGCGCTGGCGCATCTGGCGGCGGGCGTGACGCTGAACGATGGCCCGACCCTGCCCGCGCGGGCGGAGCGGATCGACGATCCCGCGCTCTGGCCGCGCGACCCGCCGGTCCGCTTTCGCAAGACCGTGCCCGATTGCTGGATCAGCCTCACCATCCGCGAAGGCCGCAACCGCCAGGTCCGCCGCATGACCGCCGCCGTCGGCCACCCGACGCTTCGCCTCGTACGCTGGCGCATCGGGGACTGGTCGCTCGACGGCCTCGCGCCGGGCACATGGCGCGAAATCGGGGTCTGACGGCCGGCCGCCCGGGCGCCTGCTACAGCGGCGGCAGCCCCGCCTCGCGCAGCGCGCCTGCGACATAGGCGGCGAACGCCTCTTCCCGCGCCGGCGCGCGCTGGCGCATCCAGGCGATGGCGACCAGCGCCCGCCATGCCACCAGCGCCTCCCTATCCAGCCCGGATCGCGCGCGATAGCGCCGCAGATACCAGCTGCTCGCCGCGTCGCGCACATGGGCTTCCGCGCGTCCGACATCCGCGCCCCCGCGCCCGGGGCCAAAGCGCATCACCATTTCGGTGCGCACCAGGTCGGTGGCGATCGCGCCGCACGCCGCGCGCGACCAGTCGATCACGCTCACGCCCGCGTCCGTCACGATCAGATTGCCGGGATGCAGGTCGCCATGGGTCAGCCGGTCGCCCTCGTTCAATTGCTCCAGCCGGCCGATCGCCGCGTCGCGCAGCCGGTCGGAAATGGCGGCGGCGGCAATATCCTCGGCCAGCACCGCCTTGCGGCTGCGCAGGCTGGGCGCGGGACAGTGCTGGATGCGCGCCTGCAGCCGCGCCATCTGCTCCAGCGCCCAGGGCGCGCGATGGGGATGCCGGGCGATATAGGCGAGCAGGTCGGGGCCGCGCATTTCGGCGTAGATGATGCCCTGCCGCCCGTCCGCCTCCGCCATGCCGAACACATGCGGCACCGGCAGGCCGCTCGCCTGCACCGCCCGCGCGATCGCATATTCGCGCGCGATGATCGATCGGTCGATCCCGGCATGGAACAGCTTGAGCACGCGTCCCTCCTCCAGCCGATAGACCTGCGCGCTCGCGCCGGCGGCGATGAAGGTCGAAGGATCAGGCGCGCTCATTGCCCGCCTCTGCCCGCTCGGACCCGGCTTGGCCAGACGATTTTCGGTCTGGCGGATGTCGTCGGCGGTGTGAGCGCGGAGCCAAGGCATGGATCGTCGTCACGCCGACAGGGATACCCTCCAACGCGAGGCAAACTTTCACAGCGTCAGCGCGAGGCTCTGACAGGCCGCTGCGCACGGCGGACCGGACGGTCAGTCCCGCTCCACCCGAGACCGCCCCGGCTGCCCGCCACCCTGCGCCACCCGCGTCGGCCGCTCGGCACGCCGCTGCTGCGCCTGCTGCTGCTGGCGCGCCTGTTGTTGCCGAGCCTGTTGCTGCCGCTCCGCCTGACGCTGCTGGCGCTGCTGCGCTTGCTGTTGCCGAGCCTGATCCTGCCGCACCTGCTGTTGCCGCGCCTGCTGTTGCCGTGCCTGTTGCTGGCGCGCCTGTTGCTGGCGCTCCGCCTCACGTTGCTGCGCCTGCTGCTGCCGAGCCTGATCCTGGCGCGCCTGCTGTTGGCGCTCCGCCTGACGCTGCTGGCGCTGCTGCGCCTGCTGCTGTTCACGCTGCGCGGTCTGTCGGGCGCGCGCCTGCTGGCGCTCGGCGCTGGCCTGCGCCTGCTGCCGCTGCGCGCGCGCCTGCTGCGCCTGCGACCGGGCTTCGCGCGCGGTCGCCTGCTGCCGCTCGGCGCGCTGGGCCTGCGCGCGTTGCTGGCGCTGCGCGCGCGCGGCGTCAGCCTCGCGCTGCCGCGTCGCGCGCTGCTGGGCCGTGGCCTGCCGCGCCGCCCGCTGCTGGCGCTGCTGCGCCTGCTGCTGCGCCTGCGCGCGCCGCTGCTGCTGATCGATCCGCCGCGCCTGCTGCGCCTCCCGCCGCTGCGCCATGCGATCGCGCTCGGCGCGCTGCTGCCGCTGCTCGGCCTGTTGCTGCGCGCGCTGCCGTTGCTGCTGCTGGCGATCGGCCTGCTGCGCCTGCGCAAGCCGCTGCTCGGCCTGCCGGCGCTCGCCGCCCTGCCGCTGTCGCTCCATCTGCGCCCGCCGCTCCGCCTGGGCCCGGCGCTGCTGCGCCTGCTGGCGATTGCGCGCCTGGTCCTGCCGCGCCAGTGCGACGCGCCGTTCCTGTTGCGCGCGCTGCTGCCGCTGCGCTTGCGCTCGCCGCTGGGCCAGCTGCTGCTGCCGCTGCTCAACGTAGAAGCGCGGCGCCTCACCCCGGAAATCCTCGCGCTGCCAGCTGGCGAAGCGCACCGCCGCGCGCTCGCGCGCCTGCCGTTCGGCCGCCCAGCGACGCTGCGCCTGCGCCTCGTCCCGATCGCGGCGATAGCGCGCCCATTGCGTCTGCGCCTGCCGCGCCTCGCGCCAGCGGTCCCGGTCGCGCCGGATCGCCGCGCGCTGCGCCGCCCATTGCCGCGCCTCGATCCGCTCGCGGTCGCGCGCCCGCGCCACCCGGCGCATGTCGCGCGCCCGCGCATAATAGCGCGCGGCATAGGCGTCGCGCGCCCGCGCCTCGCGCCAGGGCAGCGCCCGGCCGCCGCGATCATAGACCGCCACCAACCGCTCGTCGCGATAGCCATAGCTGTACCAGGGGTCGCTCACCAGCCACGGGCTCGCCGCGCCCGGCTCGTAATAATAATAGCGATAGCCGCCATCGATCGGCTCGGCATAGCGCAGATAATCGTCGCTGCTCTGCCAGGCCCAGGGCGTCACGCCATCCTCATAGGCGAAGCCGTAATCGGGCGGCGCCTCGCCCAGCGTCTCGGCGAACATGTCCGCCCGGTCGATCCAGGCATAGCCATCGTCGCCCTGCGGCTGCGCATAGGCGATCGGCGCGGCGGCGGGCAGTTGCTCGACCGGCGGCGCATAGCTGGGCGGCGGCGGCGCGGATCCTTCCGCCACCGTCATCGGCTCGGCGTCGGGCAGCGGCGGCAAGGCCGCGCCCTCATTGCTCAGCGCCGCCATCCAGCCGTTATCGGCCAGGCTGAAATCCGTATCGTCGGCCCGCTGGTCGCCGCACGCGGCCAGAGCCAGGGCCATGGTGCCGATCCCGGCCCAGCGCAGGCGGGACATTTCCATACGCGGCATGGCGCATCTCCTTCACATCCCCCCGGACGTTGATGTGCGCCAACAATGCGCGGCCCGTCCTGAACGATCCGTGGCCGCCTTGTTCATGATGGGTCCAGTCGATAACAGACGGCGCGCCGCGCACCGCGCTCAGAATTCCGCGAAGAAAGCCGGCAGCACCGCCACCTCCTCGCGCACGACTTGCCGCACCCGCACGCCCAGTTCGCGCTCCCGCAGCAAGGCGCACAGCGCCTCCCCGTCGATCAGGTCGATCGCCGGCGCCCCATCCCGCGTCGCTTCCTTGCGCGCCTCGGCGGTGAAGTTCGTCCGCCCACCCGGCCTCGTCACCGACGGACGGCAACCGGCCTGCCCCAGCAGACCGGCCGCCGCTCCAGCCTCAGACCACCACGAAATCCGCGCCGGTCAGCGGCGGATGGCCGGCGACCACGCCGAACAGCACCGCAGCGCCGCCCAGCGACCCGTCGGCATCGTAGAAAAGCTGCCCGCTGTCGGTGTCGTAGATGATCCGCTGGTCCGCCGATGTCGCCGCGCCGCTCGCATTGGCGACGAAGGCGCCGGCATCCAGCGCGCCAAGGTCCAGCCCCGCGAACACCGCGTCGTCCAGTTCGATGACGTCGCTGCCCGCTTGGAAGTCCAGGATCGTGTCCACATTGGTGGCGGCATCGAGCACATCGCCGAAGTGGAAGCGATCCGCGCCGTCGCCGCCGGTCAGGGCGTCGGACCCCGCGCCGCCGTCGAGCAGGTCGCCAAAGCGCGACCCCAGCAACGTGTCGTCGCCGCCATGGCCAAGCAGGCTGATGCTCGCCGACTTGTCGACCCACACCGCGTTCAGCGCGTTGTTGAGGTCGTTGCCTTGCGCCACCACGGTCGCGCCGGCCGCCACGCCGACCAGCCGCAGCCCCTCGACATTCGCGCCCAACTTGTAACCCACGCTGCTGGTGATGACATCATAGCCCTCGCCCGCCTGCTCATAGACCAGGTCGCCGACCCGATCGACCACATAGCTGTCATTGCCACGCCCGCCGCGCATGGTGTCGGCCCCGGTGCCGCCGTCCAGCAGATCGTCATAGCGCGATCCCAGCAGCCGGTCATTGCCGCCCTCGCCCAGCAGGCTGATCTTCGCCGACTGGTCGACCCACACCGCGTTCAGTTCGTTGTTGAGGTCATTGCCCTGCGCCACCACGGTCGCGCCGGCGGCCACGCCGACCAGCCGCAGCGCCTCGACATTGTCGCCCAGCGCATATCCGATGCTCGACGTCACCACGTCATAGCCCGCGCCCGCCTGCTCGACCACGATGTCGCCGGCATTGTCCACGACATAGCTGTCATTGCCCAGGCCGCCCGTCATCCGGTCCGCCCCCGTGCCGCCGTTCAGCAGGTCGCCATAGCGCGATCCCTGCAGATCGTCATTGCCGCCCTCGCCATAGAGACGGATTTGCGTCCCCGCGGCCGGCGCGACATTGACCCAGACCGCATTCAGCCAGTTGTTGCCCGCATTGCCATGCGCATCGACCGCGCCGGTCACCCCCATCAGCCGCAGCGCCTCGACATTGGCGCCCAGCGTGTAGCTGATGCTGGTGTCGACCGTGTCGAACCCTTGGCCCGCCTGCTCCATCACCACATCGCCGGCATTGTCGACGACATAGCGGTCATTGCCGTTGCCCCCGGTCATCAGGTCGGCGCCCGTGCCCCCATCCAGCAAGTCGCCATAGCGCGATCCCAGCAGCGTATCGTCGCCACCCTCGCCCAGCAGGGTGATCGTCGCCGTCTGGTCGACCCACACCGCGTTCAGCGAGTTGTTGAGGCCATTGCCCTGCGCCACGATGTCGGCGCCAGCAGCGACACCGACCAGCCGCAGCCCCTCGACATTCGCGCCCAGCTTGTAGCCGACGCTGCCGGTAATGACGTCATAGCCCTCGCCGGCACGCTCGTAGACCAGATCGCCCGCGTCATCGACGATGAAGCTGTCATTGCCGAGGCCGCCGATCATCGTGTCTGCGCCCGTTCCGCCATCCAGCAGGTCATCGCCGGCACCCCCGGACAAATGATCGCCTTTGGCCCCGCCGCTCAGATAATCATCGCCATCCCCGCCGTCGAAGACGTCATTGTCCCAGGTTCCGACCATCTGGTCCGCGCCAGCCGTTCCCGTCACATGGTTGTCGAGCGTCGGATTGTCGACAAGCAGCAAGCCGTTGTTGGTCAGGACCAGGAAATAGCGCCCGCCATCGCCAACCGTCAGTTCGCGCGCCTTCCCGCTCGCCTGGAAAGACGGATCGCCATCGATCACGAAGCTGTTGACGATCTTGAAATCGCCCGTGCCGATCTGGAATATGGTGTCGCTGCCGCCGTCCAGAACATAGAGATAATCGCCGGCTTCGTCGAACGCCAGACCCTCGACCTGCACGCCGGACGGCATCAGCGGCGTCAGATTGGTGATATGCTGCAAGGCCGAATTATAGATGTGCAGCCCGGATGCGGACATGGCGATCATGCCGCCCGCGCCGGCCGATTCGCTGAAGGCCTGAATCCCGTGGCCGCCATACGTATCGTCGTCATAGGCGCCTTTGCCGTAGATGAACCCGCTACCCGGCTTGAAAATATAATAATCGGCGCTCGACAGGCCGATATTGCCCACCAGCATGGTATCGCGCGACGTGCCGATCGTCAGTTCGGCGCCCGTGTAGAGCGATTCGCCGGCCGGCACGGAGAAGCTGCCCGTCTCGAGATCCAGTTGCTTCAGCGACGACCAGCCGCTCCAACCGGGAAGAATATTTTCGGTCAGATAGACATTGCCATCCGACAGCACCGCCACGTCGGAAAAGACATAGTCCGAGCCGGTTGCGACATATTCGTAGCTCGTCTTCTCGCCGGTCGCCATATCGATCTTGTACACGGCGACGGTCGTCCGCGTATCCCACCAGGCATCGGCATAATCATATTCGACCGGGACCTGCTCCGTCACCACCAGGAATGCGCCATCGGCCGACATATCGATTCCGCCGAGCACGCTGCCAACCTGCTGGGTGGACAGCAGAGCGCCGGTGGCCATGTCGTAGGTTCGCACCGCCCCGTCGCCACCGGACAGATAGAGCCGCTCGCCATCGGGGCTGACGACATAGTCCTCGGGTCGAATGCCGGCAATCATCATCGAACTGGCTTCAAACATCGTCATTATTGCCCCCCAGAGCAGCCCTCATCTCTGGAACCGGAGATAGCGACAATGTCGGAACAAGCGCAATGACGAAATTCTTCCTTCGCTGCGACATGATCTCTTGCCGTGCGAAAGGAAAAGCCTGTGTGCCCGCAATGGAAACTGGAAGATATGCCAAGCCGATTTGCCGTGGCAGACGCAGCCGATGGGATAGCCTGAGCCTGAACGCCCCCTCGGTCGCGGACCGTCAGGGCTCTGGCGAGCGTCGACATCGCCCTGCCGCGCGCACCCCCTCATCGGCATGACCGGCCGGTCCTGCCCGGACGAATGCGGAAGCCGGCGTCGAACATTGGGGAGCGCCCGCACCCCGCGATCAGGATCGAGCAGGAAAGAGCGGCCGCGATGCCCGGCTTCGGGACCGCCTCCGCGCGTTGGCAATTGCCGAGCGGCAGCGCCCTGCCCACGCCAGCAGACCCGCCGTACCCGCACGCCCAGTTCGCGCTCCCGCAGCAAGGCGCACAGCGCGTCCCCGTCGATCAGGTCGATCGCACGCGCCTCATCCCGCGTCGCTTCCCTGCGCGCCTCGGCGGTGCAGCGTGTCCGCCCGCCCCGCCCTGTCACCGAAGGCAGCAACCGGCCTGCCCCAGCAGACCGGCCGCCGCTCCTGCGTCACACCACGACGAAATCCGCGCCGGTCAGCGGCGGATGGCCTGCGACCACGCCGAACAGCACCGCTGCGCCGCCCAGCGACCCGTCGGCATCGTAGAAAAGCTGCCCGCTATCGGTGTCGTAGATGATCCGCTGGTCTGCCGATGTCGCCACGCCGCTCGCATTGGCGACGAAGGCGCCGGCATCCAGCGCGCCAAGGTCGAGCCCCGCGAACACCGCGTCATCCAGCTCGATGACGTCGCTGCCCACCTGGAAGTCCAGGATCGTGTCGACATTGGTGGCGGCATCGAGCACATCGCCGAAATGGAAGCGATCCGCGCCGCCGCCGCCGGTCAGGGTGTCTGACCCCGCGCCGCCATCCAGCAGGTCGCCGAAGCGCGATCCCAGCAGCGTGTCGTCGCCACCATGGCCAAGCAGGCTGATGCTCGCCGCCTTGTCGACCCACACCGCGTTCAGCGAGTTGTTGATGTCATTGCCCTGCGCCACCACGGTCGCGCCGGCTGCCACGCCGACCAGCCGCAGCCCCTCGACATTCGCGCCCAGCTTGTAACCCACGCTGCTGGTGATGACGTCATAGCCCTCGCCCGCCTGCTCATAGACCAGGTCGCCGACCCGATCGACGACATAGCTGTCATTGCCACGCCCGCCGCGCATGGTGTCGGCCCCGGTGCCGCCATCCAGCAGGTCGTCGTAGCGCGATCCCAGCAGCCGGTCATTGCCGCCTTCGCCCAGCAGGCTGATCTTCGCCGACTGGTCGACCCACACAGCGTTCAGTTCGTTGTTGAGGTCATTGCCCTGCGCCACCGCAGTCACCCCAGCCGCCACGCCAACCAACTGCAGCGCCTCGACATTGGAGCCCAGCTTGTAGCCTACGCTGCTGGTAATGACATCATAGCCCTCGCCCGCCTGCTCATAGACCAAGTCACCGACGCGATCGACGACATAGATGTCGTTGCCGCCTCCGCCACGCATGGTATCGGCCCCGGTGCCGCCATCCAGCAGGTCATCATAGCGTGATCCGAGCAGTCGATCATTGCCGCCCTCGCCGAGCAAGCTGATCTTCGCCTGCTGGTCGACATAGACTGCATTCAGTTCGTTGTTGAGGGCATTGCCCTGTGCCACCGCGGTCGCCCCAGCCGCCACACCAACCAGCGTCAGCCCCTCGACATTAGAGCCCAGCTTGTAGCCCACGCTACTGGTGATGACATCATAGCCCTCGCCCGCCTGCTCATAAACCAGGTCGCCCACGCGATCGACCACATAGCTGTCGTTGCCGCCCCCGCCATACATGGTGTCGGCTCCGGTACCGCCATCCAGCAGGTCGTCATAGCGCGATCCGAGCAACCGGTCATTGCCGCCCTCGCCCAGCAGGCTGATCTTCGCCTGCTGGTCGACATAGACCGCATTCAGTTCGTTATTGCCGCTATTCCCCTGCGCCACCGCGGTAGTCCCGGCCGCCACGCCGACCAGACGCAGCGCCTCGACATTGGTGCCCAGCTTGTAGCCCACGCTGCTGGTGATGACGTCATAGCCCTCGCCCGCCAGTTCGTAGACGAGGTCGCCCGCATTATCGACGATGAAGCTGTCATTCCCAAGACCGCCGAGCATGGTATCAGCGCCGCTGCCGCCGTCGAGGACGTCATTGCCGCTTCCGCCGTCCAGACGATCCGTGCCGGCAAAACCGAACAACTGATCGTCTGCGTCGAGACCTGCGAAATAATTGTTGCCCGCATCGCCGTTCATCGCATCCTTGCCGGACGTGCCGAACCGATCATTATCTTTGACAGTGACTTTGATGATGTCGTTGTCCGATCCGGAACCGAAAATCTGACCGCTCGCGGACACCTTGAACGCCAGCACCTCGTCGCCTTCGATCGCGAGGTCATCGACGATGCTGATCGTCGGCAAATCGATGACATAGTCACCCGCCGGTGACTGCGCGACACTATAGCTTCCACTGAAAGAGGGCACATCGGCATCTTTCAGCGAGACGGTGGAATTATCAGCGTCGAACGTCAGCGAAACCTGCCCGATATAGTTGCCGACGGCATGGAGCGTCAGGCTGGGAGAGAAAGATCCGTTCACGCCCTCGGCAACGACTGCCGCACTGGTGACTGTCGCCGTCACGCCGGCATACTTGTCGATGATCTCGAAACTGGTCGCGATGCCCTGCGATTGCAGGTCCGCAGCAGTATAATAGGAATAATTGCCGGCCTTGTCGTATATATAAACTCCAGTGATATTGTAGGTGCCAGCGCCCGAGGTAGAGTCAATATACTCCTGACTGGACGACACGCCGTCTGAAAAGCTGTCGTTCGAATCGTGGGCAGAGAATGAGGAGTCATTCCCATATTGACCCTGCCAGCTTTGATCGAAGATCACGCTCACGGAGGAAACGCCCAAACCGGTATCGGTTGCACCTGCTGTAAACGTCACATACTTCCCGCCGGTCGTGACATCTACGGTGCTGGCGAAGTCCAGCGACGTTAAAACCGGCGTCGTCGTGTCGACGGCGTTTAAACTGTCGATCTCAAAACTGGTCGCGATACCCAGCGATTTCAAATCCGCAGCAGTATAATAGGAATAATTGCCGGCCTTGTCGTATATATAAACTCCAGTGATATTGTAGGTGCCAGCGCC
>NZ_JAJGNO010000008.1 GCF_020782235.1 Sphingobium naphthae
CCCAACGCCTTCTTCTCGGCCATCGCCCTCGCTGCCACCGTCATCTTTTGGCTCTGATCAGTGAGTCCTGAGCCTAGTATCGAAGAGCGCCTCACCCATCTTGAAGCACTGCGTGCAGAGCTGGAAAACGTAGTGGTGTCTTGCAAAGGCGGCGACTTGTCGGACTGCAAGATCATTGAGACGCTCTCTCAATCCCGCCCCAGTTTTGTGCCCGCGAAGAAAAGAACCCGAAGCCGTGCGTTCTCAGCTCCCTGAGTGCCGCGGCGGTGCGATCAGAAGCTATGAAGGTGGCGAAACACCGCCGGAATCCATCCGCTCCGGCAATCCATTTCGCTGCATTGAGAACCCACTGAGGTACGAGGGCGCGAAAAACCGCTTGCCCCTACAGTCGCTGGAGGGGTTATTTGAAAATCCGAATCCGATTTAGGTTCGCTTGAGGCGCCAAGATGTTTGAGCTGCATGGATTGATTTCCGTTAGAATTGTCGCCGCTGTTTTGGCGGTGGCGGCGCTGATGGTGTCGCCGGTGGTCCGCCGCGAACAAGGGCGTCGGCTCGTGATCGTATCAGCCAATGTGCGCGAACGTGACCTCGGGTCGTTTGTTGAGGAAGCACAGGCCGGTGTCGCGGCCCAAGTTGATCTGCCGCCCGCATCTTTCATCGAATGGGGTGGCCAGTATCAAAACCTGCAAGAAGCACAGGCACGGTTAGCTATAGTTGTCCCTGTCTGCTTCGCCCTCGTTCTGCTCCTCCTGTTCATGGCGCTCGGCGGCTGGGTTCCGGCGCTTGCGGTATTCAGCGCCATACCCATGGCCCTCGCTGGCGGCGTCTTCGCACTGGCTTTGAGAGGCATGCCGTTTTCGGTGTCGGCCGCGGTCGGCTTCATCGCCCTGTCGGGCGTGGCGGTGCTCAATGGCCTCGTCATGATGACCGCCATCCGCCAGCGTCTGGAAAAGGGGATGCCGCTGGATGAAGCCATCGCCGATGGCGCGCTTGCGCGTCTGCGACCGGTGCTGATGACCGCACTGGTGGCCTCGCTCGGCTTCGTGCCGATGGCGATCGCCACCGGAACAGGCGCGGAAGTGCAGCGTCCATTGGCTACGGTGGTTATAGGCGGACTGATTACCGCAACTGCGCTGACTCTGTTCGTTCTGCCTGCAATCGCACGTCTCGTCCTGCACCGTTCGGATGACGAGCGCAGCTGGCGCGAGAAATGGTGGGACCGTTTGCGACGCAACGTAACGCGCGAAGAGCGGCGGGAATTAAAAGATGTGACATGACCGGAATGAGTTGGAGATGTCAAATGTTGAAAATTGCAGAAGACAAGCCGTCGTTCAGACTTCGAGCCCACGCAAATTCTCGAAGTTTCGACCACAACAGTCTTATGAGCCGGTCCATGCCGGTCGCTGCCAAAGCTTGGTGTCGCAGTGGAGGAAGTATCACATGAGCGGCGATGCAGAACTTGAGCTCGACACAGACGATAGGCGGCATACGCTTTGGATTGTCCTCTGGCTCAATGTGGCGATCGCTATAGGTTTTTTCGTTGTCGGCTATTTCGCTGATTCCAACGCATTGCTTGCAAATGGCCTGGACAATTCGTCAGACGCGATCGTCTATTTATTAAGCCTGCTGGCGTTAACCCGTTCTCGAACCTGGAAGCGCGGCGCCGCGCGCTTTTCCGGTATCATGCTCCTCATCTTCGCTGGCGGCGTCATCGCCGATGCCATTCGGCGCTTCCTCGAAGGCTCTGATCCCGGCGGTGTGATGATGATGGTGATGGCGGCGGTGGCAGGTGTGGTGAATTTGGTTTGCCTGCGAATGCTCCAGAACATGAAAAAGAAGGACGTCAATTTACGCGCTGCCACGACCTTTAGCTTCAACGATTTCATCTCTAACGGTGGGATCATCATTGCGGGCATCATCGTCATGCTTACCGGCGCGAACTGGCCCGATCTTGTCGTGGGCGTCGCCGTTGCGGGTATCGCGCTTTACGGCGGCATCGACATTTTGCGAGATGCGCATAAGGATCGCCATGACGAAGAGGGTACCGAGCACCGCAAGGGCGACGAATTTGGCAGATAACCGGCCAAGATGGTTATATTTGCGACGCGTTTGACATCCGGCTGCGAACCCTTGGTTATCTACATTGCTGATGCAGTCGGAACCCAAGCCTCCGCTATAAGAGGCGACGCCGGACAGAAATCTCAGAACGGGATAGCTTCTACGCCCCACAGGTGGCCGACATGCGCGGAACTAACACTCGGAATGCCTCGTTTCCTCCATTGAAAGCTCGATTACGAATGAGGAGATAAGCCATGAAAGCCCAAGATGTAATGACAGCTAACCCCGCATGCTGCAGTCCATCGAGCACCGTGCAAGAGGCAGCTTCATTGATGGTCGATAATGATTGCGGCGAAATCCCCGTTGTCGATGATTCCGGTGCGTTGGTGGGCGTGGTGACCGACAGGGACATCGCCTGCCGCTGTGTTGCCAAAGGCAATTCCTCCGACCAACGCGTTGAGGAGGTGATGACATCATCACCTGTTACTGTCACCGCCGATGCAAGCGTCGACGAATGCTGCACCAAGATGGAAGACAATCAGGTTCGGCGGCTTCCGGTGGTCGATGACGAAGGCAAATGCTGCGGCATCGTTGCGCAGGCCGATATCGCCAGAAGCGCAGCTGAGAAGGAAACGGGTGACCTCGTGCGCGAGGTATCCGAAGCTAGTTCGGAGCCAGCTTCGGCGGGATGCTGCTAGTCGCAAAAGACTATTTATTTTACGCGCTTAAAGCGGACGGGGCGATCTGATCGGTCCCCGTCCGCAATCGCTCGTTACTTGCCAATCGCCTCGCCCCCGACTATCTCGGGCCGGTGAAGTTCATTCGTACCTTGACCTTGATCCTTTTTGGCTTCGGACTCTTTGTCCAGGTTGGAGCGAATGCGGCAGCCCTTCCTCAGATCGAGGCGGCGGAGATGAGCGATTGTGCCGAGATGGCCGATAGCGATACATCCACCGATCCGGCAGGACCATGTTCCAGCATGACGCTCGATTGCGTGATTGCCATGAATTGCCTGCCGCCTCTGGCTCTGTCGAATGCGACTGAAATGGAGGGTGCGCCCCTTCGTTTGGTACCGAGCTACCTTGTTTCTGCGGCCCCGTGGTTTGAAACAGATTCACCGCGACCGGAATCGCCTCCTCCAAAACCAATCCTCACCGTCTAGTTTTTCCTGGAGGCGCGCTGCGCCTTTTGCGAGACTGACGAACGATGCAGCCGCACGAACCGGTCTTCGCCGGTGCGGCATGCTATGTCGTCAGCTCGCTCTGCACGAGTGAGATTTATGAACTGGCGAATTGGTTGGGTGCCGTTATCGGCCCTGCTGGTCGCGCAGGCTGCCCAAGCGCAGTCGGTCGGCTATGAAGAAACCCTTGCGGCGGCGCGGGCGGAACAGCCCATGCTTGAAGCGGGCGCTTTGCGCATTCAGGCGAGGCGCGATGCCGCGGACGCAGCGGACGAATTGCCCGATCCTCGCGTTCGTGCAGGCGTGATGAACTTGCCGGTCACCGGACCTGCGGCATTTGATCCGTATGCGCAATTACCGACGCAGCTCGCGGTGGGCATCGAGCAGGAAATTCCCAATCTTGCCAGGCGGCGAGCACGATACGGCCTTGCCGGATCCGAAATCGGTATTGCCGAAGCCCGTCTTGGCTTGTCCGAACGTTCCATCCTCGCCGAGGCGGGGACGGCTTGGATTGGCCTGTATTATGCCCAGCAGCGCCTCGCTCTTGCGCGCGACTCTCTGGACGGCTTGAGGGACTTCGTTCCGGTCGCCGTCAGTGCCGTCGCTTCGGGATCGGCTCGACCTGCCGAAAGTCTCGCGATCCGGCGCGAGCTTCTCGAAATCGAGGATGCCATTACCCGGATCGAGGCCGCGCGCGCAGCCGCGCGTGCCCGGCTGCAGCGCTATATCGCCGGAAGCGAGCCCGTCGCTGCGGGGGGCGCTCCCCTAGTTACCGTGGACCCGGAAGGGCTTCGGTTCGCGTTGGAGGCCAATCCGGAATTGCGTCTGGCGGATGCCGAGCAGCGACGAGCCGAGGCTGCAGCCGATTTGGCACGCGCTGAAAAGCGGCCTGATTTCGGTGTTAGTGTGACTTATGGCCACCGTAATCCCGATTTTGGCAGTGTCGTATCGGTCATGGGATCGGTCACTCTGCCAATCTTTACCGACAGGCGGCAGAATCCGCGCATCGCGGCGGCCGAAGCAGACGCTGCTGCCGCCTCGGCCGTGCGCGCCGACCGCCTGAGGGCGATCACGGCCCGGTTCGAAGCCGATCTGGCTGCGTGGCGCAGTGCACTGCAGCAATGGGAACGTGCGCGTGACCAGCTTCTCCCGCTCGCGCGGGATCGTGCGCAGCTCGAAACCGCCAGCTTCGCTGCTGGGCGCGCCGACCTCGTCGATGTGATCGCAGCCAAATCTGCGCTGGCGTTGCTCGAGCTCGAGATCCTCGAACGCGAACAGATTGCTGTCGAAGCCGCTGCAATTCTACGTCTTACTTATGGGGAGGACAGGCCATGAAAGCCGTGTTCGAACGTCTTTCGCCGCGCCAGCGTTCTTATGCAGCGGCGGCGGGTATTGCCCTGATCAGCCTGGGGGCTGGCTACGGTCTGTCGATGCTCGGCGGCGGCAGCGATGACGGTGACGCCGCTGCCGATGCCGGCTGCGAAGAAGTGCTCTACTGGTACGATCCGATGGTGCCGGATCAGCGCTTCGACGAGCCGGGCAAGTCGCCGTTCATGGACATGCAGCTGGTTCCCAAATGCGCTGGTGGCGAGGCGCAGGCTGGCGAAGGGGTCAGCATCGATTCCGCAATGGTCCAGAACTTCGGGATCCGCACTGCCGAGGCCGAATACGGCGTGCTGGAACCGGAAACGACGGTGACCGGCACGCTTGCCTATAATGGCAGCGAGGTGGCGATCGTCCAGCCACGCGCGGGCGGCTATGTTCAGCGAACATACGGCCACGCCCCGCAGGATCTGATCGCAAGAGGCGCGCCGGTCGTCGATTTGCTGGTGCCTGAATGGGGCGGCGCCCAACAGGAATTTCTTGCCGTGGCGGCCACCGGCGACGCGGCGCTTACCAGTGCTGCCCGCCAGCGCCTGCGACTGCTCGGGATGCCGGAAGGCGTGATCTCCTCGGTTGCTCGAAGCGGCAGACCGCAATCGACGATCACCGTCACCGCGCCGCAATCGGGCGCCATTACCTCGCTCGGTGTAAGGCCGGGCATGACCGTCATGGCGGGGCAAAGCCTAGCCGAAATCAGCGGCTACAGTCCGATCTGGCTCGAGGCGGCTGTGCCGGAGGCGCTGGCGGGGAGTGCCCGCGTTGGACAGCCGGTAAGCGCAACGCTCACCGCTTTTCCTGGCGAGCGATTTGCAGGGCGTATCATTGCCATCCTGCCGAGTGCACAGGACGCAAGCCGGACGATTACCGTGCGCGCGGCGATGCCCAACCCCGGCCTTCGCCTCAAACCGGGCATGTTTGCGCAGGTCACGATCGCTCCTGAACGGCGTGAAGCATTGCTCATCCCGTCGGAGGCCGTGATCCGCACCGGCGAACGCACGCTGGTGATGATCACTCAGGAAAGCGGAGGATACCGACCTGTCGAAGTCCGGATCGGGCGAGAAGCAGGCGGCCGCACCGAAGTTCTCGCGGGACTCGCGGCAGGCGAGGAGGTGGTTACCTCCGGCCAGTTCCTGCTCGATTCCGAGGCCAGCCTTGCCGGTATCGATGTGCGTCCCACCGAGGATGCGCCAACGACTGCCGGGGAAAACGAAGCGCAGGCGAATGCGGACGAGCCGCGCACCTATCGAGCCACCGGCACGATCGAACGTATCACTGCTGGCAGCATCACCTTGCGGCACGGGCCGGTTAAAGCTCTGGAATGGCCAGCAATGACGATGGGTTTTGCCACTGAAGGTCCGGCCCAGGTTCGCGGTTTCCAACGCGGCGACCGGGTGACCTTTACCTTCGTTCAGGCAAGCACCGGGCCACGCATCGTCTCGATCCGGAAGACCGGCCAATGATCGCGCGGATCATTGACAGTTCGATCGCCAACCGCCTGTTCGTGGTTCTGGCGGCGATCGGCCTGGCGCTCGCCGGCTTCTGGGCAGTGCGGACCACCCCTGTCGATGCGCTTCCCGATTTGTCCGACGTGCAGGTGGTTATCCGCTCCAACTATGCCGGGCAGGCCCCGCGTATCGTGGAGGACCAGGTTACCTATCCACTGGCGACGACCATGCTCTCGGTGCCGGGAGCAAAGACCGTGCGCGGTTATTCGTTTTTCGGCGATAGCTATGTCTACGTAATTTTTGAGGACGGGACCGATCTCTACTGGGCGCGCTCGCGCGTGCTCGAATATCTCAACCAGGTCCAGAACCGCTTGCCTGACGGCGTCGAGAGTACGCTTGGTCCCGACGCAACCGGTGTGGGATGGATTTACGAGTATGCCCTGGTTGACCGCAACGGGGGTCACGACCTTGCAGGGCTGCGAAGCCTGCAGGACTGGTTCCTGCGTTACGAGCTGAAGACCATTCCGGGCATCGCCGAGGTCGCCAGCGTGGGGGGCATGGTCAAGCAGTATCAGATCGTCCTCGATCCTTACCGCATGGCCTCGCTCGGCGTGACTCACGCCGAAGTGGTCAAGGCGGTCCAGGCCGGCAATCAGGAGGCGGGCGGATCCATCGTCGAGATGGGCGAAGCGGAATTTATGGTGCGTTCGTCAGGCTATCTAGGCAGCCTCGATGATTTCCGCGCGATCCCTCTGCGCGCCGAAGCGGGGGGTGTCCCGGTGACGCTTGGCGATGTGGCCAATCTACAGATCGGCCCCGAACTGCGCCGCGGTATCGCTGAACTGAATGGCCAGGGCGAAGTCGCGGGCGGCATCGTTATTCTGCGGCAAGGGGCCGACGCGCGCGGTGCGATCGAGGCGGTGGAGGCGAAGCTGGAACAGTTGAAGGCGAGCCTGCCCGACGGGGTCGAGATCGTCACCACCTATGACCGTTCGCAACTGATCGACGCGTCGGTCGATAACCTCACCACCAAACTGATCGAGGAATTCATCGTCGTCGCGCTCGTGTGCCTGTTGTTCCTGTGGCACGCCCGCTCTGCGCTGGTCGCCGTGGTCACCTTGCCGCTGGGCGTTCTGGCAGCCTTTCTCGTGATGCGCTTCCAGGGCGTGAACGCCAACATCATGTCGCTCGGGGGCATTGCCATCGCGATCGGCGCGATGGTCGATGCGGCGGTGGTGATGATCGAGAACGCGCACAAACACATCGAGCGCTGGACCGAGGACAATCCCGATACGGTCATGTCGGCTAACGAGCGCTGGCGGATCGTCGCGGACGCATCGAAGGAGGTCGGCCCGGCGCTGTTTTTCAGTCTGCTGATCATTACCCTGTCCTTCCTGCCTGTCTTCACCTTGCAGGCGCAGGAGGGGCGGCTCTTCGCTCCGCTGGCCTTTACCAAGACATATGCGATGGCGGCGGCGGCGATCCTGTCGGTCACGCTGGTTCCAGTGCTGATGGGATGGCTGATCCGGGGCAAGATCCCGCGGGAAGACAGCAATCCGATCAACAAGGCGCTGACCCGTGCCTATCAGCCGGGGCTCGACTCGGTAATGCGGCGTCCGAAAGCGACGCTGGTCATTGCCGGACTGCTCTTCGCGACGACGTTGGTGCCCTTCACGCGGCTGGGCGGCGAATTCCTGCCTCCGCTCGATGAGGGCGATCTGCTCTACATGCCGAGCGCGCTTCCCGGGCTTTCGCCGGGTGAGGCATCGGCACTGCTTCAGCGGACCGACCGCCTGATCAAGACCGTTCCCGAAGTCGACACCGTTTTCGGCAAGGCCGGCCGCGCTGACACCGCCACCGATCCCGCGCCGCTGACGATGTTTGAGACGACGATCAGCTTCAAGCCGCGCGAGGAATGGCGCGAGGGGATGACGCCCGACAAGCTGGTCGAGGAACTCGACCGGGTGGTCCGGGTCCCGGGCCTCGCCAATGTCTGGGTGCCCCCGATCCGCAACCGCATCGACATGCTCGCGACAGGCATCAAAAGCCCGATCGGGGTCAAGGTCTCAGGCGAGGATCTGGGCGAGATCGAACGCGTGGCGCTTCAGGTCGAACAGATTGCCAAACAGGTACCAGGTGTCAGTTCGGCGCTCGCTGAAAGACTTTCGGGCGGGCGCTACGTCGATGTCGATATCAATCGCCTGGAAGCGGCCCGCTACGGGCTCAACATCGCCGACGTGCAACAGATCGTCTCGGGTGCGATCGGCGGTGCCAATGTCGGGCTCACGGTCGAGGGGCTGGCACGCTATCCGGTCAACGTGCGCTATCCGCGCGAGATTCGCGACAGCGTCGATGAGCTGCGCAACCTTCCGGTTCTGACCCCTGCGGGACAGCAGATCACGCTTGGCACAGTGGCGGATGTCCGCGTGACCAGCGGTCCGCCCATGCTCAAGAGCGAGCAGGGCAGGCCGACCAGCTATGTCTATGTCGACGTGCGCGGGCGCGATCTCACCTCGGTGGTGGGCGATTTGCAGGAAGCAATCGGAGCCGAGGTCGATCTGCCCGCCGGCGTCAGCCTGTCCTATGCTGGGCAGTTCGAATATTTGACCCGCGCCTACGAGCGGTTGCAGATCCTCGTGCCGGCGACGCTGGCGATCATTTTCCTGCTACTTTACCTGATCTTCCGCCGCTTCGACGAGGCGCTGCTGATCATGGGCACGCTGCCATTCGCGCTGACTGGCGGGTTCTGGCTGCTCTACCTTATGGGATACAACCAATCCGTCGCCACCGCCGTCGGGTTCATTGCGCTGGCAGGCGTGTCAGCGGAGTTCGGCGTGGTCATGCTGATCTACCTCAAGGCCGCACTCGAGCGGCGCGGCGCCAATCCGGACGCGACCGACGTGAGCGAAGCCATTCGCGAAGGCGCGTTGCTGCGGGTCCGGCCCAAAGCGATGACGGTTGCGGTCATTCTTGCCGGCCTGTTTCCGATCCTGATCGGAACGGGTGCGGGCTCGGAAGTGATGAGCCGGATCGCCGCACCGATGATCGGCGGGATGATCACCGCCCCGCTGCTGTCAATGTTCCTTCTTCCCGCCGCATACCTCTTGTTGCGGCGCCCCCGGATCGAAAGGCCGACCCAACCCCAAGGAGACGAAGAATGCGTAGTGCAACCCTCATGACGATGCTCGCCGCCACACTGGTGCTTGCCGCATGCGATGCGAGCGAGGAAACCGGCACCATGCCCATGGCAAGCGAGGACATGCCGATGATGCAGTCCGGCGAAGCCGGGCGTACCGCGAGCGCCGAAGGCACGATCACTGCCATCGACGCGGATGCCGGTACCATCACGGTCGATCACGGAGCGGTCCCGGCTGTCGACTGGCCTGCCATGACGATGGCGTTCGAGGCCGGGGAAGCGCTGCGCGGTGAACTCGCAGTGGGCGATGCGGTGACTTTCGAGTTCCGGACAAGCAATGCCGGTAACGAGATCATCTCGGTAACCGAGCGGTGAACGAAGCGACTTTCAGTCCGTTGAGGTATCGAATGGTTGAAAACCAGGCCCGTGCCGCCGCCATTCTTGAAAATCGATTGGCAGGCCGGGCAGAGCCCCCCGCGCCGCAATCGGTGTTCCGCCGAGCCTGACGCCTTGCCGCTCATGTCTCGACGCGAAACGCATGCGTTTGGACCCATAAGGAGTAGAAATGATGCCGAGGAACCTAGACACACCCTCTCGCCGGCTTCGCGCCGGATTTACCGCTCTGTCGCTGAGCATTCTCGCCGCATGCACCAGCGCTGTGCAGGCCGCGCCTTACGTGATGTTCCGCGATCCCCAGTGCGGATGCTGCGAGGAATGGGCCAAGCACGTCCGCGCCGAACTCGGTTACGAGGTCGCCGTGCGTGAAGACCGGCCGATGGCCGAGGTCAAGGCGGAGGCAGGCGTCCCCGGCACTCTTCGATCCTGCCACACGATGGAAATCGAGGGTTATGTCATCGAGGGCCATGTTCCGGCCCGCGAGATCGAGCGGCTGATCAAGGAGCGGCCCGAGGGCGTGCGCGGCCTCGCCGTTGCCGGAATGCCGCTGGGCTCCCCCGGCATGGAAGCGGGAGGCCGGTCGCAGCCCTTCGAAGTCGTCGCCTTCGGACCCGGCGGCGCGAAGGTCTACGCCGCCTATCCATGAATTCTCGAGAGGAGATTGCTATGCCGCAAGCGGACGATGAACATGCAATAGGCGCAGTCGCGACGCCGGGTACCGCGGTCGATCCGGTCTGCGGGATGGAGGTCGAGATCGAAGGTGCGGCACACGTGGCCGAGCACGAGGGCACGCGCCATTACTTCTGTTCGGGGCGCTGCCACGACAAGTTTCTAGCCGATCCCGATCTCTACCTCTCGGGCCGGCACCTGGATGCCGTCGAGGATGTGCGCGAAGGGACGATCTACACCTGTCCGATGCATCCGGAGATCCGCCAGCCAGGACCGGGATCGTGCCCTATCTGTGGCATGGCGCTCGAACCCGAGACGATCAGCCTCGATGAAGGTCCCGATCCCGAACTCGTCGACATGCGCCGCCGGTTCTGGGTCAGCGCGCTCCTGACCCTGCCGCTGTTCATTTATGCGATGGGGGACATGGTGCCCGGAATCTGTTTTGACCGTCTGATCGCGCCGGAATCGGCGCAATGGGCCCAGTTGCTGCTCGCAAGTCCGGTTGTGCTGTGGGGTGCCTGGCCGTTCTTCGTGCGCGCCTGGCAATCGCTCCGGACGCGCAATCTCAACATGTTCACGCTGATCGGCTTCGGCGTCGCCATCGCCTATCTCTTCAGCCTCGTCGCCACTCTCGCTCCCGACATGTTCCCCGAGGCGTTCCGCGATCACTCGGGGCGCGTGGGCGTTTATTACGAGGCGGCGGCCGTGATAACCACGCTGGTCCTGCTCGGCCAGGTGCTCGAACTGAAGGCGCGCGGGTCGACGTCCAGCGCCTTGCGGGCGCTGCTCGAGCTTGCGCCCCCAACCGCGGTCAAGATCTTCGGCGGCGGTGATGAACGCGAGGTGCCGCTCGACCAGCTGGTCACCGGCGACCGGCTTCGGGTGCGGCCCGGCGACAAGGTGCCGGTCGATGGCGAGATCGAGGAAGGGGCGAGCGCAGTCGATGAATCGATGATCAGCGGCGAACCTTTGCCGGTTGCCAAGAAGGCCGGAGATCCCGTGATTGGCGGAACGGTCAATCAGACCGGCGGCTTCGTCATGCGCGCTACCAATGTCGGCAAGGACACGATGCTGTCCAAGATCGTGCAGATGGTGGCGGCGGCTCAGCGCAGCCGAGCGCCGATACAAAGGCTGGCCGATCAGGTCGCGGGCTGGTTTGTGCCGGTTGTCATCGGCATCGCTGCGGTCACGTTCGCGGTCTGGGCTTTCTGGGGGCCGGCACCTGCGCTCGCCTATGCTTTGGTCAACGCGATCGCCGTGCTCATCATCGCCTGCCCCTGCGCCCTGGGGCTTGCCACTCCAATGTCGATCATGACCGGTACGGGCAAGGGCGCGCAGCATGGCATCCTGATCCGCAATGCCGAGGCTCTCGCAACGCTCGAGAAGATCGACACGCTGGTGGTCGACAAGACAGGCACGTTGACGATGGGCAAACCCGACCTGGTTGCCGTGACCCCGATGGCCGGGATCGACGAAGCCGAGTTTCTGTCCGCCGTGGCCGCGGTTGAAATGGGCAGCGAGCATCCACTGGCGCACGCGATCGTCGAAGGTGCGCGAGGCCGCGGCATATCGCCTGCCAGCGCCACCGCGCTCTCGTCGACGACCGGCGAAGGCGTGGAAGCGACGGTCGGCGAGCGGCGGGTCGCGATCGGCAACGAGAAGCTGATGCAAAGCGTTGGCATCACCGATGAGGACTGGCTAGCCTCCGCCCGGGATGGCCGCGAGCAGGGCCGCACCGTGATGTTCGTGGCGTTTGATGGGCAGCCGGCGGGGCTCCTCGCCGTCGCCGATCCGATCAAGCCTACGAGCGCCAGTGCCATTGCGGCGCTTCACCAGCGCGGAATCCGCGTCGTGATGCTGACCGGTGACAGCCGGGCGACGGCCGAAGCGGTGGCGCGCGAAATGGGCATCGATGAAGTGCACGCCAATGTCTCGCCGGAGGACAAGCACCGGCGGATCGAGGAGCTCAAGGCGGAAGGCCGCCGGGTTGCCATGGCAGGAGACGGCATAAACGACGCGCCCGCGCTGGCGGCCGCCGATGTCGGGATTGCCATGGGAACAGGCACCGATGTAGCAATCGAAAGCGCCGGGGTGACGCTGGTTCGCGGAGACCTCACCGGCGTGGTCCAGGCGATCGTGCTGTCACGTGCGACGATGCGCAATATCCGGCAAAATCTGTTCTTCGCCTTCGCCTACAACACGCTCGGTATTCCGGTTGCTGCAGGTGTGCTGTTTCCCTTTACCGGCTTACTGCTGAACCCGATGATCGCTGCGGCGGCGATGAGCCTCTCCTCGGTATCAGTGATCGGCAACGCGCTGCGTCTGCGTCGTCTGCGATTGTCGGCGTCGCAGACCAGCTCGCCTGAGGAAAGCGTTTGGTGAAGCTCGATAGTCCCGAAAGCTAGCTGGCGATTTCCTGTCACCTAATCGCGTTTCTTTGAAGGATGCTGCAGATGCCGTTCTACTCCATGGACGAGCTCTCTGCATGGCAGATCGTCGTCGGTTGCAACTTCGCTTCTCTCGGGGACGCGGGCCTCATTGTTTTCGCCTATGTTATCGCATCCCTGGCGGCGAACGGTTGCTATTGGCTACGCAGCCCGAAGCAACGTTCGCTGACGGTCTTTCTGGGAACCGGGCAAATTGTCCCGTTTGCTCTAAAATTTGTCGCGTTACGGGTACCGTGGGGTTGGAACTATCCCGAGCGGATGCTCATATTGTTGGGGATCGGAGTGATCCTTCCGATCATGTGGGGGGTCGTCCCGCTGCTCGCGGTTGGCCTCACGGCCTGCTCTTTGCGTGAACCGCCTGTCGATCAATGAATATAGATGAAAGAAGATTGTATGGCAAAACGCAGATCGAAAGGTGAACACTACGGAAATTACATCCGCTTCAGGTAATGATCGGCACGTCTACTGTCTTCATATTCGGACTGATGTACCTCAACGCCGATCACATTTTCCGGAGCGACGCGCGCTTCTGGAAGGCGTTTGTTCTCGGCGCTGCGATGATGGCAGTGATGGATTGGATTCCACTTGGCGAGAATCGCTTCGATGTCCGCTTTCGGGAAATTGGTGTGAGCGGGTGAACGACCAAAATGGGGGCGCAAAGCTGACTGGCTCGAAGGGGCCGAGAGCGGTCAGTCTGGTTTTAGCTAGAAAGCGGGCTTAGCGGCCACAGCAAATAATCGAGGTTCACGGCCTCATGCGCTTGGCCACCAGATCCTCGACCACCGCAGGCTCCGCCAGCGTCGAGATGTCACCAATTTCGTCAGGCTGCCCCTCGGCGATTTTGCGCAGAACCCGGCGCATGATCTTGCCCGACCGGGTCTTGGGCAGGTCGGGCGCGAATTGGATGACGTCGGGCGTGGCGAATGGTCCGATCTCGCTGCGCACCAGGTCACGCAGTTCCTGCCGCAAGGCATCGCTGCCTTCTTCGCCGGCTTTCAGCGTCACGAACGCATGGATGCCTTGGCCCTTGATATCATGTGGCATGCCTACGACGGCGGCCTCGGCCACCAGCACATGCTCGTCCAGCGCATTTTCGACTTCGGCAGTGCCCATGCGGTGCCCAGACACGTTGATAACGTCGTCGACCCGGCCGGTGATCCAGTAATAGCCATCCTCGTCGCGCCGCGCGCCGTCGCCGGTGAAATAGGTGCCGGGGAAGGTGCTGAAATAGGTTTGGAAGAACCGGTCGTGGTCGCCGAAGATGGTGCGCATCATGCCCGGCCAGCTGCGGGTGAGAACCAGATTGCCCTCCGTTGCGCCGGTGAGAAGATGCCCTTCGCCATCGACCAGTTCGGGGTCGACGCCGGGGAGTGGCAGGGTCGCGCTGCCGGGCTTAGTCTCGGTAGCGCCGGGGACGGGAGCAATCAGTGCGCCGCCCGTTTCGGTCTGCCACCAGGTGTCGACGATCGGGCATTCGCCGCGCCCGACCATGTCATGATACCATTCCCAGGCCTCATGGTTGATCGGCTCGCCCACCGTGCCCAGCAGGCGGATCGCGGACAGGTCGTGGCGCGTCACCCACCGGTCGCCCTGCCGCATCAGCGCGCGGATCGCGGTCGGCGCGGTGTAGAAGATCGTGACGCCGAGGCGCTGGCTGGTCTCCCAGAGGCGCCCCGGATCGGGATAGTTGGGCACCCCGTCGAACATGACCGTGCGCGCGCCGTTGGAGAGCGGGCCGTAGACGACATAGGTGTGCCCGGTGATCCAGCCGACATCGGCGGTGCACCAGAACAGATCGTCGGCGACATCCTTCCCCTCCTCGGGGCCGAACAGCAGATCGAAGGTCAGCGTCGACCAAAGCAGATACCCGCCGGTGGTGTGCAGCACGCCCTTGGGCTTGCCGGTCGATCCGGAGGTATAGAGGATGAACAGCGGATCTTCCGCGTTCATCGCTTCGGGCGGGCAATCGGCGGGGGCATCCGCGCAGGCCTCCTCCCACAAGATGTCGCGCCCCTTGCGCATCGATACTTGGCCACCCGTCCGCTGCATGACGATGACCGTGTCGACCCCGCTCGCGCGCTCCAGCGCGCTGTCGACATTGGCCTTGAGGGGAATGCGCTTGCCGCCGCGCGTGCCTTCATCGGCGGTGACGACCAGCGTAGCGTCGCAATCGGCGATCCGGTCGGCCAGGCTGTCGGGCGAGAAGCCGCCGAAGACGACCGAATGGACCGCCCCGATCCGGGCGCAGGCGAGCATTGCAATCGCCGCTTCGGGCACCATCGGCATGTAAAGGATCACCCGGTCGCCCTTACCGATCCCGTTGGCTTTCAGGACGTTGGCGAAGCGGCAGACTTGCCAGTGCAGCTCACGATAGGTGAGCGTTCGCCCTTCGTCCGGCTCGTCGCCTTCGAACACGATCGCGGGCTGGTCGCCGCGCGTCTCGAGGTGGCGGTCGAGGCAATTGACCGAGACGTTCAGCTCGCCATCGGCGAACCAGCGAATGCCGAAATCGCCCTTGTCGAAGCTGCTCTCGTCCGCCTTCGTCGGGAAGACGCTCCAGTCGAGCCGGTGCGCTTCGTCCAGCCAGAAGGCGTCCGCATCGCTGTCGATCGATGCCTGCATGGCGCGAAACCTGTCGGCCTTGTGCAACATGGCGATTTCTCTCTCCCCATAGGTCCGGCTTCGCACGAGGAAGCGCCGGCCCGTTCCATTATCGAGGCTGAACATGCCGCCTCGCCCTTCCACCACGTCGAGGATCAGCTGCGTGTGTTTCCACACCGCGAACTGCGCCGCGCCGATATAGACCGGTGTGGTGCCGATCGTGCCCAGCAGCACGTCCGACCCGCCGAGGCGGAACTCGCCGCGCGGATAGACCATCGGGCTGGAGCCGTCACAGCACCCGCCCGACTGGTGGATAAGCACGGGGCCATGACGTTCGATGATCTGGCCCAGCAGGGCTGTGGCCGCGTCGGTGGCGATCACGCGACGGACCACTCGGCCATCCGGCGCGGCACTTTGCGTCATTGGGTCATGTCCAGGACGACGCGCCCTTCGATCTGGCCCTGCCGCATGCGGTCGAACACCGCATTGATGTCGTCCAGACCGGCGGTGGAGATCGTCGCCTTCACCTTGCCGTCGCCTGCGAAATCGAGCGATTCCTGCAGGTCCAGCCGCGTGCCCACGATCGAGCCGCGCACGGTGATGCCGTTCAGCACCATGCCGAAGATGTTGAGCGGGAAATCGCCCGGCGGCAGGCCGTTGAGCGCAAGCGTACCACCGCGCCCGACCATGCCGACCGCCTGTTCGAAGGCCTTCTCGCTCACCGCGGTCACCAGCGCGCCGCGCACGCCGCCGGTCAGGCGCTTGACCGTCGCGGCAGGGTCATTGTCGGTCCGCGCGTTCACGGTCTCCACCGCGCCGAGCTTGCGCGCCAGTTCGAGCTTGGCGTCGTCGACGTCGACCGCAACCACGTTCAGCCCCATCGCGACCGCATATTGCACTGCCATGTGGCCAAGCCCGCCGATGCCGGAGATCGCCACCGCATCGCCCGGCTTGGTCTCGGTCATTTTCAGGCCCTTGTAGACCGTCACGCCCGCGCACAGCACCGGCGCGATCTCGTTGAAGCCCACATTGTCGGGCAGGTGGCCGACATAGTTGGGGTCGGCCAGAACATAGTCGGCGAACCCGCCATTGACCGAATAGCCGGTGTTGAGCTGGCTTTCGCACAGCGTTTCCCACCCGCCGAGACAGTGCACGCAATGGCCGCAGGCGGTGTAGAGCCACGGCACGCCGACCCGGTCGCCTTCCTTCACATGGGTTACACCTTTGCCCACGGCGGAAACGAAGCCGACGCCTTCATGGCCGGGAATGAAGGGCGGTTCGGGCTTGACCGGCCAGTCGCCTTCGGCGGCATGCAGATCGGTGTGGCACACGCCCGAGGCCTGGATGGCCACCTGGATCATACCCGGCTGCACTTCCGGAACCGGCACTTCCTCGATCCGCAGCGGTTCGCCGAAGGCGCGGACGACGGCGGCTTTCATGCTCTTGCTCATAGCAATTCTCCTGTATTTCTGTTGTGTTCGGGGGCGGTGCGGCGGACTTTCACCGCACCGGCCTGTCGCCTCAGAAGAAGCCGAGCTTCTTCGCGCTGTAGCTGACCAGCATGTTCTTGGTCTGCTGATAGTGATCCAGCATCATGCGGTGGTTTTCGCGTCCGATGCCCGACTGCTTGTAGCCGCCGAACGCCGCATGGGCGGGATAGGCGTGGTAGCAGTTGGTCCACACGCGCCCGGCCTGGATCGCCCGGCCGAAGCGGTAGCAGGTGTTGGCATCGCGGCTCCATACGCCTGCGCCGAGGCCATAGAGCGTATCATTGGCGATGCTCAGCGCCTCGTCCTGATCCTTGAAGGTCGTGACCGAGAGGACCGGACCGAAGATCTCCTCCTGGAAGATGCGCATCCGGTTGTTGCCCCTGAACACGGTCGGCTTGACGTAGTAGCCGTCCGCGATCTCGCCCTCGAACCGCGTCGCCTCGCCGCCGGTCAGCAGCTCAGCACCTTCCTGCTTGCCGATGTCGATGTAGGAGAGGATCTTGTCGCGCTGTTCGCTGCTCGCCTGCGCGCCGATCATCGTCTCCATGTCGAGCGGATTGCCCGCCTTGATCGCTTCGACGCGCTGCATCGCACGTTCCATAAAGCGGTCGTAGATGCTCTCATGCACGAGCGCGCGGCTGGGACAGGTGCAGATCTCCCCCTGATTGAGCGCGAACATCACGAAGCCCTCGATTGCTTTGTCGAGATAGTCGTCGTCCTCGCGGCACACATCCTCGAAGAAGATGTTCGGGCTCTTGCCGCCCAGTTCCAGCGTGACCGGGATCAGGTTTTCGGTCGCATATTGCATGATCAGGCGGCCGGTGCTCGTCTCGCCGGTAAAGGCGATCTTGGCGATCCGGCTGCTGCTGGCGAGCGGCTTGCCCGCTTCCACGCCGAAGCCGTTGACCACGTTGACCACGCCGGCGGGCAGCAGGTCGCCGATCAGCTCCATCAGCACCATGATCGAGGCCGGGGTCTGCTCGGCAGGTTTGAGCACCACGCAGTTGCCAGCCGCCAGCGCGGGGGCGAGCTTCCACACCGCCATCAGGATCGGGAAGTTCCACGGAATGATCTGGCCGACCACGCCCAGCGGCTCGTGAAAATGGTAGGCGACCGTATCGTGGTCGATTTCCGAAATGCCGCCTTCCTGCGCGCGAATACAGCCCGCGAAATAGCGGAAATGGTCGATCGCAAGCGGAATGTCGGCGGCCATCGTTTCGCGGAGCGGTTTGCCGTTGTCCCAGGTTTCCGCGATCGCGATCTTTTCGAGATTTTCCTCCATCCGGTCGGCGATGCGGTTGAGGATCAGCGCGCGCTCGCCAACGCTGGTGCGGCCCCACGCATCCCTCGCGGCATGCGCCGCGTCGAGCGCGGCCTCGATGTCCGCCCCCTGGCTGCGCGCGACCTGACCGACCACCTTGCCGGTGATCGGGGAGATATTGTCGAAACAGCGCCCGTCCTTGGGCGCCACCCATTTGCCGCCGATGAAGTTGTCGTAGCGCTCCGCAAACGGAGCCGTCATCGAAGCGGCGGGGTTTGTTTGTATGTCCATCAGTTGATCCTCTCGAATTTGCCGGGTGCTCCCGGTCGTGAGGATGATGGTTCCGCGAAAAAGCGGTGCTGAAAAGAGCCCGCCGGCAATTGCATGGGCAGACTGTCTCACTATCGAGACACTTAGGTCGGTGTATGTGTCAGCTGCGCTGCAAGCCAACCTTTTCCATCCGCCGATAAAGCGTCGCACGCCCTATCCCGAGATCTTTTGCTGCCTGCGTGGCGTTGCCACCGGCCTGCGCCAATGCTCTTCGTAACACGGCCCGTTCCGAGTCGTGGAGGGACGGGGCTGCTTCACTACCGAGAATATCGGAAGCCGTGCGGCGCGCTTCCAGGCAAGCGTCGGTCAGCCCGAAGCGGTGCCTGGCGGCAAAGGTTGCACCAATGACCAGGTCGTCCTGATCCACGGCCAGCAGGGCTGCATCTCCGCCCGCCAGATTGGCATCGACGATCCGATGCGCGGCGAAGTGTTTGCGAAAGATGCCACTTTCGATCCGGCGCGCTGCGTCCTGAACAATCTTCTGCACCAATATCCCCATCGCGGCGCTGTGATCGTCGCGACAATTCGAAATATCGAGCGCGCCGACAAGCTGGCCGGTCGCATCGCGCACTGGCGCATCCATGCAGCTGATACCAATGTTGCGACTGGCGAAATGTTCGTTGCGGTGGATCGTGACGGGCCGACCCTCGATCAGGCATGTGCCGATACCATTGGTGCCTTCCCGGCTCTCGCTCCATACCCCGCCGGGGGTCAGACCAACTCGCTCAAAGAGTTCGCGATCGCCAGCCAGGCTGCGCGCTTCCAGCACGACGCCGTTATTATCGGACAGCATCACGGCACAGCCGGTAGCGGAAACGGCCTGGAACAACTGGTCGAGAAGTGGCCGCGCGACGTCCAGCATCAACTCATGGCGCTGCCGTCGTTGGGTGAGGTCGCTACCGGACACGAGTTCCGATGCGCGATTGGCCCCGGCATCGAGACCATGCCTTAGGCCGGAACGACACCAGCTCGCCGCGACAAGAGAATGCGCGGCACTGGATGAGGATTGCAAAACCTCTTCGACAATTGCTTCATGCCGTTCCGTCATCGTGCCCCGATACCGCAATTCATCGAAAATCGCTAATTTCTCGAGGGTGTCGCTCAGGCAAGGCTGCAACCTGCAAACAAGATCAAGGTCGAGCGCCACGTCGCATTCTTCTCAAGCGCGGTCGCCGCCTTGCTACGCCATGATGAATACCGGCACCCAAGCCAACAGCGGTTAAAACACGGCGCGATCTTTCAAACCGCCTCGATCAGATCGTAAGGCACCAATGGAGTCTACGGTAAACTAATAGTAGTTCTCAGGCGAAAATCTCAGTCACTCGAATGACCGGTTTTAAGGCGTTTTCCAGACCGGCAAACGTTGGGCCGATTTGCACTATAACGCTTTCGGCAGCTTTCAAACGTAAGCCAGTCAAAAGCGGACCGACGGCTAGCGGCCCCAAATTTGACATTGAAAAGGCGGCCCGTCCCGAAAGGGACGGACCGCCCGCCGAGTGACCTGGACCTGTCAGGAGGGGTCAGGCAGCCTGCTCGGCAATCTCGTCAGATTCTTCTGCGTTGACCGCCTCGTCTCCTTCGTGGTCGGTCAATTGGACTTCCTCGGCACTGGCGAAACGCATGATCGGCGGAACCCAAGCCTGCGCCCGCTCCTTGACGTCGGCCTCGCCGATGAAATTGCCGGAGAAGATGCGCTCGGCTGCACTCGCCAGTTCGGCCTTCTTCGATGCAGCATAGCGACTGACCAGTTCAGGACCGCCGGCGGTGTCGAGTGCTTCGAGCGTGCGGGCCTTGGCCACCCGGTCGAAGTAATTCGTCGCAGTGGGACGCCACCAATGCGCGGTCTCAATTTCGAGCAGGGAGCCGAGCGCCTCGTGCAGCGGCGCCGAGCGTTCGCCTTCGCACGCGAGGCTCGCGACAAGCGTGCGCGAGACGACATGGCCAAGCCAGGCCGAACGCGCCTCGTCCGAAAGCGCCCGGAACCTGGCAAACCGCTCGACATCGCTTGTCCCAGCACGCCAGCTTTCATCGAGCGACCCGGCGAATTCTGCTAGCGCAGCGCTCGCCGGCGCATCCTTGGCTTCGAACCCGGCAACCGGGCCTGATGCCACCGGACCCACCAGTGTCGACGCCTTCTTGGCGCGCCAATTATGCCCATCGGCATCGGCGAGTGTGAAGACCATGAAGTCGAGAGCCAGTGCCGGATCGTTGGCGAGATGGATCGCCAGGATGTCGCGGCGCTGCATGGCCAGTTCATCAAGCAGGCGCTGGGAAAGCGAGCTTCCTTTGGGCTTTGCCGTTCCGCTGTCCTCGACTGCCTCGATAGGACCTTCGTCGGTGATGACCTCGGTCTCGGTGTAGTACTGCGGGACCAAGGTCGGCTCGCCATTGCGCGAGAGGACTAGGAAGGCACCAGCCTCGGATTTCAGTTCGTCGGCGAGTACCGGCGGCCGGTCATTGAGCGCGCGCATGGCGCGGTCGATCACCACGAGTTCCTGTTCGGCTTTGGCGACCTCGTCCTCGTCGCTGTCTTCGTCTTCGAGCACTGCGGCGACGCGATCGTAGCCGGCCTCGAGCTCGCCAAGTTCCTTCGCTTCCTGTTCGGTCATGGGCGCAGGCTCGCAGGGCAAGCGACCAAGACCTTCGATGAGATCGTGACTGACATAGTTGCCAAGCGTCGGCCGCACCCAGGCAAAGCCGTATTCAAGCGCAGTTTTTTCTGCCGCTTCCTCCATGGCCTTGTGCGCAAGGTCCTCGAGCAGCGCAACATCGATCCAGCTCTCGCTGGCATCATCGTCGAACAGTTCGCGCTCGATCCGGCCACCTGCAGCGAGGTAGACATCGCGTCCGACGAGCACAGCGCGCGGATCGGAACCGCGCACTGTCGCCTCAAGCACCATGCGGCGGATCGTGTCGGGCGTGATCTGATACCAGGCATCCTGCAGCTCGGCATAGACATGCGCCTGGCGATCGATGTCGGAAATCGCGCCATAGGCCTTGGCCATGTCGAGCGTGATCGTGCCTTCTGCGAGCGCTTCGAAGACGCAGGGTGCGAGGCTTGCCAGGCGCAGGCGCCCTTCGACGAAACGGACGGTGAGGCCGAAGCGGCGCGCCACGTCTTCGACCGTGGCACCCGCGTCGATGATCGATGCGAAGGCCTGCGCCTCATCGGCCGGGTTCATCGCGAGACGCTGGAAATTCTCGGCAAGGCTGGCTTCGCGCACTTCGCTTTCCTCGCCTTCGATGACAAGGCAGGTGACCTCGTGCGTTCCAGGCAACTTGCCTTCTTCGGCGAGCGCCTGCAGCGCGGCGAGGCGGCGCCCGCCGGCTTCGACCTCGAACTTGCCGCGCTTTGCTTTGCGCACGACGAGGTTCTGCAGCAGGCCGCGCGCGGCGATGTCCGCCCGCAGCTGGCGATCAGCAAGATCGTCGCTCGACTTGCGCACGTTTCGCGGGCTCGGGACGAGCATCTTCAAGGAAATGGACTGGATCATGGGTGTTCTCCTGATGGAATGAAGGCGCAGGTGAGGATCACGAGGCCCACAGGCCCAAAGGGCTCCCTCCACTCTCATTGTGTGATCTGGGTCTGCTTGCGGATCAGGCGGCAAGCGCGGGGAGCACCGACGAGGCCTTGGAAACCGGCACGAACAGCCGCGTGCGGTACCGGATGATCTCGGTGAAGCAGCCCTTGCCCTTGTACCAGTCGAGCCGGTCAGGGGAGAAGCCGGTCAGTTCGAGGCGCTGTTCGCCGCCGACCAGCGAGCGCTTCACGGTGATTGGATCGTGGCTTGCGAGACCCAGCGGTTTTCCGCTTGCGATGACGAGCTTGCCGATCTGCTCTGCCGCTGGTCCGGCAACTCCGGAAAGACCAAAGGTCTTGGCGATCGCAGCGAGATCGAAATCGAGCACTTCGCGGCCGATAATCGACTGACCATCGTCAGCAACGAGCCGGGTGACACGTACATGATCGCCGGGCAGACGCTTCCAGACCGGAAGCAATAGCCCGGTGGCAAGATGGACGCGCTCGGTCACTGGCGAGGTGGCCAACTCCTCTTCCTCGGCACTCCAACCGCTCGTGAACTCGGTGATGCCGATCTCTTCCCACAGGCTTTCATCAAGCGCCTCAAGCGTCCAGTTCGCGGACTTGAGCGGACGCAGCAGGCGCCGGCGTTCGATTACCGCCCCGTCATCTGCGATAAGACGACGGGCTGGAACCGACAGTGCGACTTTGCCCGAGCGCGTATTGCGCATCGGGATTGCGTGCGGGCTGCCGATCTCGTGCATCCGCACCAGGCGCTGCAGTCGAAGAGGCCGAAGATGCCTGGTCAGTTCGAGCGAGACGAGGCGGGTCTCGGCTCCGGTCACGGGATCGGTGCGCAGGAGCTCATCGGCAAGCACTGTGAAGTGATCGACCCTGACCGTCTCGAGTCCCTGGTCGAGCGTTCCCGCCTCGCGCGCAGCTTCGATCCGCGCTTCGACCAGCCCGAGATATTCTTCGAAGATCGAGTTTTGCAGTGCGATCGGCAGGGCGAGGATCCGGTTGAGCCAGCGCTGGATCGTCGGGAGATTGTCGGTCAGCCCGCCATCGGGGTTTTCAAGCCGGAGGCCGGTCCTTTCGACGAATTTCCCGAAACTCGTGGCTTCGAGCCTGCCGTCATAGAGCAGCTGGAACCAGCGGCTGAGCGCGTCGCGCGCATAGTCGCTTTCGAGATTGTCAGCCGGGTCGAACAGGTTTTGCCCGCCGGTCTGGCGCTGGCCGCGCGTCAGCGCGCCCAATGCGTCGAGCCTTCGCGCGATGGTCGAGATGAACCGGCGTTCGCCCTTCACGTCGGTGGTCACCGGCCGGAACAGCGGCGCCGAGGCCTGGTTGGTGCGGTTGGTACGACCGAGCCCCTGGATGGCATTGTCTGCGCGCCAGCCCGGCTCGAGCAGGAAATGGACCCTGCGCTGCTGGTTCCTGCAGCCAAGGTCGGCATGGTAGGAACGCCCCGTGCCGCCCGCATCCGAGAAGACCAGGATGCGCTTGGTTCCTTCCATAAAGCTCTGCGCTTCGGCGACATTGGCACTGGGGCTTCGCCGTTCGAGGCGCTGCTGACCATCTCGTCCTGATACCAGCCTGCGGGTCCGACCCGTGACCTCGGCAACCGCCTCGGTCCCGAAATGCTCGATGATCGCGTCGAGTGCTGTGGCAATTGGCGGCAACGCGCAGAGCTGTTCGATCAGCGCATCACGCGCAACGATTGCACGTGGGCAGGAGACGGGATTACCCTGTTCATCGCTCATTGCCTCGGAGCGAAGATTGCCGTCCTCGTCGGCAAAGATCTGCATCAGGCGCACCGGAAAGCTCTTGGTGAGGTAGTCGATGACATATTCGCGCGGGGAGAGATCGATATCGAGCGCTTCGCGTTCTTCGTCGGAAAGGTCGGCCAGGCGCCGGTCGAGCATGGCCTCGGCGGTCGAGACCAGCTGCACGACGACCGAATGGCCGTCACCAAGCGCTGCTTCCATCGCGGGGATCAGGCTCGGCAGTTTCATCGAGAGCAGAAGCTGGGCAAAGAAGCGCTGCTTGGTGCCTTCGAAGATCGACAGCGCCGCAGCCTTGGCGTTGCGATTGAGTGTATCGCCGCTGTCCTCGTCGACCACGCGGGTTGCTTCGAGCGCAGCCTCGAGGTTGCGGTGAATGATCGCCCAGGCGTCGGCATAGGCATCGTAGATCCGCACCTGCGCTTCCGTCAGTTTCTGTTCGAGGATCTCGTACTCGACCCCGGCAAAGGACAGCGCGCGGGCGAGATAGAGTCCCTGGGCCTTGAGGTCGCGGGCGACGAGTTCCATCGCCGCCACGCCGCCGGCGCGGATCTCGGTCATGAACGCCTCGTGGCTCGGGAATGGGGTCTCGGGTCCCCAGATGCCGAGCCGAGAAGTATAGCCGAGGTTGGCGATGTCCGATGCCCCGGTGGCAGACGCATAGAGCAAACGGGCGCGCGGCAGATGGTTCTGCAGCCTGAGACCCGCCATGCCCTGTTCGGAGCCCTTGACCTTGCCGCGGGTCGAGGAGGACCCGAGTGCATTGGCCATGGCGTGGGCCTCATCGAAGGCGATCACGCCCTCGAAATCCTCACCCGCCCAGGCAAGGAGCTGGTCTAGCCGCGTGTCCTCGGCGCGGCCCGAGCGCAGCGTCGGATAGGTGACGAAGAGAATGCCTTCGGACATCGTTACGGGGTGACCGAGCTTCCAACGCGAGAGCGGCTGGATATCGAGCGGCAGGCCGCCAAGCGCCTCCCAGTCGCGGCGCGCATCTTCAAGCAACGCCTCGTTCTTGGTGATCCAGACATGGCGGCGCTCGCCTGTGAGCCACCGATCCATGATAACCGCTGCGATCTGCCGTCCCTTACCCGCTCCGGTCCCGTCGCCAAGGAAGAAGCCCTGTCGGTAGGCGTGCCCATCTTCGGACAGTTCCAGCGAGGTGCCCTCCTGGCTGACACTGAACTGACCCGGAAGATCGCGCGCGAACGCCTGGGCAGCGTAGACCAGTGTCTCGCATTGCGCTTCGGAGAGCAGGCCACCGGCCTGCCAACCTGCGGGGAGACGCGGGGTGACTTCAGGCTTCGGTGCCGCGACCGAACCCATGGCGACCGATTCCACGAGCGGGGTGGGATGAACGGGCGCGTCTTCGAACGCGATGCGGCTGGGCCGGTAAGGCAGGTAGATGCCTGTCTGTTCAGGCACCGGCGCAGGTTCGGTTAGGACCGAATAGGTCAGGTCGATCACATTCGTTGTGGCTCTTTGTGTCGCTTCAAAAGGCGCCACCGGCCGGATCGGCGTTCGTTGGGTCGAAGTCTTGCCAAGGAGACGCACTGGCTTGCCGACTGGCAGACGATGGAGGCTGGCGGAGGTCTGCGTTCGTGGCGGGAGCGCAGTGATGAGCTCGTGGAGCTCGATCAGGTCAGCAGTAGCTCCGGTGATCGGGGGCGAGGACGCAGTCGGCGTCTTGTCGATCACGACCAAGCGAACGGCAATTCCCGTGCCCGTCCGGCGAAACATCTGCTGCAAGCGAACATCGAGGAGCAGCGACGCTTCGTCCTGTGCCTTGGCGAAAGTGGAAGCATCGAAGCCATCGGGCATGATCGCGACAATCCTCGCCCCAGCAGCAGCGGCCCGGATCGCACCGCGCAGGTGACGCATGGCAGTTTCGCCGTCCTTGCCGCGTTCCTGGCTGTGAGCGAACGGCGGGTTCATCAGCACGGCCGACGGGAAAGGGCCGCGAAGCAGGTCGGCGATCAGTTCGCCATCATGCGCGGTGATCGCAGCCGAAGGGTAGATGTGGCCCAGGCTATCTCGTCTTGCCGGATCGATCTCGTTGAGGAGCAGCGAGGCATTCTGGACGCAGGCCCAAAGCGCAAGGGCGCCATTCCCGGCAGACGGTTCGAGCAGCATGTCACTCGCCGACATCGCTGCGGCCTTCGCCATAAGCCAGGCCAGCATCGGCGGGGTCGAGAACTGCTGGAGCTCGACCTGTGCTTCGCTACGAACATGCCGGGGCGGCAAGGCTGCTTCGAGCCAGTCGAAACGCGCGTCGGCTTCGTGCACGTTCGTCTCCAGATCGATCCGCGAAGACTCGCGAAGCCAGAGCAATGCGCCAATCTCGACCGCGTTGTTATAGTCATCGATGGTCCAGGCGCTTCCCCAGTCCTGAACGCCGGTTTCCTCGGCGAACAGACCGGAAATGTCGGCACGGGAAAGATGATGCCCCGAGGCGAGAAGTTCGGCAATCCTCACACCGATAGCGTATGCCACGGATGCTGACGGCAAATGCTCGCTGGCGGGAAACAGGTCTGATTGAAACATGGCAATTCGTCCTCCTGATGGGAGCATCGGGACACGCCCTCTGCCGGATCAGGAATTCGAGAAGCTCTCTCTCCTCTACCGCGCCGCTTTGCGGCGCAGCCATGCTGTCAGTTCATCGTTCCAGTCAGTGTCGCGTGAGGATGGTTTGCGAACGTGGATCGTCCGCCCTTCGCGGGCATTAGCGGCCGCGCCACGCGACGCAGCCAGCTCGCCGCCAGCATCATGATCGACGAAGAGGTGAAGCTCGGCCACGCTCTCGGGCACGCTGACGAGACCGAAGCGCTCATTGCCCAGGGTCGCCCAGACGGGAATGCCGGTAAGAGCATAGGCCGACATCGCGCTCTCGATCCCCTCGGCGAGGCCGAGCTTGCCGGAAACTGGAGCGAAGAGACGAACAGCAGATTCACCGAGCGCGCCGAGCGCGCGTTTCGGCTTTTCGAAAGCGGCCTTGCCTGAAGCCTCGGTAGACAGGAACGTGCGGTGGATGGCGATCGGGCCCTCGTCGAGGCTGACTGCCGCGATCATGGCGGGCAGAAAGCGGGCCCGTCCTTTCGGGCCAAGCGGCGTTCGTGGATGAAAACGGAGCGCCGATGATGCGGCAAGGATACCGCGGATCTCAAGATATGCCTTTGCCGGACTGGCACGCAGTGGCTGTGCGTCGCGCCAGATCCTCAGCGCTGCCGCCGAGGGTTTGCGGGTGTTGGTCGATTCGGGTTCGTTGGTGGCCGCAGAAACTGAAAAGAGCGCCGGTGCCTCGAAACCTTCACGCGCCAATGCAGACAACACGCTCTGCTGATCGCATCCCGCGAAACAGTAAAAGAGGATAGCTTGTCGGCCGAGCGACACACCGAGTGACGGCGTGCGGTCATCATGCGCAGGGCAGCAGGCCATGCCCCTTGTGCCCGACCATTTGCCCCCTCGCGATTCGCAAATGCGACGGGCGGTCTCGACAAGCGACCGGTTGCGATGAGTTTGGACAGACAGGGACATGCGAACTCCTCAGCATGCAAAGTGGCCCCCTCATCAGCGTTCCTCTCCTCTCCCGAAGGCAGGCATTAGCTGCTTTCCTACAGGAATATGTTCTACTTATGTTCTATCTCGATTCGAATCAATGGAGCACCACTCGAGATGACCTACCTCAATCGTCGGACCGCGATAGCGGTCGCCTGTCTGGGGATGATCGCGACCTCCTTACAGCAAGTCCGCGCCCAGGATTTCACCTTGTTCGAGCACGCGATCGTTCCGCCGAAGACGGACCAGCAGCCGGCAAGGGAATATCTTCCTGCAATCTACCAGGCCGAGCCAGCAAACGTATCCTACCGGGAAGGCTTGTATATGGCGGCGATAGCCGAGGCTGAACGCCGTTACGGGCTTCCGACCAACCTGCTTCGTGCTCTTATTTGGGCTGAGTCTCGCTTCAATCCGATGGCTGTTAGTCCAGCCGGTGCTGCCGGGCTGGCTCAGCTTATGCCGGCCACGGCGAGAGAACTGGGCGTCCGGAACCGTCATGACCCTCTTGCATCGATCGACGGTGGCGCCAGGTACCTTCGCGATATGTTGGACCGGTTCGACGCAGTCCACCTGGCCCTGGCAGCTTACAATGCTGGCCCAGGTGCCGTCTCCCGATCACGCGGCATTCCCAACCATGGTGAAACGCCGCAATATGTCCGGTCTGTGTTGGGACGTTGGCAAGCAATTGGTACGTACAATTGACGAAACTGCCTGATTTTCGGCTATTGTCTGAAATCATGTGCCCGAATGAAGACGGACAACGCTAGTGAGTGAGACCCCCGGTGAGCCGTTCGACTTTCGCAAGGCGTTGAAGGCACAAAAGCGCCGGAAGCTGAGAAAGGAGATCGCATTGGGTTTGGGAGCATTCGCGATCGTATTTGCTGGAGGGGTGCTGGCACTCAACTGGCCAGTCCATGATGCCAGCCTTGCTAACGACGATCAGCAGCCTCAGGCTTTATTCCAGCAAGCGAGCTCCCCACAATTCGACATCTGCGGATCCATCCGGCGCACATGCGTCGTGGATGGAGATACTTTCTGGCTTGATGGCGTGAAGATCCGCATTGCCGACATCGACACTCCCGAAATCAGCGAGCCTCGCTGCGACTATGAGTACCAACTCGGCATGCGTGCGACGTACCTCCTTGTCGAATTGCTCAATGACGGGCCCTTTGAACTGACGACTATCGGGAGCAGAGATGAGGATCAGTACGGTCGCAAATTGCGGGTCGTAACGCGCGGAGGCCGCTCGCTTGGCGATCAGCTGGTCAGCGAAGGGCTGGCGCGGACCTGGACCGGGAGACGTGAACCATGGTGCTGAACCGCGACCAGGAATTGTGGGCCGTCGCGCTCTGGGTCGAAAAGAACCATGGCGAAGAGGGACCCGCATATATCGCGCAGCAAATCCAGCGGCTATCCAACGAACGGGACGAGGCAGGCATAGCAACGTGGAAGACTGTTGCTGAGCGCTTCGATCAACTTAGCTGCAAAAGCTCTACGAACTGAGGCTCGGCACGATGCGGAATTGGCTTCGGATCTGGGGCATCAGAATTGAGTTCGCCGTGCTGGCGTCAGTGTCCCTGATAGGGCTGGTCCTGAGCCTTCAATCCTGCATTGGCTGAGAAGAAATTCGATCTCCCGATCAACCCTTCGCAAACTTCCCCATGATGACCTTTCCTCCTGTCCGCAGCTCATCGAGGTAGTCGCTCCACCATTGAGCCATTCGCACGCGCTCGTCCCAATGCTTGCCGCGATGGTAGATGCCACGCACAACATTGCTGTCGCCATGTGCCAGGGCACGCTCGATCGCATCGGGATTCCAAAGGCCCGACTCGTTCAGGAATGTCGATGCTGTCGCACGGAGTCCGTGCGCGGTGACTTCTTCTTTCGAGTATCCCATGCGACGGAATGCGGCATTGAGCGTGTTTTCACTCATGGGACGCTTGGAGCTGCGCGCAGATGGAAAAACATATCCTTCGCGGCCGAGCATCTCGGCCAGATCAGTGAGATAGCCTCTAACCTGCTTGGAAAGCGGGACGGCATGCGCTCGGCGCGCTTTCATTTTACCGGCAGGGATCTTCCAGACCCCATCGACGAGGTCGATCTCATGCCATTCGGCGTGCCGGAGTTCGCCGGGGCGTACGAACACATGCGGCGCTATCTGCAAAGCTAACTTCGTCACCATGTAGCCAGTGAAGTCGTCGATTGCGCGCAACAGCCCGCCTAGCTCGGTGGGCTCGAGGATTGCTGCATAATGCGTGGCTCTCGGCGTTACGAGAGCGCCCTTCAGCATACTGGTCGGATCGGATTTGCAGCGGGTGGTAGCAACACCGTAGCGAAACACGCGGCCTGCGAACGAGCGGCATTTCTTCGCAGTCTCGTGCTTACCGGTGGCTTCCAGCCGTTTGAGGGGAGCCAGGACTTCGAACGGCTCGATCTCGTCGATGGGTCGGTTCCCGATGGCAGGCGCAAGCTTGTCGAGGAAATAATTGGCCTTGACGATCGTGCCATCGGCACGGCCATTCTGGACCATCATCTGTTCAATATACTCACGTGCGACTGCCTCGAACGTCTGTGCAGAAAGGAACTCGGCGCGGATTTTCCGCTTCCGCTTCTCAAAGGCCGGGTCGCCCCCTGAAGCAACAGCTCGTCGTGCCTCGTAGGCTTCGTCTCGCGCTTGCTTGAGGCTGATGTCTGGATAGCTGCCGATGCAGAGCTTCTTTTGCGCGCCGCCGATCCGGTATCGGAATCGCCAAAGCTTGCCGCCGGTGGGCGTGACCTCAACATATAGGCCGCGCTCATCGGTGACCTTGTAGGGCTTATCCTTGGGCTTGAGAGCTCGGAGTCGAGTATCTGTCAGCGGCATGTGGGGGCCTTTTCATCTGGGCCTTTGCGAAACGGCCTCAAAAGGCCCACAAAAGTGTCTGGAACCCCCGAGAACAGGCGGGACGATCCGGAACGATCCAAGGGCCAAATCCCTAGGATTTCTGCGGGTTTTATAGATTATTTGGGAGAACGTGAGAAGAACAAATGGTGCCCAGAAGAGGACTCGAACCTCCACGACCTTGCGATCGCCAGCACCTGAAGCTGGTGCGTCTACCAATTCCGCCATCTGGGCACGGGGTAGGAGCGCGCCTCTAGCTGGTGCTTTTGGGGCTGTCAACGCGCAGCCGCATTATTTTTTGGGTTTCGTTCAAAAGGACGGCTAAAGGCCAACTTCCCCGTCTGTTGAGGATGTTGCCGCTCATGCCCGATGCCCTGTCCGCGCCGCCCGCCTATCTCGCTCGCCCCGACGGATTGCGGCTGGCCTATCGTCACAGCGCCGGCGCGGGGCCGACCCTTGTCTTCCTGCCGGGCTATATGTCCGACATGGAAGGGGGCAAGGCGGTTGCGCTGCATGGCTGGGCGCAGCGGCAGGGGCGAGCGATGCTGCGGCTCGACTATGCCGGCAATGGCGCGAGCGAGGGGCGCTTTGCCGATGGCACGCTGGCGAGCTGGCGCGACGACGTGCTGCTGCTGATCGACCGGCTGGTCGACGGGCCGGTGGTGCTGGTGGGCTCCTCCATGGGCGGCTGGCTGGCGCTGCTGGTGGCGCTGGCGCAGCCCGAGCGCGTGGCGGGCCTAATCGGGATCGCCGCGGCGCCCGACTTCACCCAATGGGGCTTTACCGACGCGGACAAGGCGCTGCTGCGCACCGAGGGCCGCATCGAGGAACCCGCGCCCTATGGCGACCAGCCCTATGTGACGACGCGCGCCTTCTGGGAATCGGGGCAGGCGCTGCGGCTGCTGGAGGGCGAGATCGCGATCGATTGCCCGGTGCGGCTGCTGCAGGGCCAGGCCGATCCCGACGTGCCCTGGGACATCGCCCTGCGCACCGCGGCGCAGCTGCGTTCATCCGATGTGCAGACGCTGCTGATTAAGGATGGCGACCACCGCCTGTCGCGCGACGGCGACATCGCCCTGCTGATCCGCACCGTTTCCACCCTGCTGGATAGTCTCTGATGCCCTTTTTCCTGCCGCTCCTGCTCCAGGCTTATGATCCCGAGATCGAGGCGGTGATGAACCGCAGCCGCCGGGAAAAACAGGCGGAGGCCGCGGCGGCATCGGCTTCGGCGACGCGCACCGACGGCAGGATTCCCGTACCCGCCAAATATGCCGCGCCCTTCCAGGCCTGCCTGGACGAAGCGACGCAATCGCCCGAGGCCGGCGTCGCCTTCGCGCAGAAATGGCGGATCGATGGCGGCAGCTTCTACGCGCGTCACTGCATGGGCTTTGCCTATGCCCGCGCCGAACGCTGGTCGCCCGCCATCGTCGCCTTCGAACAGGCGGCCGAGGAAGCCGAGCGCGAGGGCGAAGTGGCGCAAAGCGCGCGCCTGTGGGCGCAGGCCGGCAATGCCGCGCTCGCCAGCGGGGATGCGGCCAAGGCGCGGCAGGATTTCGACGCGGCGCTGGCGCGCGGTATGGCGGACGGGCTGGAAAAGGGCGAGGTCCATCTCGACCGGGCGCGTGCGCTGGTGGCGCTGGGCGAAGGCGACGCGGCGCGGGAGTCGCTCGACGTCGCGCTGGCGCAGGCGCCGCAGGATCCGCTCGGCTGGCTGCTGTCGGCGACGCTCGCGCGGCGGCAGGGTGAAATGCGGCTGGCGCAGGCGCATGTCGCGCGCGCGGTGCAGCTGTCCCCCGACGACCCGTCGGTAGCGCTGGAAGAAGGCAATATCGCCATCCTGACCGATCATGCCGACGTCGCCCGATCGGCCTGGGAGCGGGCGGTGAAGCTGGCGCCCGACAGCCCGGCGGGTAAGGCGGCGGCGGACAATCTGTCGCGGCTGCCGCAGGCCGCGCCGGCGGGCTGAGCCGGCGCGTGCCCAGCGCCGCAAGCAAGACTTTGTCACGGAACCGGGACGCTGGCCGACCCGTTCGGCTCCGCGCGGCGGGCGTGACACAAGGAGACAGCGAAATGGACAGCAAGGGCAAGCATGTGGTGGCGATCGGCCTGCTGCTGGCGGGTGCGCTGGCGACCGGCGCCTGCTCGCGCGGCGCGACGCGCGGCGGCCTGATCGGCGGCGCGGGCGGCGCGGTGGTCGGCAGCGCGACCGGGCTCGGCACGACCGAGGGCGCGGTGATCGGCGGCACCGCCGGCGCCATCATCGGCGACGACGACGACCGCCGCAAATAAGGCCTGGATCGCTGCCGGCGCCCTCAGACGGAACCGGCGGCGATCGCCCGACCGCCGGCCACTCCCGGCCGGCCGCCACGTCAGCGCTCAGTCATGCTCGCGCCCGCCGGCGCCCATATAGAGTTCGCTGCCGCTGTCCTTGAACAGCTTGCTCATCTCCTCCATCCCCTTGAGCGCCGCGGCCTTGCTGGCTTCGGCCACTTCCGCGCCGGTCAGGCCCGCTTCCAGGAAACCGTCGGCGGGCTGGTTCTTCCTGGCTGCGAAGTCGCGCACCTCCTGCGTGATCTTCATCGAACAGAATTTCGGGCCGCACATCGAACAGAAATGCGCGGTCTTGGCGCCTTCGGCCGGCAGCGTCTGGTCATGATATTGCTCGGCCGTGTCGGGATCGAGCGACAGGTTGAACTGGTCGCGCCAGCGAAACTCGAACCGCGCCCGCGACAGCGCATCATCGCGCACCTTGGCGGCCGGATGCCCCTTGGCGAGGTCGGCGGCATGGGCGGCCAGCTTGTAGGTGACGACGCCGACCTTCACGTCATCGCGGTCGGGCAGGCCCAGATGCTCCTTGGGCGTGACGTAGCAGAGCATCGCCGTGCCGTACCAGCCGATCTGCGCCGCGCCGATCGCGCTGGTGATATGGTCATAGCCCGGCGCGATGTCGGTGGTGAGCGGCCCCAGCGTGTAGAAGGGCGCCTCGCCGCAGACCTGCAGCTGCTTGTCCATATTCTCCTTGATCTTGTGCATGGGCACATGGCCCGGCCCTTCGATCATCACCTGCACGTCCTGTTTCCAGGCGCGGTGGGTCAGTTCGCCCAGCGTGTAGAGTTCGGAAAATTGCGCTTCGTCATTGGCGTCGGCGATCGATCCGGGGCGCAGGCCATCGCCCAGCGAATAGGCGATGTCATAGGCCTTCATGATCTCGGTGATCTCGTCGAAATGATCGTAGAGGAAGGATTCCTTGTGGTGCGCCAGGCACCATTTGGCCATGATCGACCCGCCGCGCGACACGATGCCGGTGACGCGCTTGGCCGCCATCGGGATATAGGCCAGGCGGACGCCCGCATGGATGGTGAAATAGTCGACGCCCTGCTCGGCCTGTTCGATCAGCGTGTCGCGGAAAATCTCCCAGGTCAGCTCCTCGGCGATGCCGCCGACCTTTTCCAGCGCCTGATAGATGGGGACGGTGCCGATCGGCACGGGCGAGTTGCGCAAGATCCATTCGCGCGTGTCGTGGATATTGCGGCCGGTCGACAGGTCCATGACCGTGTCCGCGCCCCAGCGGATCGACCAGACCAGCTTGTCGACTTCGCTCGCCACGTCGGACGCGACGGCGCTGTTGCCGATATTGGCGTTGATCTTGACCAGGAAGTTGCGGCCGATCGCCATCGGCTCGCTTTCGGGATGGTTGATGTTCGACGGGATGATGGCGCGGCCGCGCGCCACTTCGTCGCGCACGAATTCCGGCGTCACATAGTCGGGGATGGCCGCGCCGAAGCTCTGCCCGTCGCGGACATAGTCGGCCAGGCGCGCGCGGCCCAGATTCTCGCGCTCGGCGACATATTCCATTTCCGGCGTGATGATGCCGCGGCGGGCATAATGCATCTGCGACACATTCCCGCCCGCCTTCGCGCGCAGCGGGCGCTTGACGACATTGGGGAAAGGCTGGACGCCGCCGGTCCGATCGGGGCCTTTGAGGCCATTATCCTCCGGCTTCACCGCGCGGGCGTCATAGGCTTCCACATCGCCCCGGCCGATGATCCAGTCGCGGCGCAGCGCCGGAAGGCCGGCCATGATGTCGATGCGGGCATTGGGGTCGGTATAGGGCCCGGACGTGTCGTAGACCCGGACCGAAGGCTCGCCGCTGGAAGGTTCAAGGTCGATTTCGCGCATCGCGACCTTGAGCGGGCCGACATGGATCTTGCGCGATCCACGGATCGGACCTGTCGTGACGCGCATTTCGGTGCGAGCCACAGGGCTTCCAGCGGAAGCCCGCTCAATCAAGGAATCGACATCTGCCATATTACTCTCCTTCGGGCGGAAAGAGAGTGCGGGCGGTGTGAAGGCGCGCTCCCTCCCTACGCCGGTGTCAGCCGGATCAGGTTCAGCGGGTCGCAGCCACATCAGCCGCCTCTCAACCGTCTGTGGACGGTCCCCCGGGGATGGATCGTCAATAGCCGATCGGCGGCGGGAGTTAAAGTCCCCTATGCCCGAACCCGCCCCAGCCCGCCCGACGTCTCCCGTCCCGCGCCGGCCGCCGGGCCGCTCACGCCGCCTGCGCGCCCCCAGCCCGCCACCGCGCGGCCGCGCGCGCGACGCGGACGCCCAGCGACCGGGCGGTGGCGCGATCGCCCGTCCTGGGCGTGACGTCGGGCGAGTCGTTGGCCGCCTGTCCCATCGCGCCCAGGAAGCTGCCCAGCCGGTTCTCCGCCTCGGTCGCGGCGGACAGATCGTCATTATTGCCCGGCGCCTGGCCGGTGCCGATCCACAACATGCCATGCTGGGCAGCGAAGATGGCGAGCGTCGTCAGCGTGTTGAGCTTGTCGCCGGACGGCGATCCCGACACGGTGAAGGCGGCGGCCATCTTGTCCTTCCACGCCTTGGCGAAATAGGGCCGCGCGCTCGCATCCATGAACGCCTTCATCGGCGCCGACACGGTTCCCATATAGGTGGGCGACCCGAAGATCACGGCGTCGGCCCGCGCGATCCGGTTGAAGGCGTCGGCAAAATCGGCCTGCTCCGGCGCGATCCGCAGCAGATCGGGCGTCCCGCCCGCCTCGCCCACGCCCTGCGCGACCGCGCGCGCCAGAATGTCCGTATGGCCGAAACCGGAATGATAGACGATCGCGACTGTCAGCATGAACCTGTCCTTTCCTGCGGTGTTGCGCTTGCTGGACAGAGAATGAGCGCATAGGTACTGAAAGTTAAGTACGCACCTTCAAGTAACCGGGAGCAAAGCCAATGGACATGCCGGACTGGGTGGCGAGCGTTGATCCGTGCGACGCGGACTGCCCTTCGCGCGATCTGCTCGACCTGATCGGCGACCGCTGGAGCCTGCTCATCATGCTGGTGATCGGCCAGGGATTTCACCGCAATGGGGAAATCAGGCGCCGGGTCGGCGGCATCAGCCAGAAGATGCTGACGCAGACGCTGCGCGCACTGGAGGCCAATGGGCTGGTGGCGCGCCATGACTTCGCGACGGTCCCGCCCCATGTCGAATATCGGCTGACGCCGCTCGGCGTCTCGCTGGGCCATGCGGTGGGGCCGATGTTCCAGTGGATCGAGGCCAGCTATCCCGCCGTGCTGCGCGCCCGCGCCGCCTATGCCGCGCGACAGGCGCAGGCGGCATGAGCGCGCACCCGCCCCCTGATCTTGGCACCAAGGCCGGGCGCAAGGCCTTTCGCCACGAAATGCGCATGATCGCGGTGCGGCCGCGCCGCTGGGGCCTGTGGCTCTTGACCGCCGGCGCGTTGCTGATGATCCTGCCGTCCGCGCTCGACCTGCACGCGATTTTCGGCTGGTCGCCCAGCTTGCTGGGGATCATGCTGATCGCGGCCGCGTTACCGCTGCTGGTAGCGGCGGCCATGCTGCGGCGACGTTATCGACGGGGGCGCCTGCTGATGCCCAGGGGGGAATGACGAGATGAAGAGGATTTTGACTTTGGTTTCCGCTGCCCTGCTGAGCGGCGCCGGCGCACCGTCCGCGCCTGCCGCCAATCCCGCGCCCAATCCGGCCGACGACCCCTATATCTGGCTGGAGGACTGGACCGGCCCGCGCGCCATGCAGTGGGTAGAGCAGGAAAATGCGGCGACGGAGGCGGCTTTCCGCAACGATCCGCGCTATGCCGGCTATTATCGCGACGCGCTCGCCATCGCCTCGGCCAAGGACCGCATCGCCATGCCGATGCAGGTTCATGGCCGCATCTATAATTTCTGGCGCGACGCCGATCATCCGCAGGGCATCTGGCGCTGGACCAGCGAGGCCGACTATGCCAGCGACGCGCCGCGCTGGACCACCGTGCTCGACCTTGACGCCCTGTCCAAGGCGGAAGGCAAAAAATGGGTGTGGAAGGGCGCATCCATCCTCGATCCCGAAGAGCGGCTGGCGCTCATCAACCTGTCGGATGGCGGCGAGGACGCCGTCAGCCTGCGCGAATTCGACCTTCAGACCGGCCAGTTCGTCGACAATGGCTTTGCCATCCCCACGTCGAAGCAGAATGAAGCCTGGCTCGACCGCGACACTCTCCTGCTCGCCCGCGACTGGGGAGAGGGCACGATGACCAAGTCGGGCTATCCCTTCGTGGTGAAAGCGCTCAAGCGCGGCCAGCCGCTGTCGAGCGCGCAGGAAATCTATCGCGGCCAGCCCGGCGACCAGGTCGGCACCTTCCCGCTCATCCTGTCCGACGGTTCGGGCCATCGCGCCGCCTTCCTCTATCGCGGCGTCACCTTCTTCGGCAATGAAACCTACCTCGTGACGCCGCAGGGCGTCCGCAAGCTGCCGCTGCCGGCCAAGAGCAATCTCCAGGGCATGGTCGATGGCCAGGTGCTGATCCAGACCAGCGAAGCCTGGGAAAGCGGCGGCGTCACCGTGCCGACCGGGTCGCTCGCCGCACTGCCCTTGAAGGCGCTGCAATCGGGCGAGACGCTGAAGCCGCAAATCCTGTTCGCGCCCTCGCCCCGCCAGTCGATCGACGGCGTCGCAGCGACGAAGGGCCATGTGATCCTGGCCTATAATGACAATGTGCGCGGCCGCGTCATGGTGCTGACGCCGGGCGCGCAGGGCTGGTCGAAGCAGCAGGTGGAGCTGCCCGACAACGCCACCATCTCGATCGCGTCGGCCAGCGACAAGAATGACAAGGCCTATCTGTCGGTCGCGGGCTTCCTGGCGCCGACGACGCTCTGGGCGATCGACGCCGCCAACCCCGCGCCCCGTCAGGTGAAGGCCATGCCCGCGCGCTTCGACGCCGAAGGGCTGGTGGTGGAACAATTTGAGGCGACGTCCAGCGACGGCACCAAGATTCCCTATTTCATCGTCCATCGGCAGGACCTGAAGGCGGACGGATCGACGCCGACGATCATGACCGCCTATGGCGGCTTCGAAGTGCCGATGACGCCCAGCTATGCCGCCATCACCGGCAAGCTGTGGCTGGAGCGGGGCAACAGCTTCGTGCTCGCCAATATCCGCGGCGGCGGCGAATTCGGCCCCGCCTGGCACGAAGCGGGCCTCAAGACCAAGAGGCAGATCATCTATGATGATTTCGCCGCGGTCGCGCAGGACATTTTCGCGCGGAAATTGTCGAGCCCGGACAAATTCGGCATCTATGGCGGCTCCAATGGCGGGCTGCTGATGGGGGTGGAATTCAACCAGCATCCCGACCTCTGGAACGCGGTCGTCATCCAAGTGCCGCTGCTCGACATGATCCGCTACGAACAGATTGCGGCCGGCGCCTCCTGGGTCGATGAATATGGCAGCGTGTCGGTGCCGGAGGAAAAGGCGTTTCTCCAGACCATCTCGCCCTATGCCAACATCCGCAAGGGCGTGGACTATCCGACCCCCTATATCTGGACGACGACCAAGGACGACCGCGTCGGCCCGCAACATGCCCGCAAGTTCGCGGCCCGCCTCAAGGAATATGGCATCCCCTATCATTTCTACGAGGACACCGCCGGCGGCCATTCGGGCGATGCCGACATCGAACAGGGCGCGCGCCTGCAGGCGATGCAGATGGTCTATTTCAGCCAGCGGCTGGAGGGGGAAACGCCCGGCGCGCGGTAAGGCCGCGTCAGTCCGCCCGGCCGATCCCCCGCTCGACCAGCGCATTGGCGATGGCGGCGATCTCCTCGGCCGGGCGGCTGTCGTCCCACACGCCATAGCGCAGCCCCAGGAACACGTTCATGCCCATGATCGCCCAGGCATGGACATCCTCCACATCCGCCCGCACGTCGCCGCGCGCCGCCGCCTTGGCCAGGCGCGCGGCCATGCGGCTGGCGGTATTTTCATAATGGGCGCGATAGGCGGCCTGGTCGACAAACTCCGCCTCGTCGATGATGCGATAGATTTCCTTGTGCGCCCGGGCGAACTCCAGGAAGCTCAGCAGGCCGATCCGCTCGGCATCGATGCCGTCGCGCGCCTGCGCGATCCGCGGTGACACATAGTCGCGCACTTGCCCTGACATGTCGTTGACCAGCGCGCGGAAAATATCGTCCTTGCTGTCGAAATAGGTGTAGAAACTGCCCAGCGCGCAGCCCGCCCGGCGCGTGATGCCGCTGATCGACCCGTCGTGAAATCCCTTCTCGCCAAATTCCTCCGCCGCCGCGGACAGCAGCGCGCGGCGGGTGCGCTCGCCCCGGGCGGTGCGCGGTGTCTTGTCGTCCTTCGCGGGCGCGCCAGCGGTCATGCGATCTCCCATCCCTGTGTTCTTTTTGCCGCAGTCCTGCCGCGCCGTCAGGCTCCTCCTTATTTGAAGTTGAAAGCCGGTTCAACTTTCATTATCGAATCGGATCAAGGACGCGATCCGGCAGACCGGACGCTCCAGATTCAGGAGAGGAGTCCCCATGAAGGCCCGTCAGACCATCCGCACCCTTGCGCTCGCCTCCGCCGCCTGGAGCGGCCTTGCCGCCTTGCCCGCTTTGGCGCAGGACGCGCCGCCGCCCGCCGCCGCGAGTGAGGAGGACAGCGCCGCCATCGTCGTCACCGCGCGCCGGCGCGAGGAAACGCTGGTCAGCGTGCCGATCGCGGTCAGCGCCTTTTCGGGCGCGGCGCTGGAGCGCAGCGGCGCGATCGACATCAGCGACCTTGCCAATGTCACGCCCAACACCACGCTGGAGGCATCGCGCGGCACCAATTCGACGCTCACCGCCTTCATCCGCGGCGTGGGCCAGCAGGACCCGGTGTCCGGCTTCGAACAGGGGGTCGGCATCTATCTCGACGATGTCTATCTCAACCGGCCGCAAGGGGCGCTGCTCGACATTTACGATGTCGAACGGATCGAGGTGCTGCGCGGGCCGCAGGGCACGCTCTATGGCCGCAACACCATCGGCGGCGCGGTCAAATATGTGACCCGCATGCTGCCGCAGGAATTTTCGCTGAAGCTGAAGGGCAGCTATGGCAGCTATGACCAGGCCGACGGCATCATCAGCGCATCGGCCCCGATCGGCGACCTCGTCCGTGTCGGCGGCGCCTTCGCGCGCCTGTCGCGCGGCGGCTTCGGCGAAAACCGCACCACGGGCGAGGATAATTACAACAAGGACATCTGGGCCGGCCGCGCCACGTTTGAAATGGGCGGCTATGGGCAGCCGGTGCTGATGCGCATCACCGGCGACTATACCAAGGACAACAGCAATGCGCGCGGCGGCCACCGGCTGATCCCGGGGCAGGTGTCCGGCGCGCCGGTGCTGGACGATGTGTTCGACACGCGCGGCGGCCTGGCCGATCCCAAGCAATATGTGGAATCCTACGGCCTTTCGATGAACATCACGGCTGAACTGTCCGACGCCGTGACGCTGCGCTCGATCAGCGCCTGGCGCAAGGATGACAGCGCCTCTCCGATCGACTTTGACGCGCTGCCCGCCGTCGATGTCGACGTGCCGGCCTATTATTTCAACGAGCAGCTGAGCCAGGAATTCCAGCTGCTCTACGACAAGGGGCCGATCCATGGCATGATCGGCTTCTATTATCTCGATGCCAAGGCCGACACCCAGTTCGACGTCCGCCTCTTCACCACCGTTCCCGGCCTCACCGCCTATACCGAGGCCAATGTCGACACCGAAACCTATGCCATCTTCGGCGACGTCACCTTCGACATTTCCGACCAGCTCAGTCTCTCGGCCGGCGGCCGCTACACCTGGGACGAACGGCGCGCCGACATATTGCGGCAAAATTATCTCGGCGGCGGCTCCCCCGTTTTCGGCGGCGCGGGCGTCGCCTTCGGCGCGCCGGGCACGGATTTCCGGGGCGAAAGCGACTTCAAGAAATTCACGCCGCGCCTGTCGGTCAGCTACAAGCCCACGCCCGATCACAATATCTACGCCAGCTGGTCCAAGGGCTTCAAGGGCGGCGGCTTCGATCCGCGCGGCGTTGGCGTCAACGCGCCCGACCTCAATGGCGACGGCATCCGCCAGGACAGCGAAGTCGCCGCCTTCCTCAGCTTCGCGCCGGAGGAAGTCGACAGCTATGAGGTCGGCTACAAGGGCGATCTGATGGACGGCGCGCTCTATGTCGCGGTCGCCGGCTTCTATGCCGATTACAAGGATGTGCAGATTCCCGGCTCCGTCGCCTGCGACGTCGGCGGCATTCCCTCCTTCTGCGGCGTCGTGTCCAATGCGGGCAAGGCGACCTTCAAGGGCGTGGAATTCGAAAGCAATGCGCGCCTGGGCCGAGACCTGATGACGCCGGGCGACCGGCTGAACCTTCAGACCGCGGTCGGCTATATCGACGCGCAATATGACGAATATATCACCAACATCGCGGGCGTGCCGACCGACGTCGCCGACTATCGCGAAGTGCAGAATACGCCAAAATGGACGGCCAGCGGCACGCTCAGCTACACGACACCGGTGGGCGATGGCAGCCTCTATGCGGGCACGACCCTTTCCTGGCGCTCCAAGACCTATCAGTTCGAAATCCCCAATCCCTATATCGATCAGAAGGGCTATGCCCTGTGGGACGCCAGCATCGTCTACACCGCGCCCGACGACCGCTGGAGCATCGGCCTCCACGGCAAGAATATCCTCGACAAGGAATATAAGACCTCGGGCTATACCTTCGTCGCCGCCGATCCGGTGACCGGCGCGATCGTCAACAATGCCGCGGGCTTCCCCACCCCGTCGCTCGGCCGCGAAGGCACGCTGACCGCCTTCTACGGCAATCCCCGGCAAGTGTTCGTCACCGGGTCGGTGAAGTTCTGACGCTTCGGACCGGCGGTCCGGGCTCCATGCTCCCTTCGCCCTGAGTAGAGGCTGAGCGAAGTCGACGCCTCCTGTCGAAGGGGCAGGCGCACCAGTCCTTCGATACGCCATTTCGACAGGATCGGTGGCTACTCAGGACGAACGGAATGAGAGTATGTGATCGCATGACCGACCAAACCGCTTCCCCTTCCTCCCCCCGCTACCGCGCCGTCGTGCTGGCGATGCTGCTGCTGGTCTACACCTTCAACTTCCTCGACCGGCAGATCCTGGGCATCCTCGCCGTGCCGATCAAGGCGGACCTCGGCCTCAGCGATACGCAGCTCGGCGCGCTGGGCGGCATCGCCTTCGCCTTGCTCTATTCGACGCTGGCGATCCCCCTGGCGCTGCTCGCCGATCGCACCAGCCGCACCTGGGTCATCACCGTCAGCCTGGCGGTCTGGTCCGGCTTCACCGCGCTGTGCGGCCTCGCCTCCAGCTTCCTGCAGCTCTTCCTCTTTCGCATCGGCGTGGGCGTGGGCGAAGCGGGCGGGGTCGCGCCCTCCTATGCCGTCATCTCCGACTATTTCCCGCCGCACCAGCGCGCCCGCGCGCTCTCCATCTACTCGCTCGGCATCCCGCTCGGCTCGGCAGGCGGGGTGCTGCTGGGCGGCTATATCGCGCAGACGGTCGAATGGCGCACCGCCTTCATCGTGGTCGGCTTGCTCGGCCTCGTCATCGCCCCGATCTTCCGCCTCGTCGTGCGCGAACCCGCCCGTCCGGTGCAGAGCGGAGCCCGAGTCCCGGTCGGCGCCGTCTTCGGCATCCTCGCGGCCAAGCGCGGTTTCTGGTTCCTGGCGCTGGGCGCGGCGTGCAGTTCCATGTGCGGCTATGGCGTCGCCTTCTGGCTCCCCAGCCTGCTGATGCGCAGCTTCGGCCTCGACCTTCTGGGCGCGGGCCAGTTTCTGGGCGGATTGCTGCTGCTCGGCGGAGTGGCGGGCGTGCTGCTCGGCGGCTTTCTGGGCGACCGGCTGGGCGGGCGCGACAGGGCCTATTATGCCTGGGTGCCGGCGGTCAGCTATGTCATCGGCATGCCGCTCTTCGTGATCGGCGTGCTGTCCGACAGCGTCGGCTTCGCCTTCGCCCTGTTCCTCGTCCCCCAGGCGCTGGTCTATGTCTGGCTCGGCCCCGTGCTGACCGCCGTCCAGCATCTCGTCCCCGCCCATATGCGCGCCAGCGCGTCGGCGACCTTCCTGCTGATCAACAATCTGGTCGGGCTTGGCCTTGGCAGCTGGGCGGTGGGCAGCCTGTCGGACGCGCTGACGCCCGCTTACGGTCAGGAGGCGCTGCGCTACGCCATCGTCGCGGCACTGGGCTTCTATCTGCTCGCCGGCTTCTTCATGGCGCTGGCCGGCAAGGCGCTGCGCCGCGACTGGGTCGCCGCCTGAACCAGCGCCATTGGTGATTTGAAGTCACCAATGGCCGCCCCGCGCGCATTGCTCTCATCAATAGCGAAATCGCGCGCGTGTCGGCTTCGCTGTCGGCCTAGCGCTCGCGGGTGGCGCTGAACTTCACCTTGGGATGGCGTTCCTGCTGATAGCCGATGTCCCAGGCGCTCCTGGCCATGAACACCAGATTGCCGTCCCGGTCCTTGGCCATGTTGGCGCCATTATAGGCGACCAGATCCTTGATCGCCGCATCGTCGCCGCTGATCCACCGCGCCGTGTCGAAGGGCGAAGGCTCCAGCCCGGCGGCGACCTTATATTCCGCCTCCAGCCGGCTGATCAGCACTTCCAGCTGCAGCTGCCCGACCACGCCGACGATCCACTGGCTGCCGATTTCGGGGTAGAAGACCTGGATGACGCCTTCTTCCGACAGGTCGTCCAGCGCCTTGCGCAGCTGCTTGGTCTTGGTCGGGTCCTTGAGCGCGACGCGGCGCAGGATTTCGGGCGCGAAATTGGGCAGGCCGGTGAAGCGCAGCCCCGGCTTCTCGCTCAGCGTGTCGCCCACGCGCAGTGCGCCATGATTAGGAATGCCGATGATGTCGCCGGGAAATGCCTCGTCCGCCAGCTCGCGATCCTGGGCGAAGAAGAGGATCGGCGAATGAACAGCCAGCGGCTTGCCCGACCCGCTCGGCGTCAGCTTCATGCCGCGCCGGAACTTGCCGGAGCACAGCCGCATGAAGGCGATGCGGTCGCGATGCATCGGGTCCATGTTCGCCTGCACCTTGAAGATGAAGCCGGTGACTTCGCTCTGCTCGGGCTCGACCGGCGCGGGCTCGGCCGGCTGCGCGCGCGGCGGCGGAGCATGCTGGCCCAGCGCGTCGATCAGTTCGGTGACGCCGAAGAGCTTGAGCGCCGATCCGAAATAGACCGGCGTCAGGTCGCCGGCGCGATAGCGCTCCAGGTCGAATTCGGCATAGCCGCCCTGCGCCAGCTCCGCTTCCTCGCGCAATCGCTCCAGCGCCTGGGCGGACAGCAGTTCGGCCAGCTTCGGGTCGTCCAGCCCGGAAACGACGCTCTCCTTCCCCTCAAACTCGCGCGAAGGCCCGCTCGGCTGGCGCAGGCGCTTGGTGGCGAAGTCATAGATGCCCTCGAACTCGCCGCCCATGCCGGCGGGCCAGCTCATCGGGCAGACATCGAGCTGCAGCTGGTCCGCCACTTCATCGAGCAGCCCGAACACCTCGCGGCCCTCGCGGTCCACCTTGTTGACGAAGGTGATGATCGGCACATTGCGCAGCCGGCACACTTCGAACAGCTTGCGCGTCTGCGGCTCGATGCCCTTGGCCGCGTCGATCACCATGACGGCGCTGTCGACCGCGGTCAGCGTGCGATAGGTGTCCTCGCTGAAATCCTCATGGCCCGGCGTGTCGAGCAGGTTGAAGGTGATCGTCTCCCCGTCGCGCGTCCGCTCGAACGTCATGACCGAGGAGGTGACGGAAATGCCGCGCTGCTGCTCGATCTTCATCCAGTCCGACCGCGCGCGCCGGTTCGCCCCGCGCGCCTTGACCTCGCCGGCCAGATGGATGGCGCCGCCTTCCAGCAGCAGCTTTTCGGTCAAGGTGGTCTTGCCGGCGTCGGGGTGGGAAATGATCGCGAAGGTGCGGCGGGATGGGATGGTCATATTCGGTCCAGACAAACAACAGCCGTTCGTGCCGAGTAGGGGCTGAGCATGGCGAAGGCCCGTATCGAAGCACTCGCGCCATCCAGTCCTTCGATACGCTGCTTGGGCTATGCTCAGCAGCTACGCGGGACGAACGGAAAGGGAGCTATCTAGTCGGCAACCAGCGTCACGTCCATGCGGAAGGATCGACTATCACCCGGCAGCAGTGCCATGATGCCGGGCTTGTCCCAGACATCGCCGGTGAAGCCGACCGGATCGGCCATGCCCGCCCAGGGTTCGATGCACAGATAATGGGCGCCGGGCTTCTGCCACAGGCCAAGCCAGGGCGTATCGGGAAAATCGATCTTCAGATGCGGCCGGCCCGGCACGCCCCAGGTCAGCGACCGGCTCTTGAGATCATCCCAGATCAGCGCGTCGCCTTCGAACATCGCATGGGTGGGCGCGAGGCAATCGCCCTCCACCGGGGAGGGAACGGGCTCGGCCGCGATCAGGCCCGGCTCCGCGCCCACCTTGCGGATCGGCGCCGGCTCGGGCTCGGCGAAGCGGATGCGATGCGCCTCGACATCGCCGTCATAGGGCAGCGGCCAGGCGAAGGCGGGATGATAGCCGAAGGAGAAGGGCATGCGCGCCTCGCCCATGTTGGTGATCGTCGCCGTCATCCGCAGCGTCGCATCCTCCAGTACGAAACCCATGTCGAGCCGGAAGTCGAACGGATAGATGGCGCGCGTCGTCACATCCGCGTCCAGCCGCAACAGGATGCGATCGTCGGCCTGCTCCTCCAGCGCGAAGGATTTGCGCCGAGCAAAGCCATGCTGCGGCATCGCATATTCATGCGCGTCCAGCCGATAGACATCGTCCCTGGACCGCCCGACGAAGGGGAAGAGCAAGGGCGCGTGGCCCGTCCACCAGCGCGGATCGGCATCGGTCATCAACGCGCGTCCCTGCGCGTCCCGCAGCGACCAGAGTTCAGCGCCCAGCGGCTCGATCTCCGCCGACAGGCTGGCGGAATGGATGGCAAAACGGCTTTCGGACAAAAGAGGCCTCCCTGGCGGATCGCCCCTTCGCATAACAGCGCGCCCGCGGCGTGTCTGCCATCATGTCGTTTCGGTTGAGGAACCAGATGTCACTCCTGCCGGTTTTACGGGACGGAGGAAAAACATCATGAAACCAACAATAATCGCCATCATGGCAACGCTGCTGCTGTCCGGAACGGCGATGGCGCAGGACAAGGCGAAGAAGGACGACACGCTGGACAAGGCCGGGACGATCGCGAGCCAGCCAGCCCGCGACATCGGCCTCGACAAGGATGAGATACCGCCGGTGCTGACTAAGGCGGTCGATAATCCTTATGCCGCCCCGGCCAGCCGCAGCTGCAAGGGGCTGAACCGGGAACTGGGCGCGCTCAATGCCGCGCTGGGCGAGGATTTCACCGCCAGCAAGGAAGCCAATGAAGATCGCACCGGCAAGATCGCCGAAGCGATCGGCAAGACCGTCGTCAACTCGCTGATCCCGTTCCGCGGGCTGGTCCGCGAAATCAGCGGCGCCGCCCCGGCCGAGCGCCGATTGCAGGCCGCCGCTACCGCCGGCATCGCGCGGCGCGGCTATATGCGCGGCCTCGCCAGCGCCAAGGGCTGCAAGATCGCCCCGATCGCGCCGGAACCCGTGGCCCGGAGCGACGGGAAAAAGTAGGTTTGGTCGGTGCTCCTGCCGCTGCAGGAGCACCCCAAGCCGTCATCCCCGCAAGGTCGCGCCCAGCTTGGCCGCGGCCTTCACCACCGCGGCGCTGATCGCTTCCAGTTCTTCCTGCGAAAAGCTCTTCTCGCCCGGCTGCAGCGTGACTTCGATGGCGAGCGACTTGTGCCCGTCCTCGACACCCGGGCCCACGAAGACATCGAACAGGCGCGCATCGACGATCGCCTTCTTGTCCGCGCCCCGCACCGCGCGGACCAGCGCGTCGGCTTCGACCGCATCGGGCACCAGGAAGGCGAAATCGCGCTTCACCGCCTGCAGCGGAGGCGGTGCATAGGGCGCGCGCAATGCGCCGCTCTTGCGCTTGGCCGGGATGGCGTCGAGGAAGATTTCGCCCGCCACAACAGCTCCGGTCAGGCCGAACTGCCGCGCCAGATTGGGGTGCAGCACGCCATATTCGGCGAGTACTGCCTTGGGCCCCAGCCGCAGCGTGCCGGACTGGCCGGGATGATAGGCCGCCGACGCTTCGCCGAAGCTCTGGAGATTGCCCACCGGCGCGCCCGCAGCGGCCAGCAGCGCGATCACCTCGGCCTTGGCATCGAAGGCGTCGAACGGCTGCGCCTTGCCGGTCTGCCATCCGCGCGCGACCTTCTCGCCCGCCAGCACGAAGCCGACCGTCGCCCGCTCGCCCTGCTTGAAATAGCGCCGGCCCAGTTCGAACAGGCGCACCGACGTGGCGCTGCGATCGACATTGCGCTTCGTCGCGGACAGAAGGCCCGGCAGCAGCGAGGGCCGCATCACCTTCAGATCCTCGGAAATCGGGTTGGCCAGCGTCCAGTCGCCGCCGCCCACGGCCGCGGCCTCCTTTTCCGAGAGGAAGGACCAGTTGATCGCTTCCGCCAGCCCCCGCGCGGCGGCGGTGCGGCGCACGCGGCGCTCGACCAGCTGTTCGGGCGTGGCGGTCGGGCGAGCGACGCCCGGGGCGCGCGGCAGCGGTGTGGAGGGCACATGGTCGAGCCCGACGATGCGCACCACTTCCTCGACAATGTCGGGCCAGCCATCAACGTCCCGGCGCCAGCTGGGCACGGTGACGGTCCAGTGGCCCGGCACGCTGACCGGCATGCCATCCTGATATTCGACGCTGTGCGCGTCGCCCGCCACGCCAAAGCCCAAGCTTTCCAGGATGCGCTTCTGCTGGTCGGCGGGCACCTCCACCCCGGCCAGCGCCAGGCACTGGTCGGGCGCATAGGCCACCGTCCGCAGCGCCGCGGGGGGCGTGCCGGCGCGCGTCGCTTCGCTCGGGCTGCCGCCGCACAGCCTGACCACCAGGTCGGTCGCGATCGACAGGCCATCGTCCAGGAAGGCGGGATCGACGCCGCGCTCGAACCGGCCGCGCGCGTCGGACGTGAGCGCCAGCGCCTGGCCGGTGACGGCGATCCGCTCGGGCGTGAAATAGGCGCATTCGATCAGCACGTCTGTCGTGCCGTCCTGCGCGCCCGAATGTTCGCCGCCCATGATGCCGCCAATGTCGTGCACGGCTTCGTCGTCGGCGATCACGGTCATGCTGGCGTCGACGGCGTAGGTCTTGCCGTTGAGCGCCAGCACCTGCTCGCCGCTGCGGCCCTTGCGCGCGACCAGGCCGCCCTTCAGCGTCGCCATGTCATAGACGTGCAACGGTCGGCCCAGGTCGATCATGATGTAGTTGGTGATGTCGACCAGCGCGCTGATCGGCTTCTGGCCGATCGCCTTCAGCCGGCGGCTCATCCAGTCGGGCGACGCGCCATTGGTGACGCCGCGCACGGTGCGCGCGAAGAAGGCGGGGCAGCCCTCGCTGTCCTCGGTGCGCACGTCCGGCCCCGGCCCGACGCCCGCGATCGTCGGCACGATGATGGCGTTGAGCGTCCCCAGCCCCGCCGCCGCCAGGTCGCGCGCGATGCCGCGCACGCCCATGCAATCCTGCCGGTTGGGCGTCACCGACACGTCGATGACCGGATCGTCGAGGCCAGCCCAGTCGGCATAGACGCGGCCGACCGGCGCATCGGGGCTGAGTTCGATGATCCCGTCATGATCGTCGCCCAGCTCCAGCTCGCGCGTCGAACACATCATGCCGTTGGATTCGACGCCGCGGATCGCGGTCTTCTTCAGCACCATGCCGTTGGACGGCACCACTGCGCCCTCGACCCCGAAGACGCCGACCAGCCCGGCGCGGGCATTGGGCGCGCCGCAGACGACCTGCAGCGGCTGTCCGTCGCCATGATCGACGGTCAGCACCTGCAGCTTGTCGGCCTGCGGATGCTTGTCGGCGGTCAGCACCTTCGCGATTCGGAACCCGGCGAGTTTCTCGGCCGGATTTTCGACGCCCTCGACCTCCAGGCCGATGGCGTTCAGCGTCTTGAGGATCGTCGGCAGATCCGCATCGGTGTCGAGATGCGTCTTGAGCCAGCTCAGCGTGAACTTCATGCGCCCACTCCCCCGCTCAGCGTCGGCACGTCCAGCGCCGAAAAGCCATAATGTTTCAGCCAGCGCAGATCGCCGTCGAAGAAAGCGCGCAAGTCGTTCATCCCATATTTCAGCATGGCGAGGCGATCGACGCCCGTGCCGAAGGCGAAGCCCTGCCATTCGTCGGGATCAAGCCCGCACGCTTCGATCACGCGGCGGTTGACCATGCCGCTGCCCAGCACTTCCAGCCAGCCGCCGCCGGCCGCGTCGCCATCGCCGCCGATGATGCGCTGGCCATTGACCAGCGTATAGCCGACATCGACCTCGACCGAAGGTTCGGTGAAGGGGAAATAGCTGGGGCGCAGCCGCAGCACGATGTCCTCGCGCTCGAAAAAGGCCTTGAGGAAGGTTTCCAGCGTCCATTTGAGGTGGCCGAGCGTGATGCCCTTGTCGATCACCAGCCCCTCGATCTGGTGGAACATCGGCGTGTGCGTCGCGTCGCTGTCGCTGCGATAGACGCGGCCCGGCGCGATGATGCGGATCGGCGGCGCCTGGGTCATCATCGTGCGAATCTGCACCGGCGACGTGTGGGTGCGCAGCAGCATCTTCTTGCGCCCGGCCTGGTCCGGCCCTTCTGCCGCAGGCGCCGCTTCGTGCCGCCCCGTCTCGTCGGGGAAGTAGAAGGTGTCGTGCATCGCGCGCGCCGGGTGCGTCTCGGGAATGTTGAGCGCGGTGAAGTTATGCCAGTCGTCCTCGATCTCCGGCCCGGTGGCGACCGAGAAGCCGAGGTCGGCGAAAATCTCCGCCAGCTCGTCCATCACCTGGCTGACCGGGTGGACGCTGCCCTGCGGCCCTCCGTCGGCGGGCAGGGTCATGTCGACCCTTTCCGAAGCCAGCCGGGCGTCGAGCGCCGCCTGTTCGAGCTGCGCCTTCCTGTCGGTCAGCGCCGCGGTCACGCTTTCACGCAGATCCTGGATCGGCGGTCCCTTCTCCAGCCGCTCTTCGGGCGACATGGGGCCCAGCGTCTTGAGCAGGCCGGTGACGACCCCGCTCTTGCCCATCGCCCCCACGCGCAGCGCCTCCAGTGCGTCGAGCGTGTCGGCAGCCTCGATATCGGCGATCAGGCCGGCTTTCAGTGCGCTAATGTCGGTCATTCGTCTTCCAAAGCCCGTAGTGGCGGAACCATGGGCGCGCCTTAGCGGGGCATGCCGTCCAAGGGAAGGGAGGTCAGGCCCGCGCGCCCAGCAGCGCGCCGCCAAAGCCGATGAAGAGCAGGCCGGTGCCGCGATTGAACAGCCGCTGGCGGTTGGCGGGCGCGAGCCAGCGCTTCAGCCGTCCGCCGCCCAGCGCATAGGCGCCGTACCAGAAGCTTTCGATGACGACGAAGCTGGCGATCAGGATCGCAAGTTGCGTCCAGAAAGGGCGATCGAGGGCGATGAACTGCGGGAAGAGCGCGGCCGCGAAGATGATGAGCTTGGGATTGGAAAGCCCCGTCAGCAGCCCGGTGGCGAACAGCGCATGGTCGGACTTTACCGGCCGGGCGGCATCCGCGTTATCGACCGGGGCGCGCCACGCCTTGATGCCGAGCCACAGCAGATAAGCGACGCCGGCATAGCGCAGCACGTCGAACAGCCGGGGCGAAGCCTTGAGAAGCGCGCCGAGGCCCAGCGCGGAGGCGATCAGGCACAGCAGCACCGCGCTCATCAGCCCGGCCATCGTCGCCAGCGCCTTGCGCGGACCGTGCGCGATGCTCTGCGCCATGACATGCAGCATGTTGGGACCCGGCGTGGCCGAGATCAGGAAGACCGCCGTGACATAGATCCACCACAGATGCAGCGACATGGGATGAGTCCCTTCGGTCGCAGGCTCGCAAGGAAACGCCGTTCGCCCCGAGCCTGTTGAAGGGCTGCTCTTTTCTTCGAGAAGGGCAAGGCTTCGACACGCTCAGCCCGAACGGATGGGAATAGCCGAAAAACGGAAAAAGGGCGCCGGAAGCATCTGCCCCGGCGCCCCTTTGAACGATCTTGCGATCAATCCGCTCAGGCGGCGGGCAGCGCGGCCTTGGCCTGGGCGATGATGGCGCTGAACGCCTCGCCTTCATGCATCGCGATGTCGGCCAGAACCTTGCGGTCCAGCTCCACGCCGGCCAGCTTGAGGCCGTGCATGAACTGAGAATAGGTCAGGCCTTCGGCGCGGACGCCGGCGTTGATGCGCTGGATCCACAGACCACGGAAGGTCCGCTTCTTCACCTTGCGGTCGCGATAGGCGTACTGGCCGGCCTTTTCGACGGCCTGGCGCGCGATGCGGATGGTGTTCTTGCGACGGCCATAATAGCCCTTCGCCTGATCCAGAATCCGCTTATGCTTCGCCTTCGTGGTCGTACCACGCTTGACACGTGCCATGGGTCAGAACCTCCTTACTTCAGGCCGTAGGGCGCCCAGAGGCGCACATGACCGGCATCGGAATCCGACAGCACGCTGGTGCCGCGGTTCTGACGGATATATTTCGCATTGTGGCTGATCAGTCGGTGACGCTTGCCAGCGACGCCGTGCTTGACCTTGCCGGTGGCGGTGAACTTGAAGCGCTTCTTCACACCGCTCTTGGTCTTCATCTTGGGCATTTTCGTCTCCTTGTTCAGCGCGACGATTACGGACAGCCACGGCAGCCCTAGTTAGCCGGGCGGTCCTTCCGAAATATCGCGAAGGGCGCGCCATAGTCGCATGCGCGGGGCAAAGCAAGCGATTCGGAGCCAAAAGCCGCCACGCGGCGTTGTTGATGCCACCATGGCCGATGTCGAACCCTCCCCCACCCTCACCGCATCCGCGCGCTGGCGCGCGCATGCCCGCAACGCCCGAGCCCGCTGGCGCCGGCTGCCGCTGCCTGCGCGGATCATCCTGTGGATCATCGGCATCCTGTTCGCCATCTGGCTGATCCTCTTCATCACCAAGGGCCGGTTCCTGAAGGGTCCGTTCGAATCAATCGCCAGCAACATGATCGAGCGGCCGGTGCAGGTGGGCGGCGACTTCCAGCTCTATTTCGCTCCGGTCACCATCAAGTTCCTGGCGCAGGACATGCGCGTCGCCAACACATCCTGGGCCAGCCGGCCCGACGTGTTCCGCGCGGACCTGATCGACATGCGCCTGTCGCCGCTCAGCCTGATCTTCGGGGACCGCTACCGGATCAAATGGCTGGAGCTGCGCAACGCGGCGGCGGACCTGGAATGGTCGCGCGACGGCAAGAGCAACACCTGGACCTTCGGCGATCCCGATGCCAAGGGCGAGCCGCTCGACCTGCCGCTGGTGCGCCGCGCGCTGCTGGCGGGGACGACGATGCGCTATCGCGATCCGCGCATGCAATTGTCGACCGACATCGCGTTCGAAACCGTGCGCGCGCAGGATACCCGCTTCGCCAGCGACCTGCGCTTCACTGGCGAGGGGACGATGCGCGCCCATCCCTTTTCGCTGAAGGGCGGACTGCTGTCCCCCAATGAAACGGTGACGGGCGGCGCCAACCGGCTGGCGGCGCGAGCGACATCGGGCGCGACCGTGCTGGAGGTGACCGGCACCCTGCCAGGCGCCACCGAACTGGAAGGCAGCGACCTGCGGCTGGTCACCACCGGCCCCAATCTCAGCCTGTTGTTCGATTTCCTGGGCGTCGCCATTCCCGATACCCGGCGCTATCGCTTCACTTCCGCGCTGACCAAGGCGGGCGAGGAATGGCGCTTCACCCATTTGAAGGGACGCTTTGGCGACAGCGACCTGGCCGGGCGCATGACCGTGTCGCTGCCCGACGATCGCCTGCTGCTCAAGGCCGACCTGGCCACGCAGAGCCTGGACATCATCGATGTCGGCCCGTTCATCGGCTATGATCCGCAGCGGCTCGACGCCCAGGGCGGCGATGGCGCGGTGCGGCAGGTGGGCGGCACGCCGCGCATCCTGCCCGACGCGCCGCTGCGGGTCGAGGCGATCCGCAATTTCGACGCCGATGTACGCTACAGCGTGAAGGCGATCCGCGCGCCCAATGTCCCCATCTCCAACGCGGCGGTGACGGTGAAGCTGGACCATAGCCTGCTGACGCTGTCGCCACTCACCTTCGACATGTCGGGCGGGCATGTCGCGTCCGACATAGAGATCAACGCCCGCAACCAGCCGGTGCGCACCCGCTACGACATTCGCCTGGCGCCCACGCCTATGGGCAAGCTGCTGGCGCGCTGGGGCGTGGAGGAATCGGGCACCAGCGGCACCATCAAGGCGCGGGTGCAGATGACGGGCCTGGGCGACACGCTGCATGAATCGCTGTCCAGCTCCAACGGCCGGATCGCGGTCGTCCTGCCCGCCGGCAAGATGTGGGCGCGCAACGTGCAATTGTCGGAAATCGACATCGGCACCTTCATCACCAAGATGTTCGAGGACAAGCTGAAGGAGCCGGTGGAGATCAATTGCGGCCTCATCGCCTTCACCGTGCGCAACGGCGTGGCGGCGGCCGATCCCATCCTGATCGACACGAAGAAGAATGTCATGACCGGGCGCGGCGGCTTTTCCTTCCGCAACGAGAGCCTGGACCTGGCCTTCCGCGCCGACGGCAAGAAGATCAGCCTGTTTTCCGGCCAATCCCCGGTCGGCATCACCGGCTATTTCGCCAAGCCCGGCATCAACGTCATCAGCCCCGAACTGATGGCGCGGGGCGGCGCGGCGGCGGCGCTGGGCGTCGCGGCGACGCCGCTGGCGGCGGTGCTGGCCTTTGTCGATGTGGGCGACGCCAAGGGCGCGGCCTGCGGCCCGGTGCTCGCCGGCGCCAACGCGCAGGCGCAGCGCACCAAGGGCGGCAAGCCGCGCGACGATGTCGGCCGCGGCACCACCGCCAAGGATGAGGAAGGCAAGGGCAGCAAGGCGGAGAAGAAGAGCCAGGACAAGAAGTTCCTCGGCATCTTCTGATCAGGCATGCGCGCGGCGGGACTGGCTGTCCTTCCTGTGCGGCGCTGACTGAGGCGGAAGTGAGGAGGCGATGCCGGTTCGCGCTTGGCGTGATGACGAGGCGCGCCTCTTATATGCGCGCTCGTCTTGGTCCTTCCCCTCGCCGCCGTGACGTCGGCGATATGATCTCTAGAGGGCCAAGCGACCGGCGCCCCTTTCAAATCCCGAAGCGATCGGCGCCTTATTCCGCCGCCGGCAGGGCGCGGGCTTCGTCGGCTTGGGCGTCGCGGGCGAGGACGTCGAGCGGCTCGATCGGTTCGATCTCCTTGCCGCCCGTTTCGATGTCGAGGTCGCGGAACTTGCGGCCGGTCGAAAGGACGCGGGTTTCGAAGCTGCCGATGAAGCTGTTGTAATTGGACACGGCGCTGTTGAGGCCGGTGCCGAGCCGCTTGAGGTGCGTCGCGGCGACCGCCAGCCGTTCATACAGCTCCTTGCCGAGCTGGCCCACCTGCTGTGCCTGTTCCTGCATCTTGGCCTGGCGCCAATGGCCGGCCAGCGTGCGGGCGAGCGGCAGGAAGGTGGCCGGGCCGCAGATGATGACGCGATTGCGCGCGGCGCGCTCCCACAGCTCCATATCCGCTTCCAGCGCGGCGGTGACGAAATTGTCGCCGGGGACATACATGATGACGAAGTCGGGCGCCTTGGCGAACTGCTCCCAATAGGCCTTGCGGCCGAGCGCGTCGGCATGGGTGCGCACGGCGCGGGCATGGTCGGCGAGATAGCGTTCGCGCGCCCCGCCATCGACCTGGTCGACGGCGTTCAGATAGGCTTCGAGCGAGCATTTGACGTCGACCACCAGCTGCTGGTCGCCGGGCAGGCGGATGATGAAGTCGGGGCGCAGCCGGCCATCCTCCACCGTCACCGACACTTCCTCCTGGAAATCGACAAAGGGGGAGAGGCCGGCGGTTTCGATGAGGTTCTTGAACTGCTGTTCGCCCCAGCGCCCCCTGGTCTTGGGCGCGGCGCGCAGGGCATTGACCAGCTTGGCCGTTTCCTCGCGCACCTGGCCTTGCCCTGCATGGACCATGGCGATCGCCTCGCGCAGTTCGGCATAGCTGCCGACCCGATCCTTCTCGACCCGGGCCAGCCCCTCTTCATAGCGCTTGAGCGTGGTTTCGACCGGATTGAGCAGGGTCCGCAGCTGCGCCTCGCTTTTTTCATGGGCCTGGGCGAAGCGCTGGTCGGCGCGGGAGAGGAACTGGGTCTGGGCGGATTCGAGCAGGCGGCCGCCAATCTCGCTGAACTGGGCGGACAGCTGGTCCTTGGCGTCCTTGAGCGCGGCGAGCTGCTGTTCGAAGGCGCGGGTGCGGGCTTGGATGTCGGACTGGAGCGCGGCGAGGTCGCGCAGCGCGACTTCGCGTTCGGCCTGAACCGCGTCGAGGCGCTGGGCGGCAGCGGCCTGCACTTCGCCCAGGCGCTGGTCGGCGGCGACCTGCGCGGCTTCCAGCCGGGCGATCTGACTGGCGGCCTGGGCGACGCGCTCCTTTTCCACCGCCAGCTCGGCAATGGCGCCGTTGCGCTGGGCGGCGGCGGTGTCGAGCTTCGCCGCCAGATCGGCCTTCTCCGCCATCAGCGGCGCGGCCGAGCGCGTGCGCAGCCACCAGCCGACGGCAAGCCCTATCAGCAGCGCGACGAGGAGGAGAAGGGCGGCCGGAAGGTCCATCAGAAATCCTTGCTTGGGAACGAAACAGGAACCTAGCGGCAGGCGGCCGGGGCCGCAAGTCCGACAGCGAAGCCGACACAAGTGCAAAATAGGTAAATACTTAATTAGTTAGCTAACTAATGAATCGTGGATCACTGTTGCACCCGATTTGGGACGGCGGTTTTTCAGTGGAAATCCCGGGACTTGGGGAGGATGCGGACATCGCGCGGATGGCTGCCGGTGCGCGGATGCTGGGGGTGGAGAAATTCGTCGGCGCGCGACAAGGCGATGCGCGGGCGCAGCGTTTCGCTCAGCCGGTCGAATTCGGCGGTGCGGTCATGAACGCGGCTCGCCATCAAATGGACGACGCCTTCCCTGCTGCGCTGGATTTCCCCTTCCACCAGCATCAGCCGGCTGGCCATGACCGGGCGGCGCTGCATTTCGAACAGGCGCGCCCACAGGAGAATGTTGGCGATGCCGGTTTCATCCTCGATGGTGATGAAGATCGCATTGCCCTTGCCCGGCCGCTGCCGCACCAGCACCACGCCCGCCACCATGACCCTGGCGCCATTCTTCGCCGCACTCGCCTGCGCGCAGCTCAACACGCCCTCGCCCGCGAAGACGGGCCGCAGAAACTGCATCGGGTGGCCCTTGAGCGACAGGCGAGTCATCGCATAGTCGGTCGTCACCTGCTCGGCGAGCGGCATGGCGGGCAGCCGCGCATCGGGCTCCTCGCCCAGTTCGCGCGCTTCCCCCTGCCTTTGCCGCGCCGCTGCGAACAGCGGCAGTTCGTCGGATGGCGTGCGCCGCGCTTCCCACAAGGCGGCGCGCCGGTCCTGGCCCAGCGAGCGGCAGGCGTCGGCATCGGCGAGCAGGCGCAGCGCCCGCGCCGGCAGCCCCGCCCGGCGCGCCAGATCCTCCATGCTGGTGAACAGCCCGCCCGCCGCCCGCGCCTCTGTCAGTTGCGCCGCCCAGCTTTCGCGAAACCCGTCAATCTGGCGAAAGCCAAGGCGCAGCGCCAAAGCCCGCCCCGCCCCTTCGCCCCGATCCCCGCGGCGGGACCGCAGCAGCGGTTCAAGGCCATTGTCCCACAGGCTCATATTCACGTCGATGCCATGGATGGTGACGCCATGATCGCGCGCGTCGCGCACCAGCTGCGCGGGCGCGTAGAAGCCCATGGGCTGGGAATTGAGCAGGGCGCAGGCGAAGACCGCGGGCTGGTGGCATTTGATCCAGGCCGAGACATAGACCAGCCGCGCGAAGGACAGCGCATGGCTTTCGGGAAAACCATAGCTGCCGAACCCTTCGATCTGGCTGTAGCAGCGTTCGGCGAAGTCGCGCTTGTAGCCGCGCCGCACCATGCCGCCGATCATCTTTTCCCGGAACCGGTCCATGCCGCCGACCTGGCGGAAGGTCGCCATCGACCGGCGCAGCTGGTTGGCTTCTGACGGGGTGAATTCGGCGGCGACGATCGCCAGCTTCATCGCCTGTTCCTGAAACAGCGGCACGCCATAGGTCTGCTTCAGCAGGTCGCGCAGTTCGTGGGGGTTGTGCGGCGGGTTGGGCGAGGGAAATTCCGGTTTTTCCAGCCCTGCGCGGCGGCGCAGATAGGGGTGGACCATGTCCCCTTCGATAGGGCCGGGCCGCACGATCGCGACCTGGACGGTGAGGTCGTAAAGCTCGCGCGGGCGCAGGCGGGGCAGCATGTTGATCTGCGCCCGGCTTTCCACCTGGAACACGCCGATACTGTCGCCCCGGCACAGCATGTCGTAGACGGCGGGATCGTCGGCATCAAGGTCCACCTCCAGCTGATGATGGCCCAGCCCATGGGCGCGCATCAGGTCGAACGCCTTGCGGATGCAGGTCAGCATGCCGAGCGCCAGCACATCGACCTTCATCAGGCCCAGCGCGTCGATGTCATCCTTGTCCCATTCGATGAAGCTGCGGTCGGCCATGGCGGCGTGATGCAGCGGCACCGTTTCGTCGAGCCGGTTCTGCGTCAGCACGAAGCCGCCGACATGCTGCGAGAGATGGCGGGGAAAATTCGCCTCCAGCAACTGGCCGACCAGCTGGCGCAGCCGGACGATCTGCGGATTGTCGAGGTCGAAGCCCGCTTCGCTGATCCGCCGTTCGTTCATGTCGCGCGAATAGCTGCCCCAGATGGTGCTGGACAGGCGCGTGACGACATCGTCGGACAGGCCGAGCACCTTGGCCACTTCGCGGATCGCGCTGCGCGAGCGATAATGGATGACGGTGGCGGCGATGCCGGCGCGGTGGCGGCCATAGCGCCGGTAGATATATTGCATCACCTCCTCGCGCCGCTCATGTTCGAAATCGACGTCGATGTCGGGCGGTTCGTTCCGTTCTTCCGACACGAAGCGGGAAAAGAGCAGGTCATGCTTCTGCGGGTCGACCGAGGTGACGCCGAGCAGGAAGCAGACCATCGAATTGGCCGCCGATCCGCGCCCCTGACACAAAATGCCCTTCGTCCGGGCGAAGGCGACGATGTCGTGGACGGTGAGGAAATAATAAGCGTAGCGCTGCTTGGCGATCAGCGCGAATTCCTCGTCCAGCAGCGCCTGGACCTTGGCCGGGATATGCGGGCCATAGCGCACATGAGCGGCGCGCAGGGTCAGTTCCTCCAGCCATTGCTGCGCGGTCCAGCCTTCGGGCACGGGTTCGTGCGGATATTCGTAGCGCAGCTGGTCGAGGCTGAACTGCACGCGGCCCAGAAAGCGCGTGGTTTCCGCCACCGCGTCCGGGCAGGCGCGGAAGAGGCGCGCCATTTCGGCGGGATCATGGAGATGGCGTTCGGCATTGGCCTCCAGCCGCCGGCCCGCACCCGTGATCGTCGTGCCCGTGCGGATGCAGGTCAGCACATCCTGCAGCGGCCGTTCGGCGGGGCTGGCGTAGAGCGCGTCCATGGTGGCGAGCAACGGCACGCCGGTCCGGTCCGACAGGCGCTGGAACCGCGCCAGCCGCCGCGCGTCGCGCCCGTCGCGCCGCAGCGCCGCGCCCAGCCACACGCGCCCGGGCGCGAGCCGCGCCAGCCGCTTGAGCAGCGCGCCGGGATCCGCCGGGCGGGACGGCGGCACCAGCGTCAGATGGCCATGCTGCACCGATTCCCCCGCCGGGCGGTCGGCAAATGCATAGTCCACCGGCGCGCGATGGGCCTGCTGCTCCGTGGCGGTGGAGGCGGGCAGGACGATCAGCAGCAGGTCGTCGAGATAGGCGGTCAGATCCTCATAATGGAGGATGCAGTCGCCCTTGACCGAGCGCAGATTGCCGGCCGTCAGCAATTTGGTGAGTTCGCCCCATCCCCGTCGGGTCGCGGGATAGGCGACGATGTCGGGCGTGCCGTCGGCGAAGACGAGCCGCGCGCCCACGATCAGGCGCAGGTCGCTGCGGCAGGCGGCTTCCTCCGCCGCGTCCAGTTCGGGCGGCAGGCCCGCCCGCGCCTTCGCCTCCAGCAGGGCGGCGCGCGCCTTTTCCGGCGCCTTCTGGCGCGCGACATGGGCGCGCACCACGCCCGCCACGCTGTTGCGGTCGGCAATGCCGATGCCGGCGAGGCCGAGCGCCATCGCCCGCGCGACCATGTCGGACGCATGGGACGCGCCGCGCAGGAAGGAGAAGTTGGTCGCGGCCACCAGTTCGGCGAAGGCGGGCGCGTCCTGCCCGGGCGGAGACGGGGGTTGCGGCGGGGGCGGCGGAGAGGGCGGCGGCGGGGTGGGCGGCCTCGCGCGGTTCCGCTCCGCATCCAGGGCGCTGCGTTCGCGCTGGTCGATCGATTTGGGCCGGGCCGGATCGGGATAGCCGCGCCTTTTCCTGCCCGCGCTCATGCGAACAGGCCGTGAATATACCAGGCGGGATGGGTCGCTTCCGCGCCATAGAGGCCGTGGCGGAAGATCCAGTAGCGGCGGCCGCGCGCATCCTCGACGCGATAATAGTCGCGGGTGCGGCCGATGCCGTCGCCCGCGATCGCGCCGTCCTTCGCCCGCCACCATTCGGGCGCGATTCGTTCGGGCCCTTCATAGCGCGCGACGTCATGCAGCCCCCGGCGCCAGCGGAAGCGGTGGGGCGGGCCGTCGGGCAATTGCGCCATCACCTCGATCGGCTGGGGCGGATCGAACAGGTGGAGCGGCCGCAGCGGCGGATCGTCGGGCTCCCCGGCCGCGTCCGCGCGCTCCAGCCAGCTTTCGGGCGCGCGCGGTTCGACCGCGGGCAAGGCGAGCTGCGCCTGTTCGGGCATATGGCTGTCGCGCGGGGCGAGCCGCTGGATGCGCGCGCGCCCGGCGCGGATCGAGAGGCGATCGACCAGGGCGGCGACGCTGTCCTCCCGCCGCGCCTCGCCCCCTTCCAGCGCCAATTGGGTGGGGGCGAGCTTTTCCGCCTGCGGCACGGTGAGGCGCAGCATGTCGAAGCCGAAGCCCGGGTCGATCGGGTCGGACAGCGAATCGATCCGTTCGCGCATCAGCCGCAGGATGGCGGGGGCGTCGCGCACCGGCAGGCTGGTTTCCACCCGCAGCGGAAAGGCCAGCCCGTCGCTGCGGAAGAAGACCGCTTCGAACCGCCGGCCGCCCTCGCCCCGTTCGGCCAGCCGCTCGCCCGCCTGCGCCGCCATCTCCTCCAATATCGTGAGCGCATAGGCGGTGCTGCCGATCGGTTCGGCGAAGAGGCGATCGATGCGCACGGCGGCGCGCGGGCGGCGCGGCGCGAGCGGGCGGTGGCCCCGGCCCAGCAGCGCGTCGAGCGCGTCGATCGCCTCTTCGCCAAAGCGCGCCGCGAGCGTGGCGGCGGGGCGGGACGCCAGATCGCCGACGGTGCGCAGCCCCGCGCGGCGCAGCGCCACCGCATCGGCCGCGTCCAGCCCCAGCGCCTCAACCGGCAGGCGGCGCACGGCGGCGTCCTCGTCAGGCGCGGGCGGGCCGGGGAAGCGGGCGAGCGCGTGGGCCGCCTCCGGGCTGGAGGCGATGGCGTGGCGGACGCGCAGCCCGTGCCGTTCCAGCCGGGCCGCCGCATCGGCCGCCAGCGCTTCGTCCCCGCCCCACAAATGGCCGCAGCCGCTGATGTCGAGCATCAGCCCGGCGGCGCCGTCGGGCGCGGCATTGGGGGTGTAGCGAGCGCAGCCGTCGCACAAGCGTTCCAGCCAGTCCTGGTCGGCATGGGGATCGGCGTCGAACACGCGCAGGTCCGGTTCGCACGCGCGCGCGTCGGCCAGCGTCATGCCCGGCGCCAGGCCGATCGCCAGCGCGTCGGCATCGACGCTGCACAGCCGCATCGCGCCGCGCACCGTTTCCACCACCACGGCCGGCCCATCGCCCGCCGTCCAGAGATCAGGCCGCGCGATCCGCAGCCGATCGACCGGCAGAAAGGGGAAGCTCAGCGCCAGATAGCGGCGCATAGGCGTCTGCCCGATCCCGTCCATCGTCATGGCGTTCATCGCCCGCGTCTCCAAAACTGCCTCTATCCCTGTCCCACACCAGCCGCCATGCCTGCCCATCCGACCCGGCGCGGCGGCGCAGCAGGGTGAGGGCGAAGGCGGCGCGGCCCGGCCCATTGCCCGGCAAGGGCGCGGAGGGCGCGGCCGTCACTCGCCAGCGGGTGTCCGCCGCGCTGGGCGTCGGCGCCCCGCCGATCCGCAGCAGCAGCGCGGTGACGCCCGATGCTTCGGCCGCCAGCGCCAGCCGGCGACTGGCGGTCAGGTCGAGCAACGGCGCGCGGCCGCGCAATTCCATCACCAGCCCGCCCAGCGCCGGGCAGCGCAGCGCGTCGATGCCCGCGCGCAGCAGCATGGCGTCATCGGCCATGGTGCCGATCAGCAGCCGCGCCGGGTCCAGCCCCAGCGCCGCCAGCCCCGGCCCATAAGGTGCGCCGCCGACCCGCGCCGCCCCCTGGGTGCGCAGCCACAGCAGCGGCGCCTCGCCGCCCGCCAGCTGCGCCCAGAGCAGCGCCAGCCCGGCGGCCGCGCCTTCCTCCTCCCCCTCGCCGAACAGCTCATGCACGCGGCCGCAGGCCAGCCCGCCGCCTAGCGCGTCGTCCAGCGGCGCATGGCCGGTGGCGAAGCGGGCGCACGCATCCCGCGCTGGCGCCCGGTCCAGCGAGGCGATATGCCGCTTGAGCGCGGCGAGGCTGGGAATCGACTCGACCATATCAATGTTCCTGTTATGTTCTTATCTCTTCCCAGGAACGGCGGGAGTCAAGGACGGCTGTTTTCAGGACGCCAGTTTCTTCGCCAGCGCCGCCTGCGCGCGGGCGGCATAGCGGCGGCAGGCGCCCGGATCCTCGAAGAAATGGGGCGTGCGCGCCCGCGCCAGCCGCGCCAGCCGATCCGCGTCGCCCGGATCGGGATGGGCGCTGATCAGCATGTCGCACGGCATCGCCTTCACCTTCGCAAAGGTCGCGCGGAAAGCGTCGACGAAGCGCCGGTGCGCCGGATCGGCAAAGCGCCATCCATCGGCCGCGATCGGATTGAGGCTGGAGGCGAAGACGATGGTCCGGCACGCCTTGCCTTCGCAGGCGGACCAGCTCCAGCTCATGCTGCCCAGCGTATGGCCGGGCGTCGCATGGGCGGTGACCGCCACCTCGCCCAGGCGGATGACGGCGCCGTCGCGCACCGCACGGACATCGCGCACGGCGGGAAAAGGATCGAGCCAGGCGGCCTGCGGATCGTCGGGATCGCCGCCGCCCTGGCGCAGCACCGCCGCCGCCGGCGCGCTCGCCACCACCTGCGCGCCGCTGTCCCGCGCCAGCGCGGCGAGGCCGCCGGCATGGTCATAATGGGGTTCGGTGCTCAGGATCAGCTTCACGTCGCGAATCGAAAAGCCCAGCGCGCGGATATGCGCCTCTATGTCCGGCACCGCCTGCGGCACCGCGCCGTCGATCAGGATCAGCCCGGCGCGGGTGCGGATCAGCGCGACGCTGAGCCCGCCGAACCCGACCAGATAGGTGCCGCCATAAAGGCGCGCGGGCGCCTGGGGCGTCAGCCATTGCCGCGCATGATCGGGCGCGATCGGGCGCAGCAGCGGATCGTCCGGCGCGGCGGCGCCCGCCAGCAGCATCCCAGCCAGGCTTATGCCCAGCAGCATCGTCTTCCTTGCCATATCGTCCTGCTCCCTGTGGGTGATGGGCCGATGGTGCCGCTCCGGCGGCACGGCGACAAAGCAGCATTTCTCGACAGAGGCATGAGCCTGGCTTATGGATTGCGGCCATGGACCGCGCCCAGTTGCCGCTCAACGCCCTGCGCGCCTTCGAAGCGTCCGCCCGCCATCTCAACTTCACCCGCGCGGCGCTGGAATTGTGCGTCAGCCAGGGCGCGGTGAGCCAGCAGGTGGCGGCGCTGGAGGCGCGGCTGGGCGTCGCCCTGTTCCGCCGCCTGCCGCGCGGGCTGATGCTGACCGACGAGGGACGGGCGCTGCTGCCGGTGATGGCCGACGCGCTGGACCGGATCGGCGCGACGCTGGACCGGATCGAGGGCGGGCGCCCGCGCGAGGCGCTGACGCTGGGCGTGGTGGGCAGCTTCGCCGATGGCTGGCTGCTCGACCGGCTGCCCGATTTCGAGCGCGCCTGCCCGCATGTCGACTTGCGCATCCTGCTCAACAACAACCGCGTCGACCTGGCGGGCGAGGGGCTGGACCTCGCCATCCGCTTCGGCGAGGGCGCGTGGCACGGCACCCATGCCCAGCCGCTGCTGCGCGCGCCGCTGACGCCGCTCTGCGCGCCCGCGCTCGCCGCCCGGATCGACACCCCCGCCGCGCTTACCCGGGAAAGGCTGCTGCGATCCTACCGGGCGGAGGAATGGCCGCGCTGGTTCGCCGCCGCGGGCCTGCCCTGCCCGCCGCTGCGCGGCGTCGTCTTCGACAATTCGGTGCTGATGGCGCGCGCAGCGATGCGCGGCCAGGGTGTGGCGCTGGCCCCGCCCCTGCTCTTCGCCCGGGCGCTGGCCGCCGGCGACCTGGTCCAGCCCTTTCCCCTGGCGGTGGACATGGGCGGTTATTGGCTGACGCGCCTGATGTCGCGCGCCGACAGCCCCGCCATGGCCGACCTGCGCGCCTGGCTGGCGGCCGCGGTTCAGGCGGGATAGCGGATCGCCATCACCTCATATTCGCGCTCGCCCGCCGGCAGCAGCACGCGGCGCAGGTCGCCCACCGCCGCGCCGCGCAGGGCGCGGGCGATCGGCGATCCCCAGCCGATGCGGCCGGCATCGACATCGGTTTCGTCATTGCCGACGATGGTGACGGTGCGATGATTGTCGTCTTCATCCGCAATGGTGACGGTCGCGCCGAAATAGACGCGGTCCTTGTCGGGTTGCTGGCGCGGGTCGACGACCTTGGCGTCCTTCATCTTCTTGGACAGGCGCTTCAGTTGCCCGTCAATCTCGCGCATGCGCTTGCGGCCGTAGAGATAGTCGCCATTTTCGCTGCGGTCGCCATTGCCCGCGGCCCAGCTTACCACCTCGACGATGCGGGGACGCTCGACGCCCAGCAGATGGTCATAGTCGGCGCGCAGCTTCGCGAAGCCTTCGGGGGTGATATAATTGGGATAGGGGGTGGCCATGGCCAACCCGTCCTAGCCGTTCGGATGGAGCGGAGTCGAGACAGGAGTCCCGACTCCGTGTAGAGGCCTCAGCCCGGCGTCTGCTTGCCCAGATAGCGGCTGAGCACCGCGTTGCTGCCGCGGAACTTGGCGCGTTCGGGGTTCATCGCTTCGTAGACGACGGCGTTTTCCAGCACCCGCTGCACATAATTCTTGGTTTCGTAGATCGGGATTTCCTCGATCCAGCGCAATATGTCGGCGCCCGGCAGGCGCGGGTCGCCATTGGCGCGGATCCATTTGTTCACATTGCCCGGGCCCGCATTATAGGCGGCGACCGCGAGCGGATAGCTGCCGCCATAATAATCGAGCATGCGCTGGAAATAGCCCGAACCCAGCATGATGTTGTAGCTGGGATCGTTCAGCGATGCGGGATTGTAGCTCATCCCGAGCTTGCCCGCCTGTTCGCGCGCGGTGCCGGGCATCAACTGCATCAGGCCGCGCGCGCCGGCATGGCTGACGATCTGCTTGTCGAACTGGCTTTCCTGCCGCGCGATCGCATGGACCATGGTCCAGTTATATTGCGCCTGGCTGGGCACCGGCACGCGCGGAAAGGCGCTGTCGCCATAGCCGGTGAGGCCGCTGGACACCGCGCGGCGGCCGACCATCACGCTCATGTCGGGGCGGCCGATCTGCTGCGCCAGTTCGGCGGCGAGGAAATGGTCGGTGTCGCTGTCGGCATTATTGGCGATGGCGCGGGCGAATTTGCTCTGGTCGGCCCAATAGCCCATCTGGCCCAGCGCCTTGACCGCGCGCACGACCGAGCGGTTGTTGAAGGCCGCGCGCTCGGCGGCCGAGATCGGCACCGGCCGCTCCACCGTGGCGGGCGCGGGAACGCGCCGGCCCAGCCGTTCGAGCGCGAGCTGGCCATAAAACTGGTCGGGGAAGCTGCCCGCCTGGGTGAAATAGCTGTTGGCGCTGGCGCTGTCGCCGGCGGACAGGGACGCGCGGCCGGCCCAATAATAGCCCTTGGACCGGGTCTGGGGCGATTTGGCGGCGTCGGCATAGCGGCGGAACATGCCGACGGCGTCGGCCGGGCGGTTGAGATTGTAGAAGGCGGTGGTGCCCGCCAGCCAGGCGAGGCTGGTATAATCGTCGCGCACGCCGATCGGTTGATCGCTGACGTCGACGCCGGGCGCGACCGCGTCGTCGATCTTGCTGGCGATGCCCCAGGCGAAGGTCCACTGGCTGTCATTGGCCGCGGCGCGCGCCTGGTTCAGCAGCACCTCGTAAAATTCTTCGGCATCGCCGGGCCGGTAGGTCAACGCCGGGCGATTGGCGAGATATTGGCGCGCCGCGATCCAGTTGCCGCTGTCGCGCAGCCACAGCGCCTTGTCGGCGACATAGCCGGCATCGGCCGCGCCGATGGCGTCGGCCGCCTGCATCAGGCCGGTCGCTTCGGGCGCCTTGCGCTTGAATGCGATGCGCGCGGAAAAGACCGGCCGGCGCGCCGCGCTGACATAGGGGAGCATGCGCATCGCGCCGGCAATATCGCCATTCCACAGCAGCATGTCGGCGCGCAGATCATGATCGGCAGGCGTGAAGCCCGACCCGAACAGCGACAGCAGCCGCGCTTCGTCGCTGGGCTGGAGCGTGCCGCCGATCCACGCGTTGCGCGCGGCGACCCGCGCTTCGTCCATGCGGCCCGTCTGCATCAGCGCGACCGCGTTGCGGGCATGGCCGACCGCCGTGCGCGGCGGAAATTGCGCGAAGAAGGCGACGACCTGCGCGGGCGAATAGCTGTCGGGATTGATCCCGGTTTCCGCCAGCCGCCGCATCCGGTCCTCGCCCGGCCAGCCGGGATTGGCCATGATGAAGCTGGCATAGGGGGCAAAGCCCAGCCCATCGCTCTGCTGCAGCGCGCGCCACTGGCTGATCGTGCCGGCGATGCTGCCGTCGGTCGGCTGGCCGATCTGCGCCTGCACCCGGTCCCACTGGCTGGGCTGGCCATATTCGGGGGGGACCGGCTGGACCATCGCGCCGGTGGGGGCGGCAGGCACGGAACGCTCCGGCTGCGCGCTTGCGCCGGCGGTCATCAGCAACATGGCAATAATGGGCATGCGGATCAGGCAACTTTCGACATGAGGGGAGGTGCGCATGCTGGACATAATCGCATTTGCATCCTTATCAGGCCCTGAATGACGCGCTATAGCGCGCCGCTTGTCGCATCATGCCCCGGTAGCCCGGAGATTTGAAGGAGTTTCATCATGTTTTCGGGCTCGATTCCGGCTCTGGTCACCCCGTTCCGTGACGGGACGATCGACGAGGCCGCCTTTCGCGCCTTCGTCGACTGGCAGATCGCGGAAGGATCGAGCGCGCTGGTGCCGTGCGGCACCACCGGCGAAAGCGCGACGATGACGGTGGAGGAGCATAATCGCGTCATCGCCATCTGCGTCGACCAGGCGGCCGGGCGCGTGCCCGTCATCGCCGGATGCGGATCCAACGACACGCGGATCGCGCTGGATCACATGTATGCGGCGCAGGCGGCGGGCGCAGACGCCGCGCTGGTGGTCGCGCCCTATTACAACAAGCCCAACCAGGACGGCGTCTATCGCCATTTCGCCTGGCTGGCCGAACGCTGCGACCTGCCGATCATCCTCTACAATGTGCCGAGCCGCACCATCACCGACATCGGCGTGCCGGTGATCCACCGCCTGTCCGAGGAGTTCCAGACCATCGTCGGGATCAAGGACGCGACCGGAAATCTGGGGCGAGTCACCGCGCAGCGTCTGGCCTGCCGTCCCGACTTCTGCCAGCTTTCGGGCAATGACGAAACGGCGCTGGGCTTCAACGCGATGGGCGGCAAGGGATGCATCAGCGTCACCGCCAATGTCGCGCCGCGCCTGTGCGCCGATTTCCAGGCGGCCTGCGCGCGCCACGACTGGGATGGCGCATTGGCGCTGCAGGATCGTCTTTATCCGCTGCACGATGCGCTGTTCAGCGATTCTTCACCCGGCCCTGTCAAATATGCGCTCACGCGCGTGCGGCCCGACATGCCCGGCGACGTCCGCCTGCCGATCACCTGGCCGTCGGAATCGAGCCGGGCGGCGGTCGACCGCGCGCTGGAGATTGCGGGACTGGTGTGAGCGCGCCGCGCGCCTATATGTGAAGTGAGTTAGACAAGAATATGGCCCGCCCCCGTCCCGAAGCCTTCGACAAGAAGAAGATCGTTGCCGAGAACCGGCGCGCGAAATTCGAATATTTCCTGGAGGACATATTCGAGGCGGGCATTGCGCTGCAGGGAACCGAGGTCAAATCGTTGCGCTTTGGCGAAGGCAATATCGCCGAAAGCTATGCCGAGGTGAAGGGCGCGCAGGTGTGGCTGGTCAACAGCAACATCCCCGAATTCAGCCATGGCAACCGCTTCAACCATGAAGCCAAGCGCCCGCGCAAGCTGTTGCTGCACGAACGCGAGATCGCCCGCATGCATGGCGCGGTCGAGCGCAAGGGCATGACGCTGGTGCCGCTCGCCCTCTATTTCAACAGCCGGGGCAAGGTGAAGGTCGAACTGGCGCTGGCCAAGGGCAAGAAGACCCACGACAAGCGCGAGACCATCAAGGAACGCGACTGGAAACGAGACCAGCAGCGCATCCTGAAGGCGCACGGCTGATGAGCCGGCTGACCCGCTGGTGGCATGCCAATTGCCCGACCCGCGAGTCGCTGGAGCGCAGCCGCATCCTCGCCCCGGTGGCGCACCGGGTGCTGGAGCCCTCGCTGTGGCGCTTCACCCGCCGGTCGGTGCCGCGCGGCGTCGCGCTGGGACTGTTCGTCGGCCTGTTCCTGATGATCCCGGGCGTGCAGATGGCGGGCGCGGCGCTGTTCGCCCTGCCGTTCCGCGCCAACATCCCGGTCGCCGCCGCCATGACATTCCTGTCCAACCCTGCGACGACGCCGCTGATCCTGATGGCGTCGGTGTGGCTGGGCAACTGGATGCTGGGGCGCAGCGCCGACGCATCGGGCTTCATGGCGCTGGTCGACGGCCATGCCGGGATCGGCCAGTGGACCGCCTGGCTGCTGTCCGAAGCGGCGCCGGCGATGCTGCTGGGCCTTGCCCTCATCTCCTGCGTCTGCGCCGCGATCGGCTATGTCGTCGCCGACTGGTTCTGGCGCCATCGCATGGGCCGCAAATGGCAGGCGCGCAAATTGAGGATTGGCAAGGTCCACCAAAGCGGCGCATTGGAGAAGGCGGCCGGCGTCTGACGCCGCGCCGACAGGGTCCGATGGCGAAGCAGGGGGTTGGCCGGTCATGGCGGCACGGCTGAAAAAGGAAGATGAGGCGTGGCTGGACCAGCCGCCCTCGCCCTTCGCCCTGCCCTTGCTGCTGGGCGCGGCGCTGCTGTCGGCGGGGCTGGTCTTCTACGCCGCCGGCAATGTCGCGCTGGCCGCGGGTTTCGGCGCCAGCGTCATCGCGATCGCCGCGCTGATGCGCTGGTACCGCCATCTCTACCCCGCCGCCCTGTCGCACAGCGAGGCGACACCCGACTGGACCGTCGCGCGCGCCGCCGCCGACGCGTCTCACATCGCGATCGCGGTGACCGACCGGGCGGGCCGGCTGGTGTGCGCCAGCGACCTGTTCGGCGAATGGTTTCCCGGCTATCCGACGCCGCCGGGCGTCACCGGCGACGCGGCGCTGACCGAAAGCCTGTCGCACGCCGCGCGCGCCGCCTGGCGCGACGGCGACGGCAAGCTGGAAGGGCTGGCGATGGGGGCGCTGCGGCTGGACGTCGACATCGCCCGCACCGGCCGGTCGGAGGATTATCTGCTCTGGCGCTTCACCCCCGTGCGCCAGCCCAGCGCCCTGGACGATGTGCATCGGTTCCTGACCGGGGAAGCCGGGCGGCAGCTGGGCGAAGCGGGCATCATGGCGGTGATGATCGGCGGCGAGGGGCGCATCCGCGCCGCCAATGGCGCCTTCCTGCTGCGCGCGGCCGGGCGCATCGACGCCAATATCACCGGCCGCGACTTCGCCGCCCATATGCGGGTGGACGACAAGGGCCGGCTGTTCCTGGCCCGCGAGGAAAATGGCGGCCTGCCGCTGCGCCTGCTGCAGGTGCCGCTGCGCCGGGCGAGCCAGCCGGGCGGGGCGCAAGGATCGGCGCAGGACGGGCCGATGCTGCTGCTGCTGATCGACGAGCCGTCGGGCGGCGGCGGCACGTCGGCGCTGTCCTACATCGAAACGCTGCTCTCGCTGCTGCCGTTCGGACTGGCCATGGCCGATCGCGACGGGCGCATCCTGTTCGTCAACAAGGCTTTCGCGCGCGCCGCGGGCCTCAAGGCCGGGGCCAAGCCCAGCTATCCCGGCGACCTGGTCGCGCGCGAGGACCAGGCGGCCGTGGCCGACGCGGTGCGGCGCTTTGCCGTCGGGCCGCAAATGTCGGGCGACATCGTCGTGCGGATGCGCGAACAGCCCGACGAGCCCACCGCGCTCAGCCTGGCGGGGGTGCGGGGCCTGGGCGAAGCGGCGGTGCTGCTGAGCCTCAAGGACAATAGCGAGGAAAGCAAGCTCAAGCGGCAGGTGGCGCAGGCGACCAAGATGCAGGCGATCGGCCAACTGGCCGGCGGCGTGGCGCATGATTTCAACAATATCCTGACCGCCATCATCGGCCATTGCGACCTGATGCTGATGCGCCATACGCCCGGCGACAGCGACTATGACGACATTCAGCAGGTCAAGTCGAACAGCAACCGCGCCGCGGGCCTGACGCGCCAGCTGCTCGCCTTTTCGCGGCAGCAGACGCTGCGGCCGCAGATATTGCAGCTGCCCGACATCGTGTCGGACGTGTCCAACCTTCTCAAGCGCCTGCTCGGCGAAAATGTGCGGCTGGAGGTCAGCCATGGCCGCAATCTGGGCGCGGTGCGGGCCGATCCGGGCCAGCTGGAGCAAGTGATCGTCAACCTGGCGGTCAATGCCCGCGACGCCATGCCCGAAGGCGGCACGCTCAACATCCAGACCTATGCCGTGCCCGCCGCCAAGGCGCGCGAGATGCGCCAGCAGATCCTGCCGATCAGCGACTATACCGCGCTGCGCGTGTCCGACACGGGGCTGGGCATCCCGCCCGACATTCTGGCGAAGATCTTCGAGCCTTTCTTCACCACCAAGGAACTGGGCAAGGGCACGGGGCTGGGCCTGTCCACCGTCTATGGCATCGTCAAACAGTCGGGCGGCTATATCTTCGCCGAATCCGAACTGGGCCGCGGCGCCAGCTTCGTCATCTACCTGCCCGTCTATGCCGGCGCCGACGCGGAGGAGGAGGCGCCGGTGCGCGAGCCGGTCAAGCGCGCCGAAACCTGGGGTTCGGGCACCATCCTGCTGGTCGAGGACGAGGATATGGTGCGCGCCGTCGCCGAACGGGCGCTGACGCGCCAGGGCTACAAGGTGCTGACCGCCAATGACGGCGAGCAGGGGCTGGAGGTGCTGGCCGCCCATGAAGGCATCGACCTGCTGATTTCCGACGTCGTCATGCCCAATATGGACGGCCCGGCGATGGTGGCGCAGGCCCGCCGCACGCACCCGCGCCTGCCGGTGCTGTTCATGTCGGGCTATGCCGAGGAGCAGCTTCGCAAGTCGATCGACATCGCCAATGTCGCTTTCCTGCCCAAGCCCTTTTCCGTCAACCAGCTGGCGCAAGCGGCGCGCGACACCATGGCGATGCAGCCGGCGGCGGAATGATCTTGCTGCGGATCAAGGCGAAGGGGCTGGGCAAGCGCGTGCCATTGGGCTAGCCAAGCGCCCGGTCGAACCCCCGTCGAACAAGGGAAAAATGCATGTCGGACGCGAAATCCATCCTCATCGTCGAAGATGAAGCGATGATCGGCATGATGCTCGAGGATTATCTCGATGCGCTCGGCTATCGGCTGCACGCCGTCGCCGCCACTGTGGACGACGCCTGCGTCCAGGCGCGCCAGGGCGGGTTCGACGGCGCGCTGCTCGATTGCAACCTGCAGGGCGAAAAAAGCTGGCCGGTCGCCGACATATTGGTCGAGAAGGGCATTCCCTTCGTGTTCGCGACGGGCGGCATGGCCGACGACCTGCCGCCGGCTCATGCCGACCGGCCGACGCTGGCCAAGCCCTTCACCATCGGCGCGGTCGAACGCGCGCTGGGCCGGATCCTGCCCGGCTGAGGCGGTCCGCCCCGGCACGATAGGAAAATTCCGTTCCCCTCTTGTTCCATGAGAACAAATGGGATACATCATCGTCCAGCGCCGAGGGACTCGACGCGATCCGCTTGACAGGGGATAGGCCGATGACCGCAATGCTCCAACTTATCGATTCCAAGAAGACGGGGAATATGGACAGACAGAAAGCATTGGAGGCGGCGCTCGCCCAGATCGACCGCGCCTTCGGCAAGGGCTCGGCGATGAAGCTGGGATCGCGCGAGAAGATGGAGATCGAAGCGATCTCGACCGGATCGCTCGGCCTCGACATCGCGCTGGGCATTGGCGGCCTGCCCAAGGGCCGCATCATCGAGATTTACGGGCCCGAAAGCTCGGGCAAGACGACGCTGACGCTGCATGCCATCGCCGAAGCGCAGAAGGCGGGCGGGACCGCGGCCTTCGTCGACGCCGAACATGCGCTCGACCCCGTCTATGCCAAGAAGCTGGGCGTCGACATCGACGAACTGATCGTGTCGCAGCCCGATACGGGTGAGCAGGCGCTGGAAATCGTCGACACGCTCGTCCGCTCCAACGCGATCGACGTGCTGGTGGTGGACTCGGTCGCCGCGCTGGTTCCCCGCGCGGAAATCGAAGGCGAAATGGGCGACAGCCATGTCGGCCTGCAGGCGCGGTTGATGAGCCAGGCGCTGCGCAAGCTGACCGGATCGATCTCGCGCTCCAAATGCATGGTGATCTTCATCAACCAGGTGCGCATGAAGATCGGCGTGATGTACGGCAATCCGGAAACCACGACCGGCGGCAACGCGCTCAAATTCTACGCCTCCGTCCGTCTCGACATTCGCCGCACCGGCCAGATCAAGGATCGCGACGATATCGTCGGCAACGCGACCAAGGTGAAGGTGGTCAAGAACAAGGTCGCCCCGCCGTTCAAGCAGGTCGAATTCGACATCATGTATGGCGAGGGCATCTCCAAGATCGGCGAACTGCTCGACATCGGCGTCAAGGCCGGGCTGGTCGAGAAGTCGGGCGCCTGGTTCTCCTATGACTCGGTCCGCATCGGCCAAGGTCGCGAGAATGCCAAGACCTATCTGAAGGAACATCCCGAACTGGCCGACCGGCTGGAAAAGGCGATCCGCGGCAAGACCGAGGAAGTGGCCGAGGGGATGATGACCGGACCCGATGCGGAGGATGATGGCGAATAAACGCGGACAGGCGCTCCGGCCGGATCAGCCGGAGCGCGGTTTGCGCCCTCGCCCACCTGGCGCGTCACGCACCGAAAAGACCCGCCGCGCCCCTGCGCGCTGCGGGTCTTTTACCGTCGGTGCGGGGCGCGGCTGAGCGGGGTGCGCGCGGGGCGCGGCTGAGCGGGGCGCGCGCGGAGGCGTTTGGGAGGGTGTAGGGGCGGCGCTGAAAGGGCGCATGGTGAGATGTGCGCTGCCTTCTTCCGACGACGCACACATATGATCAGGGCGACATCCGGGCCGCGCGTAGGATGAGGGCGGCATCAGGAGTGGCCGTAGTTTCGCTCCCGCGGGGAACCGCGACGGCTGCCACGTTCGCCGTTGGGTTGGCAGCGCGTATTGGCTGAGCGGCGAGGCGGTTCGGCTGCTCGCCGCCGGGCGTGCGGGATAGCGGCTAGTGGGCCCCGGCTCACAGGCGGAGGTCGCAAAGTTGTAGGTGACGCTGGTCGATTACCGGCACAGGCGCGTTCTGGCCTTACCCCTGTGGCGGCATCTTCGCGTCCAGAGGCAGCGCCGGCGTCCTTGCGCCGCACCTGCCGGCTCCTCAGGGCCTGCTTCACCTCTTCCGCCTCACTGCGCGCGGATGCGGTTTTTGCGGTAAGCCCTTCCATTCGCACTCTCCATTCGATCTCTCAGGCCGTATCTCTACGCTCCGCCTCAGCCTCCCCGTCCGTGCGCCGCGCCCACCGGCCCCGCGGCCGCCTTCTCCTCCTCTTCCGCCTCATTGCACCCGGATGCGATTTCTGCGGTGAGCCCTTCAGTTCGCACTCTTCTCCCGCTCGCCCGTGCACTCGGGATGCTTCGACCCAAGCCTCGGCACCGACTTTCGCATGAGCTCCCGTGCGAAGCGCTTGCGTGCTGGCTGCGCGCCGCCGATGCTGGGGTGGAGGGGATGATTCGCCCCGCTCTCCAATCCGGATGACCCCATGCGCCTCGCGATCGAAGCGATTCTCGATTATGATTTCGCCTGCCCGACCGACGTGCTGCTCGCCGTCGAGGCCGCGGCCCTGCCCGACCAGCGCGTGCTCACCCAGTCGCACATCATCGACAATGCCGGGCCGCTCACCAACAAGGTCGGCGGCAGCGGCATCGGGCGGCGCACATGGACGCGCACCGGCACGGGTCGGATGCTGAGCACCTATCGCGCGACGATGGCGATCGAGCGCGCGCCGGTCGATGTCGGCAGCCTGTCGCGCAGCCCGCTGCCCAGCCTGCCCGAGGATGTGCTGCCCTTCATCTGGCCGAGCCGCTATTGCGAGGCCGACCGGTTCGTGAGCTTCGTGTGCGGCCATTTCCCCGATCTGGACGGCGGCGCGCTGGTGCAGGCGCTGGTCGATTGGGTGCGCGACAATGTCGCCTATGTGCCGGGCAGTTCCAACATCACCACCACGGCGGCCGACACGTTCGTGGCGCAGCAGGGCGTGTGCCGCGATTTCGCGCATCTGACCGCCGCGCTGATCCGGTCGCGCGACATTCCCGCGCGGCTGGTGTCGGTCTATGCGCTGGACCTCGACCCGCCCGATTTCCATGCGGTGGTGGAAGTGTGGCTGGACGGCGCCTGGCATCTGGTCGATGCGACGGGCCTGGCGCCGGTCGAGACCATGGCGCGGATCGCGGTCGGCCGCGACGCGACCGACATCGCCTTCATGACGATCTTCGGCAGCGCGCAGATGAACGCCCAGTCGATCCGCGTCAGCCGCCTGCCCGACGAGGACTGACGCCGCCGCTCACCCCCACCAGCGCGCCACTTCCGCGACGGCGGCATGGGCGGCCGCCGGATCGGGCGCTTCATTGGCGTCGCCATAGCCGAACCATTCGTCCTCGCCGACCGGCTGGACGACGATGCCGTCGCGCCGCGCCAGCAGCGCGATGCCATGATAATAGACGCCGAAGGTCGCGCCCGGCTGCGGGATCAGCCAGGCGATCTGCCCGCGCACCGGCACGATGCTCTCGTCGCGCCACAGCGCCCGCGCGCCATAGCCGGTGCAGTTGATGATCGCCTTTTCCTTCAGCCGCGTGAGATCGGCCGGCGCGTGGAAGACTCGCGGCTCGATCCGCCCGCCGGCGATCAGGAAATCGCTGGTCAACTGATGCGCCAGATCGGCGACGTTGAAGGTCAGCGAACTGTTGCGGCGGACATGCGCGGCGCGGAAAGGGTGCGCGCCCGGCGGCAGCGCGACCGATCGCGGCATGATGTCACGCAGGCGGCTTTCGAGATGGAGGAAATCATCGGGCCGGCTGGGAGCGGGAGCCGGGGGCAGGATCGCGGGTGGCGCCCCCGCCGCCAGGGGCGCCGCAGCGCCCGGCGCATCGTCGGACAGAATATAGCGATCGGTCCATTCGACCGGATCGCCGGCCAGGCCGAGATAGCTTTGATATAGGGAAAAGGAGGTCCGCGCCATCCGCTCCCACCGGTCGGCAAAGCCGGGGTCGACCGCCTTTTCCATCGCGATGCGGCTGTCGGGCGACCAGGTGCCGGTGGCGCGCGCGGAGCGGACATGGGGGAATTGCTCTTTGGCGTAGATGGTGACGCGCGCGCCCGCGCGCTGCGCCGTCAGCGCCGCGGTCAGGCCCAGCGCGCCCGCGCCGATCACCGCGATGTCGCGCACCCCGTCGGCCATCGCCATCGGCACGGCGAGTTCGGCCGAACCCCAGCTCAGCGACCAGCCGCTGCCGCCATGGCCATAATTATGGACGACGCGCTTGCGTCCCACCTGCTCGACCGCGATGCGCGGGCCGGCGGCGCGGAACGGGCGCAGGCACACCGTGGTGCGGAAGATACGATCGGCGCTGGCGCGGATCGGCTCCACCCCGGCAAAGGGATCGAAGGGCACGGCCGCTCGCGCCGCCGCCGCCAGCGTCAGCGCGCCGCCGCCGATCCCCGCGCCCAGAAAGCCCCGCCGGTCCATGTCTCGTCTCCCTGCTCTCTCGTCCGCTGCAACGAACGGCGCCCCCGGACCCGCAGCCCGATCGCCCGATCCGCATCGGCCCGCCGCGATATTGATCCAGATTGTGGACAGCCCGCCATCCTGAACATAGAGAGAACATCATGGCCCAGCTGTCCACTCGCCAGAAGCTAGAAATCCTCGCGGATGCGGCCAAATATGACGCTTCCTGCGCCTCGTCGGGAACGGCGAAGCGGGATTCGCGCGGCGGCAAGGGGATCGGCTCGACCGAAGGCATGGGCATTTGCCACGCCTATGCGCCCGATGGCCGCTGCATATCGCTGCTCAAGATCCTGCTGACCAACAGCTGCATCTTCGACTGCCATTATTGCATCAACCGCCGGTCGAGCGATGTGCGCCGGGCGCGCTTCACCGCCCGGGAAGTGGTCGATCTGACGCTCAATTTCTATCGCCGCAACTATATCGAGGGGCTGTTCCTGTCGTCCGGCATCATCCGGTCGTCCGACTATACGATGGAGCAGCTGGTGGAGGTCGCCCGCTCGCTGCGCGAAGACCATGATTTTCGCGGCTATATTCACCTCAAGACCATCCCCGACGCCGATCCCGACCTGCTGCGCCAGGCGGGGCTGCACGCCGACCGCCTGTCCATCAATGTCGAGCTGCCGACCGAAGGCGGCCTGCGCCGGCTCGCGCCGGAAAAGGATGGCGCGCGGATCGAGGGCGCGATGCGCCACTTGCGCAGCGAGATGGAGGACAAGGGCGAGGCGCGGCGGAAATATCGCCATGCCCCGCGCTTCGCCCCGGCCGGCCAGTCGACCCAGATGATCGTCGGCGCCGATGCGGCCGACGATCGCGCGATCATCGCGCGCGCCAGCAGCCTGTATGACCGGCACCGGCTGCGGCGCGTCTATTACAGCGCCTTTTCCCCCATCCCCTCGCCCAGCGCGGTGCTGCCGCTCAAGCGGCCGCCGCTGCTGCGCGAGCATCGGCTCTACCAGTCGGACTGGATGATGCGCTTCTATGGCTATGAGGCGGGCGAGATCGCCGCCGCCACCGATCCGGCGACCGGATGCCTGCCGCTCGACATCGACCCCAAGCTCGCCTGGGCGCTCAATCATCGCGCGGCGTTCCCCGTGGACGTCAACCGCGCTCCGCGCGAGGCGCTGCTGCGCGTGCCGGGCTTGGGCGTCAAGGCAGTCGACCGCATCCTTGCCAGCCGGCGGCATCGGCGGCTGCGGCTGGACGATGTGGCGCGGCTAACCGTCTCCATCGCCAAGCTGCGGCCGTTCCTGGTGACGGCGGACTGGCGCCCCACCGCGCTGGTCGATCGCGCCGACCTGCGCGCGCGGCTTGCGCCGCCGGCGCAACAGCTCGATCTGTTCGCGGCCTAGCAATTTCCGGTTGATCGGCGGGCGCGTTCGCGAAATACTGTGTCCCGGGTCATCAAAGGAGATTGGGGTCGTGGCGACGACATTGGGCCATCGGTCGGAGCGCAAGAGCTTCGCCAAGCGGATCAGCAGCCATCTGGCCGCCGCGCTCGTCGTCTTCTGCCTGCTTCAGATCTTCATCGTCGCGAAGATGGGCGGTTCGCTGGCGCTGCATCTGGGCATCATCGTCGCGATCGGCGGCTATGCCGTGGCCGCGCGCGGGCTGGAGCGGCGCTGGCAGATGCTGGAGCAGGCCGGCCTGTCGCAGAGCGGCCTGTCGCTGCGCTTCCGCCGCGACGTGCTGCAGCTGTGGGTCGCCAGCCTGGTTGGCGGGCTGCTGTGGATCCCGGTCGCCGTCATCTTCCGCTTCCTGTTCGGCTGACGCGCTGGACCCAATTGCCGCGCGCGTCGTTCTCCTCCTCGACAAGAGGAGATTCCATCATGGCCGACGCCAGCATCTTTCACCGCCTCAAGCAGGATCATGATTCCCACCGCCAGCTCTTCGCCAAGATGGCGGATGCGCAAGGCGAGCCCGACCGGCTGGAAAAGCTGTTCGAGCAATTCAAGGTCGAAGTGAAGGCCCATGCCGCGGCGGAGGAGGAAACCCTCTACGCCACCATGCTCGCGCGCCCCGACTTGCGCGAGGATGCGCAGCACAGCGTGTCCGAGCATAAGGAGATCGAGGATTATCTCGAGGAGATGGAGGAGCAGAGCTTCAACGGGCCGGAATGGCGGGAAACCTTCGCGCAGATGAAGAAGCGCTACCTCCATCATATCGAGGAGGAGGAAGAGGAAATGTTCCCCGACGCCGCCAAGGACCTGAGCGCGCAGGAGGAGGAGCAGCTTGGCGCCCGGTTCGCCGAGCGCAAGCCCGCCGAACTGGAGCGCGCCCAAGCCGAGGAATAAGGCCCTGCCCGCCGCCGCCGACCCCGCGGGCGCAGCCGTGCACCGCGTCGTCCTGGATGCGCCGGACGATGTGGATGGCTGGCGCGATGCGGCGCGGCGGCTGGCGATCGCCGGGGTCGAACCGGACCGCGTGACATGGCAGGTCGGGGATGCGGGCGGCGACCTGTTCGGCGACGCGCCGCTGCCGCCGGCTCCGATCCGCGCCGCCTTCTCGGTGCCGCGCGCCTTCGTCGATCTGGCGGAAACGGCGATCCTGCACAGCGATCCGGAACGCTTCGCCTTGCTTTATGCGCTGCTGGTGCGGCTGCGCGACCGGCCGGGGCTGATGGAGGACAAGGCCGATCCGCTGCTGCGGCGCATCGACATGCTGGCCAAGGCGGTGCGACGCGACATTCACAAGATGCGCGCCTTCGTCCGTTTTCGCGAAGTGGAGGAGGACGACGGCGCTCGCTTCGTCGCCTGGTTCGAACCCGAGCATCATATCGTCCGCGCCAATGCGGGCTTTTTCGTGCGCCGCTTCGCCACCATGCGCTGGTCGATCCTGACCCCGGCGATCAGCATCCACTGGGACGGCGAGGCCCTGCGCGAGGGGCCGGGCGCGACCCGTGCCGATGCGCCCGATGGCGACCCGGTCGAGGCCCTGTGGAAAGGCTATTATGCCGCGATCTTCAACCCGGCCCGGCTCAAGACCGGGGCGATGCTGTCGGAAATGCCCAAGAAATATTGGCGCAACCTGCCCGAAGCGGCGCTGATCCCCGACCTGGTCGCAGGCGCGCAGGCGCGCGAGGCGGCGATGATCGCAAGCGCGCCGCCTGCGCCACGCGCAGCCGCGCGATCCGCCGAAGCGACAGGCGGCGGTCGGCCCGCCGGCGCGGGCGGCAACAGCGGCGCGGTCTGGGCGGCGGTGCGCGACGAGGCGATGGGCTGCACCCGCTGCTCGCTCTACAAGGACGCGACGCAGACCGTGTTCGGCGAAGGCCCGCTGGACGCGCCGCTGATGTTCATCGGCGAGCAGCCCGGCGACCAGGAGGATCTGGCCGGGCGGCCCTTCGTCGGGCCGGCGGGGCAGTTGCTGGACCAGGCGCTGGCCGAGGCGGGCGTGGACCGCGCCCGCGCCTATGTCACCAACGCGGTCAAGCATTTCAAGTTCGAGCGGCGCGGCAAGCGGCGCATCCACCAGACCCCCGACGCGGGCGAGGTGCAGGCGTGCCGCTGGTGGCTGACGCAGGAACTGGACATCGTGCGGCCGCGACTGGTGGTGGCGCTCGGCGCGACCGCCGCGCGCGCGATGCTGGGCAAGGCCGTGACGATCAGCCGCACGCGCGGCTCGGCCATCCCGCTGGAAGGCGGCGCGGAAGGATGGGTGACGGTGCATCCCAGCTATTTGTTGCGCGTCCCCGACGAAGCCAAAAAAGCCGAGGAACGCGCGCGCTTCGTCGCGGACCTGCGGATGGTCGGGGAACGCGTGAAGGCGCTGGGGTGAGAGTGGGCGATGAGCGCTCGGATTTTAGCTGGGTGCCCTCGTGCTGGGCTTCGGTTAACGAGGGACAGGACGGGTTTATTCTGGCGGTAATGGGCATTTTTCCAGCCATCCTCCCCTGGCAGGGGAGGTGGCAGCACGAAGTGCTGACGGAGGGGTGTCACCCTTCCGTTAGCGGGACACCCCTCCGTCACGCGCTCCGCGCGCGCCACCTCCCCTGCAAGGGGGAGGATGATGCCTAGACTGGACCTTCTTTTCGTCACTCCCGCGCCGAAGGCCGACTTAAAAGTCGGGAGCCCGCACAATCCTCGCCTTCCTCTGAAGGGCGGAGGATGAGCGTTGCGCGATATTCGCGATCAGCCCGACCATCGCGCTGCTGGACAGGGCCCCGCTCAACCGGCGCTCAGGTCGTGTTTCTTCATGCAGTGGCGCAACTGGTCGTAGGTGAGGCCCAGCCCCTTGGCGGTGGCGCGCTGGTTGTAGCGGTAGCGTTCCAGCGCGGCGCGGATGATCGAGGCTTCATAGGCGTCGACCGCGGCCTTGAGGTCGCTGATCCTATCGCAGGGGGATGATGCGGACGGGGCTGCGGCCGGGGCGGCCTCCGTTTCCGCTCGCGATTCCTGGCGCGGCATCATCGGGCGCGGCTTCCAGGGGGAGGCGAAGGGGTCGAAGGTGATGCGGCTGATCGGCCGGGCCGGCTCGTCCCAGCGATAGACGGCGCGCTCCACCACGTTGCGCAACTCGCGCACATTGCCGGGCCAGCCATGGCCTTCCAGCTCGGCCGAACAGGCGGCGGTGAAGCCCGGCCATTGCGGCCAGTTGAGCTCGGCCGCCATGCGCCGGCCGAAATGATCGGCCAGCACCGCGACGTCCCCTTCGCGCGCGCGCAGCGGCGGCAGGGTGATGACCTCGAAGCTCAGCCGGTCGAGCAGGTCGGGGCGGAAGCGCCCGGCGTCGGCGGCGGCGGGCAGGTCCTCATTGGTCGCCGCGACGATGCGGACATCCACCCGCACCGCGCGCGAGGCGCCGATGCGCGTCACTTCGCCATATTCGATGACGCGCAGCAGCCGTTCCTGCGCCGCCATCGACAGCGTGCCCAGTTCGTCCAGGAACAGCGTGCCGCCATCGGCTTCCTCGAACCGCCCGGCGCGCGCGCGATTGGCGCCGGTGAAGGCGCCCTGTTCATGGCCGAACAGCTCGGCCTCGATCAGCGTTTCGGGCAGGGCGGCGCAGTTCATGGTGATGAGCGGTTCGCCCCAGCGCGGGCTGAGGTGATGCAGCCGCTCGGCGATCAGCTCCTTGCCGGTGCCGCGCTCGCCGATCACCAGCACCGGGCGGTTGAGCTCCGCCGCGCGACCGGCCTGCTCGACCGCGTCGAGAAAGGCGAGGCTCTGGCCCACGAACTGCGTATTTTTCTCCATTCGCCAACTTATGGTGAAATTTCCCACCGATTGGCAAGGGGTCGCGAAATTGCCCCTGGCTCGCTGAACGGAAAATGAAGGAAATCCGTCGATTTTCGAAACTGGCACGCCCCCTGCAATGCTTCGGGCAATCCGCAACGAGATGCGGAACCACATGAAGGCCAAGGTTCAGGGAGCAAAGACAATGGAAAAGACCAACAACATTCGCGAGATCGGCCAGCTGATGTCGGTCGCCATCGCCGCCATCCTGTTCGGATCGACCATGATCCTTTCGGCGGTCGGCCCGGCCCGCGCCAGCGAAGCGCCGATCCTCGCGTCCAGCCAGACCGCCGCGCCTGCCCCCTATCTGGCATAAGGGCGCGGACACAATACGAACGAGACCATCAGGAGCCAAGACAATGGGTATTTTCTCCCGCACCCGAGACATCATCGCCGCCAACGTCACCGACCTGCTCGACAAGGCGGAGGATCCGGCGAAGATGATTCGCATGATCATCCTCGAAATGGAGGAGACGCTGGTCGAGGTGCGCGCGTCCGCCGCCCGCACGATCGCCGACCAGAAGGAGATGCGTCGGCATATCGCCAAGCTCGATGCTCTGCAGGACAGCTGGACCGAAAAGGCGCAGCTGGCGCTGTCGAAGGACCGCGAGGACCTGGCCAAGGCGGCGCTGGTCGAACGGCAGAAGGCGGCCGACATGGCCGAACATCTGACTCATGAGATCGAGACGCTCGACGAGGCGCTGAAGGCGTCTGAAGAGGATATCGCCAAGCTGCAGGGCAAGCTGCGCGAGGCCCGCGCGCGCCAGAACAGCCTGGTCAGCCGCATGGAAAGCGCGCAGAACCGCCTGCGGGTGCGCGAAGCCTATGCCGGCGAGAAGGTCAACGAAGCCTTTGCTCGGTTCGACATGCTGGAACGCCGCGTGGACATGGCCGAAGGCCGCGCCGACGCGATGGCGCTGGGCGGACAGCCCAAGACGCTGGAGGAGGAAATCGCGGAGCTGAAGTCGGCCGACAAGGTCGATGCCGATCTCGCCGCGCTCAAGGCCAGCATGAACGCCGGCAAGACCGGAGGAGCCTGATCCCATGGAGGAGGTTTTCGTCCCCATCGCCGTGGTCGGCATGTTGTTCATCGGCATGCCCTGGCTGATCTTCCACTATGTCACCAAGTGGAAGCAGGCGCCCAAGATCACCGACGAGGACGAGCGGCTGCTGGATGAACTCCACCTGCTCGCCCGCCGTCTGGAAGACAGGCTGCAGACGGTCGAACGGATCGTTGCCGCCGACAATCCCGACTTCCGCCCGCAACGTCCGGAACAGGACGACAGCTACACTTTCGACCGGAGGAACTGACATGAGCGCCCGCCGCACCAAATTCTATCTCGACAAGCAGAATGGCAAGTGGATGGGCGTGTGCTCCGGCATCGCCGACTATACCGGGATCGACGTGGTCTGGGTTCGGGTCGGCGCGGTGCTGGTGACCCTGATGGGCGCCTTCCCCTGGACGCTGATCGCCTATTTCGCCGCCGCCTATTTCGCCGACGCCAAGCCCGTGGGGCTGTATTCGGACCGGGCGGACGAGAAATTCTGGCAGGGCGTGCGCACCAACCCGGCGCGCTCCACCCGCGACGTCCGGTCCAAATTCCGCGACATCGACCGCCGGCTCGCCGACATCGAGCTATATTATACCAGCCGCAACACGCGCCTGGCCGACGAGATCGACAGCCTGCGCTGATAGAGCGCGGCAGGAACAGCAGGGGAGTATTCGACATGCAGTGGAGTTGGCTTGTTCCCGTCCTGATTTGCGCTTCGATCGCAATCGGCACGGTCATGAACACCTGGATCAGGGCCAGACATGGCTATCCGCTTGAAGATGATGACGGGAACACCGTTCATCGAACCGATCCCGACGCCGGTCGAAAAATAGACCTGCTGGCCAGCGAAAACGAAATGCTGGTGGGCCGCATCAGCCGCCTGGAGGAACGCATCGCCGTGCTGGAGAGGATCGCCACCGATCCCGCCGCCCGCACCGCGCGCGAAATCGACGCGCTGCGCTGACGCCAGGGCGAGGGGAAAGATCATGAACGAGGTTGATACCGCAGGGGCCATCATCATCCCCAACCTGCCGTGGATCATCGGCGGCGGCCTGCTGATCGGAGCGATGGGCGTGGCCGGCTGGATCTTCACCACCTGGCTGCGGGTGCGCCACGGCTATCCGCTGGACGGCGTCTGGGGCCAGGCGATCTATCCGCAGAAGAATGAGGAGATGGTCGAGCGCATCCGCCTGCTGAGCCAGGAAAATGCGCAGCTGCGCGCCGAAATCGGATCGATGAAGGACCGCCTGGCGGTGGTCGAACGCATCGTCACCGACGAAAGCCACCAGCTGACCCGCGAGATCGAAAGGCTGCGCGGCCCCGCCAACTGACGAGCGGAGGCGCGACGCGCCAACAGGGAGTGAATGACATGAATCCGTTTGAAATGGTCGTCGCCATCATCGCCATCGTGATGATCGCGCAGGTGGTGAAGGCGCGCATGGGCGTGGTCAACCGCCACAAGGGCGAGGACTTCATCCACCGCGGCCCCGATCCGGAAGCCGACCGGCTGCGCGCCGAGGTGAAGGCGCTCAAAGACCGAGTGGCGGTGCTGGAACGGCTCGCCACCGACGATAACTCCGCGCTGGAGCGGGAATTCGACAAATTGCGGAACCGCGACTGAGAGCGGTCCGCCAGGGAGGCTATGATGCAGGACCCCTATCTTTATCTCACTCTGGCGGCGAGCGGCCTGGCTGGCATCGCCATCCTCGCCACCGCGGCGCTGCGCGGCTGGAACGGCTGGCTCGACCTCAAGCGCGCGGAGCTTGGCCGCCGCGGCGAGGAGGCCGCCCCGCCGTCGGCCGCCGCCCGGATCGAGGTCGCCGACCTCAAGGAACGCATCCGCAAGCTGGAGGCGATCGCTGCGGGCGTCGATCTCTGACGCGGCGCGATAGCGGGTTCCCGCGCTCGCTTTTGCGCCTATATGGGCGGCCATGACCGACTTGCCCGCTGCCCGTCCGGCTCTCGCCGACCTTCAGGACGAATATGAATTTCTCGACGCGGACGATCGCTATCGGCTGCTGATCGACCTGGGGCGGACGTTGGAGCCGATGCCCGACGCGCTCAAGACCGACGCGACGCTGGTGCGGGGCTGTTCGGCGGCGGTGTGGGTCTATCCCACGGTGCTGGATGACGGGCGGCTCCATTTCCTGGCGGACAGCAACGCCGCGATCACCAAGGGGATCATCGCGCTGGTGCTGCTGACGGTGCAGGACGGCGCGCCGGCGCAGATCGTCGCCACTGACATAGAGGCCGCGCTGGCGCCCTTCGACCTGCGCAACCAGCTGAGTTCGAACCGCACCCAGGGCATCCCCAACATGATCGCGCTGATCCGCGAGACCGCGGCGCGCTACGCCGGGTGAAACCAGCGCCGGCGCAGCCGCGTTGATCCTCCTCCACGAGGAGGATGATCCATGCGCCCCATCATAGCCCTGGCGGCTCTTTCGCTGCTCGCCGCCTGTTCGTCGGGCGGGGAGGACGGCCCCACGCAGCGCCAGCAGATCGGCCAGGTCTGGAAATATGAAGGCGGCGCGGCCGGGCAGGCGAAGGTCGCCTATATCGGCAGCGCCAACAGCGTCCAGACGCCGACCGCGCCCGACACGTTCGCGGTGCTGCTGGTCCAGCCGATGAGCAATGGCGAAAAGACGGTGACGGTGAAGCTGGTGGGCGCGCCCTTCCAGTGCGACCTGTCGGCCTGCGCGGTGACCGTCACCGACGGCAAGGGCGAGAGCGAGACATGGACGGGCCGCCTGACCGATGCCAAGGACGGCGTCGAACTGCCGCCTTCGCAAAAAGCCTATGAAACGATCGCCGCGTCGGACCAGATCAAGGTGGACCTGATCGTCGGCCCCAAGGACGAGACCGCCGCCTTCACCTTCAATGTCGCGGGGCTCGACCTGCCGGCGTGACCGGCGCGCGCACCCCGGCGCGGTCGCGCCGCGCCAGTTCGCGCTTCAGCGCTTCGGGCCGGGGCGCGATCAGGAAGCCGAAGCTGACCGTCCCCTCCTTGGTCTCGACCGCATGGTGCAGGCGATGCGCCTGGACGATGCGCTTCATGTAGCGCGAGCGCGGCACATAGCGATGCCCCACCCGCCGATGCACGATGATGTCGTGAAAGCCCAGATAGATGGCGCCATAGGCGGCGATCCCCGCGCCCACCGCCGTCGCCCAGGCGCCCCAGTTCCACTGCACCCCACCCAGCAGCAGCAGGATCGATGGCAAGGCGAAGATCACGAAATAGAGGTCGTTCGCTTCCCAATGGCCGGTGCGCGGCCGGTGATGGCTGGCGTGCAGGAACCAGCCCGGCCCGTGCATCACCCAGCGGTGCATGACATAGGCGAAGCCTTCCATCGCGGCGATGGTGGCGACGAAGATCAGCAAGAGGGCGAGCGGCGACATGGCCCCCTTTATAGGGATCAGCGGGCAGCGATGCCATGGCGGAAAGCGACGCGCGCTGTTCAGTCCTCTTCGCTAGGCCTGGCCATATGGACGACGCGCTGCGGGAAGGGGATGGTGACGCCATGGTCGCGGAACAGGTGCCACAGCCGCCCCAGCACGTCGGACCTGACATTGCCCACGCCCGCTTCGGGATCGGCGATCCAGGCGAGGATCTCATGATCGACGCTGCTTTCGCCAAAGCCGGTCAGCCAGACATTGGGCCGGGGGCTCTTGAGCACGCGCGGGCTGTCGAGCGCCGCCTGCATCATCAGCTTCTGCGCCAGGTCGAGATCGCTGTCATAGGCGATGCCGACGGGGATGTGGATGCGCACGTTGCGATCGGAGTAGGACCAGTTCTCCACCTCCTGCGTCATCAGATTCTCGTTGGGAATCAGATGTTCCTTGCCATCGCGGGTGATGACGCTGACGGCGCGCACGCCGATCTTGTTGACCCAGCCGAAACTGTCGCCCACGACGATGACGTCGCCCGGCTTGATCGACCGGTCGAGCAGCAGGATGATGCCGGCGATCAGATTGCCCACCGTCTTCTGCAGGCCGAAGCCCACGGCCAGGCCCAGCGCGCCGGAAAAGACCGCGAAGGCGGTCAGGTCGATGCCCAGCACGTCGATGCCGAAGAAGAAGGCGGCGGCGATGATGGCGATGCCGGCCAGCTTTTCCGCCAGAAGCTTCTGCGTCGGATCAAGCCCTCGCGACCGCGCGATGCTGCGCGCCAGCACCCGGTTCGCCAGCCGCACCGCGCCGAACAGGCCGACGCCGATCGCCGCGACCGAGATGACGTCGAGCAGCGATATGCGGCTTTTCCCCAGTTGCAGGCCGACGCTGTCCAGCATCTGCGCGAGCGGCGTGATGCCGCCGGTGCTGCCCGACAGGAGCATGACGAAGATCAGGATCGACAGCGGCACCGTCGCCCAGAGCGGGATCGACACGGCGCGCAGCAGATGATTGGCGACCAGCGCCAGCGCCCAGCCCATGACGCAGGCAAGGACGATGTTGGCGGTCGTGCCGGTCGGCCAGACGGCCGTCGCGATGCCCACCAGCAGCGTCGCCAGCCCATGCCGCACCAGCGGGCGGACATGGGGGCCGAACGTGGGCCCCAGATGCACGCAGTGCGGCTCGATCCGCCGGGCGACCATGCGCGCCAGCGCCGCCGCCAGCAGATAGAGGCCGATGGCGACGCCCAGCGCGATCCCGCCTTCGATCCAGTCGGCGCCGCGCTCCAGCCGCGCCAGCAGTTCGGGCGGGATCATGTGCGTCATGACGCCGCCCGGAAGCGCGCGAGGCCCGCGTCGAGATCGGCGATCAGGTCGGCGGGATCCTCCAGCCCGATGTGCAGCCGCACCGCCGGCCCCGCCGCCTGCCAGCGCGTGGCGCTGCGGTAGCGGGCCGGATCGACCGGCAGCGCCAGGCTTTCGAAGCCGCCCCAGCTATAGCCGATGCCGAAATGGGCGAGCCCGTCGATCAGCACGGCGCGCGCGGCTTCGTCGCCGCCATCGAGGATGAAGGTGAAGAGCCCGGTCGAGCCGGAGAAATCGCGCGCCCAATGGTCATGGCCCGGGCAATCGGGCAGCGCGGGATGCAGCACCCGGGCGACGCCGGGTTGCGTCTTGAGCCATTGCGCGACCGCGAGCGCGCCGTCGCGATGCTGGGCCAGCCGCACGCCCAGCGTGCGCAGCCCCCGCGCCGCGAGCCAGGCGTCGTCGGGGCTCACCATCTGTCCGAAGGCATAGGCGGTCTGACGAACCTTGCCGAACCAGTCGCCGGTCGCGGTGACGCTGCCCATCATGACGTCGCTATGGCCGACGATATATTTGGTGCAGGCGAGGATCGCGATGTCCACGCCCTTGGCCAGGGCCGGGAAATAGAGCGGCGTCGCCCATGTATTGTCCATCAGCGTAACGACCCCATGGGCGCGCGCCCAGGCGGTGATGGCGGGTATATCCTGCACCTCGAAGGTCAGGCTGCCGGGACTTTCCAGAAAGATGGCGCGGATCGGCCCGTCGGCCAGATGCGCATCGAGATCGGGCGCCATCGGATCATAATATATCGTTTCGATACCGAAACTTCTCAGCATCTGGGTGCAGAAGCCGCGGGTCGGGTCATAGGCGCTGTCGACCATCAGCAGCCGGTCGCCCGGTTTCAGCACCGCCATCAGCGCGCAGGCGATCGCCGCCACGCCCGAGGGAAAGAGCATCGTCCCCTCCGCCCCGGGCTCCATCTCGGTCAGCGCATCGGCCAGGCTCCAGGCGGTCGGCGTTCCCTTGCGCCCGTAGAAAAGCCGCTCATGCGTGCTGCTCGCCGCGGCCCGGCGCAGATGCGCGACATCGTCATAGAGGATGGTGGAGGCGCGCCATACCGGCGGGCTGACGATGCCGCCGGGCTGGCTAGGCATGCCGGTCCATTCCGGCTTGCGCCCCGCCTGCACCAGCTGCGTCAGCGGCTTGCGCCCTTCCTTGCCGCCCGCTTCATCCTTCATGCCGGACCTGTCGCTTTCGGTGTCGTCTTGTCGAAGCCCCATTCCGACCAGCTGCCGTCGTAAAGGCCGACATGCTGTTGCCCCAGCGATTCAAGACCCGCCAGCAGGATGGCGGCGGTCACGCCGCTGCCGCAGGTGGTGATGACCGGCCGGTCGACATCGACGCCCGCCTCCTCGAACAGGCGGCGCAACTCCGTCCCCTGCTTCATGCGGTTGTCGGGCAGGAACAGGGCGGATGAGGGAAGGTTGCGGCTGCCGGGAATATGGCCCGACGCCATGCCGGGGCGCGGTTCGGCTTCCGCGCCGGTGAAGCGGCCCGCCCCGCGCGCGTCGACCAGCTGCACCGCGCCGCTATCCAGATTGGCCAGAATGTCGGCCTTGGTGCGGACCTGCGCGCGATCGAGCCGGGCGACGGCGTTGCCGGGCGGGATCGCCGGCAGGCCGCTGTCCACGGGCCGCCCCTCCGCCAGCCATTTGGGCAAGCCCCCGTCTAGGATCGCGGCGGACGCGCCCAGGCCATAGACGCGCATCATCCACCATCCGCGCGCCGCGCTGTGGGTCGGACTATTGTCATAGACGATGATCCGGCTGTCCCGATGGACCCCCAGCGCCTGCATCCGCTGCGTCATCATCGCGTCGGGGGGCAGCATGCCGGGCGTCGGATCGTCGGGATCGCTGAGGCCGGGCAGGTCCATATAGGCTGCGCCGGGAATATGCGCCGCTTCGAACTCCGCGCGCGGATCGCGCGGCGTGCCCGGCAGGAACAGGCTGGCGTCGAGGATGACGAGGTCGGGCGCGCCCAGTTGCTGGCCAAGCCATTCGGTGGAAACGAAGATCGTCATGCGGCTCCTTCAACCCCGGTGATGCGGATGCATTCGAGACCCTGATAGCCGAACCCTGATAGAATGCGGGAACCGGGCTGGAAAGGGGCGTCAGGCCGGCGCCAGCTCCGCCGCCGCGCGCGCGGCCGGGCGGCGATATTGGCGCGGCCCCTGGTCGAGGCGCAGCGGCGCCAGCCGGGCCGTCGGCGGCTCCTGCTCCTGCCCGACGATGAAGGCGCGGGCGGTGCGGCCCGCCGCCAGCCCGCCGCCCTCCTTCTCGCCATCTTCGGGCTGCCAGCGATAGGCTGCGTCGAACGCCGCGATCGGGATCAGCAGGCTGCGCTGGCCCATTTCCACCGGCACGATCCTGTCGGGCGCCAGGCGCAACTCGCCGGCCAGATGCAGCGTTTCGCCCGGCGCGATCGTGACGACGCTGTGCAGCGGCAGCCCGTCCTGGCCGCCAAAAAAGCCCTGGAGCAGCGCCTGCTGCTGCGCGCCGGCATTGCCGATGATGCCGCGCACCAGCAGATCCTGCGCGGCGCGGCTGCCGCGATTGTGCAGGATCAGGCTGTAGGCGACGGTCACCCCCATCAGCGAATAGCGCGCCTGGCTGACCACCAGGTCCATGTCGACCCAGGGACGCTCCGCCGCGTCCGGGGCAGCGGCGGCTTCGGGCATGGGCGCAGGCACGGGCGGCGGCGGGGCGGCGGCCGGCTTGGGAGGCGCGGGCGGCGATGCTGGCGCGGCGGCGGCGGCGGGCTGGGGCGCAACCGCTTGGGTGCGGCGACGGCGCAGCAGCAGCACCGCCGCGCCGATCCCGACCAGCGCCAGCAGGCCGCCGATCAGCCAGGGCAGGATCGATCCCGCCCCCGCGTCTTCCGCTGAAGGCTGCTCCGCTGGCGGCGCGGCCGGTGCAGCATTGTCGGCCGGCGCAATCGGCGGCGCGGGGGCTGGCGTTTCGACGGGCGCGCTGTCGTTGGCCGGTGCAGGCGTCTCGTCGGCCTCCGTCGCTGGCGACGGGGCGGGCGCAGGCGTCGGCGCTGGGCGCTCGGCCGGCGGCTGGGCGCGCTGCGCTTCGGGACGGGGGCGCGCGGGCTGCGCGGGGACGGGCCGGGTCGCGACCGGCGGCGGCGTCACGGATGGCGCGACGACCGGCGGCACGACCACGGGCGGTGTGGCGGGCGACGTGGCACGCGGCGTCACCGGATCGCGATAGACGTCGAGTTCCGGGCCCTGCCGGTTCGGGTCCGGCGCGGGGCGCGATGGCGGCAGCGAAAAGACGCCCGTGGGCTGTTCCGTTTCCTGCGCAGAGAGAGGCGCGGCCAGCAGCCATGGCGCGGCGATCAGAAACGGACGAATGCGGGACCCCATAGTCCAGCCAAGGCACAAGAATGGCTGAACCGCAAGTGAACAATGCATGGCGATGACATCAGCCGTGCGATCGCGTAGATGCGCGGCCATGACAGACCTTCCCACGACTCCCCTCCACCTGGGCCAGACCAGCGCCCTGCCCGCTTCGCCGCAGGACGCCGTGCTGGACTATGTCCCCAATCCCCGGCCGGGCAAGCCCTATCTGGTGCGCTTCACCGCGCCCGAATTCACCTCGCTCTGCCCGGTGACCGGCCAGCCCGACTTCGCGCATCTGGTGATCGACTATGCGCCCGCCGCGACGATCGTCGAATCCAAGTCGCTGAAGCTGTTCCTGGGCGCGTTCCGCAACCATGCCGGCTTCCACGAGGATTGCACCGTCGGCATCGGCGAGCGCCTGTTCGACGAGATGAAGCCGATCTGGCTGCGCATCGGCGGCTATTGGTATCCGCGCGGCGGCATTCCGATCGACGTGTTCTGGCAATCGGGCGAGCCGCCGGCGGGGATGTGGCTGCCCGCGCAGGATGTGCCGGGCTATCGCGGCCGGGGCTGATCGGCCGCCCCCGATTGTTTGACAAACGGGCAACAGACTTCGACCAACGACATTGCCGGGCGGCCTCATCGCTTGACCGATGCGACGAAACGGTTGATCCCGCGTTGATCGGGCGCGAGACAGGATCTCATGCCGCCCTTCAAGACGTGTCGGAGTCTGCCATCCCATGAGCTTTGCCAAAATCCTGCCGCTGCTGATCGCGGCCGCCCCGGTCGCATTGGCCACCCCCGCGCTGGCGCAGAGCGCCGCCCCCACCGGTCCCGCCGCCGGCATCACGACGCAGCTGCCGCGCGGCGCTGCGCCCAGCCATTATGCGATCGAGGTGACACCCGACGCGGCGAACCTGCGCTTCACGGGCAACACCGTCATCGACGTGACCGTCAGCCAGACCATGCCGGCGCTGGTGCTGAACGCCGCCGACCTCAGCATCGGCGCAGTGACGCTCACGCCCGCCAATGGCAAGGCGATGAAGGGCGCAGCGAAGGTCGATGCCGATGCGCAGACCGTGACGCTGGATTTCGGCAAGCCGCTGGCGCCGGGCAATTACCGCCTGGCCATCGCCTATGCCGGCGTCATCAATCAGCAGGCAAACGGCCTGTTCGCGCTCGACTACACCAATAATGAAGGTCAGGCGAAGCGCGCGCTGTTCACCCAGTTCGAAGCGCCCGACGCGCGGCGCTTCGTGCCGAGCTGGGACGAGCCAAGCTACAAGGCGACGTTCGACCTGACCGCCATCGTGCCGACCGGCGAACTGGCCGTCAGCAACATGCCGGTCAAATCGACAGCGGACATGGGCGGCGGCAAGACGCGCGTGTCGTTCGGCACCAGCCCCAAAATGTCCACCTATCTGCTCTTCTTCGGCCTGGGCGAACTGGAGCGGGCCACCAAGATGGCGGGCCAGACCGAAGTCGGCGTGATCACCGGCAAGGGCAATAGCGGCAAGGCGCAGCTGGCGCTCGACGCCTCGGCGAACATCCTGCCCTATTTCAACGAGTATTTCGGCGTCCCCTTCCCCCTGCCCAAGCTCGACAATGTCGCCGGGCCGGGCCAGAGCCAGTTTTTCAGCGCGATGGAAAATTGGGGCGCGATCTTCACCTTCGAACGCGCGCTGCTGGTCGACCCGCGCTTCACGTCGGAAAGCACCAAGCGCCGCATCTACGAAACGGTCGCGCATGAAATGGCGCACCAGTGGTTCGGCGACCTGGTCACCATGGCCTGGTGGGACGATCTGTGGCTGAACGAAGGCTTCGCCAGCTGGATGGCGACCAAGGTCACCGACAAGCTGCAGCCCGAATGGGAAATGCTGCTGACCCGCGTCGATGGACGCGAAGCGGCGATGAGCCTGGATTCGCTGTCCACCACGCATCCCGTCGTCCAGAAGATCACCACCGTGGATCAGGTGAACCAGGCGTTCGACGCCATCACCTATCAGAAGGGCGAGGCGGTCATCACCATGCTGGAAGGCTTCGCCGGCGAGGATGTGTGGCGCAACGGCATTCGCAGCTATATGAAGGCCCATGCCTATGGCAATACGGTGACCGACGACCTGTGGAAGGCGGTCGAGGGCGCGGGCGCCAAGGGGCTGGTCGCGATCGCGCATGATTTCACCAGCAAGCCGGGCATTCCGCTGGTCAAGGTGGAAAGCGCCCAGTGCCAGGGCGGCAGCACGCTGCTGACGCTGAGCCAGGGCGAATATAGCCGCGACAACAAGGACAAGGCGCCGCTCAGCTGGAACGTGCCGGTGATGGCGCAGACGATCGGCGGCGCGCCGCAGCGGCTGATCCTGCAGGGCAAGGGGCAGATGACGCTGCCGGGCTGCGGCGCCTATGTGATCAATGCCGGCCAGACCGGCTATTATCGCTCGCTCTATCCCGCCGCCAACGTGGAAGCGCTGGCCAAGGGCTTCACCCGGCTGTCCAGCATCGACCAGACCGGCCTGCTCGCCGACAATTACCAACTGGGACTGGGCGGCTATCAGCCGATCGGCCTGGCGCTCGACCTGATCGATGCGGTGCCGGCGAACGCCAGCCCCGCCGTGCTGGCCGAAGTGCCCGGCTATCTGGGCAGCGCCTATGACATGCTGGAAGGCGACGCCGCCGCGCAGGCGCGCGTCGGCGCCTATGCCACCGCCAAGCTGGGTCCGGTGCTGAGCCGCATCGGCTTCGACGCCAAGGCCGGCGAAGGGCCGCAGGTGCCGGTGCTGCGCTCCGCGCTGGTGTCGACGCTGGGCGACATGGGCGACAAGGCGGTGGTGGCGGAAGCCAATCGCCGCTTCGCCGCGCTGGAGAGCGATCCGGCCGCGCTGGATGGTCCGCTGCGCAACGTGTGGCTGGGCATCATCGCCAAGAATGCCGACCAGGCGACCTGGGACAAGCTGCGCATGATGGCGAAGGGCGCCAAGACCGATCTGGAAAAGAGCACGCTCTATGCGCTGCTGGGCGGCGCGCGCGATCAGAAGCTGGGGGCGCAGGCGCTCGACCTGGCGCTGACCGACGAGCCAGGCAAGACCACCAGCGCCGCGATCATCGGCCAGGTCGGCTATGAGCATCCGATGCTGGCGGTCGATTATGTGCTGGCTCATCGCGCGCAATATGAGGCGCTGATCGACGTGTCGGCGCGCAGCCAGGCGCTTGCCCGCCTGGGCGGCGGATCGGCCGACCCGGCCATGGCGGCCAAGCTCGACGCCTATGCCACTCAATATCTGACGCCCGAATCGCGCAAGGTCGTCGACCGCGCCATCGCCGCGATCAAGACGCGAGTGGAGACGCGCCAGCGGCTCAAGGCGCCGCTCGCCGCCTGGTTCGCGGCGCAGAAATAAGGAAAAGCAAAGGGCGGCCCAGAGACGGGCCGCCCTTCTTCTATCCTGCCGCTGCTGACCCGCGCGACGGCGGAAGGCGGGAAGGCCCCTGCCCGCTATTCCTGCAGCGATACGCCGGGGCTGCGCGGATCGGCGGCGCCGACCCAATGGCCATCGGCCGTCCGCTCGGCGGCATTGGCCTTGAGGCCCAGCGGGCTGAGCGTCACATGATGGCCGAGCCTTTCGAGCGGCGCCTTCATCGCCTCCAGCGCCGTGCCCTGCTCCAGCACCAGCCCGTCCTTGTTGTAATAGATGAGGCCGTGCGCGATCGATTCCTGGGCAGACAGGCCCCAGTCGAAATGCGCTATCAGCGCCTTGGCCACCTGCATGATGATCGTGCGCCCGCCGGCCGCGCCGACGGTGAAGATCGGCGTGCCTTTGTCGTCATAGACGATGGTCGGCGACATGGAGGAGAGCGGGCGCTTGCCCGGCTCTACCCGGTTGGCGACGGGCTTGCCGTCCTTTTCCGGGGCGAAGCTGAAATCGGTCAGTTCATTGTTGAGGATCACGCCATTGGCGACCAGCTGGCTGCCGAAGAAGCTTTCGATGGTGGAGGTCCAGCTGGCGACGTCGCCATTCCGGTCGACCGCGACGAAGTGGCTGGTGCCCACTTCAGGCTGCGGCCCTGCTGCGGTGCGCGGCTGCGCGCCGGGCGGCGTGCCGGGCTCATAGGCGCGCAAGGAGCGGTCCAGCCGAATCATCGCCGATCGCCGCTTGAGATAGGCGGGGTCGATCATGCCGGAGACCGGCACCGACACGAAATCGGGATCGCCCAGCCAGGTATCGCGATCGGCATAGGCGAGCTGCATCGCTTCGCCGATCACATGCCAGCTGCGCGGATCATCCCTGCCCCACTGGCCGAGCGGAAAGCGCTCGACCATGCCCAATATCTCCAGCACGGTGACGCCGCCGGCGGAGGCCGGGCCCATGCCGCAGATGGTATAGGCGCGATATTTGCCGCAGACAGGCTTGCGCGCCTTCGCTTCATAGCCGGCCAGGTCCGCGATCGTCATCGGGACCGGGTTCCTCGGCGCATCGGTGACCGCCTTCGCGATCGCCTGGGCATTGTCGCCATGGTAGAAGGCATCCGGCCCCTCCGCCGCGATCCGCTTGTAGAGCGCGGCGAGCGGCGGGTTCTTGAGCAGGGTGCCGACCGGCGGCGGCGCGCCATCGACCCAGAAATAGGATTGGATTTCCGGAAAATCTTTCCAGATGTCCTTCAGCCGATCAAGCGCGGTGGCGGTTCGCTCGCCGAGGTCATAGCCATCCTCCGCCAACTTTATCGCCGGCTGGAACAGGTCGGCCCAGGGCAGATTGCCCCATTTGCGGTGCGCGTCCCAGGCAAGGCGCAGATTGCCCGGCACGCCGACCGAATAGCCCCCCGGCCAGGCCTGGACGAAGGGCAGCGGCTTGCCGTCGGGGCCAAGGAAGCGATCGGGGCGTGCCGCCGCCGGCGCCGTCTCGCGCCCGTCGATCGATTCGAGCAGACCGGTGTCGCCATCATGATGCATCAGGAAGCCGCCGCCGCCGATGCCGCTATTGTGCGGCTCGACCACGCCCAGCGTCAGCATCATCGCGATCGCCGCGTCGGTGGCGCTGCCGCCCTTGCGCAATATCTCCTGCCCCGCCTGCGCCGCGCGCGGATCGGCGGCCGAGACGGTGGCGTTGAGCGCAACCGGCGTGCGCGCCAGCAGCGGCGCGGGCGCAAGGGCAGTGGTGGCAAGGAGGGCGAGCGGGGCCAGGGCGGCCGACAGGCGGAACGTCATGGCCCGTACCCTAGGCGTTGCGGGGCGGGCCGCAACCCTTTCGATCAGCATCATCATGTCCCACAGGACGGATCAGCCGTCGCTTCCCACCAGTTCCGCGATAGTGCGCACGCCATCGCGCGTCATCAGCGCCTTCAGCCCGGCATTGATGCGCCGCGCCAGCCAGGGGCCTTCATAGACCAGCGCGCTGTAGAGCTGCACCAGCGACGCGCCGGCCCGGATACGCGCATAGGCCTGCTGCGGGGTCGCGATGCCGCCCACCCCGATCAGCGGAACCCGCGCCCCCAGCAGCCGGCGGAAATCGCGCAGCCGCGCCAGCGACAGGTCCGTCAGCGGCGCGCCCGACAGGCCGCCAGCCTCCGCCGCATGCGCCGAACGCAGCGCCGGGCGGCTGATGGTGGTGTTGGACACGATCAGCGCGTCGACCCGGTGGTCGATGCAGGCGGCGGCGATATCCTCCACATCGGCGGGGTCGAGATCGGGCGCGACTTTGAGGAAGATGGGCGTCGGGTCCGCGCCGCGCGCCGCCATCACCGCGCCCAGCAAGTCGTCGAGCGCAGCCCGGCCCTGCAGCGCGCGCAGCCCGGGCGTGTTGGGCGAGGAGATGTTGACCGTCAGATAATCCGCCAGCGGCGCCATGCAGGTGACGCCGGTGACATAATCGGCGATGCCGCGCCCGGCGGCGGTCGCATCCTTGTTCGCGCCGATATTGATGCCGATCACCGGACCTTCGCCCTTGGGCCGGCGGTAGCGCGCGATCCGGTCGGCCGCCGCGCCCTGCCCGCCATTGTTGAAACCGAAGCGGTTGATGACGGCGCGATCCTCGACGAGGCGGAACAGGCGCGGCTGCGGATTGCCGGGCTGCGCCAGCGGCGTCAGCGTGCCGAGTTCGGCGAAGCCGAAGCCCAGCCCGTGCATCTTGTGCGCGACTCGCCCATCCTTGTCATAGCCGGCCGCCAAGCCGACGGGATTGGGGAAGTCGATCCCCGCGACGCGCGTGCAAAGCATCGGGTCCGGCCGGATCGCTCGCGCGGTGGGCATCATCCGCAGCGCGGCTATCGACAGATTATGCGCGCGTTCGGCATCAAGCGCGAACAGCAGGGGGCGGATCAGGCGGTAGGACATGGCGCGCGCTATGCCAGCAGCGCCCGGTCGCGTCGAGTCACTGTGGCTCATGCGCCACAGGCCCCCGACAGCGTCATATTATGACAGGAAACGTCATCAATGAGACCGTTTCGGACGGAAAAATGTCCGTTCCATCCAATAAACTTTCAATGATTCGGGCGTAAAGCGCTCTTGCGACCCGAAGGCTCCAAGGCCGCTTGGCCGACGAGACCTTTTCCTGACCCGGTGGTGCAAACCACCGGGTCATTTTTTTGCCTGGCGCCATTCGACTGTCGAAAATGCAACAGGCCGCGCCATGGCGCTTGCCTCCTGCGACGGTTGGCGCATATTTGGCGTTGGGGTGAAAATATGGGGCTGCATCAAGTGGGTAGCCCGGGGGGCGCTGTCGCCCTGCCGGACGATGGGGGGCCGCTGTCCTACACGGTAGCGGCGGCGCAGGGGCCGGTGCGGCTGCGCTATATCGCGCCGCCCGATCATCTGCGCGCCTATTTTGGCTCGCTCTACCTGTTCAGCGTGTCGGCCGACCATTACACCGACATCACCCGCGCCGACAGTCCGCAGCTGCGCATCATGCTGAGCGGGGCGGGCGAGTATCATTTCCAGGACGGCGCGGTCGTGCCGACGCCGGATCTCTGCCTGCTGGGGCCCACATCGGGCGCGACTCGCTTCGCCCTGAACGGGCCGGCGCGCGTGCTCGGCGTCTCGCTTCTGCCGGCCGGATGGGTGTCGCTGCACGATCAGGATGCGAGCCGGCTGGCCGACCGGCTGCGCGACCTGACGGAGGATCGCGGCGGCGCCTTCGCGGCGGTGCGTGATCGGCTGCGCGACATGGACGATGGCGACGCCGACGCCATGGCGGATCTGGTCTGGACGTTGCTCGGCCGCATCGTCCAGCCGCTGCGCAAGGCGAACTGGGACCTGCTCGCCGCAGTCGATGCCTGGCTGGTCGGGGAAGGATCGCCCCGGATCGAGGCGCTGGCCGAAGCCACGGGCCTGTCGCAGCGCCAGCTCGCGCGCCTTACCAACCGCTATTATGGCGCTCCGCCCAAGCTGCTGGCGCGCAAATATCGTGCGCTGCGCTGTTCCGCCCGGATCGCGCTGGACGGCGAGAGCTGGCAGCAATTGTGCGAGGAGGCGGGCTTTTACGACCAGTCGCACTTCATCCGCGAGATCAAGCATTTCATCGGGCTGACGCCCCACCAGCTGCAGGCCGAGCCGTCGGCCGTGGCGCAACTGACCCTGCTGCGCCGGTCGCTGGGAGGCGATGTCGCAGTGCTCAACCGCCTCTCATAAAAAGCCTTGATTCCCGCGGCGCGGGGGACCACATGCGCAATCGGATGGATTCGGTCCGATTTGAGAATGGTTCGCAATGCGCTTGTCGAGTTTCGCTGATTATGCCGTGGTGCTGATGAGCGCCGCTGCGCGCCATTGCGGGGCGGTGCGGATGAATGCGACCACCCTGTCAGCCGAAACCGGCATACCGCTGCCCACCGCGCAGAAGCTGGTGAGCCGGCTGTCGGCCGCTGGGCTGCTCGAATCGAGCCGCGGGACGGGCGGCGGGGTGCGCCTGTCGCGCCCGCCCGCCGCGATCACGCTGGCGGACGTGGTCGAAGCGGTCGAAGGGCCGATCGCCATGACCGCCTGCGCCGAAATGGGCGCGCATGACTGCAATCTGGAAACCGATTGCCGCATCCGCCCGCACATGAATGTGGCGAACACTGCGATCCGCGCGGCGCTGGCCAGCGTCACGATCGCGAGTTTGACTAGAGAGATGGCATGACCGACGACGTGACGACAGTTCGAAACCAGGAAGCGCTGGAGGCCGCGCAGCGCGCGTCGACCTATGAGCATGGCTGGTCGTCGGCGATCGAGCAGGATTTCGCGCCCAAGGGGCTGAACGAGGACACGGTCCGCTACATTTCGGCCAAGAAGGGCGAGCCGCAATGGCTGCTCGACTGGCGGCTGAAAGCCTTTGCCCAGTGGCAGAAGATGGACGCGCCGGACTGGGCCAAGCTCAACGTGCCGCCGATCGATTATCAGGACGCCTATTATTATGCCGAGCCCAAAAAGAAGGCGGAGCTGAACAGCCTGGACGAGGTCGATCCGGAAATCCTGGCCACCTATCAGAAGCTGGGCATTCCGATCGCCGAGCAGGAAATGCTCGCCGGAGTGAAGGGCAGCCGCAAGGTCGCGGTCGACGCCGTGTTCGATTCGGTGTCGGTCGCCACCACCTTCCGCAAGGAGCTGGAGGAAGCAGGCGTCATCTTCCGGTCGATCAGCGAGGCGGTGCGCGAATTTCCCGACCTGGTGAAGGCGTGGCTGGGCAAGGTCGTGCCGATGCACGACAATTATTTCGCGACATTGAATTGCGCGGTCTTTTCCGACGGCACCTTCGTCTACATTCCCAAGGGCGTGCGCTGCCCGATGGAGCTGTCGACCTATTTCCGCATCAATGCGGAAAATACCGGCCAGTTCGAGCGCACCCTGATCGTCGCGGACGAGGGCGCCTATGTCTCCTATCTGGAAGGCTGCACCGCGCCGATGCGCGACGAGAATCAGCTCCACGCCGCAGTGGTGGAACTGGTCGCGCTCGACGACGCCGAGATCAAGTATAGCACGGTCCAGAACTGGTATCCGGGCGACGAGAATGGCAAGGGCGGCATCTATAATTTCGTGACCAAGCGCGCGCTGTGCCAGGGCCGCAACAGCAAGGTCAGCTGGACCCAGGTCGAAACCGGATCGGCCATCACCTGGAAATATCCGTCCTGCGTGCTGAACGGGGAAAATAGCGTCGGCGAATTCTACTCGGTCGCGCTGACCAATAATCTGCAGCAGGCCGATACCGGCACCAAGATGATTCACAACGGCAAGGGATCGCGATCGACCATCGTGTCGAAGGGGATCAGCGCGGGCCGCAGCAACAACACCTATCGCGGCCTGGTGCGCGTGGCACCGGGGGCGGAAGGCGTGCGCAATTTCACCCAGTGCGACAGCCTGCTGCTGGGCGACCAGTGCGGCGCGCACACCGTGCCCTATATCGAGGTGCGCAATCCCAGCGCTCAGATCGAGCATGAGGCGACGACGAGCAAGATCAGCGACGACCAGCTTTTCTACGCGATGCAGCGCGGCCTGGACCAGGAAAGCGCGGTCAGCCTGATCGTCAACGGTTTCGCCAAGGAAGTGCTGCAGCAGCTGCCGATGGAATTCGCGGTCGAGGCGCAGAAGCTGCTGGGCATCAGCCTTGAGGGTAGCGTGGGGTAAATTCGCACCTTCTCATCATGCCGGCTGTGAACCGGCATCCCGCTTGTCCTTGGCCTGGGGTGAGGCTGGCGGGCCTCCGGATCAGGTCCGGGGTGACGTAGCATTAGAAATTTCGAAGGACTGAAACTTGAGCGACGAAGACGATATTCAGGATGCCCTCGCCGATTTTTCCGAGGATGTCAGCAATGGCCAGTCCTGGACCGCCGCGATCCGCATCCTGACCGAGGATTATGAGCTGGAAGAGGGCGAGCTGGAGGCGCGGGCGCGCAAGGATTTTGGCGATCTTGACGCTTATCAAGCGGAATGCCGCGCAGCGCTGGAGAAGGGCGACGCGGCCTTCACCGATCGCCTCAGGACCGACAAGGCCTTTCACAAGGCCAAGGCGCCCAACCTGGCCCGGATGGGACCGGTGACGGAGTTCGTGACCGGCCTGCTGGAAAAGGGTTCGCCCGAACCCGGCGCCGACTGGTGGCCCTATATGCCGATCAAGCGCCATATCGACACGCTTTTCCCCGCGCCGGGCGACGTGCGCGACATGGCCTTCTGGACCGCGCGGACGCTCCAGCGGGCGCAAAAGGACTGAAAATACATGCTGACGATCGACAACCTCTCCAACGAAATCGACGGCAAGGCGATCCTCAAGGGCCTGTCGCTGACCATCAACGCGGGCGAGATCCATGCGATCATGGGGCCGAACGGCGCGGGCAAGTCGACGCTGGCCTATACGCTGGGCGGACGGCCGGGCTATGCGGTGACGGGCGGCAGCGCGACGTTCGAGGGCGCCGACCTGCTCGACATGGAGCCGCATGAGCGCGCGGCCGCCGGCCTGTTCCTGGGCTTCCAATATCCGGTCGAAATCCCGGGCGTGTCCAACCTGCAGTTCCTGCGCGAGAGCCTGAACAGCCAGAAGCGGGCGCGCGGCGAAGCGGAGCTTAATGGCGGCGAGTTCATCCGCCTGGCCAAGGAGAAGGCCGGGCTGCTGGACTTGGACATGGACATGCTCAAGCGTCCGGTGAATGTCGGCTTTTCCGGCGGCGAGAAGAAGCGCGCCGAAATGGTGCAGATGGGCATTCTCGACCCGACGCTGGCGATCTTGGACGAAACGGACAGCGGGCTCGACATCGACGCGCTCAAGATCGTCGGGTCGGGCATCAACGCGATCATGCGCAAGCCCGACAAGGCGGTGCTGCTGATCACCCATTATCAGCGGCTGCTCGACTATGTGAAGCCGGATTTCGTCCATGTGCTGGCGGGCGGACGGATCGTGAAATCGGGCGGTCCGGAACTGGCGCTGGAACTGGAGCGCGAAGGCTATGGCGAGGTGCTGGCCGCGTGATGGCGAACGCGCTGACCCTTCCCACGCGCAAGGATGAAGCCTGGCGCTACAGCGACCTGCATGCGCTCGCCACCATCTGGCCGGTTCCCGCCGCGCGCCGGATCGGCGTGGCCGCCGGCGAGCGCGCGCATGATCATCTGCTGCAGGATGCCGCCGATGACGGAGCGGCGGTGCATGACTATGTCATCGACATCGCCGACGGCGCGCGGTTCGATTTCCACCTGCTCAACATCGGCGGCAAGCTGGGCCGGGTGACGTTCGACGTTCGCCTTGGCAAGGGCAGCCATTTCGAACTGAGCGGCGCGATCATCGGCGGCGGCGACCAGACGCTGGAGATCGTAACCAAAGTCACGCATGCGCAGCCCGACGCGACCAGCGGACAGACCGTCCGGTCGATCCTGGGCGGCCGCGCCACCGGCAGCTATCTGGGCAGCATCAATGTCGCGCGCGATGCGCAGCGGACCGACGCCTTCCAGTCGATCAAGGCGATGCTGCTGGATCGCACGGCGACGGCGAATGCGAAGCCGGAGCTGGAAATCTACGCCGACGACGTGAAATGCGCCCATGGCGCGACCGTTGGGGAACTTGACCGGCAGGCGCTGTTCTACATGGCGAGCCGCGGCATGGATCCGGCGACGGCCAAGACGCTGCTGCTCAAGGCGTTCGTCGCCGGCGTGTTCGACGATGTGAGCGACGAAGCGGTGAAGGACCGGCTGGAGGCAGCCGCGATCGCCAAGCTGGAGACGCTGGTATGACCGACGTGGCACAAGGGCTGCGCCTGCGGGACGATTTTCCCGGGGTGGGCGATTGGCACTATCTGGACAGCGCCGCCACCGCGCAGAAGCCGACGGCCGTGATCGACGCCATCGCCCGCGCCTATGGCCCCGATTATGCGACGGTGCATCGCGGCGTCTATGAGCGGTCGGCCAATATGACGCTGGCCTATGAAGCCGCGCGGCGCAAGGTGGCGCAGTTCATCGGCGCCGCGTCCGACAGCGAGGTCGTCTATGTGCGCGGCGCGACCGAGGGGATCAACCTGGTCGCGCACAGCTGGGCGGGAACGCAGCTGAAGGCGGGCGACCGCATCCTGCTTTCCATGCTGGAGCATCACAGCAATATCGTGCCGTGGCAGATCGTCGCCGAGCGCGTGGGCGCGGCGATCGACGTCGTGCCGCTGACGCAGGATGGCCGCATCGACCTGGACGCCATGGCGGCGATGATCACCCCGGCGCACAAGATGGTGGCGCTGGCCCATGTGTCGAACGTGCTGGGCAGCGTGCTCGATTGCCGCCGCGCCGCCGACATCGCCCATGGCGTCGGCGCGAAGATCCTGATCGACGGATGCCAGGCCGTGCCGCGCCTGGCGGTCGATGTGGCGGCGCTGGACTGCGACTTCTACGTCTTTTCGGCGCACAAGCTCTATGGTCCCACGGGGATCGGCGTGCTGTGGGGGCGCCAGGCGTTGCTCGACGCCATGCCGCCCTATCAGGGTGGAGGGTCGATGATCGACAAGGTGACGTTCGAACGGACGACCTATGCCCCGGCGCCGACCCGGTTCGAGGCGGGGACGCCGCACATCACGGGCGTGGTCGGCCTGTCTGCCGCCATCGATTATGTGCAGACCATCGGGCTCGACGCGATCCACGCACATGAATGCGCGTTGGTGGGCCAGGCGCGGGCGGCGCTGGAAGCGCTCAACAGCGTGCGCGTATTCGGCCCGGGGGATTCGGCGGGGATACTCTCTTTCGAGGTCGAGGGGGTGCATCCGCATGATGTCGGCACCATATTGGACGAAGGCGGCGTCGCCATCCGCGCGGGCCATCACTGCGCCCAGCCGCTGATGCGCCATCTGGACGTCGAGGCGACGGCGCGGGCCAGTTTCGGCCTGTACAGCGATGAAAGCGACGTGGACGCGCTGGTGCGCGGGATCGCACGGGTAAGGAAGATTTTCGGATGACCGACGAACGCAAGATCATGGTCGAGCAAGTGGACGCGGTGGACGCGCCGCCAAGGGCGCGTGTCGAGGCGGCGGACCCGGCCCCGCGTCAGCGCGACTATCTGGACGGTTTCCTGACGCAGAAGCCCGCAGATCAGCCGGCGGGCGAGCCCGGCGGCGACCTGTACGAAGCGGTGATCGACGCGCTGAAGGACATTTACGACCCGGAAATCCCGGTCAATATCTACGACCTGGGCCTGATCTACGGCGTCGACATTCATGAAGGCCATGTCGCCGTCACCATGACGCTGACGACGCCGCACTGCCCGGTCGCCGAATCCATGCCGGGCGAAGTCGAACTGCGCGTCGGCGCGGTGCCGGGCGTGGGCGATGCGGACGTCAACCTGGTGTGGGATCCGCCATGGGACCCGCAGAAGATGAGCGACGAGGCGAAGCTCGAACTGGGGATGCTGTGATGACGACGGAAACCAAGACGCGCGCGCGCCCGGCCGCGGTGCTGCTGACGCCGAGCGCGGAAGCGCGGATTGCCGATCTGATGGCCCAGGCGCCCGAAGGGACGATCGGCGTCAAGCTGTCGACGCCGCGCCGGGGCTGTTCGGGCCTGGCCTATTCGGTCGATTATGTGACGGAAGAGGCAAAGTTCGACGAGAAGATCGAGACGCCCGGCGGCACCTTCTACATCGACGGCGCATCGGTCCTGTATCTGGTGGGATCGACGATGGACTGGGTGGAGGATGACTTCACTGCCGGCTTCGTCTTCAACAATCCCAATGCCAAGGGCAGCTGCGGCTGCGGCGAGAGCTTCACGGTCTGACGTCCGGCAGCGGTCGCTCCATGCCCCACATGCTCATCATCGGCATGGGCTATACCGCGTCCCTGCTGGCCACGCGTCTGCGCGCGGACGGCTGGCGCGTCACCGGCGTGCGGCGCAGCGCCGATGCCGACACGCTCGCCTTTGACGATGACAGCGCCGTCGCCGCCGCCATCGAGCAGGCGAGCCATATCCTCTCGTCCGTACCGCCGGTCGGCGAGGCCGATCCGGTCCTGGCCCGCTATGGCGCAGCGATCGCCGCCGCGCCCGCGCGCTGGACGGGCTATCTCTCCTCCACCGGCGTCTATGGCGACAGCGGCGGGGCCTGGGTCGACGAAAGCGCGCCGGTAGGCCGGGGCCGCCGCACCGCGCGGGCGCAGGCGGACAGCGACTGGGGCGCGCTGCGGGGCGACATGCGCCGCTTTCGCCTGCCCGGCATCTACGGGCCCGGCCGCTCCGCGCTGGAGCGGGTGCGCGAAGGGCGTGCGCATCGCATCGACTTGCCCGACCAGCTTTTCAGCCGCATCCATGTCGATGACATCGTGTCGGGCGTGATGGCGTCCTTCGACGGACCGCCGGGCATCTATAATCTGTCCGATGACCTGCCCTGCGCGCAGAACCGCGTGATCGAGGCCGCCTGCGACCTGATCGGCCGCCCCTGGCCGCCGCTCCAGTCGCTGGAGGCGGCGGGGCTGTCGCCGATGGCGCGCGGCTTCTATGCGGAAAATCGCAGGGTCGCCAATGGACGAGCCAAGCGGCTGCTGGGCTGGGCGCCGCGTTTTCCGACCTATGCCGAGGGGCTTCGCGCCTGCCTCTGAACAGGGTGCCGTGGTTTACGCCTTGTTAACCAGCCGACGCGACAAGAGGGCATCGCATTGGAAGGACAAGATCATGACTCGTTTCGACCAGGCCTTCGCCGCCCTATCCGACCGGATGAGCATGCCGGCAGCGCCGCGCCGCGCAGGCGGCCCCGCGCCGTCGCTGACCAGCCTGATCGAGCGGGTGAACGACGCCAAGCAGCGCTATCAGCCCGGCCGTCGCTAAGCCTTTTTGGCGCGCAGCGCGATCACCATGCCCGCCACCGCCAGCAGCGCGCCGGGCGCGGCGAAGCCGGTCCAGCGATAACCCTCCAGCAGGGTAGAGATGAGCATCGCGATCACCGGGATGAGCACGCTGGTATAGGCGGCCCTGCCAGCGCCGATGCGCTGGATCAGCCGGAAATAGAGCGGAAAGGTCACCACCGATCCGGCAATCCCCAGATAGGCGATGCCCGCCAGATAGCCCAGGCGCGGCTCGATGACCGGGGGTCCGGCAACGATCCAGGCGAAAGCGGCGTCCGCGGCCGCGCCGATCAGCATCGCCCAGGCCAGCACGGCTATCATCGGCAGCCGCCGGGCGATCTCCATCCCCTGCATGACGTTGGCGGCCGACGCGCTCAGCAGCCCGGCGATTGAGAAGGCCGCGCCCAGCAGCACCTTGTCCGGCGCGACGTCGGCGGCGCGATATTCGTGCACCAGCATCAGGACGATGCCGGCCATGGCGATCGCCGATCCGGCGATGAAGCCGCGCGTGACGGGCTGACGAAAGGCGAGGAAGGCCAGCACCGAATTGGGGATCAGCAGCATCGCGTAGATGACCGCGACGACACCCGATGTCAGATATTGTTCGGCGCGATAGACGAAGTTGAAGTTGAGCACGAATTGCGCAGTGCCGAGCAGGGCCGCGAAGAGGAGGCCCGCTCCGCCGATCCGCAGCGATACGCCGCGCATCCGGGCGAAGGCGGCCATGGCGATGCCGGCAAGCAGGAAGCGGTAGCAGACCGACCAGCTGGGCGGGACGCTGCCCAATTGATCGCGGATGACGATCCAGGTCGAGCTCCAGATCAACGTGACGAGCGCGAAGGGCAGGATGATCCCGCCCGCCTTGTCGCCCGAGGTCGCCCCCGCCCCCGCCTCAGCCATGGTCGAGGGCGGCGAGCGCCGCGGCCAGGGGCGCGACGCTGGCGGCGTCCTGCGACCAGTTGGTGACCAGCCGCGCGGCCCCTTCGCCCCAGTCGTAAAAGTCGAAGCCCTGGGCGCGCAGGCGCGCGGCTTCGTCGGCGTGCAGGCGCACGAAAAGTTCATTGGCCTGCACCGGGTGCAGCAGCCGATCGCCAGCCCCTTGCGCAAGCGCCTGCGCCGCCGCGTTCGCCGCCTGCGCGTTGCGCAGCCACAGACCATCCTCGATCATCGCGAGGATCTGCGCGGCGAGATAGCGCCCCTTGGAGAAGAGATGACCCGAGCGCTTGCGCCAGCGTTGCGCCTGGGCTGCGCGAGCCTGCGCCTGGGGCCCGAAGAAAAGCAGCGCCTCGCCCACCATGCCGCCATTCTTGACGCAGCCGAAGGAAAGCGCATCCACGCCCGCGCGCCAGGTGAGATCGGCCGGCGCGCAGCCCAGATACGCCACCGCATTGGCGAAGCGCGCGCCGTCCATGTGGAAGCCAAGGCCATGTGACCTGGCGATGTCGCCAAGGGCGGCGACCTCATCAGGCGTGTAGACCAGGCCATATTCGGTGGCGTTGGTGATGCTGATCGCGTGCGCCGGCACCTGATGCACGTCGGGGCGGATCGCCTTCAGCCGTTCGCGCACCATGTCGGGCGTCAGTTTCGCGCCGGCGCCCGGCAGCGGCATCAGCGTCGCGCCATGCGTGAAGAAGCCGGGCGCGCCACATTCGTCGACGACGATATGCGCCTCCTCATGGCAGAGGATGCCGCCATAGGGCGGGCAGAGGCAGGCGAGCGCGATGCTGTTCGCCGCCGTGCCGGTCGCGATCCACAGCGCCTTCACATCGGTGTCGAACAAAGCGGAAAAGGCCCCTTCCAGCCGCGCGCTCCAGGCGTCGCCATCATAGCCATGATCGGCCTGGTCGGCGGCGGCGATCGCGGCGAGCAGTTCGGGGCAGATCGGCGTGGCGTTATCGGAAAAGAAATGCATGGCATCGCGATAGCGGGCCGGTCGCCGCGCGGGAAGAGGCCAGCGGCGCGGCGCTGGCTCTATTCGCCGTCGATAGGTCAGCATAGATGACCAATTGTTTCGCGCCACGCTCTGTGACATAGGCGGCGCGTCCAATCCATGCACAAGGAGACTCACCCATGGACGTCGAGCAGAAGTCGCGCTTCACCGTCACCCGCAGCAGCCAGGCTGTGGCCGCGGACCAGCGCGCGATCCTTCTGGCCGACCCGGGGTTCGGACGTCTCTTCACCGATCATATGGTGACCATCCGCTATACCGAAGGCCAGGGCTGGCACAGCCATAGCGTGGGTCCGCGCGAAGCCTTCCAGCTCGATCCCGCCTGCGCCGTGCTTCACTATGCGCAGGAAATCTTCGAAGGGATGAAGGCCTATCGGCTGGCCGACGGCAGCGTCGCCATGTTCCGGCCGGAGGAAAATGCCCGCCGCTTCGCGGAATCGGCCGAGCGCATGGCGATGCCCGCCCTGCCCGAAGCGCTGTTCCTGGAAGCGGTCGAGGAACTGGTGAAGATCGACGCCGACTGGATCCCGCAGGGCGAAGGCAGCCTCTATCTGCGCCCCTTCATGTTCGCGAGCGAGACCTTCCTGGGCGTGCGTCCGTCCAACGAATATATTTTCTGCGTCATCGCCTCGCCTGCGGGCGCCTATTTCAAGGGCGGCAGCAAGGCCGTGACCCTGTGGGTGTCGGAACATTATACCCGCGCCGCGCGCGGCGGCACCGGCGCGGCGAAATGCGGCGGCAATTATGCGGCCAGCCTCGTCGCGCAGAAGGAAGCGATCGGCCATGGCTGCGACCAGGTGGTCTTCCTCGACGCCGCGGAAAACAAGTGGGTCGAGGAACTGGGCGGCATGAACGTCTTCTTCGTCATGGATGACGGATCGATCGTCACGCCGCCGCTGGGCGGCACCATCCTGCCCGGCATCACGCGCAATTCGATCATCACCCTGGCTCGCGCCCAGGGACATGTGGTGCGTGAGGAGCCCTATAGCTTCGCTCAGTGGCGCGCCGACGCCGCCAGCGGCACGCTGCGCGAAGCCTTCGCCTGCGGCACCGCGGCGGTCGTCACGGCGATCGGCACGGTCAAGAGCAACGACGGCGATTTTACCATCGGCAATGGCGATGGCGGCATGGTCACCGAAAAGCTGCGGGCGGAACTGACCGGCATCCAGCGCGGCACCGTGGCCGATCCGGCGAACTGGGTGCGCATCCTCTGATCCTTCGCGCCGGTGCGCGGAGAGCGCTTTCCATTCGAACGGGCAGCGCCTAGATGAAGGGCATGGAACGCTTCGACGTCGTCATCCTGGGCGGAGGTCTTGTCGGCCTCACCCTGGGCATCGCCCTTTCCGCGCATGGCGTGAAGACCGCCGTCATCGATCCGGCCGAACCGGCGGACGTGACCGCCGCCGGCTTCGATGGCCGCGTCTCGGCGATCAGCTCCACCAGCCATGCCATGCTGCAGGCGATCGGCGTGGGCGCGCATCTGGATGGCAAGGGTTGCCCCATCGATCGCATCTGGGTCAGCGACGGGCTGGAGCCGGGGGCGCTTGATTTCGTGCCGGACGCCGATGATGGCGTCATGGGCACGATGTTCCCCAATCGCGACCTGCGCCTCGCGCTGGCGCAGACTGCGGCGCAGGCGGACAATCTGACGCGTTACCAACCCGATCGAGCGGTACGGGTCGATCGCGATGCCGATGCGGTGACGCTGACGCTGGAAAGCGGGGCCACGATCCAGGGCGCGTTGCTGGTCGCGGCGGAGGGGCGCAACAGCCCCACGCGGGAAGCGGCGGGCATTCGCACGACGCGCTGGCAATATAGCCACACCGCCATGGTCACCGCGATCGACCATGACGTGCCGCACGCCAATACCGCCTATGAGATTTTCTATGTCGGCGGCCCCTTCGCCTTGCTGCCGATGCTGCCGGGCACGCGGTCGGCGGTCGTGTGGACGGTGCCGACCGAGCAGGCGCCGGCGATGCTCAAATTGTCCGAACGCGCCTGGCTGGCCGAGGCGCAGAAGCGGATCGGCGGCTTTCTGGGCGAGATTCGCCTGGCCGGGCCACGATCATCCTATCCCCTGGGCTTTCACCATGCCGCGCGCATCACCGACACGCGCCTGGCGCTGGTGGGCGACAGCGCCCATGCGATCCACCCGATCGCCGGTCAGGGGCTGAACCTGGGCTTCCGCGACGTCGCCGCGCTGGTCGAGGTGCTGGTGGAGGGAATGCGCCTGGGGCTTGACCCCGGCGACCCGCAACTGCTCGCGCGCTATCAGCGCTGGCGCGGGCTCGACGCGCTGATGACGAGCGTCGCCATGGACGGGCTGGTGCGCCTGTTCGACGTGCCGGGCAAGCTGCCCTCGCTGGTGCGTCGCGCCGGCCTGGCCGCGGTGCAGCGGACGCCGATGCTCAAGGGCCGCTTCATGGCGGAAGCGCGGGGTCAATCAGGCGCGCTGCCGCGCCTGCTGGCAGGCGAGCGGGTCTGAGGGCGCGGCTCGGCGGTCGTCACCAACAATATGCAAGAAGCCGGACACCCTGATGTCCGGCTTTCGCCGCCTCAGCCCGCCTGGCGGTTGGCGACGAGATTATCCACAACCGCAGGGTCCGCGAGGGTGCTGGTGTCGCCCAGCGCCTGAGCCGACACCTCCCCTTCGGCGATCTTGCGCAGGATGCGGCGCATGATCTTGCCCGATCGCGTCTTGGGCAGGCCGGGGGCGAACTGGATGGCGTCGGGCGTGGCGATCGGGCCGATCTCGCGCCGGACCCAAGTGGCCAGGGTCTTGCGCAGTGCGTCGCTCGGCTCCTCGCCGCTGTTCAGCGTCACATAGGCGTAGATGCCCTGCCCCTTGATGTCGTGGGGGAAGCCGACGACCGCCGCTTCGGCGACGCTTTCGTGCAGCACCAGCGCACTTTCGACCTCGGCGGTGCCCATGCGGTGGCCCGACACGTTGATGACGTCGTCCACCCGGCCCGTGATCCAGTAATAGCCATCGGCATCGCGGCGAGCGCCATCGCCGGTGGTATATTTGCCGGGAAAGGTCGTGAAATAGGTCTGGAAGAAGCGGTCATGATCGCCCCAGACCGTGCGCATCTGCCCGGGCCAGCTTTGCGCGATGACGAGATTGCCCTCGGCCGCGCCCTCCAGCACCGCGCCTTCGGCATCGACGATCTGCGGGACGACCCCGGGCATGGGGAAGGTCGCCGATCCGGGCTTGAGGTCGGTTGCGCCGGGCATCGGCGCGATCATCGCGCCGCCCGTCTCCGTCTGCCACCAAGTGTCGACGATCGGGCAGCGCCCCTCGCCGACGACCTGGTGATACCAGCGCCAGGCCTCGGGATTGATCGGCTCGCCCACCGTGCCGAGCAGGCGCAGCGAGGCGCGGCTGGTCGCCTTCACATGCGCGTCGCCCTCCTTCATCAGCGCGCGCAGCGCGGTGGGCGCGGTGAACAGGGTCTGGACCTGATGCCGGTCGACCACCTGCCAGATGCGCGCGGGCGTCGGATGATTGGGCACCCCTTCATACATCAGCGTCGTCGCCCCATTGGCGAGCGGGCCATAGACGATATAGCTGTGCCCCGTGACCCAGCCGATATCGGCGGCGCACCAGTAGATGTCGCCGGGCCGGTAATCGAAGCAGAGTTCATGCGTCAGGCCGGCCCACAGAAGATAGCCGCCGCTGGTGTGCAGGACGCCCTTGGGCTTGCCGGTGGAGCCCGACGTGTAGAGGATGAACAGCGGGTCTTCCGCCCGCATCGGCTCGGGCGGGCAGTCGGCTGCGACCTTCGCGGCTTCCTCATGCAGCCACAGGTCGCGGCCCGGCGCCATGGTGACGTCGCCGCCGGTCGCCTGGACGACGATGACGCGCTTGACCGAAGGACAGTCCTTGAGCGCGGCGTCGACATTGGCCTTGAGCGGCACCGTCTTGCCCGCACGGCAGCCTTCGTCGGCGGTGATGACGAAGCGGGAATCGCAGTCCTGGATGCGGCCGCACAGCGCTTCGGGCGAAAAGCCGCCGAAGACGACCGAGTGGATCGCGCCGATGCGCGCGCAGGCGAGCAGCGCGAAGGCGGCCTCCGGGATCATCGGCAGATAGATGGTGACACGGTCGCCCTTGGTGACGCCCGCGCCCTTGAGCACATTGGCGAAGCGGCAGACCTGCGCATGCAGATCATTGTAGCTGTAGCGGCGCGGCGAGGCGTCGGGGGAATCGGGTTCCCAGATGATCGCCGTCTGCTCGCCCCGCTCGGCCAGATGCCGGTCGATGCAATTGACGCTGACATTGAGCACGCCGTCCGCGAACCAGGAGATGCCGAAGTCCGATTCGGCAAAGCTGCTGTCGTTGGTGCGGGTCGGCGGCGTGATCCAGTCGAGCCGCTGCGCCCGCTCCATCCAATATTCATGGCTGTCGGCGATCGACCGGGCATAGTCCGCCTCCCGCGCGGCCCGGTCCATTAGCGCGCCCTGCGCCCAGACCTGGGGCACGGGGAAGAAATCTTCAGACATCGGGCATCCTTTCCAACGCGAAACCATTATTCCGCCTTCTTCTATCGCCCCGCTCCCGCGATCGGAAGGGCGCAGGGGTGCGTTCGTCGCGCCGCCGGGCAGCTATATCGCCGTAGCGACGCGACGCATTTCCACTTTTGCCGCTTTCCCGAACGGCTGTGCGCGCCTAACAGCAAATCTCTATGTGGCTGCTCTATCAATTTCCCCTCTGTCCCTATTCGCGCAAGGTCCGGCTGCTGCTGGGCGAAAAGGGCATCGGCTATGATCTGGTGCGCGAATCGCCCTGGGCGATGCGCGACGAGTTTCTGGATCTCAACCCCGCCGGACTGACGCCGGTGATGGCCGATCCCGACCGCGGCCTGACGCTGATCGACAGCCAGGCGATCTGCGAATATTTCGAGGAGACGGTCGAAAAGGTCCCGCTGATTTCCGGCACGGCCGCAGGACGCGCGGAGGTGCGGCGGCTGACCGCCTTTTTCGACCAGAGCTTCTATGGCGATGTCGTGGGCCCGTTGCTGCACGAGCGGATGAAGAAGCGGCTGATCGAGCGCGCCCCGCCCGACGCCCGGGTGCTGCGCGAGGCGATGAAACGCGCCAATGTCCACATGGATTATATGGACTATCTGCTCGACCATCGCAGCTGGATGGCGGGCGGAACGCTCAGCCTGGCGGACATCGCCGCCGCGGCCCACCTGTCGGTCGCCGATTATCTGGGCGGCATCGACTGGGCCGGGCACGAGCCGGTGCGGCGCTGGTATGCCGGGTTCAAGTCGCGGCCTTCCTTCCGCCCGCTCCTGTCCGAGCGGATGGAAGTGATCACGCCGCCTCCCCATTATGAGAAGCCGGACTTCTGACCGTCAGGCGGATGATCCCGCGACGGCCATGGCTCATTCCGGGCCGGCGGCCAGATAGACCCGGTTGCGGCCATGTTCCTTGGCGAGGTAGAGGGCGCGATCGGCGGCCTTGAGCGCGGCGCGCGGGTCGTCATAGGCGAAGACATTGGCGACGCCGGCGGAAAAGCTGACCCGGTCCATCCGTTCGCCATTGGTGCGGTTGACCAGGCTGCGCCCGGCCAGATCCTCGCGCACATCGTCCACCGCCTCGCAGGTTTCGGCGGCGGTCTTGCCCCGGAACAGCATCACGAATTCCTCGCCGCCATGGCGCGCGACGTGACAGCGATCGTCCGAGACCTTGGCGAGCAGGCCGGCGACGAATTTCAGCACCCGGTCGCCCGTATCATGGCCGTGAGTGTCGTTGATCGTCTTGAAATGATCGATGTCGCAAAAGGCGATCGAGAGCGGTTCGCGCGTCGATAGCGCCAGCGCCACCTCGTCCCGCAGCCGGCCTTCGAACGCGCGACGGTTGGGCAGGCCGGTCAGATGATCCTGTTCGGCGGCGCGGCGCGCGCTTTCCAGGCTGGATCGAAGCGCCTGGGTCTGCTTCTGATTCTCGCGCAGCTGGCTTTCCACCGCGCGCGTCTTTTCCACCATCGAGCGGGTCAGCCCCACCAGCCGGGCCAGCACCGGCTCGCCATCGGTGCCGCTCGCCAGATCCTTGGCCTGTTCCTGTAGCGCGGCGCCATAATCCTTGGCCGATTTGCGCGATTCGTGCATCAACCCGGTGAACTGGCCGAGATTTTCCTCGACCTTGTCGAGCATGGTGGCGAGCGACTCGGGAGTGACTTCGTCGGCGCGCTGTTCGGCGGCCAGCGCCTCGATCCAGCCATTGGTGATCTTGCCGCGCTCCATCATCACCGCGCGGATCGCCTTTTCCACGCCGATATTGGCGCCGGTCAGATAGTCGAGCGCGACGCTGAAATTGGTGGGGGTAAGGTCGAGGTCATGAGCGAAGAGAAAGTCGCCGATGTCGGCATAAAGCTGTCGGCGCCGATTGATTTCGCGACTGGAGGCGGCACCGGGCCTGGCGCGGGCGGTGATCTCCACCTCTTCGGGCTCATCCGTTCGCCCCGACAGCCCCTTGGCCCAGCGCGCCAATCGGTCGGTCAGCCCATGTTGCGGGCTCGCGGATGAAGAATGTGCCCCAATCATGCCCTTCATAACGGCGGCGCAAGGACGGGCTTAAGCGCCGGGGCGAAAAGAATCTTTTTAGCCGCGATTCCCTAGATTTCGGCGGCCACCAGCCAGTCGCGGAAGATGCGCACCGACCGCGTCTGCAGCGCGCGGGGCCGGCAGACGAAGAAATAGCGATAGGGGCTTTCGACATGGATGGGGAAGAGCCGCACCAGTCGCGGGTCGCCCGATTGTTCGAAATGGCTGGCATGCATGACCGCGACCCCCAGGCCCTGCGCCGCCGCCTCCAGCATCAACTGGCCCGAATCATAATTGTCGACGGCCAGGGGTTGCAGATCGGGCAGACCCGCCGCTTCCTTCCAGGCGTCGAAGGACAAAGCCATGTCGCGGTGAAGCAGGATGGTCTGCTGCGCCAGCTCCTCGGGCGAGTGGAGCGCGTGCGGCCCTTCCAGCAATTGCCGCCGGCCGATCAGATAGACCTGCTCATGATCCAGTTCATGCGCGTAGAGCGCGGGGTCGATGTCCTTGGCCATCAGCACGATCGCCGCGTCCAGGCCTTCGCCCAGCCGCGCGACGGCGTGGGGCGTGGTTTCGATGTCGATATGCAGCTGGGGATGCTGCTGGCGCAGCTTGCCCAAATGAGGAAAGAGCCGCTGGGTGGCGAAGAGCGGCATGACCGCCAGCCGGAGCCGCAGCTGATTGCCGCCGCTCTGGATATTTTCGAGCGCCTGGCTGAGCGAATCCAGCGCCGGGGCGATGTCGTCCAGCAGGCGCTGGCCATCGAGATTGATTTCCAGCGCCTGATGCTTGCGATCGAACAGGGGGCGGCCGATGAACCGCTCCAGCGCCTGGACGCGGCGGCTGAGCGCGGGCGTCGAGAGGGCAAGCTCCTCGGCCGCCGCCTTGACCGATCCAAGGCGGGCGACCTGCACAAAGGCCTCCAGGGCCGTAAGGGGCGGCAATCTGCGCATAATCTTTTACAAGTCCGAAGCCGATCCGCTGCGCCGCGTCAATTCTCTTTATCGAACGGCGCGCATCCCGGTTCCAAGCATCCTGTCCATAATGAGCAGGAAAATGCGAAAAATGGCAAGATGCAATTTTTGCAACTCCGTCGGTCTTTTCGCACTTGCAAAATTCCCTATTGCAGCGCACATAGAAGCTGCCTTTCAGGCATCCTCTCCTAAAACTTTCCGGGCTGGCCTTTGGGCCGGCCCTTTTTTTGTTGTCGATCACCCTGGCGGGAGGGTCTTTCCGACCGCCGCTGCGTTCCCTATCTCGTTTCGGAACGAGAAAGACGGGGAAGCCAGGTGGCCGATCAGGAACAGACCGGACGAAGGATTCAGGTCGCCAATGCGCGACCGGAGGATGCGGGGCGCGGGTTGGCGCGCCTTCCGCTGGCAGTCATGGCCCAGTTGCAGCTGGGCGAAGGCGACGTCATCGAGATTGTCGGCAAGCGCAGCACCCCCGCACGGGTGGTCCGCCCCTATAAAGAGGATGAAGGGCTGGATGTTCTGCGCCTCGACGGATTGCAGCGCGCAAATGCGGGCGTGGGCTCCGGCGATTTCGTCCAGATCAGCAAGGCCGAGCCGCGCCCGGCCCAGCGCGTCGTGTTCGCGCCTGCACAAAATAACCTTCGGCTGCAGGGTAATCCCGAAGCGTTGAAGCGCGTCTTCTTCCAGCGGCCGCTGGCGGCGGGCGATGTCGTGGCGACCGCCGGCCAGCAACAGGTGCCCCCCGGCGACATGCCGCCCCAGCTGCGCCAGATGCTGGCCGCGCCGGCCTATGCGCTGCAGGAAATCCGCCTGATCGTGGTATCGACCACCCCCAAGGGCATCGTCCATATCGACGCCGATACCGAGGTGGAGCTGCGCGCCGAATATGAGGAGCCGCGCGAATCCCGCCGGGCCGACGTCACCTATGACGATGTCGGCGGCATGGCCGAGACGATCGATCAGCTGCGCGAGATGGTCGAGTTGCCGCTGCGCTATCCCGAACTGTTCGAGCGGCTGGGCGTCGATCCGCCCAAGGGCGTGCTGCTGCATGGCCCGCCGGGCACCGGCAAGACGCGCCTCGCCCGCGCCGTCGCCAATGAATCGGAAGCCGAATTCTTCCTGATCAACGGCCCGGAGATCATGGGTTCGGCCTATGGCGAGTCGGAAAAGAAGCTGCGCGAGATTTTCGAGGAAGCGGCCAAGGCCGCGCCTTCGATCCTGTTCATCGACGAGATCGATTCGATCGCGCCCAAGCGCGGCAATGTGACCGGCGAGACGGAAAAGCGTCTGGTCGCGCAATTGCTGACGCTGATGGACGGGCTGGAGCCGCGCACCAATCTGGTCGTCATCGCCGCCACCAACCGGCCCGAGGCGATCGACGAGGCGCTGCGCCGGCCCGGCCGCTTCGACCGCGAGATCGTCGTGGGCGTGCCGGACGAACGCGGTCGGCGCGAAATCTTGGGCATCCACACTCGCGGCATGCCGCTGGGCGACCGGGTGGACCTGAGCGAACTGGCGCGCATGACCTATGGCTTTGTCGGTGCGGACCTGGCGGCGCTCACGCGCGAAGCGGCGATCGAGGCGGTGCGCCGCTTCATGCCGCGGCTCAACCTGGAGGAAGGGACGATCCCGCCCGACGTGCTGGAGGAGCTTTCGGTGACGCGCGAGGACTTCATGTCCGCGATCAAGCGGGTCCAGCCTTCGGCGATGCGCGAGGTGATGGTGCAGGCGCCCAATATCGGATGGGCCGACATTGGCGGGCTGGACGATGCGCAGATGCGCCTGAAAGAAGGGGTGGAGCTGCCGCTCAAGGACCCCGACGCCTTCCGCCGGATCGGCATCCGGCCGGCCAAGGGCTTCCTGCTCTACGGCCCGCCGGGCACGGGCAAGACGCTGCTGGCGAAAGCGGTCGCGCGCGAGGCGCAGGCCAATTTCATCGCCACCAAGTCGAGCGACCTGCTGAGCAAATGGTATGGCGAGAGCGAGCAGCAGATTGCCCGCCTCTTCGCCCGCGCGCGGCAGGTGGCGCCCACGGTCATCTTCATCGACGAGCTGGACAGCCTGGTGCCTGCGCGCGGCGGTGGACTGGGCGAGCCGGCGGTGACCGAGCGCGTGGTCAACACCATCCTGGCCGAGATGGACGGGCTGGAGGAGCTGCAGTCGGTCGTGGTGATCGGCGCGACCAATCGGCCGAACCTGGTCGATCCTGCGCTGCTGCGGCCCGGTCGGTTCGACGAGCTTATCTATGTGCCGGTGCCCGAGGAAGCGGGGCGCCGCCGCATTCTGGACATCCATACGCGCAAGATGCCGCTGGCCGAAGATGTCGACCTGGACGCGCTCGCCAGCCGCACCGAGCGGTTCACCGGCGCGGACCTGGAGGATCTGTCGCGCCGGGCCGGCCTGATCGCGCTGCGCCAGTCGCTCAGCGTCGATGCCGTCACCATGGCGCATTTCGAGGCGGCGCTGGAGGAAACCCGCGCATCGGTCACGCCCGAGATGGAGCGCGAATATGAGCAGATCCAGGCGACGCTGAAGCAAAGCGCGATGCAGCTGGACCCGATCGGCTTCGTGTCGCCGGGCATGTTGCGGGCACGCGAGCGCTGAAACCCGGCAGGGACGGCGGATTGAACCCATCCGCCGTCCACGCGTTGCCGCCCCATGACCCGCAAAGCCGCTTGCCAGCGGACTCCGATTTTGCGAGGCCGATATGAATAAGACAGACAGGCGGTTTTGATGGCGTCCCTTCCGTTCAAGGACAAGCATAAGAAAAGTTCGCGGCGCGCCGGCAGTGGCTCCTTCCTCACCCAATGGCGCATCTTCTTCCGCCAGTTCCTCAAGCATCCCGGCATGATCGGTTCGGTCATCCCGTCGTCGCGCACCCTGGTCGACGCGGTGCTGGAGCCGGTGGATTGGGAGCGGGCGCGGCTGTTCGTGGAATATGGGCCGGGCGTCGGCACTTTCACCCGCCCGATCCTGGAGCGGATGCATCCCGATGCGACGCTGATCGCGATCGATCTCAATCTCGACTTCGTCGCCTGGCTCGACGCGCAGATCGATGATCCCCGGCTGCGTGTGGTGCATGGATCGGCCGTCGATGTGCGGCGCTTCATCCGCGAGGCAGGCCATCAGCAGGCGGATTATGTCCTGTCGGGCCTGCCCTTCTCGACCCTGCCCGATGGCGTGGGCGCGGCAATCTGCGCCGAGACGCGCGCGGCTTTGCGGCCGGGCGGGGAATTCCTGATCTACCAATATTCGCGCTATGTGCTGCGCCTGCTGACGCCGCTGTTCGGCGCGATCAGCGAACGACTCGAATGGCGCAACATCCCGCCGTGCCGAGTCATCCGCGCGGCTGGCGACCAGGCGCTGGCCCAGGCCGCCTGAAGGCTGATCCAGATCAGCCCTGCGGAGCGCTGACCCCGCACCGACGCCATATCCATTGACTTGGTTTCTCATGTGAGGGACGAAAGTCGGGGGATATGGGGGATCGTGCGATGGCGGCCGCAGCCAGAAGCGATGCGCAATGGTCGGAGCTTTTCCTGGGCGCCGCGCTGGAGCCGCACCTGTGGGATGCGGCGATCCGCGCCATGGCGCAGGCGACCGGATCGCGCCATGGGCAGATGATCGGCTTTGGCCCGGGCGGCGCCGCCTTCAACTGGATCAGCGATGTCGACCCCGCCATCATCGCCGCGAGCGGCGCGATCGATCAGGCAGCGCCCGACCTCAATTATCGCGTCGCCGCGGACCTGATGCAGGATCGCGCGGGGATCGTGCACGAGGCGCATTATGACGTGGCGCGTCGCAGGCTGCGCAGCGACGACTATCTCGACCTGTGCGCCGATTTCGACATATTCGACGGTTGTCAGACGCGGCTGCACAGCGATCGCGGCGGGATGATCGGGCTGGCGCTGCTGCGCGCGGCGGAGGATGGCCGCACGACGCAGGAGCAGCGCGATTTGTTTGGCCAGATCGCCGGCCATGCCCGCGCCGCCGTGCGGTTGCAGCAGGCGATCGAGCAGCAGGGATTCGCGCTGCTGACCGGCACGTTCGAGGCGATGGATCGCGCCTGCTGGCTGGTGGATGCGGCCGGCCGGGTGGGCGGCATGACCCCGGCGGCGCAGGCGCTGCTGTCGGCGGGGCCGCTCCGCCTGCGCGATGGCTGGCTGGCGTGCGCGCGGGCCGAGGACAGCCGCGCGCTGATGCGGGCGGTGCGCAGCGTGATCAGTCCGCCGGCGCGCGCCGCCGACCCGGTGATGCTGACCGACGAGGAGGGCGGCGTCACCTTGCTGGTCGAAGCCTATCCCCTGCCCGCCCGTCCCTGGGCGCTGCCCTTTGCCCCGCGCGGGATCATCGTCGCGCGCACCGGCGCGCCCACCGACCGCCACGCCCAGACGCTGATCCGCACATTTTGCCTGACCCCGGCGGAGGCCGACATCGCGGTGCGGCTCGCCGCCGGGCAGAGCCGGCAGCAGGTCGCCGCCGCGCGTGGCGTGACCGCCGAGACGCTGAAGGTCCAGCTGCGCAGCATCTATGACAAGACGGGCTGCGGACGGGAGGCGCAGCTGGTGCGGCTGGTCGGCCTGATCGCCCAGTGACGCAGCGAAAATAGGCGGCCTACCGCCTTTGGGGTATGCGCCGCGGCGGAGTATCCCATAAATGAGTCGGCGGGACAGCTTTGCTGTCTGTCGGCAGCCGGATCATATGCGACCCATGGTCCGGCCGCCGGCCTTTGGCTTCCCCTTCTTTCATGCTAAGCCGCCGCCCGACTGGATGGCGAGACGCGTGATGAACGACCTGACGCAGACCCCCGAAATGCTGATCGCGACCATGGGCGCGCGGGCGCGGCGCGCCGCGGCGGCGATCGCGCAGGCGAGCGACGCGCAGAAGGCCGATGCGCTGCGCCGCGCGGCCCAGGCGCTGCGGGACCAGGCGCCGGCGATCATCGCCGCCAATGCGCGCGACATGGAGAATGCCGCGGCCAGCGGCCTGTCGGCAGCGATGCTCGATCGGCTGAAGCTGGACGAGGACCGGATCGCCGGCGCGGCGGCCGGGGTGGAGCAGGTCGCGTCGCTCACCAATCCGCTGGGCAGCGTGATCGACACGCAGGTCCGCCCCAACGGGCTGGAGCTGTCGCGAGTGCGGGTGCCCCTGGGCGTGATCGGCATCATCTACGAAAGCCGGCCCAATGTGACGGCGGATGCGGCCGCGCTCTGCCTGCGCGCGGGCAATGCGGTGATCCTGCGCGGGGGCAGCGAGGCGAAGGAGAGCAACCGCGCCATCCACGCCGCGATGCTGGAGGGGATCGTCGCGGCGGGCCTGCCGGCCGACGTGGTGCAGCTGGTGCCCACGACCGATCGGGCCGCGGTGGGCGCGCTGCTGAAGGCGGCCGAATATGTCGACCTGATCGTGCCGCGCGGCGGCAAGAGCCTGGTCGCGCGGGTGCAGGAGGAAGCGCGGGTGCCCGTGCTCGCGCATCTGGACGGGATCAATCACAGCTATGTCGATGGCGCGGCCGATCCCGCCATGGCCGAACGGCTGGTGGTCAACGCCAAGATGCGCCGCACCGGTATATGCGGGTCGACCGAAACGGTGCTGATCGACCGGGCCTATCCCCAGGCGCCGGCGCTGGTGCGCGCGCTGATCGAGGCGAAGTGCGAAGTGCGCGGCGATGCGGCAGTGCAGGCCATGGACGCGCAGGTGACGGCGGCCGAGGAGGCGGACTGGGACACCGAATATCTCGACGCGATCGTGTCGATCCGGATGGTCGAGGGCGTGGAGGAGGCGATCGCCCATATCGCCGCCCATGCCAGCCACCATACCGACGCGATCATCACCGAGGACGCAGCCCGGGCCGAGCATTTCCTGAACGCGGTCGACAGCGCCATCGTCATGTGGAACGCGTCGACCCAGTTCGCCGATGGCGGGGAGTTCGGGCTGGGGGCCGAGATCGGCATTTCCACCGGGCGGCTGCACGCGCGCGGGCCGGTCGCGCTGGAAGGGCTCACCACCTATAAGTGGATCGTGCGGGGGACGGGGCAGACTCGCCCCTGAAAGCCGCGCCCTTTTCCGGACAGCGAAACCGACACATCCGCAAAAACAGCTGACATTTAGTTAGTTAGCTAACTAAATGTCAGCCTTTTACCACGGCGTCGATCGCCCTGAGCGTCGTGAGCATCGGGCCGACCCAGTCGAGCGGCAGCATGACCGGGCCGTCGGAGGGCGCATGGTCGGGATCGTCATGCGCTTCGGCGAAGATCGCCGCGACCCCAGCCGCGACCGCGCTGCGAGCGAGCAGCGGCGCGAATTCGCGCTGGCCGCCCGATGCCGAGCCCAGCCCGCCGGGCTGCTGCACCGAATGGGTGGCGTCGAACACGACCGGGTAGCCGGTCTGCGCCATGACCGGCAGCGCGCGCATGTCGCTGACCAGCGTGTTGTAGCCGAAGCTGGCGCCGCGTTCGGTCAGCAAAATGCGCTCATTGCCGGTCGACGCGACCTTCTGCGCCACCGCCGCCATGTCCCAGGGCGCGAGAAACTGCCCCTTCTTGACGTTGATGACCGCGCCGCTGCGCCCCGCCGCGAGCAGCAGGTCGGTCTGGCGGCAAAGGAAGGCGGGGATCTGGAGAATGTCCACCGCCTGCGCCGCCGCCTCCACCTGGTCGGGACCATGGATGTCGGTGAGCACTGGGCAGCCGAGCGCCGCCTTCACGTCGGCCAGGATGGCGAGGCCCGCGTCGATGCCGACGCCGCGCTTGCCCGAGACGGAGGTGCGGTTGGCCTTGTCGAAGCTGCTCTTGAAGATGAAGGGCACGCCAGCGCCCGCCGCCGCCTTCGCCAGCGCGTCGGCCATGAACAGCGCATGGTCGCGGCTTTCGATCTGGCAGGGCCCGGAAATCAGGACGAAAGGCAGGTCGTTCCCGATCGTGACCGGGCCGACGCGCACATGCTTGGTATCGCTCATGCCCGTCATTTGGGCGCTTTGGCGAAGCGGCGCAACAATTGCCCGCGCCACAGCCCCTTGCCCGGATGATAATTCCAGCAGAACCAGCCGAAGGCGAGACAGGCGAGCAGCGAAGGCAGCGCCATCGGATCGCCATTGGCCTTCATATGACGGTAGAATTCCATGTCGGCGCGCCAGCGGTCGCGCTCGCCGCCGCCGCCATTGATGCCATAGAGATTGTCATGACGCCGGCAGCCGACATTGCGGTTGTATTTCCGGTGGTCGATGAAATAGCAGTAATCGCGTTCGGGCGTGCTCATGCCCCGATTAGGGCGGCGGTGTTGGAAAAGTTCAAGCGCAAAGTCTTCTATCTCGGCGGTTTCGATCCGCGCGGCGTCCGTTTCTACCATCAGCTCTATCGCGAGCAGGCGGCGCGCTACGCCGCGCTGACGAGCGAGGCCATCGAGATAAGCGGGCGGCAGGCGGGGCCGGCGGGCGCGGCGGTGTCGGCGCGCTGGACGGTCGGCAATGCGACCGCGGGGGTCGAGACCGATTATGAATATCTGCGCTGGGAAGACCTGATCGGCAAGGTGTGGATCCGCAATCCCCTGAACCTGGCGGTCCGGTCGGCGCGGGCCTATGCGGGGCATGCGCGGCACATGGATTTCCTGCGGATGCGGCGGCTGCGCAAGGGGCCGGTCATCACCATCCTCTACCCGCCGCTGCTGGCCATCCTCATCCCGCTGCTGCTGGCGCTTGTCCCCGCGCTGATCCTGTCGCTGCTGATCCCTTGGTGGGCGGCGGCGCTGGTCGGCGTCGGGGTGAGCGCATTGGTGTCGGGCCGCATCCTCGCCAAGCTGGTCGTGCCCTGGCTGCTGCGGTTCATGACCTATCATGGCGCGCTGGCGGCGAAGGGGCCGGGCGAGGCGCTGGACGCGCGGATCGACGCGTTTGCGGGTCGGATCGCGGCGGAGCTGGATGGCGACTGGGACGAGGTGCAGTTCGTCACCCACAGCGCCGGCACGATCCTGGGCATGCGAGTGCTGCGCCGGCTGATCGCCCTGCGCGGCGGCGCGCTGCCCGAGCGGTTCGTGATGCTGGGGCTGGGGCAGGTGGTGCCGGTCATCGGCCTGCGCCGCGACGCGCGCTGGTATCATGACGATCTGCGCGCGCTGGCCGACCAGCCGTTCCGCTATGTCGACATAAGTTCGCCGCCCGACGGCGCGGCCTATCACAACGTCAACCCGTTCCGCCTGGTCGCCGATCAACATGCGGCACGGGTGGACATGCTGTCGCCGCGCTTCCACCTGTTCTACGAACCGCAAAATTATCATGGCGGCTGGTCGAACAAATATGAGGCGCATTTCGATTATCTGCGGGTGGGCGACCGGCTGTCGCCGATCGACTTCATCAGCCTGACCGCAGGCCGCCGCACCGTGGACGACGCCGTCGCCGCCTTCAGGACGATCCCGTGACCGATCTTTTCACCCCGCCCTATCCCCGCCCGCCCCGCAGCAAGCGCGGCCTGGTGAAGCGGTTCCTGCGCGGTTGGCATAGCTGGATCCACGTCCTGTTCGACAAGAGCTATACGATGAAGATGGGCGAGATCCGCCTGCCGGGCCGGACCATGTATATCGCCAACGAACTGCCGCTGGTCGACACGATCCTGCGCGGCGGCACCGCCTATCCCAAGCATAGCGAACTGGTCCGCAACCTCGATCCGCTGATCGGCAATTCGGTCTTTTCCGCCAATGGCGCGGATTGGGAAAGCCAGCGGGCGATGGTCAATCCCGCCTTCGCCCATACCGCGCTCGGCCGGTCCATGCCGCTGATGGTCGCCGCGGTGGACGATCTGGTCGCCCGCATCGCGGCGGCGGCACAGGATGGCGGCCCGGTCGACATCGATCCCATGATGACGCATGTCGCGGCCGACATCATATTCCGCACCTTGTTCAGCCAGACGCTGGACGCCGAACGGTCGAACATCATCCACAGCGCCTTCGGCCGGTTCCAGCGGCTGGCGCACAGCGCCTCCATGCTGCGGCTCTACGGCCTGCCCGCCGGCTGGTTCGAGACACGATCGCACGGCCCCGCGCGCGCCATCCATAACGTGTTCCGCCCGATCGTCGAGGCGCGCTATGCAGGCTATCATATGCGCGGCGAAGCGGGGACGCGCGACATCCTGCAATCGCTGATCGAGGCGAAGCATCCCGAAACCGGCGCGCCTTTCACCTGCGACCAGGTGATGGAGCAGGTGTCGACCATCTTCCTGGCCGGTCATGAGACATCGGCCAGCACCATGACCTGGGCGCTCTACATGCTGGCCGAGTGCGCACATATCCAGGACCGGGTGCGCGCCGAGGTGCGCGGCGTCGCGGGCGAGGCGGCGCTCAGCGGCGCGATACTCAAGGAGATGAGCCAGGTGCGCAACATCTTCAAGGAGACGCTGCGCCTCTACCCGCCAGTATCCTTCCTGCCGCGCGAGGTCACCTGTCCCATGGACATGCGCGACAAGCATCTGGAGCCGGGGGCGATGCTGGTGGTCGCGCCCTGGCTGACGCAGCGCAACAAGGATAATTGGGCCTGCCCCCATGCGTTCGATCCCGACCGGTTCGACGATCCGGCCAATGCCGAGATGGCCAAGCAGGCCTGGTTCCCCTTCGGCCGCGGCCCGCGCGTGTGCGTGGGCGCAGGCTTTGCCCAGCAGGAAGTGATGACGGTGATCGCCAGCGTCGTGCGCCGCTTCGCCATCGCCGTGCCCGCCGGCTTCAAGCCCGAGCCGATCAGCCGGCTGACGATCCGGCCGCGCACGGGCATGCCGCTGCTCTTCACGCCGGTGCGCTGAACGCCGGCTCCTCCTGCGGCGCGACATCGACCATCACCGACAGGCTCTGGCCCGCGCCGCCGACGAACAGCCCGTCCATCGGCGCGACATCGGCATAGTCGCGGCCCATGGCGACGAAGAGATGCCCGTCGCCCGCGATGCAGCCATTGGTGGGATCAAAGCCGATCCAGCCGCGCGTCGGTCCGCACCAGAGCATGACCCAGGCATGCATGGCGTCGGCCCCGACCAGGCGCGGCATGCCGGGCGGCGGCAGGGTGCGCAGATAGCCGCTGACATAGGCGGCGGGGAGGCCAGCGAGGCGCAGCGCGATCACCATCACATGGGCGAAATCCTGGCACACGCCATGGCGCGCGGCGAAGGCGTCGGCGACGGGCGTGTCGGCATCGGTGACGCCGGTGCGATAGGCGAAGTCCGCCTGGATCCGCAGCGCGAGGTCGAGCGCGGCGGCGACGATCGGCCGATCGGGATCCAGCGCCGCGCGCGTCCAGTCGCCGATCTGCGCCAGCATTGGCGTGCGCGCCCCGGCGTAGAGATAATGAGAGGGCGGGCCCATGGTGCGATCCGTCAGCGCGGCGCGCGCCACCGCGCCGATCGTTGGATCGTCGAGCTGGGGCGTGATCGCCCCGCCCTGCACCCCCGCGCGGAAGCGGCTTTCGATGCTGAGCTGCCGGATCGGGCTTTCGATCACCAGCCGCGCGACCTGAACCGGCCAGCCGCCCGGGCGCGATTCGACGATGGTGGGCGCGGGATCGACCAGCAGTTCATAGTCGGACGTCCACTGGCCCGGCCAGGGCGCGGGCTTCAGCCGCAGGTTAAACCGCGCCAGCCGCACCGGCGCGGCGTAGCGCAGGATGGTGCGATGGCGGACATGGTAGATCATGCCAGAATGTCCGCGCTCTGCGTCTTGCGCAATTGCAGGAAATAGCGCTGGCCGATGGCATCGGACAGGGCGAGCAGCCGCGTTTCGGCGGCGGCAATGTCGGCCATGGTCAGCATGTCGCCGGTGAGCGGCGCGAGCTGCGCGGCCAGCGCGCCGGCGATGCGGCGCGGCTCTTCGGGCAGCCCGTCGGCGCGCAGCGTCGGCAGGGCGGCGACATGATCGGCAAGGCGCTGCGCCTGCCAGGCGAGCGCGCGCGGATTGACCGGCTCCAGCGCGAGCAGGTCGCGCACCGGGGCGAGCGCGGGGCCGGTCAGATAGCGCGTGCGATAGCTGATCTGGCTGTCCATGAGGTCAAGCAGCACGGTCAGGTCGTCGTCCGACGCCTGGTCGCCGGCGAACAGGGCGATGAGGCGGCAGCCATGGATGGCGCGCTCCAGCCGGCGCCCCATGTCGTGGAAGCGCCAGCCATCGCCGCGCCCCATGTTTTCCGCCGCCAGGCCCGACAGCGCGCTAATCCGGTCGATCATCCGGGACGAGGCGTCGAGCAGCGTTTCGGTCACCGCGCCGTCGAAGCCGGGCAGCGGCATGCGGACCAGCCGCCAGACATCGCTTGCCAGCCGGTCGCGCAGCCCTTCGCCGATATTGGCGACCGTCGCCATCAGCGCGCGGACGCTGCCGGGCTGCTGCGCATCGCCGAGCGCGACGGCGCAGAGGGGGCCGACCGCCGCCTGCGCGGAGCCGGCGCCGGCGGGCACTGCGCCCCAGGCGGCGAGCAGGCCGACCAGCCGGCCCATGGTCGGGCTGGCGAGCGAGGGGCCAAGATCGGCCTCGATCGAGCCGCCAGCGATAGCGCGGATCAGCCGCAGCGTCATTTCGGCGCGTTCGATGTAGCGACCGAGCCAGAAGAGATTGTCCGCCGCCTTGGCCGGCAACATGCCGCCGATCCGCCGGATCGCCGGCGCGCCGCCGCCCAGCAGGCTGTCGGCGGGCACGGGCCGGGCGTCGATGACGCACATGTCGGCGGACATGTCGCCCCGGCCCATCAGCGCAGCGCGAATGTCGCCATGGGCGGCGAGACGCGCGAAGGCGCCGGGCATGACGCGCCACTGGCCCGATCCGTCGCGCGCGACGAAGATGCGCAGGGTGAAGGGCAGCGGCGTCAGCCGCCCGTCGATTACCGCCGGGGTGGTGGAAAGCTTCACCATTTCCTGGCCGACATAATCCATCGGCCGCTGATCGAGCGCCGCCAGCAGCGCGGCGCGGCTGTCCCCCTGCAGCGATGCGCCGGGCAGGAACGGCGTTTCGGGCAGGCCCGCGACCGGCTGGTCGAAGGCGGAGCCGAGCACCAGCGCGTCGAGCCGGGCGCGCACATGGTCGCGCTCGCGCGGCTGGCCGCACCACCAGGTGGCGATATTGGGGAGGATGAGGTCGGCGCCCAGCACCGCGCGCGCCAGTTGCGGCAGGAAGGCGGCGAGCGCCCGCGATTCGATGACGCCCGCGCCCGGCCAGTTGCTGACCATCAGCCCGCCGCGCGCGCAGGCGTCATACAGGTCGGCGACGCCGATCCGCGACTGGCCGTCGAAGGCGAGCGGATCGAGGAAGCGGCTGTCCATCCAGCGCCACAGGCCATCGACGCGCTTCAGCCCCTGGATGGTGCGCACGAACAGGCGGCCTTCCGACACGATCAGGTCGTCGCCTTCGACCAGCATCAGGCCGAGATAGCGGGCGAGATGCGCCTGTTCGGCATAGCTCTGGTTGAAGCGGCCGGGGGTCAGCAGGCCGATGCGCGGGTCCGATCGGGCGCAGTCGGCGGCGAGGCCCCGCCGCAGGTCGGAAAAGAAGGGCGCGAGCCGCCGCGTGTTCATCGCGCCTAGCAGGTCGCCGGTGGCGCGCGAGAAAGCGAGCCGGTTTTCGAGCGCATAGCCCACGCCCACGGGCGTGCGCACGCGATCGGCCAGCACGCGCCATTCGCCGCCCGGCCCGCGCCCGATGTCGGCGGCGTAGAAATGGAGGAAATGGCCGCGCGGCGGGGCCGTGCCGGTCATCACGCGCCAATAATGCGGGCTGCCGGTGACGACGCTGGCCGGCAGCTTGCCATCGCGCACCAGCGACTGGGTGGAATAGATGTCGCTGACGATCCGTTCCAGCAGGTCCGCGCGCTGGACCAAGCCGGTTTCGATATGCCGCCATTCGGCCGCGCCGATCAGCAAAGGCAGGGGGCCCAGGGGCCAGGCGCGTTCCTGTTCGTCGCCGGTCAGGCGGAAGGCGAGGCCGAGGTCCGCCGCCTGGCGCGCGACATGGTCGGCAAGCGTCGCGGGATCGCCCTTCGCCTGAGACGAGAGCCGGTCGAGCATCGTGCGCCAGTGAGCCGCCATGTCGGGCGAGGCGTCGGCGAACAGATCCCCCTGCGGCGCGGCGGCGAGATAGGCGTCGGCCCAGCCTGAGCGAATATCGGTGTCCACGCGGCGCCCCTCACCTTTTCCGCGCTTGCGGCGCGCCGGCGTGAGGGCGACTGTCCTCCTCCATCACGCGCCGGGGTGCCGGAACCGCAGATCGAGCGTCATCGGAAATTCGCCGGGCATTTCGGCGGGCGGCATGTCGACCGGGCCGGGGGTGTGGCCATGATCCTGGAACCGCGCCTTGCGCCGCGATTCCGCTTCATAGGCGTTGACCGGCAGCGTGTCATAGTTGCGCCCGCCGGGATGCGCGACATGATAGACGCAGCCGCCCAGCGACCGGCCGCTCCAGCTGTCGAAAATGTCGAAGGTGAGCGGCGCATTGGCCGGCAGATTGGGGTGGAGGCAATTGGCCGGCGCCCAGGCCTTGTAGCGCACGCCGCCCACTGCCTCGCCCGGCACCGCCGTCGGCGTCATCGGCACGCGGCGGCCGTTGCAGGCGACGACATGGCGCCCCGCGACCAGGCCGGTGGCGCGCACCTGCAGCCGCTCGGTCGAGGAATCGACATAGCGCACCGTGCCGCCGATCGCGCCGGTTTCGCCGAGCACATTCCAGGGTTCGAGCGCATGGGTGATTTCAAGGCCGACGCCGCCGGCGTCCACCTGACCATGGACGGGGAAACGGAACTGGCGCTGCGCTTCGAACCAGTGGGGGTCGAAATCATAGCCGGCGGCGCGCAGGTCGGAGAGAACCTCCAGGAAATCGGCCCAAACGAAATGGGGCAGCATGAACCGGTCGTGCAGCGCCGTGCCCCAGCGCACGAAGCCGCCCTGTTGCGGCTGGCGCCAGAACCAGGCGGTGAGCGCGCGCAGCAGCAATTGCTGGGCCAGGCTCATCCGCGCTTCGGGCGGCATTTCGAAGCCGCGAAATTCGAGCAGGCCGAGGCGTCCGGTCGGCCCGTCGGGCGAGAACATCTTGTCGATGCAGATTTCGGTGCGATGCGTGTTGCCGGTGACGTCGACCAGCAGGTTGCGGAACAGCCGGTCGACCAGCCAGGGCGGCGGCAGGCTGTCTTCGCCGCTGCGCGTAGGATCGGGCACCTGCGCCAGCGCGATTTCCAGTTCGTACAGCCCGTCATGCCGCGCTTCGTCGATGCGCGGGGCCTGGCTGGTCGGGCCGATGAACAGGCCCGAGAAGAGATAGGAAAGCGAGGGATGGCGCTGCCAGTAGAGGACGAAGCTCTTGAGCAGATCCGGCCGGCGGATGAAGGGCGAATCGTTGAGGCTGGGCCCGCCCAGCACGATATGATTGCCGCCCCCGGTGCCGATGGAGCGGCCGTCGATCATGAACTTGTCGGCGGTCAGCTGGCATTCGCGCGCCGCGGCGTAGAGCCGTTCGGTGATCGCCACCGTTTCGTCCCAGCTGGCAGCGGGATGGACATTCACCTCTATGACGCCGGGGTCGGGCGTCGCCTTCATGACCTGAAGCCGGGGGTCGGGCGGCGGGGCATAGCCTTCGATCCGCACCGGGATGCGAGTCGCTTCGGCCACTGCCTCCACCTGCGCGATCAGTTCCAGATAATCCTCCAGCGCGCGGACCGGGGGCAGGAAGACGGACAGATAATGGCCATGCGGTTCGACCGTGACGGCGGTGCGCACCGCGCCCTCGATCATCACCTGCTCGACACGCTCCTGCGGCGCGGCGCCGCCTTCGACATCGCCGACGCGCTGGACCCGCTGCGCCTCCTCATGGCTCGCCGCCTCGCTCACCTGCGCGCGATAGTCGGCCAGCGGCCCGCGCGGCTCGCTGGTGTCGCGCGGGTGGATATAGGGATATTCCGCCTCCGGCACATGGGGCAGCGAGCCCAGCGGCAAGCGATAGCCAAGCGCCGAATCGCCGGGCACGGCGAACAGCCTGCCGCGCCGCAGCTGCCAGATCTCGCTCTGCCAGCGCGGGGTTTCCACCTTCTGCTGCCAGCGCTGCACCGGCAGCACATAGCCGACCGGCTGGTCCAGCCCGCGCTCGAACGCGCGCACCATGCGGGCGCGCGCTTCGGGGTCGCTGATCTGGGGGTCGGTGGGGTCGGTGTTGACCGGCAGTTCGGCTTCCTTGACCGCCCAGACCGCCGGATCCTCATAGACCGGATGGGTATAGTCAGCGGAAAAGCCCATATTGCTCGCCATCGCCGCCAGGAAGCGCTGCGCGTCGTCGGGGGTGATGGCGCGGGCGCCGTCCGGCGCGATGTCGGTCGCGATCAGCCCTTCGTCGCGCCAGAGCGGAACGCCGTCCTGGCGCCAATAGACGGCATAGGCCCAGCGCGGCAGGCTTTCGCCCGGATACCATTTGCCCTGGCCATGGTGAAGCAGGCCGCCGGGTGCGAAGTCGGCGCGCAGCGTGCGGATCAGCCGGTCGGCATAGCCCGCCTTGGTCGGGCCGACGGCATCGCCATTCCATTCGCCCGCTTCCCCGCCCCGCTCCGCGACGAAGGTCGGTTCTCCGCCGATGGTGAGGCGCACGTCCTGATCGTGGAGGTCGGCATCGACCTTTGCCCCCAGCGCCATCAGCGCGTCCCAGCGCGTGTCGGTGAAAGGCTTGGTGATGCGCACCGCTTCGGCGATGCGGCGGAGCTGCATTTCGAAGTGGAAATCCACCTCCGCCGGTTCGGCCATGCCGCTGATCGGCGCGGCCGAGCGATAATGGGGGGTGGCGCAGAGCGGGATATGGCCTTCGCCCGCGAACATGCCGCTGGTGGCGTCGAGCGCGACCCAGCCGGCACCCGGCACATAGGCCTCCGCCCAGGCGTGCAGGTCGACCACGTCCTGGGTGACGCCCCGCGGCCCTTCGAGCGGTTCGACGTCGGCAACGAGCTGGATCGAATAGCCCGAGACGAAGCGGGCAGCAAAGCCCAGCCGGCGCAGCAGCTGGACCAGCAGCCAGGCCGAATCGCGGCAGGAGCCGGTGCCGATCGCCAGCGTTTCCTCCGGGCTCTGCACCCCCGTTTCCATGCGGATGACATAGCCGACCTGGCTTTGCAGGCGGCGATTGACCTCCACCAGGAAATCGACGGTGCGGCCCTGATGGCCGGCATGGTCGGCGACCAGCCCGTCGAACAGCGGCCCCTGATCCTCCACGTCGAAATAGGCGGCAAGGTCGGTCTTCAGCTGGTCGTCATAGGCGAAGGGATAGTCCTCCGCATAAGGCTCCACGAAGAAGTCGAAGGGATTGATGATGTCGAGATCGGCGAGCAGGTCGACCTCGATCGAGAAATGATCGACCGGATCGGGAAAGACGACGCGCGCCAGCCAGTTGCCGTGTGGATCCTGCTGCCAGTTGAGGAAATGGCCGGCAGGCTCGATCTTCAGCGCGTAATTGGGGATTTTGGTGCGGCTGTGCGGCGCGGGGCGCAGCCGGATGACCTGGGGACCGAGCCGGATCGGCCGGCTGTAGCGGTAGGAGGTGAGGTGATGCAGCGCGGCCTTGAGCATGGCGCGATCAAACGCCACGCCCTGTTGCAATGCAATGCGAAATCGGTCGCGCGCGCAAGTTTATGGCCGCGCGCGGGCGTCGCGCCTCAGTTTCGCGTCAGCCCGTCGATCGCCGCCCAGCCCGAAGCGCCGATCAGGGCGAGACCGCGCGCCTGCTCCGCGCGCACGCCGCCCAGCGCGATCACCGGCGGGCGCGCCCCGCGCGCCAGCGCCGCGAAGCGGGCGCGGCCGAGCGCCGGCGCGCCGGGATGGGAGCGGGTGGGGAAGAGCGGCGAGAGGAAGAGCAGGTCCGCGCCCGCGCGCTGCGCCGCCCGGATTTCCCGCCGGTCATGCACCGGGGCGCTGTGCAGCAGCGGCCGGGCGGCGCGGCGCGTATCGCGGCCATGCCAGCCATCGGCGCGCCAGGCGGCGGCCGCCTGCGCCGGGCCCGCCAGCAGCAGCAGCAATCGGCGCCGCCGGGCGATGGCGCGCAGGGCGTCGAACAGGGCGCGCCGCTGCGCGGGCGGCGTGCGATAATGGCGCAGGATGATGCCCGCCCGGCCCCGGGGCAGGGCCCGCGCCGCCGCCAGCAACCGATCATCGGACACCCGCTCGTCGGTCATCAGCCAGAGGCCGGGCAGCGTTTTGCGGTGGCGGCGGTGCATGGCCATCCCTATAGCAGCGCGCATGACGACCGCCAGCATCCCCGCCGACCCGGCCGCCCAGCGGCTGGCCGCCGTGCGCGACGCCATGGACCGCGCCGCCCGCCTGACCGACCGCCGCGCCGACGACATCCGCCTGATCGCCGTGTCCAAGACTCAGGACGCCGACGCGATCCGCCCGCTGATCGCCGCGGGGCAGCGCGTCTTCGGCGAGAATCGCGTGCAGGAAAGCCAGCAGAAATGGCCGGCGCTGCGCGAGGAACAGGGTGACATCGCGCTGCACCTGGTGGGACAGCTGCAATCCAACAAGGCGGCCGAGGCGGTCGCTTTGTTCGACGTGATCCATGGACTGGACCGCCCGTCGCTGCTGACCGCGCTGGCCCGGGCGATGGACGCGGCGGGCAAGCGCGTGCCCTGCTTCATCCAGGTCAATATCGGCGCGGAGGAGCAGAAGGGCGGATGCCCGATCGCGCAGACGCCCGCGCTGATCGCGGCGGCGCGCGACGCCGACATTCCGCTGCTGGGCCTGATGTGCGTGCCGCCCGCCGATGTGGAGCCCGCCCCCTTCTTCGCGCTGCTGGCCAAGATGGCGCGCGAGGAAGGGCTGCCGCGCCTGTCGATGGGCATGTCGGGCGATTATGAAACGGCGATCATGCTGGGCGCGACCGATATTCGCGTGGGCACCGCCCTGTTCGGCGAGCGCCCAGCGCCAGCCCGACCGGTGCCGGCAAGCGGACGCGGGATGATCCGGAACAGCGGCGGGTCGTAGCGGCCCCCCTCTTTGCAGAGGCGCTCGCGCGACATGGTGGGGAGGGGCGTCCCCATCACGATGGGATGACGCCTCTCCGGCCAGCCCCCTCCCCCTTTTCAGGGGAGGAAGGCGCGCTTGTCCTAGAAACTGCCGCGCAGGGTGATGCCATAGGTGCGCGGTTCGGCGAGATAGGCCGAGATCAGCTGGTTCGCCATCGGCGCGCCGCCAGCGAACTGGCCGGTGGTCGATGTCGCCGGGCTGCTCGACTGGAGCGGGCTGGAGAAGGCGACCTGGGTATAATCCTGGTTGAAGATATTCTGGCCCCAAAATTCGATCGCCCAGCGCTGGTCCCGGCCCCGGATGCCGACGCGGGCATTGACGATGGCATAGCCGTCCTGCCGCTTTTCGGGGAAGAGGTCCGAGCCCGTATTATAGTCGCTGGTCATGCGGCCATCGACATAGAAGAGCGCGGAGAGGCCGCTGGAGCCGATGTCGGGGGTCCAGGCGGCGCTGGCGGTGGTGACCAGTTGCGGGGCGTTGGAGTTGATCGACCCGGGCAGCAGGAACAGCGCGGGATCGAGCGGCACGCTGCCGTCGCCGCTGCCCACCAGCCGGTCGGCGAATTTGGCGCGCGCATAAGTGAGGCCGCCCGAAATGCGGACATTGCGCGCCGGCGTCGCCGACAATTCCAGCTCCACGCCCTGGCTGATGAGGCCGGGGCCGACATCGCCGCTGTCGCAAGTGCGCGTGGCGCTGAGCGCGCTGTCGCAGCCATTGATGTTCTGGACAACGAAGCTGGTGCCGTTGAAGGTGTTGAGCTGGAAATTCTTGAATTCCTGCCGGAAGGCGGCGATGTTCGCGCTCCATTTGGGCTGGGCATATTTGAGGCCGATTTCGAAGGCGTCGACCTTTTCCGCAGCGAAGCGCAGGCTGGTGACGTCGGCATTAGTGCGCGGCGCGAACACGGCGGGAATGGCGTTGAGGCCGGTCGATCCCAGCTGGAAGCGGTCGAGATTATAGCCGCCGGCCTTATAGCCCTTCGAATAGCTGCCATAGAGGAGCAGGTCGTCGGTCGGCTTCCACGACAGCACCGCCGTTCCGGAAAATTCGCCGTCGCTGATGCGGTCGTTGAGATCGAGCGCATTGAGGCTGGTCGATCCATTGCCAAGACAGGCGAGCGTCAGGATGCCGCCGGCGAGCGCGGCGGCGCTGCCCAGTTGCGGGTTGGTGGCGATGCCGGGCAGCGCCGAGGACTGGAGCGCCGCGCAGGTCGCGTTATTATTGTTGAAATCGGCGGAGAAACGCTTGCTTTCATGAGTGTAGCGCAGGCCCAGCGTCAGATCGAGCCGGTCGGTCACATGGACGATATTATGGGTGAAGAGCGCCCAATTCTCGCTCTTCTGCCGGTAGCGGGAGGCGACGTCGCCCGTGCCTTCGGGGATTGCCGCGAGTGCGCGCAGGCCATCGCCCAGGCCCGTCGAGATCGCGCCCGCCTGCGCGGCCGCGATGGCGGGCGGCAGGCCGGCGTTGAGGAAGGCGGCGGTGAGGCCGGCGTTGAGATTGGCCTGGGTGCCCGCGATCAGCGGCTGGGTGGCGAGGCCCGCGCCGCACGCGGCGAGCTGCGGCGCGGTGAAATTGCTGGTCGCGCCGGCGCCCGCCATCAGGCGACAGGCGGCGAACCGGCCATAGTCCGCGCCGAAGCGGATATTGTCCTGCAGCGTCAGTCGTTCATTGGCGTAATAGCCGCCCACCAGCCAGTCGAGCATGTCGCCGAAGGCCGAGCCCTGCAGCCGCAATTCCTGGGTGAAGGTCTTGAACTGGCGGAAGGTATTGGGATCGCGATAGAGAAGGTCGGCGCGGTTATAATCATAGTCGCCATAGTCGCTGGACTTATAGTCGCGATAGGCGGTGATGCTGGTGAGCTTGGCCGCCCCGAAATCATAGTTGATCTCGCCCGAAACGCCCCAATCCTCCAATTTGCTGACATAGTCGCGGCCCGGCGTGATGCTGAGTTCGCGCGCATAGGGATCGGCGGGAATGACGCTGCCCTGGCCGGCGAGGATGGCGGCGATGCGGTTGAAGGGCGCTTCGACATAGCCGGTGCCGCCGCTGGGAAGCCGTTCGCGCGTTTCGATATAGGCCGCGCCGCAGCAGCTTTCGTCGCGATTGGTATAATCGCCGATCAGGCGGATGGAGAGCGCGTCGGTGGGTTCGATCAGCGCCTGGCCGCGCAGGAAATAGCGGTCGCGATCATTGGTGTCGCCGACCGTCTCGCCCGCGCCGTCGACCAGCTTGTAGAAGCCGTCGCGCTTGCTCCAGACGCCGTCCAGCGCCAGCGCGATGCTGTCGCTGACGGGGCCGGTGACGCGGCCCGACAGGCGCCAATCATAATTGCCGTAGGTGATCTCACCCTTGGCGTGGAAGGTCTTTTCCGGCGCCTTGCTGATGATGTTGATGAGGCCGGCCGAAGCGTTGCGGCCGAACAAGGTGCCCTGCGGCCCGCGCAGCACCTCGACCCGTTCGATTTCGCCCAGTTCGTTGAGGCCAGCGCCCGTGCGCGAGCGATAGACGCCGTCGATGAACACCGCGACCGAGCTTTCCAGGCCCGGATTGTCGCCGACCGTGCCGATGCCGCGGATGCGGGCGGACGCATTGGCTTCGGAGCCGGTGGAGGATACGAGCAGCGAGGGGGCAAGCTGGTTGAGCGTGCGGATGTCGCTGGCGCCGCTATTCTGCATCGCCTGCGCGCCCACGGCGGACACGGCGATCGGGACGTCGGACAGCGGGCTGGCGCGGCGGGTGGCGGTGACGATGATGTCGGCGCCCGGATCATCGGCGGCCGCTTGCGGCAAGGCGGCGTCCTGCGCCAGCGCGGCGGGAGCCAGCATGCACAGCGCCAGCGCGCCGGTGGTGGTCAGCCAGAGACTCTTGTCTGTCAGCATCTTTTCATCCTCTCCTGGCCCGCGCGGCTTTTTGCCGCTTCGGGTCTGAGTGCGATTATGCTGCCACAGCAGGGCCTTGGCAAGAGAGGCCCGCATTTCCGGGGCTTTTACGCAGGTGCGAGACGCATCCACACTGGCGCTGTTGCCCGAAGGCCACGTTTCGGCATTGGCTTTCCGTAACGTCGCGTCAGGCGAGCGGAAAGCGCAGCAGCCGGTCCGCGACCGGGACGAGCGCGGCCGCACCCGGCCCGACAGCGCGACGAATCTCTCCATGACCCGCATCCAGTCCCCCCGTCAGCGCGCCCAGCGCGGGCAGGATCAGCTTGGTCGCCGATCCCACGAAACAGCGCCGCGACACGTGCCGGCCGCGCAGCGACAGGCGCAGCTTGGGATGGAAATGGCCGGACATTTCGGGCCGGGGATCATCGGGCTGCGCTTCGTGCCGCAGCCATATGCCCCCGACATTCGCCTCCGCCACCCGCCGTCCCCCCGGCATGGTCGCGACCCCGACATCATGATTACCCGTTATCCAGGTCCAGTCCAGCCTTTCCGTAAGGGCGGACAATCTGTCCCGCGCCTGGGGATCGAGCCGGGCGGCACCGTCGCTGTCATGGAAGCTGTCGCCGAGCGAGAAGAGCGCCTGCGCCCCGGTGCGATCGACCAGCGCCTCGATCACGTCCAGCGTCGCGCGGCTGTCATGCGGCGGCAGGAACTGGCCGAAGCGGGCATACCAGCTCGCCTTTTCGAAATGCAGGTCGGCCACCAGCAGCGCGCGGCGGGCGGGCCAATAGAGCGCGGCTTCGGGCAAGGCCAGAAACGCCTCTCCTGCGAACGAAAGGGGAACCATGGATCGCCTATGCGCCTGTCCGTCGCGGCTTTCAAGTGGCTGCGCGTGCGCCTATAGGCGCTGCCATGTCCGCCGCTCCGCCCGCCGTCCCATCCGATCATGCCGCGCCCTACGTCATCGCCGCCCTGTATCGCTTCGCCCGCTTCGCGGATCCCGAAGCGATCGCCGCGGAGCTGCGGACGCTGTGCGGGGACGTCGGCAGCTGCGGCACGCTGATCGTCGCGGGTGAAGGCATCAACGGCACGGTGGCGGGCAGCGATGCCGCCATCGCCGCGCTGGTCGCCCATATCCGCACCCTGCCCGGGTGCGCGGATCTGGACGTCAAATATGCGCGCGCCGAAACGGCCCCCTTCGCCCGGATGAAAGTCAAGGTGAAGGCGGAGATCGTGACGCTGGGCGCGGGCGACCTGGACCCGGCCACCCAGGCGGGCGATTATCTGGACCCGGCGCAATGGAATGCGCTGATCGCTGATCCCGACACGATCCTGATCGACACGCGCAACGCCTATGAAGTCGCGTGCGGCACGTTCGACAATGCGATCGATCCCGCGACCCGGTCCTTCCGCGACTTTCCCGCCTGGTTCGACGCGTTCGCCGCCGACCTGAAGGCGCAGGGCCGCGCGCCGAAGATCGCGATGTTCTGCACCGGCGGGATACGCTGCGAGAAATCGACCGCGCTGGTGAAGGCGCGCGGCTTTGACGAGGTCTATCATCTCAAGAGCGGCATATTGCGCTATCTGGAGGAGATGCCCGAGGCGCAGAGCCGCTGGCAGGGCGAATGCTATGTCTTCGACGAACGCGTGACGGTGGGCCATGGGCTGAAGCCCGGCGACCATGTCACCTGCCGCGCCTGCGGCCTGCCCTATCCGCGCGGGAGCGTGCATGACTGCGCAGGGGACGAGTCCGGCGCCTGGCCGCATCGGGGCTAGGGCCAGAGGCTTACCCTTCGTTCACATCGCCCGAGTCGCTTCAGACCGGCTCCTCGACAAGTTCGGCGATTTCGAAGGCGTAGCTCGTCCAGCCGCGCATGCGCGCGCCGTCGGCAGCGGGACCCTTGAGCTTGCGGGCTTCGGCGAGCGAGCGGGTGTGGCCCCAGAAGACTTCGGTTCGGCCATTTTCCAGCTGCGCGACGATCCGCCAATAATGGGTGAGCGGGTCGGCGGTGGGGCCGATGCGCTTCACATAGCCGTCGGCCATGGTGGCGACGAGATAGCGCTTCCGGAGCCGGGCCATGTCAGGCGCGGTAGCGGTGCAGGCCCGCGCCATGGGCGCGCAGCCAGGCGCGGGCCGGCCGGGGATCGGCGCCATGGATGCGGGCGTGGGCGGCGTGGAAGGCGGGGCTGTGATCCATGTGCAGCAGATGCGCCAGTTCATGCGCGACGGTCGCGCGGCGGACGTCCGGCGGGGCGAGGATCAGCCGCCAGCTGTAGCGGATCGCTCCGGAAGAAGCGCAACTGCCCCAGCGGCTGCGCGGGTCGCCGACGCCGACCGAGGCGACGACAAGCCCATGGTCGCGCGCCAGCGCCAGGCTTTCGCTTTCCAGCACCGCGCGCGCCCGCGCCACCAGCCAGCGTTGCACCCGCGCGCCGACCGATTCCGCCGCGCCGCCCAGCAGCAGCCGGTCGCCCTCCAGCCGGATCGTGCGAGTCGCGCCTTCGACCCAGTGGATGGTGACGTCGCGTCCTTCCAGCGGGAAGACCGCGCCGTCGGCCAGACGCGTGGCGGGCGGCTGTTGCGCCATCTGCGCGCGCACCCAATCCTCATGGCCCTGCGCCCAGGCGAGCGCCTTCTTGAGGGTGGCCCGCGCCGGCAGCGACAGGCGCAGTTCGCCCCGCGCGGCGTCGAGGCTCAGCCGATAGGCGCGCGCCCGCGCGGAGCGGCGGACCCGCACCGGCACGGCGACGCCATCGACCAGGAGCGCGGCGTCGCCGTCAAAGTTCGCGGTCGACAAGATGATGTTCCCAATCGCCCGCATCGGCCTCCGCCACGGTCCAGCCGCGCACGGATTCGCCTGCGCGATGCACCGCCTCCCGATCGCCGCAGACGAGATAATGCCAGTCGGGCAGCGGCAGTCCGTCGCCGCGCAGCCGATAGGCGCAGGTGCGCGGCAGCCAGGCGAGGTTGCGGACCTTGGCGGGGGTCAGCCGCACGCAGTCGGGCACGAAGCGGCGGCGATCCTTGTAATTGCTGCACTGGCCGCTCTGGCGGTCGAGCAGGCGGCAGGCGACATTGGTGGGATAGATGCGGCCGGTATCCTCATCCTCCGCCTTGTGCAGGCAGCATTTGCCGCAGCCGTCGCACAGCGCCTCCCATTGGGCGCGGTCGAGCTGATCGAGCGGTAGTTCCCAGAAGTGCGTCACTTGACCCATTTTTCAAGAAAGGCGCGGACCTTGTCCGGCGCGCCTTCGTCCACGTCCGGGGTGCCCGGATCATCCACCGGGACCAGCGCGATCGGCTGGCCGTCCGGCCCGAAGAGATAGGGCGTGCGGCTGTGGCTGACCAGATAGTCGCTTGCGCCCGCGCTTTCTTCCTTATTGTAGATGACGGCGAAGTCCTTGGCCACCTTCGCAATCTGATCGGGCGAGCCGGTGAGGCCGATGAGCCGGGGGTGGAAAGCGGCGACATAGGTTTTGAGCACGGCCGGCGTGTCGCGACCGGGATCGACGCTGATCAGCATCGGCTGCACTTTGGCCGCCAGCGCCGGACGGGCCTGTTCGAACTGCGCGAAGCCCTGCATGATGCGCTGGAGGTCGACCGGGCAGATGTCCGGGCAATAGGTGTAGCCGAAATAGACCAGGCGATACTGGCCCTTGAAATCATCCCAGCTGGTGGCGGCGCCATCCTGGTTGGTGAGGGTGAAGGGGGCGCCGATGCGCGCGCCGGCCAGATCGCCCTGCGTCGCGTCCTGGCTTGATGCCTTGCCGCCGCCGCCCATATTGCAGCTGGCCAGCAGGGCGAGCATGGGCAGCATGAGAAGGGGCCGGGCGAAGGTGCGGATGGCTTTGTTCATGGCATGGCCAGCCATGCCCTGCTAGGAACGGATTTGCAAATAGCACGGGGCGCAGCATGACCAAGACCTTCCTTTCCGCTTTCATGGCGCCGGCGGCGCTGGCGCTGGTCGCGCCGGGCGTGGCGCACGCCCAGTTTTCGGACAATTACAACTTCCTGAAGGCCGTGAAGGACAGGGACGGGCAGAAGGTGACGGACTTCATCCAGAAGCCGGGCTCCACCGTCGTCAACAGCCGCGATGTGACCACCGGCGAAAATGCGCTGCACATCGTTGTCGCGCGGCGCGACAATAGCTGGCTGACCTTCCTGCTGTCCAAGGGCGCCAATCCCAACCTGACCGACAATGACGGCAACACGCCCCTGATGGACGCGGTGCAGAACCGGTTCGAGGAAGGGGTGCGCACGCTGCTGGCCTACAAGGCGCAGGTCGACAAGGCGAACGACAATGGCGAGACGCCGCTGATCCGCGCGGTGCAGCTGCGTGACGTGGGGCTGGTGCGGTTGCTGGTGGCGCAGGGGGCGAGCGCGGACAAGCGCGACAGCCTGGCCGGCATGTCGGCGCGCGACTATGCGCAGCGGGACAATCGCACCCCGGGCCTGGCCGACGCGCTGGACGCGGCCAAGAGCAGCACGACCAAGCCGTCCGGGCCGGTGCAGGGTCCGGTCTTCTGATCGGCGCCCTGGCACAGGGGTCGATGCGCCCCGCTCTCTTTCCCCGCCGCGCGATTGGCGATATGGGCGGCCGATGACGACTTCGCCCGCGCCCATCAGCCGATCGCTCTTCTTCTTCTCCATCTTCTATGGCGGGATGGTCTGCATCGCCGGCGTGCTGGGGAACAAGCAGGTGGCGCTGGGGCCGCTGGCGGCAATCGGGCCGATGGTGGGCCTTGGCCCGCTGGCGGTGGAGGCGGGCATCTTCGCCTTCCTGCTGCTGGTGACGATTTCCAGCGCGGTGGCGGAACTGCATGGCCGCGCGGTCGCCAACCGGCTGGTGCAGATCGGCTTCCTGCCGCTGATCGCGTCCATCCTGCTGTCGATCCTGGTGCTGGCGGCTCCGGCGGCGGGCGACATGGACCCGGACCGCGCCGCCGCCTTCGCGCTGATGATGGGCGGCACGCCGCGCATCTGGCTGGGCGGGATCATCGCCTATGGCATTTCCCAGACGCTGAACGTCACCTTGTTTGCCGCGCTGAAAGGACGCGAGGGCAGCCGGCTGCTGTGGCTGCGCGCCGCGACGGCGAGCATCCTGTCGCAGATCGTCGACACATTGCTGTTCGTGACCATCGCTTTCTACGGCATCTTTCCGATCGGCGAGCTGCTGCTGGGACAGATGCTGGCCAAGGTGCTGCTGTCGGCGATCCTGGTGCCGCCGGTCATCTATCTGCTGGTCGGCCTGGGACGGCGGCTGGACCGGTAGACGGCCGGGCGATCCGGACAACGAATGCGACACAGGCGTTCGCCAGCATATCGTTAGTTAGCTAACGAATTAATTCGACACAGCCGGGAAACTTGCGGCGGCAGGCATATGGCCTTATGCGCGCGCGCATGAACAGCAAGCATGCCCCCGATCCGGCGCTCCTCGCCAAGGCCGAAACCCTGGTCGAGGCGCTGCCCTATATGCAGCGTTATGCGGGCAAGACCTTCGTCGTCAAATATGGCGGCCACGCCATGGGCGACCCCGAAGCGGCGCGCGATTTCGCCGAGGATGTCGTGCTGATGAAGGCGGTGGGCATCAATGTCGTCGTCGTCCATGGCGGCGGGCCCCAGATCGGCGCGATGCTCAAGAAGCTGGGCGTGGAATCGCAGTTCATCGGCGGGCTGCGCGTCACCGACAAGGAAACCGCGCAGATCGCCGAGATGGTGCTGGCGGGGTCTATCAACAAGGAAATCGTGGGCTGGATCGCGGGCGCCGGCGGGCGCGCGGTCGGCATTTCCGGCAAGGATGGCGGGCTGGTCCTGTGCGAGAAGGTGCTGGGCAAGCGCGAGGCGGACCCCAATAGCGGGATCGAGCGCAATGTCGACCTGGGCTTCGTCGGCGATCCGGTGGCGGTCGACCGGTCGATCCTCGACACGCTGGCCAATAACGGCATCATCCCGGTGGTCGCGCCGGTGGGGATCGGCGCGGACGGTCATACCTATAATGTCAATGCCGACACGATGGCGGGGGCGATCGCGGCGGAGCTGAAGGCGTCGCGCTTCTTCCTGCTGACCGACGTGGCGGGCGTGCTGGACAAGCAGGGGCAGCTGCTGAGCGACCTGGATCCGGCCGCGATCGCCGGGCTGCAGGCGGACGGCACGATCAGCGGCGGCATGATCCCCAAGCTGGAAACCTGCGTCCGCGCGGTCGAGGGCGGCGTGGACGCGGCGGTCATCCTGGACGGGCGCGTGCCCCATGCGATGCTGCTGGAAATCTTCACCGACCAGGGCGCGGGCACGCTGGTCCACAAATAGCCGCGTCGCGCCCGCCGCAACCAATGGCGGCGCGCTGCGTATATGCCTTTCGAACCCCCAAGGTGAGGAGCATAGCGTGGCGAAATCGGCGGAAAAGCGCGGCAAGGACGAGACCAAGGCGGCCGAGAAGAAGGTCAAGGCGACCGGCAAGAAGGCCGGCGGCGCGCGCGGCGGCATCACTGCCCCGGTCACCCCCTCCCCCGACCTGGCCGAGATCGTCGGCGAGAAGGACCTGCCCCGCAGCGAAGTGGTGAGCAAGGTGTGGGACTATATCAAGAAGCATGACCTGCAGGACGCCAAGGACCGGCGGCAGATCAACGCCGACGACAAGCTGGAAAAGATATTCGGCAAGAAGTCGGTCAGCATGTTCGAGATGAACAAGCATCTGAGCCAGCATCTGACCGCCAAGAAGGATTGAGGACGCCTGCCCTTTTTGGGGGTGGGCGTTGCGCGGCGTCGGGGGCGGATGCCTGCTGGGCGCTGAGGTGCGGTTTGTCATGTGGAGCGTGCGGCGGTGTGGCGCGGGCGGCGCTGGGCTCCTGCCTGCGCAGGAGCACGGGGATGGCGGTGGCGTAAGCTGTCTTCGAGAGAGTAGCGCACTGGGGGGCGAGACTGCGTTCCGGACTTGCGGCGCGGACGGGCGCGCGGAGCGGTGGCTTCGTAGGCATTGGTGAGACGGGTTTGCCGGCGTCGTTGGTCGAAAATCGCGCCGGGCCGCTTGTCCCCTGCCCTGCCGCTCGGCTAGAGCGGCGGCGACGCTTCTACGGAGACCCTTGTGGCCTACGCGCTTTACCAGATCATCATCATCCTGCTCGACGTGCTGTGGTGGATCATCATCATCCAGGCGATCATGAGCTGGCTGATCGCCTTCAACGTCGTCAACATGGGCAATGACTTCGTGCGCACCGTGATGGTGGCGCTCGACCGGATGACGGCGCCGATCTACAATCCGATCCGGCGCGTGATGCCCGACCTGGGCGCGCTCGACCTGTCGCCGATGGTCGTGCTGCTGGCCATCATCATCATCCGCCAGGCGATCCTGCCGCCGCTGTTCGGACTGGTGTGACCGGCTGGAGCCGGGCGGGCGACGACCTGTTGCTGCGCGTCCGGCTGACGCCGGGATCGGCCGGCGAGGCGATCGGCGGCCGCTGGCGCGACGAAAGAGGCGCGCTGTGGCTGTCCGCCAGAGTGCGCGCGGTCCCGGAAAAAGGGCGCGCCAATGCGGCGCTGATCGCGCTGCTGGCGCAGGCGCTGGATTGGCCCGGCCGCGCGATTTTGCTGGAATCGGGCGACAGCAACCGGCTAAAGCGGCTGCGGATCATCGGCGGCGGCGATGCGCTGGAGCGGCTGACCGCCCGCATCGAACAGTGGATGGAAATGACATGAGCATCGGCAAGATCATCGATGGCAAGGCCTTTGCAGCGGGCCTGCGCGAGCGGGTCGCCGAAGGCGTCGCGGCTTTCGTGGACCAGGCCGGGCGCAAGCCGGGGCTGGCGGTGGTGCTGGTGGGCGAGGACCCGGCCAGCAGCGTCTATGTCCGGTCCAAGGGCAAGATGACGGTCGCGGTCGGCATGGACAGCTATGAGTTCAAGCGTCCCGCCACGATCGGCGAGGAGGATCTGCTCGACCTGATCGAGGAGCTGAACCAGGACGAGCGCGTGGACGGCATCCTGGTGCAGCTGCCCCTGCCGGCCCATATCGACGAGGCCGCGGTGATCGCGGCGATCGACCCGGCCAAGGATGTGGACGGATTCCATGTCGTCAATGCCGGCCGCCTCGCCACCGGGCAGGAGGCGCTGGTCCCCTGCACGCCGATGGGCTGCATCATGCTGCTGAAGGATGAGCTGGGCGACCTGTCGGGCAAGGAAGCGGTGGTGATCGGCCGGTCCAACATCGTGGGCAAGCCGATGGCGCAGCTGTTGCTGGCCGAAAACGCCACGGTCACGGTCGCGCATAGCCGCACCCACGACCTGGCCAGCGTCGTCCACCGCGCCGACATCGTCGTCGCCGCCGTCGGGCGCGCCGAAATGATCAAGGGCGAGTGGATCAAGCCGGGCGCGACGGTGATCGACGTCGGCATCAACCGCGTCGCCGATGATGAGGATGAGGGCAAGAGCCGCATCGTCGGCGATGTCGCCACCGCCGAGGCGCTGGCCCATGTGCGCGCGATCACCCCGGTGCCTGGCGGCGTCGGGCCGATGACGATCGCGGTGCTGTTGCGCAACACGCTGGTCGCCGCCCATGCCCGCGCGGGGCTGGCCAAGCCCGAGGGCCTGTGAGGCAGCGGCTGGTCCTGCTGGCGCTGGGGGCGGCGGCGCTGGTCGCGGCGCGGCCGCCGATGCGCTACCAGCCCGATCCCAGTTCGGTGATCGCCGCCGAAATCGCGTTCAACCGGCTGGCGCAGGAGGAAGGGCAATGGACCGCGTTTCGTGAGACCGCCGCCGATGACGCGGTGATGTTCGTGCCCGACCAGGTGCTGGCCAAGGACTGGCTGAAGAAACAGGCGGACCCGCCGGCGTCGGTCAGCTGGTCGCCGTCGATCGTCTATGTGTCGTGCGACGGGCGGCTGGCCGCGAGCACGGGCAACTGGAAGCGGCCGGATGGATCGGTCGGCTATTTCACCACGCTGTGGCGGCGCGACAAGAAGGGGCGCTGGCAGTGGATATTGGACCATGGCGACACGCTGGCGAGCCCGCGCCCGGCGCCCGAATTCCTGTCCGGCAAGGTCGCCACCTGCAAGCGCGATGCGCGGCCGGGCGGCCCGCCGAGACCGGACCAGGCGGAGGGCCCGCCAAGGGACGAGAGCCTGATCTGGAGCGCGCAGGTCGCGCCCGACAAGAGCCGCCGCGTCACCGTCCGCATGTGGACGGGCGACGCTTATGAAACCGTCATCGACGATCAGGTGAAGCCCGGATCATGACCGCATTGTTCCTTTCCGCCTTTGTCACCCTGTTCGTGGTGATCGACCCGCCGGGCTGCGCGCCTATCTATGCGAGCCTGACCACCGGCGCGAGCGCGGCGCAGCGTCGGGCGATGGCGATCCGCGCGGTCGGCATCGCCGCGGCGATCCTGCTGGTCTTCGCCTTGTGGGGCAAGCAGCTGCTGGGCGTGCTGGGCATCGAGCTGGACAGTTTCCGCATCGCCGGCGGCATCATGCTGTTCATCATCGCCATGGACATGGTGTTCGAAAAGCGCACCCAGCGGCGCGAGGACCGGGCGCAGAAGATCGCCGACACGCCCGAAGTGGAGGATGTGTCGGTATTCCCCATGGCGATGCCGATGATCGCGGGTCCGGGATCGATCGCCACCGTCATGCTGCTGATGTCGCGCACCGACGGGCTGATCGAGCGGATGGTCGTGCTGGGCGCGGTGGTGGTGACGTTGCTGCTGATGCTGGGCGCGCTGATCGCAGCGGGGCCGCTGATGGCGCTGCTGGGCCACAAGATCGAGGCGGTCATCACCCGGCTGCTGGGCGTGCTGCTGGCGGCGCTGGCCGCGCAATTCGTGATCGACGGGCTGAAGGCGAGCTTCTAGCGCGCCGGTCCGGACGGTGGTCCTAGCCCGCCGGCAGCGTGCCGGGGCGCGCGAAGGGCAGCATATGGGCGACATAGTCGGCCTTGCCCAGTTCAACCCCCGCCTGCCGCAGCAGCGCATAGGCGGTCATGACATGGAAGTAGAATTGGGGGATCGCCCAGTCGCGGGCATATTGATCGGCGCTGAGGTCGAAGACGAGGCCGATGGGCAGCGCATGGGCGATCGGCCGGTGCGGATCGTCCGTCGCCATGTCGGCCGCCAGCGCCTTTACCAGAGCGATGGTTTCGGCGAGCCGCGCCTGCGCGTCGGCCATGGTGCCGGGATGATCGCCGGCATTGCGCCCTTCGTCCAGCAGGTCGGTGAGCTGGGGCGGAAATTCCTCGCCGCGCAGGCGATACAGCCCTTCCTGCGCCTGGACGCAGGCGAAGCGTATCTGAGTCGCGAGCGGGAACATGTCGGGCGCCAGCCGCGCGGTCAGCAGCGCGTCCGCCGCATCGCCGGGCAGCTGCGCCTGCGCCTTGGTGAGCCAGCGCGAAAGCGCTTCGAGCATCTGGACATAGGTGGGGACCAGCAAAGTGGTGAGCGTCATATCCTGTCCTTCGCGCGGCCGAAGTGGCGCAGCGTCAGCCTGTAGCCGCTGGCGGGAACGCGCGCCAGCGGCCGTAACGCAAAACGGCGTCCCCCTGCCGGGGAACGCCGTCTGGTTGCGCGCGGAGGGGCGGGTCAGCCCTGCACGTCGGCTTCGGTGACGGGCGCGATCTTGATTTCGACGCGGCGATTGGCGGCCTTGCCTTCCTCGGTCGCGTTCGACGCGATCGGCTGGGTTTCGCCAAAGCCGCGCGTGCCGATGCGCGCCGACTGGACGCCGCGGCCGACCAGATAGGTGGCGACCGACTGGGCGCGGCGTTCCGACAGGGTCTGGTTATAGGCGTCCGACCCATCGCTGTCGGTATGGCCATAAACGTCGATATAGGTTTTGGGATATTGGGCGAGCACGCTGGCGACGTCGTTCAGCGTCGGCTGGAACTGCGGCTGCACATCGGCGCGATCATAGCCGAAGGTGATGCCCGAGGGCATGCGCAGCAGCAGATTGTCGCCATCGCGAATCACGTCGACGCCGGTGCCGGCGGTTTCTTCGCGCAGCTTGCGTTCCTGCGCGTCCATATAGGCGCCGATGCCCGCGCCCGCGACCGCGCCGATGCCCGCGCCCAGGATCTTTTCGGTGCGGTCGTTGCGGCCACCGACGAGATCGCCGAGCAGATAGCCGCCCAGCGCGCCGCCGATGCCGCCGATCGCCGCCTTGGAAATGGAGCGCTGGCCGGTGTTCGGATCGGTGGTGCAGGCCGTGGTGGCGAGCATGGCGGCGAGACCCGCCGCGCCGATGATGCGATGAGAAATCCTCATGGTTCCTGTTCCCTTGTCTTTATCCGCCCGCGAAGGAGCGCATGGCCCCCCAATGGCCGAGCCGCGGCCTTTGTTCCACAAGCGAACTGAACTGCCGATGATGGCGATGTTGTGAAATTGAAAGAATAGGCGCTATAGGGAGCAGCTGACCACCATGGCCACGATCCCCCCCCCAGCCCCGACGCCCTTTCCCTGGGTCGACATCGTCATCATTCTGGCGCTGGTTGCGCTCAATGGCGTCTTCGCCATGTCCGAGCTCGCCATCGTGTCGGCGCGGCGGCCACGGCTGCAGGCAATGGAGAAGGCCGGGCGCAGCGGCGCCAAGGTTGCGCTGGAGCTGGCGGCGGATCCGGGCCGGTTCCTGTCCACCGTGCAGATCGGCATCACCCTGATCGGCATCGTCGCGGGCGCCTATTCGGGCGCCAGCCTGGGCGGGCCGGTGAGCGAGCGGCTGCAGGGGCTGGGCATGACGCCCAACCTGGCGGAAAATGCGGGATTCGCGCTGGTCATCGGCCTCACCACCTATGCGTCGCTGATCGTGGGCGAGCTGGTGCCCAAACAGTTCGCGCTGCGCGCGCCCGAGCCCATCGCGGTGCTGGTGGCGACGCCGATGCTGTGGCTGGCGAAGCTGACCGCGCCGCTGGTGTGGGTGCTCGACGGGTCGAGCGCGCTGATCTTCAAGCTGCTGCGGCTGGACCGCGAATCGGAGAATCACGTCACCGCCGAGGAGCTGCACCTGATAGTCGCCGAGGCGAGCCGCTCGGGCGTGATCGAGGAAAGCGAGCGAGCGATCATTTCGGGCGTCGTGCGCCTGGCCGACCGGCCCGTGCGCGAGGTGATGACGCAGCGCATGGACGTCGACTGGATCGACCTGTCCGCCGACGAGGCGACGATTCGCGCCAAGCTGCTGGAATCGTCGCACACCCGTCTGCCGGTCGGGCGCGGATCGGTGGAGGACATTGTCGGCGTCGTCCAGGCGCGCGACATCATGACCGCGCTGTTCCGCGGCGAGCCGCTGACGCTCGACATATTGATGCGGCGCGCGGAAATCGTGCCCGACCAGGTCGATGCGATGGACGTGCTGGAAGTGCTGCGCCGGTCCGACGTGCCGATGGTGATGGTGCATGACGAATATGGCCATTTCGAAGGCATCGTGACGCCGGCCGACCTGCTGTCCGCGATCGCCGGTCATTTCGCGTCCGACCGCGATGCGACCGACGAGCCGGACCTGGTCGAGCGCGAGGATGGCAGCCTGCTGGTGTCGGGGCAGATGCCGATCGACCAGCTGGCCGACCGGATCGACATCACCCTGTCGGAAGACCGCGACTATGCGACGGTCGCGGGCCATGCGCTGTGGCTGATGCGGCGCTTGCCCGAAGTGGGCGATTTCGTCGACGACCAGGGCTGGCGATTCGAGATTGTCGACATGGACGGGCGCAAGATCGACAAGCTGCTGGTGGCGGCGCTGCCCTGAACCGGTCGACCGGCGCACGGGTGGGAGGCGGACGAATGGACGGCGTGCAGGCATGCGCGGCGCTGATCGCGCCGATGCTGGTGCAAGCGAAGGCGCGCGGGCGGATGGCGGTGCTGGGCATCGCGGGCGCGCAGGGCAGCGGCAAGTCGACGCTCGCCCGGGCGCTGAAACAGCGCATGGACGAAGCGGGGGTGGCGAGCGCCCTGCTGTCGATCGACGATCTCTATCTGAGCCATGCGGCGCGCGCGGCGCTGGCGCAGACGGTGCATCCGCTGCTGCGCACGCGCGGGGTGCCCGGCACGCATGACGTGGCGCTGGGGCTGGACCTGATCGCCGCGCTGGAACGGGGCGACGCGGTCCCCCTACCCCGGTTCGACAAGGGCGCGGACGACCGGCTGCCCGCGGACCAGTGGGATCGTGCACCGGCGGGCACGCGACTGCTGCTGCTGGAGGGCTGGTGCGTGGGCGCGCGGCCGCAGCCGGAAGAGGCGCTGGCGGCGCCGGTCAATGCGCTGGAACGGCAGGAGGATGCCGACGGACGCTGGCGGCGCTTCGTCAACGCCGCGCTCGCCGGGTCCTATCAGGCGCTGTTTGCGCGGATCGACCGCATCGCCTTCCTGGCGGCGCCTGATTTCGACGTGGTGGCGCGCTGGCGCGGCGACCAGGAAGCCCCGCTACGGGCGGCGGGGCGCGGCATGGACGAAGCGGCGCTCGCCCGCTTCATCCAGCATTATGAGCGGATCACGCGCCATATGCTGGCCGACATGCCGGCGCGAGCCGACATGCTGATCCAGCTCGACGCGGAGCGACAGGTGGTGGCGGTGCGGGAAAGGGGCGCTACCAGCCCAGTTCCGCCGCATGATCGGGATCGCCCAGCGCGGTAAGGCGGCGCGCGGCGCGGCGCGCGAAGCGCAGCGTTTCGGCCTTGCGCCGGGCGGCGGCGAGCGGTTCGACCGGCGCGGGGCGCACCAGTTCGGCATCATATTGATCGGCGACGATCAGCCCGGTGCGCGTGGGCCAGAGCGATTCGCCATCGAACGGGCTGAGATCGAAACCCGCCGGCACGGCCCAGTAGAAGCGATCGCAATAGTCGAGATAGTCGGGCCATTTCATGTCGCCGAGCAGGTCGGCGCGGCTGCACTTGATTTCGACGATGGTGAGGCGACCGGCGCTGTCGATCGCCATGATGTCGGCGCGGCGGCCATTGGGCAGCGGCACTTCCAAGATGCCGCTCATGTCATGACGGAAGAAAAGCCGCAGCGTGCCGCGCGCCACCGCCAGGGCGGTGCCGTCGGTGAGCGGGGAGCAGGCGTCGGTTGCAGCGCTATCCATGGCCGATCATTAGAACATTATGGGAACAAAAGAAAAGCCGATTCGGGTGTGTCCGAACCGGCCAGTTCCTTGTCCCGTGGCGATGCGCCGGGGCGGCGATCAGCGGTAGAAGATATGATTGTCGATCGAGGCGAGCTTGGCCTTGCCCCAGCCCGGCGAGACGCGGCGGGCGTGGAAGAAGAGCGCGCCTTCGGCCCGGCTGTCCCAGCTGTCGTTCATCGCGATCTGGGCGATGGCGACGGCTTCGCGCCAGCTGCGGCTGTGGGTGCGGATCGGCGGCATGCCACCGCGACGCACGAAGCTGAACTGGCTGGGCTGATAGACGACGCCGCACAGGCTGTCGGCGAAGCGGCCGGACTTGGCGCGGTTGATGATCACGCGCGCGACGGCCAGCTGGCCCTCCAGGCTTTCGCCCTTGGATTCAAAATAGACCGCTCCGGCCAGGCACTGCATGTCGCCGTCCAGCTCCTCGGGCGCGCCTTGAGCGTCGACCAGAGCAGCGAGGCTGGTTGCCGGGGAATCGGAGTCGGTGGAAAAAGCGTCGACCGGATGGTCGGAAGCCAGCGGCTGCGCGGTTTCGCGCGGCGCGGCGAAGACGATGGCGGGCTGAGAGCCGGCCGAGGACGTCTGGGGAAGAGACGCCACCGACGCAATCGATTCACCAGCGATCGACATGTCGGAAGCGGATACCGCAGCGGCGGTGGACAAGGCAAAGGCTGCAAGGATCGCAGCTTTCAGGCGAAAACTCATCTCGGCTCAAAATCAAGCGGTTCTTGGCCGGAGCGTCGTCTGTTGTAACCCTATATTCGCGACGACCGGCCGCCCCCCGTCTGCGTGTTTACCGTGCCCGCCCCCCATGGGCGAAAACGGCAACCTGCGCGTTGGCGTCGCGCGCCTCTGCACGGGCCATGACGGCCTGTCAACGATCAGCAGATTGTTTCAGCGGCGAAGCGTTCCGCATCCGGGACATCGAGTTCGACAATCCACAGGTCGGGATCCGACCTGCGCCGGCGCGCGACATAGGCCGCAAGCGCCTCCGGACCCTCCGCAGGGGCAGGTCCACAGCGCATCAACGCATAACCGCCATCAAGGTTCGGCACGCGTTCAAAAAGTCCTGCGTCCTGCCCGCGATCGAGCGCCTGGACCAGAATCACGCCGCTCATCTCGTCGCCCTTGACGAGAATGGTGGCGAATCCGCCGGCGTCGGCGACCCGCCGCCGCAGCGCCCCGACCAGCATCGCGCTGGTCAGCCGGGCGTCAGGCGACATAGCCGGGCAGCGAGGAGAGGGGGAATTGCGAGCGCATGAAGGTGCCGGTGCCCCGGCCGACCTCCTCCCCATCCGAATCGATCAGGCTGGCTTCGGCGACATAGACGCGGCGCTTGCCGCTGATCCATCGACCCTCGGCGCGAATCCGCCCCGGCCCGATCGGGCGAGTGAAGAGCAGGTTGAAGGCGGTGGTGAGCAGGAAGCGGTCGCTCACGAGGCTGTTGGCGGCGTAGAAGGCGGCATCGTCCAGCATCTTGAAATAGACGGTGCCATGGACCGCGCCGGCGGCGTGGAACTGGCTTTCATCGACATCGAAGTCGATCAGCGACCGGCCGGCCTGCGGAATGACGAGGTCGGAGCGGAACAGCCGATTGATCGGCGCGGAGCGATAAAGCTGCTCCAGCGCCCGGAAATGCGCGGCTTCGCCGCTGGGCCCGTCAGGCTGCGTCACGCGCCCCGCCGCTGGCGAGCAAGGCGAAGAGCGCTTCGGCCGAATTGGCGCCGCGCAGCCGCGCGACATTATTGTCGTCGCGCAGATAGCGCGACACGCGCGCCAAGGTCTTCAAATGCTCCGCGCCGCTGTCGACCGGCGACAAAAGCGCGAAGACGATGTCGACCGGCGCATCGTCCACCGCGTCGAAGGGCATGGCGGGATCCAGCAGCACGACCAGCGCGCACATGCGGGCGAGGCCGGGAATTTTGGCATGGGGAATGGCGACGCCGCCGCCAAAGCCGGTGGAGCCCAGCCGTTCGCGATCAAACAGCGCATCGGCCACCATTTCGGCGTCCAGGCCATAGGCATCCGCCGCCAGCGCCGCCACTTTCTGGAACAACTGCTTCTTGCCATTGATCGTCAAGCCCGTGGCGAGCGCGTCGGGCGCGACGATGTCGTTGAAATGCACCATGACCATTCCGAACCAGCCGAGCCGCGCCCAGCCAGGGGAAATCATGCGCGTATGCTCGGGGACTGTGAAGCCCGGCCCCATAGGCCGCCTGCGCCGGCAGGTCAACAGCGGGGGGCCGGGCGAGCGGGGTCAGCCGCGCGGTTCGACCCAGCCGATGGTGCCGTCCTGACGGCGATAGACCATGTTGTAGGTCGACGTGCCCGCGTTCATGAACAGCAGCGCGTTGGTGTTGCGCAGGTCGAGCATCATCACCGCGTCCGACACGCTGGCTTCGGGAATATCGACCCGGGTTTCCGCGACGATCAGCGGCGCGTCTGTCGGCTCCTCCTCATCGGCGCCGCCGGCGAAGATGGTGTAGCCCGCGCCGTCCATATCCTCCAGGCTGAAGCCGTTGGCGCGCTGCGCCTCGGCGGCGGCGGCCTGCTGGCTGCGGTCCTTGAGGCGGCGCATGTAGCGGCGCAGCTGCTTTTCGATCCGGTCGGCCGCCTGGTCGAAGGCGGGGTGCGCATCCTGCGCCTCGCCCGCGCCCTTGAGGATCAGGCCGGTCATGACGTGGCAGACGATGTCGCAATGGAAGGCGCCGTGCGGCGCGCCGCGAAAGGTGACCTGGGCGGAAATCGTGCGGGAGAAATATTTCTCGGCCATCGCTTCCAGCCGATCCCAGACATGCTGCTTGAGCGCGTCGCCCGTTTCGACCTGATGTCCGGAAACACGAATATCCATATGCCTTCTCCTTGTTCTTGCCGAACCGCCGGGAGGGCGGCCGGGTTGGCGTGAAGGCACAGGCCCTATGGGGTCCTATGCCTCCTCCAGCCAGAGCGGCTTGTCCAGCGTCGCGACGAACGCGGCGTGCCGCTCCAGCTCCTCCGCGCTCGCCATGAAGACGCGCGCAGGACGAACAGGGCGAACAACGGGGATTTCCGTCAGTTCCACCCTGACGATCTCTTTTGCTTCCTCCTGTGCCAGACCCAGGCCGATCTGCCGGCCGCCGGTCAGTTCGATATAGAGTTGCGCCAGCAATTCGGCGTCGAGCAGCGCGCCATGCTTGATGCGATGGCTGCGGTCGATGCCATAGCGGGTGCAGAGCGCGTCCAGGCTGTGCTTGGCGCCGGGATGCAGCTGGCGCGCGATCGCGACCGTGTCGATCATGCGGTGCATGCCGACTTCGGGATGGCCGCACAATTTCAGCTCATAATTGAGGAAGCCGAAGTCGAAGCGCGCATTATGCGCGACCAGCGGGCTGTCCTCGAGAAAGTCGAGCAGTTCGAGCGCGCCGGCGGCGAAGACGGGATGCTTTGCCAGGAAATCGGCGGACAGGCCGTGCACGGCGAAGGCCGCGGCGGGCATGTCGCGTTCGGGATGGTAATAAGCGTGGAAGCTGCGCCCTGTCGGCACCCGGTTGACCAGTTCGATGCAGCCGATTTCCACCAGCCGGTCGCCGGAAACCGGGTCAAAACCCGTCGTTTCGGTATCGAATATGATTTCGCGCATCGCCCTCGCAATCGACTCTGTGGGCCAACCCTTATCTGCCTCTATGGCCGCCAAGGCAAGCGACCAGACGCCGGACCTGGGCCCGGGTGGCGGTGAAGGTGACGCCGGTGTGGATGATATGATCGGCGCGCGCGCGCTTTTCCGCATCGGGCATTTGCAGCCGCAGGATCTGGCGGAATTTGCCGGGCGTCATGCCCGGGCGAGCGAGCACGCGCTTGCGCTGCTTCCAGGCGGGCGCGGTGACGACGATGACGCCGTCCAGCCGCCGGGCGCCGCCGGTTTCGAACAGCAGGGGAATGTCGAGCACGACGAAGGCGCGGGCGCGATGGCGGCGCAGGAAGCGCTGGCGTTCGGCATGGACGGCGGGGTGGACGATCGCCTCCAGCGCCTGGCGCGCGGGCGCATGGCCGAACACCGCCGCGCCCAGTTTCGCGCGATCGACCCCGGCCGGCCCGGTGACGCCGGGAAAGCGCGCCTCGATTGCGGGGAGCAGGCGGCCGCCGGGACCCTGGAGCCGATGAACTTGCGCATCGGCGTCGAACACCGGCACGCCTTCGCGGCGGAACATGGCCGCGACCGCCGACTTGCCCATGCCGATCGACCCCGTGAGGCCGTAGACCTTCATAGCTGGGCGGCGATCAGCCGCGCGCGCAGGTCCGCGTCCAGTTCGCGCGGGGCCTGCGCATCGAAGAAGATGTCGAAGGCGAGCGCCGCCTGCCCGATCAGCATTTCCAGCCCGTCGAGCGTCTTGAGGCCGCGCGCTCGGGCGGCCGTGAGCAGGCCGGTTTCGATCGGCGTATAGACGATGTCATAGACGGTCGCGCCGTCGGGCAGCGGCGCCAGGTCGAGGCTCAGCGCCGGCTGGCCCACCATGCCGAGCGAGGTCGAATTGACAAGCAGGTCGCAGGCGGGCAGCGGATCGGCCATGCCCAGCACCTGCCCCGTCGTCCCGGCGCGGTCGAGCAGCACGCGCGCGCGATCGACGTCGCGGGCCATGATGCTGATGTCCGCGACGCCAAGGCTGGAGAGCGCGAACAGGATCGCCCGCGCCGCGCCGCCCGACCCGATGATGACCGCGCGCCTGCCCTTCCACTTGTCGCGCAGCAGCGGCTGGAGAAAGCCGCCCGCGTCGGTATTGGTGCCGATCAGCGGGCCGCCGGTTTCCGACGCGATAGTGTTGATCGCGCCGATCCGGTCGCGCACGCCGCCGGGATCGTCCACGAAATCGAGCACCGCGACCTTGTGGGGAATGGTGACGTTGCAGCCAAGCCAGTCGGGATCGGCGCGCCGCTGCAGGAAATAGGCGGCCAGCCCGTCGGCGGTCACATGCGTCTTGCGATATTCCGCCTCGATTTCCAGCGCTTCGAGCCAGAAATTATGGATCAGCGGCGACTGGCTGTGCGCGATCGGATCGCCGATGACTTCGGCATAGGGGAGCGTGTCGGTCATGCCGCCAGAACGCCGCGGGTGCGCAGAAAGTCAAGCAGAGGAAGCAGCGGCAGGCCCTGGATCGCGAACTGGCTGCCTTCGACGCGGCTGAACAGCTGGGCGCCGGGCCCCTCGATCCGGTAGCAGCCCACGCACCAGCGACATGCGTCCCAGTCGTCGTCGAGATAGGCGCGAATGAAATCGTCGGACAGCGGCCGCATGGTCATGCGCACGCGTTCGACATGGCGCCAGATCGGCTCGCCATTGAGCACGATCACGGCGGCGCTGTGGAGATGATGCACTCGCCCCGAGAGCAGGCGCAGGATGCGTTCGGCGTCGGCGCGGTCGACCGCCTTGTCGATCATGTCGCCCCGGTCCGCGCCGTCGCCGACGCTGAGCGTCTGGTCGCAGCCCAGCACCAGCGCGCCGGGCACGCGCCGCGAAACCTTGAGCGCCTTGAGCTCCGCGAGCGCGTCGGCGAGCGCGCGCGCGTCGAGGCCGTCGGCGCGCAGCGCGTCCTTGGCCGCATCCTCGTCCACGCCGGGGGAGAGCGCCTCGAACGGGACATGGGCGGCGGTGAGCAGCGCGCGGCGGCTGGCGCTTTGCGAGGCAAGGACGATCATGCGCCGTCTCCTTCGGCCAGAACGCGGTCGTTGAAGAGATTGATGATGGCCGCGGCCGCTTCCTCGATCGAGCGGCGCGTCATGTCGATCACCGGCCAGCCATTGTCGGCGAACAGGCGCCGGGCAAAGGCCAGTTCGTCCTGCACCTTGTCGATGTCGACATAAGCGGTTTCGGGGGCCTGGTTGAGCGAAAGCAGCCGGTTGCGGCGGATCTGCACCAGCCGTTCGGGGCTGACGGTGAGGCCCACGACCATCGGGTGGCGCAGCGCATAGAGGCTGCGCGGCGGGGGCGATTCCGGCACCAGCGGGATATTGGCGGTCTTGTAGCCGCGATTGGCGAGATAGATGGAGGTCGGCGTCTTGGACGCGCGCGACACGCCGGCGAGGACGATGTCGGCTTCCTCCCAATTGTCATGGCCCACGCCATCGTCATGGGCGATGGTGAACTGGATCGCTTCGATCCGGGCGAAATAGGCTTCGTCCAATATATGTTTGCGGCCCGGGCGCGTGCGGGTTTCCTGCCCCAATATGTTGGAGAGCGCGTCGGCCACGCTGTCGAGCGCGGCGACATGGGGCAGGCCCAGCGCGCGGCAGCGGGTTTCCAACCGCCGCCGCAACATGTGGTTGGTCAGGGTGAAGAGCACGAGGCCGGGATTGGCGGCGATGTCCTCCATGATCCGGTCGAGATGGACTTCCGATCGCACCATGGGCCAGAAATGGCGGATCGCCTCGACATTCTCGAACAGGCCGATCGCCGCCTTGGCGATATTCTCCAGCGTTTCGCCGGTGGAGTCGGACAGGAGATGAAGGTGAATGCGCGCCATGTGCCTTTCTGTGTGGAAGGGCTGTGGATAAAGCAAGGGAGGAATCCGTGGATGAAATCCGCGGCTTTTCCCCTCCCCACTGGCGGGACTCTTATCCACAGGCCCCCAACAGGCCCGCAAATTCATCCACAGCCTGTGGATAATGGGGATAGCCGGACTGACTCGGGCGGGATCGCGTGGCCGGCGGGAGTCAATCTGTTGGCAAATCGGGGCACAGCGCATAAACCCCGCTGCCAACGCACCAGCATCTGCATCATCCTTTTTGAATCTTAATTAAGTGAGAGTCTGATGAGCCTGAACGCCCCGGCGACGATCGCCGACAAGAAACTTCTGGGCGTGCTCAAGGGCGAGCGCCCGGCGGTGCCGCCAATGTGGCTGATGCGCCAGGCGGGCCGCTACCTGCCCGAATATCGCGCCTTGCGCGCGCAGAAGGGCGGGTTCCTGGAGCTGGTCTATGACAGCGCGGCGGCCGCCGAAGTGACGTTGCAGCCGCTGCGCCGCTTCGGGTTCGACGGCGCGATCCTGTTTTCCGACATCCTGATCGTGCCCTATGCGATGGGCCAGGACCTGTGGTTCGAAGCGGGCGAAGGGCCGCGCCTGGCCCCCATATTGGCGGATAACGACCTGTCGGCGCTGACGCCCGATTTCAGCCGGTTCGAGGCGGTCTACGAAACGGTGCGGCAGGTGAAGGCGGCGCTCGACCCCGATGTCACCTTCCTCGGCTTTGCCGGCAGCCCCTGGACGATCGCCACCTATATGGTCGCGGGCCAGGGCAGCAAGGATCATGGCGCGGCGCGGCGCATGGCCTATGGCGAGGCCGATCGCTTCGCAGCGCTGATCGACGCGATTGTCGCGGCCACGGTCGACTATCTGTGCGGCCAGATCGAAGCGGGCGTGGAGGCGGTGCAGCTGTTCGACAGCTGGGCCGGCAGCCTGTCGCCGATCCAGTTCGAACGCTGGGTGATCGAGCCCAATCGCCGCATCGTCGCAGCGCTCAAGGCGCGCCATCCCGATATTCCGGTGATCGGCTTTCCCAAGGGCGCGGGGGCGAAGCTGGCCGACTATGCGGCGTGCACTGGTGTCGATGCGGTCGGCGTCGACGAAACGATCGATCCCCACTGGGCGCATGCGGCGCTGCCGGCGGGCATGCCGGTGCAGGGCAATCTCGATCCGCTGGCGCTGATCGCGGGTGGGCGTGCGGTGGAGGAAGCGGTCGACGCGATCCGCGCCGCCTTTGCCGACCGGCCGCATATCTTCAACCTGGGCCATGGAATTTTGCCCGACACGCCCATTGCGCATGTCGAAGCGCTGCTTAGCTATGTGCGAAAGCAGGGAGATCGCAGCTGATGGCCTATCTTGGCGCCGCCTATCCGTGGGTGAAGGCCGCTCATCTGATCTTCGTCATCTTCCTGATGGCGGGATTGTTCATGATGCCGCGCTTCTTCGTCTATCATCAGGAAACCGCGCCCGGTTCGCCCGAGGACCAGCGCTGGATCGAACGCGAAGGCCGGCTGCTTCGGATCATCCTCAATCCCTCGCTGATCCTGGTGTGGCTGTTGGGGCTGATGCTGATGGTGGAGATCGGCGCCTGGCATTTCGGCTGGTTCCACCTGAAACTGCTCTTCGTCCTGGGCCTGTCGGGCTATCATGGCTGGATCGCGGGCTATACCAGGAAGCTGGCCCGCGGGCAGCGGCCGATGAGCGACCGGCAGCTGCGCATGATGAACGAGATTCCGGGCGTCGCGGCCGCGGTGATCGTGATCGCGGTGATCGTGAAGCCCTTCTGACACGGAGCGCAGGTCATGCATCATCCGCGTTTCTGGTTCGGACCCAAGCGCGTGGGATGGGGCTATAGCCCGCGCACATGGGAGGGATGGGCGGTGATCGGCCTGTTCATCGCCGCCTGCATCCTGCTCAAGCGGTTCGGCTGACGTCAGGCGGGATCGACCGCGATATTGTCGATAAGCCGGGTCGTGCCGAGTTTCGCCGCGCCCAGCAGCCGCGCGGGACGATCGAGGACAGGGATCGGCTCCAGCGTCGCGGCGTCGCACAAGGTCACATAGTCGATCGGCCCGAAGCCGTGGCCGGCCAGCGTCGCCACCGCCTGGGCCAGCGCGGCGTCGACCGGTTCGCCGCGCTCCATCTGCCGCTTCGCTTCGCCCAGGGCACGGGGCAGGGCGAGCGCGGCCTTGCGTTCATCAGCGGACAGATAGGCGTTGCGCGAGGAGAGAGCGAGGCCATCCTCGGCCCGCTGGGTTGGCATGCCGATGATGTCGATCGGCAGGTCGAGATCGGCGACGAAGCGGCGGATGACGGCGAGCTGCTGATAATCCTTCTCGCCGAAAATGGCGACATCGGGCCGGACCTGGTTGAACAGTTTGGTGACGACCGTCGCCACGCCGTCGAAATGGCCCGGCCGCGCCGCGCCGTCCAGGCCTTCGCTGATCCCCGACACGCTGATATTGGTGGCGAAGCCGGCGGGATACATGACGTCCACGCTGGGCGCCCAGAGAAGAGCGACGCCGGCGGCCTGGAGCAGCTGCGCGTCCTTCGCCTCGCGCCGGGGATAGGCGTCGAGATCCTCATTGGGGCCGAACTGCCGCGGATTGACGAAGATCGAGACGACGACATGGCGGCCATGGCGCTTGGCCTCGTCGACCAGCGCCATATGCCCGTCATGCAGCGCGCCCATGGTGGGGACCAGGGCAATGGGCTTGCCATCGCGGCGCAGGGCGTCGATGGCAGCGCGGAGGGCGGGCAGATCACGCAGCGTTTGCACGGGAGGATGGGCTCCGATAAGGGCGAGGAATATCGCGCGTCCTCGCTAGGCCGGCGCCGGCGCGAGCGTCAATAATCATTGCGACAGTCAACGGGGTTATCAGGGGCAATGGGCAATCCTCAGCCGCATCTCATCATTTTCGCCAATGAGAAGGGGGGCACGGGCAAGTCCACCACGGCCGTCCACACGGCGATCGCGCTGAGCGCGCTGGGCCATGATGTCGGCCTGATCGACCTCGACCCGCGCCAGCGGACCGTCACGCGCTATATGGAAAATCGCGTCGAAACCGCGCGTCGCCGCGGCATCGAGCTGCCGGTGCCGGACTTTGCGGTCTTCACCGGCGACAGCATCGACGCGCTGGACGACCAGGTGATCCAGATGGCGCAGGGCAAAAATTTCCTGGTGGTCGACACGCCCGGCCGCGACGATGTCTTCGCCCGGCATCTGGCGCCCCACGCCAATACGCTGGTGACGCCGATGAACGACAGTTTCGTCGATTTCGACCTGATCGGCCAAGTCGATCCCGAAACATTCAAGGTGCGGCGCCTGTCCTTCTATTCCGAGCTGATCTTCGACGCGCGCAAGACGCGGGCGAAGGTGGACGGCGTCGCCATCGACTGGGTGGTGCTGCGCAACCGCGTCCAGCATCATGATGCGCGCAACAAGAAAAGGGTGGGCGACGCGCTGATGGAATTGTCGCGCCGGGTCGGCTTTCGCGTCATCCCCGGATTGTCGGAGCGCGTGATCTTTCGCGAACTCTTCCCGTCGGGCCTGACCCTGCTGGACAAGGGGCATCTGGGCGAACTGGGGGTCAGTCATATCGCCGCGCGGCAGGAATTGCGCGAGATGGTGGCGGGCTTTGCCCTGCCGACGCAGGATGGGACGGCGTCGGTGGACCTGCTCGGCGCGGCCTGATGGGCGTGCTGGCGCTGCTGATCGCGGCCGTCGCGATCTGGCTGATCTGGTCGGGCAAGCTGCAACGCATGACCGCCAAGGACGGCATGGCGCTGGGCGCGGCGCTGGTGGGCGCGGTGCTGGCGGCCAAGGGCAAGCCGGTGATCGGCGCGCCGCTGCTGATCAGCGCGGCGCTGTTCTTCGCGCAGCAGGGTCAGGCGCGCGCGCGGCGGCGCAGGCGCGCCATGCCCCCCGCCCCGGTGCCCGACCAGGGCGAGATCGCGCGGGCGCGCGCTCTGCTGGGGCTGGGGCCCGACGCTGACGCCGCCGCGATCCGCGCCGCGCATCGCCGGCTGATCGCGTCGGTCCATCCCGACAAGGGTGGGACCGAGGCGCTGGCGGCGCAGATCAACGCCGCGCGCGACCTGTTGCTGCAGGAACGCAAGCGGCGGTGAGCCATGGTTTCGCCCCGGTGCTGCTGCGCGATTATGATCTGCGCGGCACGGTGGGGCGGACGCTGCATCGCGCCGACGCCTGGGCGCTGGGGCGCAGTTTCGGCACGATCATCGCGCGGACGGGCGGCCGGCGCGTGGCGGTGGGCTATGACGGGCGGCTGAGTTCCCCGATGCTGGAAGCCGCGCTGGTCGAGGGGCTGGTCGCGACCGGCATCGATGTCGTGCGCATCGGCCTGGGGCCGACGCCCATGCTATATCATACCGAAATGACGGGCGATGTGGATGGCGGCATTCAGATAACCGGCAGCCATAACCCCGCCGATCAGAACGGCTTCAAGCTGGTGAAGGGCCATGCGCCCTTTTTCGGGGCGGCCATCCAGCGACTGGGCGTGCTGGCGGCGGCGGGCGATTGGGAGGTCGGCGCGGGCCGCGTCGAGACGCGCGCGGTGCTGGACGCCTATGTCGCGCGGCTGGCGCAGGGGTTCGACGGTCCGGCGTGCCGCATCGGATGGGATGCGGGCAATGGCGCGGCTGGGTCGGCGGTGGAGCGCCTGGTCCAGCTGCTCCCGGGTGAGCATCATCTGCTCTTCACCGATATAGACGGCCATTTTCCCCATCATCATCCCGATCCTTCGCAGGACGCCAATCTAGCCGATCTGCGCGCCATGGTCCTGGCGAAGCGGCTCGATTTCGGTGTGGCTTTCGATGGCGACGGCGACCGGATCGGCGTGATCGACGGGCAGGGGCGCGCGATCGCCGGCGACCAGCTGCTCGGCATCCTGGCCGAACCGGTGCTGCGCGACCGGCCCGGCGCACCGATCGTCGCGGATGTGAAGACCAGCCAGACCGTGTTCGACGCGATCGCGGCGCTGGGCGGACGGCCCGACATGTGGAAGAGCGGGCACAGCCATATCAAGTCCAGAATGAAGCAGATTGGCAGTCCGCTGGGCGGGGAGACGACCGGCCATCTCTTCTTCGCCGACGATTATCCCGGCTATGACGACGGGCTTTACGCGGCGGTACGCCTGATCCGCGCGGTGGGGACGCTGGGGCGGAGCGTCACCGCGATGGTCGATGGCCTGCCGGTCAGCATCATCACGCCGGAATGGCGCATCCCCGTCCCCGAAGCGCGTAAGTTCGCGGTAGTGGACGAGGTGCGCGCGCGGCTGGAAGCGGCGGGCGCGGACATCAGTCTGATCGACGGGGTGCGCGTACGCGCGCCGCGGGGATGGTGGCTGCTGCGCGCGTCGAACACCGAGGCGGCGCTGGTGGCGCGGGCGGAAGCCGCCGACGAATCGGCGCTGGCGGCGCTGATCGGGATTCTCGATTCGCAGCTGGCGGAATCGGGAGTCCGGCGGGCCTGAGCGCGCGGAAACGCCTTTTCGCCATGGCCGGATGGCGGCCGCGATCGATTTTCTTGTGCAACTTTCCCTTACGGAAAGGAGAAGGCGACCACACGGTTGCAGAAAACGCAACCGTCGATCATCCATTCGCATTTGCGGCAGGACGCGCTGCATCGCAAAAGGATCGGGCCTTTCAGGCATCCTCTCCTAAAAACTTCAAGGCCGCCTTTCGGGGCGGCTTTTTTTTGCCTTTGTTCCAGGGCCGCGTCGGCTGGCCGCCGTAGCGTCCGCATCCCTGCCGCCCGCGCCGGGGCCCGCAAAAGTGCGGTGAACGGCGGGCGAGGCACTGGAAATTCATCGCATCTTTGGTAAGTCGCCTGCGTCATAAGCCCGGTTCGCGCGTTGCAGGCAGCGTCCGTCCGGACGGAAGAAGAGTCGCCAACAGCAGAGGATGCACCCCATGTCTTTGACCCGCCGTCTATCCTGGTCCCTTCTTGCGACGGCCGCGCTGGCCGCGCCGGTCCCCGCGCTTGCCGGCGGCTTCTACCTGCAGGAACAGTCGCCGATTGAGATCGGTCGCGCTCTGTCCGGCGGCGCGGCGGCGGGCGATGATCCGTCCACCATCTATTTCAACCCGGCGGCGATGACCGAGCTGCAGGGCGTGCAGCTGTCCGCCGGCGCGTCCGCGCTGATGGCGTCGGCGCACCAGACCAACCGCGGCAGCTATCGCTCCATTCCGGGGTCGACCGCGACCGTGCCGGTGGGCGGCAGCGACGGCGGCAATCCGTTTGAAAGCGTCATCCCGATCCCCAGCTTCTATGCGAGCGCGCAGGTGACCGACAAGCTGTGGCTGGGCCTGGGCGTCAATGCGCCCTTCGGCCTGAAGCTGGAATATGACGATGATTTCTTCGGCCGGTATGATTCGCTCTACACCAACCTCAAGACCTACAATATCCAGCCTTCCGCGGCCTATAAGCTGACCGACAACCTGTCGATCGGCGGCGGCGTGGACGTGCAATATGTGAAGGCGACGCTGACCAACGCGCTGCCGCAGGTGTCGCCGCTGGTCCCGACCGACGGCTTCACCAGCCTGAAGGGCGACGATTGGTCGGTGGGCTGGAATGCGGGCCTGTTCTACACCACGGGCGACACCAATTTCGGCGTCCATTATCGGTCGGGCATCAGCCACAAGCTGCAGGGCACGCAGATCATCTCGGGCCTCGCCGCGCCGCTGACCGCCGCCAATGGCGAATTCGCCGCGACCGCGCCGCTGGACCTGCCCGACATCGTCACCGTCAGCATGATGCACCGCCTGACGCCGCAGCTGCGCGCGATGATCACCGGCAAATGGTATAACTGGTCGAAGTTCAAGGGCATCGAAGTCACGTCCGCGACCGGCACGACCAACAAGGAACTGGATTATCGCGACAGCTATTCGGTCAGCGTCGGCGGCGAATATGACGTCAGCCCCGCGCTGACGCTGCGCGCGGGCACGATGTTCGACCGCACGCCGACCAACCCGCAATATCTGACCACCCGCGTGCCCGATGGCGATCGCGTCTGGCTGACCGGCGGCGCGACCTGGAACATGTCGGAGATGATGGCGCTCAACCTTAGCTACGCGCACACCTTCGTCGAGAAGGCGAACATCATCCGCCCCGACAGCTATTTCCCGGCGCCCGCGACGGTCACCGCGACCACCCTGGCGCAGACCAGCGGCAATGCCGACCAGGTCGCCGCGTCGCTGACCGTGCGGTTCTGAGGCCGGGTCGACGCGCATGACATGCGTCGGCGGTTTCAACCCGCCGCCTGAATGACTATAGGGGCTTCGTAACCACGGAGCCCCTTTTTCATGTCCGACCATAATCCCGGCCTGCGTCCCTGGCGCGACATCGCCCGCCGCCAATGCCGGCAGATCATGGTCGGCCATGTGCCCGTGGGCGGCGACGCGCCGGTCAGCGTCCAGACGATGACCAACACGCCGACCCATGACGTGCGCGCGACGATCGACCAGATCCGCCGCTGCGAGGAGGTGGGCGTCGACATTATCCGCGTGTCCTGCCCCGACGAGGCATCGACCGCGGCGCTCAAGCAGATCGTGCGCGCCGCGCGCGTCCCGATCGTCGCCGACATTCATTTCCACTATAAGCGCGCGCTGGAAGCGGCGGATGCGGGCGCGGCCTGCCTGCGCATCAATCCCGGCAATATCGGCAGCGAGGCGCGGGTCAAGGAAGTGGTGGACGCGGCCAAGGCCAATGGCTGTTCGATCCGCATCGGCGTCAATGCCGGCAGCCTGGAAAAGGACCTGCTGGAAAAATATGGCGAGCCTTGCCCCGAAGCGCTGGTCGAAAGCGCGCTCGACCATATCAAGCTGCTGCAGGATCAGGATTTCCACGAATATAAGGTGGCGGTGAAGGCGAGCGACGTCTTCCTGGCCGTGGCCGCCTATATGCAGCTGGCCGAGGCGGTCGACTGCCCCCTGCACCTAGGCATTACCGAGGCCGGCGGCCTCATTGGCGGGACGGTCAAGAGCGCGATCGGTATCGGCAACCTCCTGTGGGCGGGCATCGGCGACACGATCCGCGTGTCGCTGTCGGCCGAGCCCGAGGAGGAAGTGCGGGTCGGCTATGAAATCCTGAAGTCGCTCGGCATCCGCACCCGCGGGGTGAAGGTCATTTCCTGCCCCAGCTGCGCGCGCCAGGGCTTCGACGTCATCCGCACCGTGCAGGCGCTGGAGGAAAGGCTGCAGCATATCCACACGCCGCTGTCGCTGTCGGTGCTCGGCTGCGTCGTCAACGGCCCCGGCGAAGCGCGCGAGACCGACATCGGCCTGACCGGTGGGGGCGCGGGCAAGCATATGGTCTATCTGTCGGGCGTGACCGATCATGTGATCCAGGACGCCGACATGGTCGATCATATCGTCCGGCTGGTCGAGGCCAAAGCGGCCGAGATCGAAGCCGCCAAGCTGGAGGCGGAGAGCATCGACGCGGGCAAGGTCGCGGCGGCGGAGTAGGCTGCAAGCGACGATGAGCGCCTCGCCCCGCGGTGCCGCGATCCCTTTTGCCGTCTGCTGCCTGGGCGTCGCGCTGTTTTCCGTGATGGATGCGGCGATGAAGGGGCTGGGGCTGGCGATCGGCCTCTACAATGCCCTGTTCTGGCGCGCGGTGGCGGGGACGCTGCTGGGCCTGGCGCTGATGCTGGCGACGCGGCAGCGCTGGCCGGCGCGGGCGGTGCTGCGCATCCATCTGCTGCGCGGCGTGGTGGTCGCCTTCATGGCGGCGCTGTTCTTCTGGGCGATCCTGCGCCTGCCGCTGGCCGAAGCGATCGCCCTGTCCTTCATCGCGCCTCTGATCGCGCTCTATCTGGCGGCCTGGCTGCTCCAGGAGACCGTAGGCGGCCGCGCGATCGGCGCGTCGCTGCTGGGGCTGGTGGGCGTCGCGGTGATCCTGTCGGGCCGGTTGCAGGGCCGCTATGAGCCCGACGCGCTGCTGGGGGCGCTGGCGGTTATGGGATCGGCCGTCCTCTTCGCCTGGAACCTCATCATCCAGCGACGCCAGGCGCAGCTCGCCTCCCCGATCGAGGTCGCCTTCTTCCAGCATCTGGTCATGCTGGGCGTGTTCGCGCTGGCCGCGCCCTTCTGGGCCATCGTGCCGCCGCTCGGCGCGGTTCCGCTGGTGCTGCTCGCCGCGGCGCTGGCCTTCACCTCGCTTGCGGCGCTGGCCTGGGCCTATGCCCGCGCCGAGGCGCAGCGCCTGATCCCGGTGGAATATAGCGCCTTCGTCTGGGCGGCGATCGTCGGCTGGCTGGCGTTTGGCGAGCCGCTGACGCTGACGACCGTGGCGGGCGCCTTGCTGATCATCGCCGCCTGCCTTATCGCCGCCCGCTCGAAACGGGCGCAGATCGCCCATGTGGAGGCGGGCACGGCATGAGCGACATCATCATTCGCACGGCGCAGGCCGATGACATCGACACGATCCAGGCCTTCATCCTGGCGCTGGCCGACTATGAGCGGCTGGCGCATGAGGTGAAGGCGGATCGCGAGACGCTGGCCCGGTATCTGTTCGGCGAGCGCCCGATGGCCGAGGTGCTGATCGCCGAGGCCGATGGGGCGGCGGTGGGTTTTGCCTTGTTCTTCCACAATTTCTCGACCTTCGAAGGGCGGCCGGGCCTGTATCTGGAGGATCTGTTCGTGCTGCCGGAGGCGCGCGGGCTGGGCGCGGGCAAGGCGCTGCTGTCGCGCCTCGCCGCGCTGGCGATCGAGCGGGATTGCGCGCGTCTGGAATGGTCGGTGCTGGACTGGAACGAGCCGTCCATCGCCTTCTACCGCGCGCTGGGCGCCCGGCCGATGGACGAGTGGACGGTGCAGCGGGTCGACGGGCAGGCGCTGGTCCGGCTGGCGGGGCGCTGAGGCGCGCTTTCCCGATCGCGGACGGCCTGCCCCTGAGGCGGGCCGAGGGGGCGCGGGCTTGACGCGGACTCCCCGCTCGGCGCATTGTGCCGGAACGGAACATTTGGGGGACACAGACAGGATATGGCCGTCGGCCGCACCGTCAAACGCACGCCGGAATGGCGCGAGATGCTCAAGCGCAGCCTCATCCGCAGCGGCGCGCTGATCGGCGCGATTACGCTGATGCTGGGGACGTTGTTCCTGGCGCTGGCGCTGCTCAGCTATGCGCCGAGCGACCCGTCGATGAACACGGTGGCGGGCGACCATGTCGCCAACATCATGGCCGCGCCCGGCGCCTGGGCCGCCGATTTCCTGCTCTGGCTGCTGGGCGTGCCGGTGGCGCTGATCCTGCCGCTGATGGCGGTTACCGCGCGCCGGCTGTGGGGCGATCAGGACATGCGCGGGTGGAAGGCGCAGTTCGGCAAATGCCTGGTCGGCATCATCCTGGTCGGCATCGCGCTCGCCCTGTTCCAGACCGATCCGCTGGTCGGCCTGCCGGCTGGATGGGGCGGGGTGATCGGCCTGGTCACGGCCAAGGGCATCGCCAGCCTGGCGGCGCAGGCGCCCGCCGCCGCGCCGTGGATCAAGGGCGTGCTGATCGTCGTCGCGCTGATCGCCGGGCTCTTCACCTGCTATCGCAGCCTGGCGCTGGAAAAGCCGGTCATCGCGCTGCGCCGCCCCGCGCTGCCGCGGCTGAGCCTGCCCCGGCCCAACCTTTCGCTTGCGGGCGGCCCGGCTGCCGACCCCATGCCGCAGGACGAGGAGAGCGAGGAACGCGTCATCGCGCCGCGCAAGCAGGTGTCGAGCGAGCCCAAGCCGCCGATCACGATCCAGGCACCCAAGCCCGCCCCGGTGCAGCGCAGCATGGCGCCGGTCAGCCAGGACGATCTGTTCGGCAACAGTTCGCTACCCTCGCCCGACCTGCTCAATCCCGTGCCCGCCAACCAGGGCGGCAAGATCGACAAGGCGGCGCTGGAGCGCAATGCCCGGCTGCTCGAATCCGTGCTCGACGACTTTCATGTGAAGGGCAACATCACCGAAGTGCGCCCCGGCCCGGTCGTCACCATGTATGAGCTGGAGCCCGCGCCCGGCATCAAGGCGAGCCGCGTTATCGCGCTGGCCGACGATATCGCGCGCAACATGTCGGCGCTGTCGGCGCGCGTCGCGACCATTCCGGGCCGCACCGTCATCGGCATCGAGCTGCCCAACGCCAATCGCGAGGGCGTGTCGTTCCGCGAGCTCATCACCAGCGAGCAGTTCGCGCAGGAAGCGACGCTGCCGATCATCCTGGGCAAGAATATCTCGGGCGAGCCGATCATCGCCGACCTGGCGCCGATGCCGCACTTGCTGATTGCGGGCACGACCGGGTCGGGCAAGTCGGTCGGATTGAACGCGATGATCCTATCGCTGCTCTATCGCATGACACCCGATCAGCTGCGGCTGATCATGATCGATCCCAAGATGCTGGAACTGTCGACCTATGACGATATCCCGCATCTCCTCTCCCCGGTCGTGACCGAGCCCGCCAAGGCGATCCGCGCGCTCAAATGGGCGGTGGAGCAGATGGAGGACCGCTATCGCATGATGGCCTCCATCTCCGTGCGCAACCTGGCCAATTACAATGAGAAGGTGCGCGCCGCGAAGGCCAAGGGCAAGCCGCTCGGCCGCCGCGTCCAGACCGGCTATGACCCCGAAACGGGCAAGCCCATCTATGAGGAGGAACAGCTCGATTTCCAGCCGCTGCCGCAGATCGTGGTGGTGGTCGACGAGCTGGCCGACCTGATGATGACGGCGGGCAAGGAAGTCGAATTCCTGATCCAGCGGCTGGCGCAGAAGGCGCGCGCGGCGGGCATCCACCTCATTCTGGCGACGCAGCGCCCGTCGGTCGACGTCATCACCGGCGTCATCAAGGCGAACCTGCCGACGCGCATCAGCTTCTTCGTGACGTCGAAGATCGACAGCCGCACCATCCTGGGCGAACAGGGCGCCGAGCAGCTGCTGGGCAAGGGCGACATGCTCTACATGCATGGCGGCAAGGGGCTGACCCGCGTCCATGGCCCGTTCGTGTCGGACGACGAAGTCCGCATGGTCGCCGACCATTGGCGCGCGCAGGGCCAGCCCGACTATATCTCCGCCGTCACCGAGGAGCCGGAGGAAGGCAGCTTCGCGCTCGACGGCGTGGACCTGGGCGACGACAGTCCGGACGCGCAGCTGTTCCGCAAGGCGTGCCAGCTGGTGTTCGAGAATCAGAAGGCGTCGACCAGCTGGCTGCAGCGCCAGTTGCGCGTGGGCTATAATTCGGCGGCGCGCCTGATCGAGCGGATGGAGGAAGAGGGCCTTGTCGGCCCGCCCAACCATGTCGGCCGCCGCGAAGTGCTGCGCGACGAGAATGGCAATCCGATCTGAACCGCGGCGATTGCACGACGCGCAATCATCGTCGCGCGCATCGCATTTGCGCCCCTGTACCGGTTGGGACATAGAGGACGGGCCTTTCAGGCATCCTCTCCTAAAAACTTTCAGGGCTGGTCTTCGGACCGGCCCTTTTTTTTGTTGCGACGCCGGACGGGTGCGGAGCGGGCAGAGGGGATGGCGAGGCCGAAGGGATTTCCTTGCATTTTCGGAACGAGCGGGTTCACAGCGGGTTCAAGCCCGGCCTTTTAGGCCACAAAGCCATAGGAACGAACCGGAGTTTGACGCCATGAAGCGCATCGTTGCGCCCCTTATGCTTGTCCTTGCCGCCGCGCCGCTGGTCGTGCCGACCATGCCGGCCGCCGCCCAGCAGGGCCAGTCCGACCTGTCGCGGGTCAACGCCTATATCCGCGCGGTCACCACCATGACCGCCGATTTCAGCCAGACCGACCGCAACGGCCAGACGCTGACCGGCAAGCTGACGCTCAAGCAGCCGGGCAAGATCCGGTTCCAATATCAGAAGGGCGTGCCGCTGCTGATCGTGGGCGACGGCAAGGCGCTGACGCTGATTGATTATGAAGTGCGGCAGGTGCAGCGCTGGCCGATCGGCAATTCGCCGCTGGGCGCGCTGATCGATCCGAGCAAGGATCTGTCGAAATTCGGCAAGGTGATCCCGACCGATGATCCGTCCATCCTGTCGGTGCAGGCGCGCGATCCCAAGCGGCCGGAATTCGGCACCATCACCATGATCTTCAAGCGCGACGCCGCGAGCCCCGCGGGGCTGCAGCTTTATGGCTGGGTGGCGCTCGATTCGCAGAATAACCGCACGGCGGTGCGGCTGTCCAACCAGCGTTATGGCGTGCCGGTTGAGGATTCCGCCTTCCGCTGGAGCGATCCGCGGCCGCGCGGCCGGTCGGCCGGCGGTTGACCGGAGCGCGGATTGCGACGGATGGATAAACTTTCCGCGCCGTTCATCTGCCGCTCATATCCGCAGCGCTAATCAGTAACTCACGGCGGGAGGCAAAACCGGGATTTCCCCCCTGTTACCCGGTCCCCATCTTTCGCCGCGAAGCGCTTCAAGGGCGCGATCGAGACCCCCGTTCCACGCCCCCGGAGCGGGGGTCTTACATTGTCCGCCGCCCGCGCGCCCTCTCCCGTGCACCTGCGCCGCTTGCGCAACCCGGCGCGCGCTTTTAGGGCGTCTCCATGGCCCAAACCCTCTCCATCTGCTCCTGGAACATCAACAGCGTCCGCGCGCGGATCGACATCGTCGAACAATTGCTGCGGCAGGAAGCGCCCGACATATTGTGCCTGCAGGAAACCAAGGTGGTGAACGAGACCTTCCCCACCGACATGTTCCGGCGCATGGGCTATGTCCACCAGGTGCTGAACGGCCAGCGCATGCATCATGGCGTCGCGATCATGAGCAAGGTGCCGATTCATGAGGATGACCGGTTGGACTGGCAGGCCAATGGCGAGGCGCGCCATGTCGGCGTGCGGCTGGACAATGGGGTGCGGATCGAAAATGTCTATGTGCCCGCCGGCGGGGACGTGCCCGATCGCAGCGTGAACCCCAAATTCGGCCAGAAGCTCGATTTCCTGGAGCGGATGATCCAGTGGTCGTCGGCGCTGGAGGACAAGCCCACCATCCTGACCGGCGATTTCAACATCGCGCCGCTGGAATGCGACGTGTGGAGCCACCGGCAGCTGCTGGACGTGGTCAGCCATACCCCGGTCGAATGCGAGATATTGGCGCGGCTGCAGGCGTCGAACGACTGGGTCGATATCGGCCGTCATTTCCACCCCGCGCCCGCGCGGCTCTATACCTGGTGGAGCTATCGCGCCAAGGATTGGGCGGCGTCGGACCGGGGCCGGCGCCTCGACCATATGTGGATGACCCGCGATGTCGCGGCGAAGGCGGTCGGCCATCGCGTGATCGAGCCGGCGCGCAGCTGGGTCAAGCCGTCGGACCATATCCCGATCATCACGGACTTCGCCTTCTGATGGCCGGCAGTCTGGCCCGCAACGCCGCGCGCGCGATCGACGCGCTGCGCCGGGGCTGGGCGGTGCGCCTGGTCGCGGAGGATGGCGCGATCCGGCTGATGGCGATCGAGGGGGCGGACGCGGTGACGCTGGCGGGGTTCGATCCCGACAGCGAAGCCGACATCTTGATTTCCGCCGCGCGCGCCGAGACGCTGAAGCTCGCCAACCAGCTCGCGGCGGCCGACCCCGAATTGCCGGTGCTGATCGAGCGGACGCCCTGGATCGACGCCGATGTCGCGACCAGCATCGCCGACCCGGTGCTGGACCTGGCCTCGCCGCTCAAGGGGCCGTTTCGCGCCCGGCCGATCGCCAGCCCGCAGGCGGCCAAGGCGGCGCTGCGGCTGGCGCGGCTGGCCGGCATCCTGCCCGCCTATTTCGTGGCGCGCGGCGATGGCGACGCCGAAGCGGAGGTGCGCGCCGCCGACATCGCCGCCTATGACGACGCCATCCATCTGGCGATCGCTACGCGGGCGCGGCTGCCGGTGTCGGCGAGCGAGACCGCCGAGATCGTCGCCTTTCGCAGCCCGGACGAGCCGCGCGAGCATGTCGCGCTGATCGTGGGCAAGCAGGACGCCTCTCCGCCGGTCATCCGGCTGCACAGCGAATGCCTGACCGGGGACGTGCTGGGCAGCCTGAAATGCGATTGCGGGCCGCAATTGCATGAGGCGCTGCACAGGATCGCGGACGCGCCCTGGGGCATCCTCCTCTATCTGCGGCAGGAAGGGCGGGGCATCGGCCTGGTCAACAAGCTGCGCGCCTATGCGATGCAGGATCAGGGGTTCGACACGGTCGACGCCAATGTGCGGCTGGGCTTCGCCATCGATGCGCGCGACTTTTCAGTCGCGGCGCGGATGCTGGACCTGCTGAACGTGGGCACGGTGCGGCTGCTGACCAACAATCCGAACAAGGTCGTGGGGCTGGAGGCGGCCGGGATCAAGGTGGCCGAGCGTCTGCCGATCATCCTGCCGGCCAATCCGCACAATGAACGCTATCTGGCCACCAAGCGGGACCGGACCGGCCACCAGCTATGAGCATCGTGCGGGTCGATTGCGCCGCCGGGCGGCTGACCTTCGGCGACCTGGCGATGGACTGCACGATCGGCAGAGGCGGCGCCTGCGCGGCGGCCGACAAGCGGGAGGGCGATGGCTGCACGCCCACCGGGAGCTGGCCGATCCGCGGCGTCCTGCTGCGGCCGGGCAAGGTCGATGCGGCCGGCATCCGCCTGCCCTGGCGCTGGGTGCGGACGGGCGACGGATGGTCGGACGATGGCGCCGACCCCGCCTATAACCGCCCGGTGCGGCTGCCCCGCGCCTTTTCGGCCGAAAGCCTGATCCGCGGCGACGACGCCTATGACGTGATCGTGGTGCTGGGCCATAATGACGCGCCGCCGGTCGCGGGGCGGGGGAGCGCGATCTTCTTCCACCTGTCGGAAGGCCGGCCGACCGCCGGCTGTGTGGCGGTGGAGCGGGAGGACATGCTGCGCCTGCTGCCGTTGCTGGCCCCTGGCGATGCGATGGACATTCGGCCGTAGGGGCCGTTCAGGCCTCAAGGAGTTGGGGGCAAGCGCCTGTCGGCTTTGTTGCGTCGATGGACCTGGCTAGGCCCGCTCCAGCGCTTCGCCCACTTCGCCGCCGGCCGCTTCCAGCAGGCGGCGCTCCAGCGTCTGCAGCCGCGCCTTGCTCTCGATCTTTCCGCCGATCAGATCGGTGATGTAGAAGGTGTCGACCGCGCGCTCGCCATAAGTGGCGACATGGGCGCTGTGGACGGTGACCTTCGACTGGAACAGCGCATTGGCGAGGCTGAACAGCAGCGCCGGGCGATCGCGGGCATTGACTTCGATCACCGTGAAGCGGTTGGACGCCTTGTTGTCGATCAGCACATTGGGTTCGATGCGGAAGGCTTCGGCCCGGGTGCGGGGCAGGGGGCGCGCCGACAATTTGGTGATGAGGCGATGCCGGTTCGAGAGCGAATCCTCGATTGCGCCGCGAATGCGCTTCAGCTGCTCGGGGCTGTGGAAAGCGCCGCCGAGCGGGTCCTGCACCAGGAAATTGTCGATGGCGACGCCATCGCGCGTGGTGTGGATGCGCGCGTCGATGATGTTGCCGCCGGCCAGATGGATGGCGCCCGCCACCCGGTAGAAAAGACCGGGATGGTCGGTCGCATAGACGGTGACCAGGGTCGCGCCGCGCTGCGGATAATATTGCGCCGCGATCGACAGGGGGGAGTCGCCCGATTCCAGCATATGCTGGGCATTGTGGATCAGGATGTCCTCGGGCTCGGCGATCCAGTAGGATTCGGGCAGGCGGCTGCTGAACGCCTCGAAGGTCGCTTCATCCATCGCCAGCGCATCGCGCAGCGCATCCTGCTTGGCGGTGACGCGCTCGCTGCGGCCCTTCTGCTTGTGGCCGAGGCGCAGCACCTCCTCCGCCGATTCGTAGAGATCGCCGAGCAGCTGGCGCTTCCAGCTGTTCCAGACGCCCGGCCCCACCGCGCGGATGTCGACCACGGTCAGGCACAGCAGCAGGCGCAGCCGCTCCGGGCTTTGCACCACTTCGACAAAATCGAGGATGGTCTTGTAGTCGGCCAGGTCGCGCTTGAAGGCGGTGGCCGACATCAGCAGATGATAGCGCACCAGCCAGGCGACGGTTTCGGTCTCCGCGGCGGTGAGACCAAGGCGCGGGCAGAGCGTGTCGGCGATCTGCGCGCCCAATATGCTGTGGTCGCCGCCGCGCCCCTTGGCGATGTCATGCAGCAGCACCGCGACATAGAGGACGCGGCGCGAAAGCAATTTGCCCATCAGGTCGGTGGCAAGCGGATGGTCGGTGCCAAGCTCCCCCTTTTCGATGCGGGCGAGCAGGCCGACGGCGCGGATCGTATGTTCGTCGACCGTATAATGATGATACATGTCGAACTGCATCTGCGCGACGACGCGGCGGAAGTCGGGGATGAACCGGCCGAACACGGTGGATTCGTTCATCCAGCGCAGCACCGTTTCGGGGTCGCGCGGGGATGTCAGCACATCCATGAAGAAGGCGTTGGCGCGCGCGTCCCGGCGCACCTTGTTGGTGATGAGGCCAGCATCGCGGCTGGCCGCGCGCATGGCGCTGGGATGGATCTGAAGCCCGTGCTTGTCCGCCAGCGCGAAAATCTCCAGCAGCCGCACCGGGTCTTCCTGAAAGAAATCGTCGCTCGGCAGGCTGAGCCGGCCGCGGTCGAGCACGAACCCTTCCAGCTTCTTGGGCCGGCGAAACAGGCTGGGGATGTAGCGCCGCCCCTTGGGGCCGAGCTGGTCGTCCAGATGCGCGAGGAAGACGGCGGTGAGGTCGCCCACCGTTTTGGCGTTCAGGAAATAATAGCGCATGAAGCGCTCCACTCCCGAACGGCCGGCGCGGCCGGTGAAATGCATGCGGGTCGCGGTTTCGAGCTGAAGGTCGAAGGTCAGCCGATCCTCGGCGCGGCCGGTGATGCTGTGCAGGTGGCAGCGCACCGCCCAGAGGAAATCCTCCGCCTTCTGGAACTGGCGCAGCTCCGCCTGGGTCAGCAGGCCGACATCGACCAGTTCCGCGACGGAGCGGACGCGGTTCACATATTTGCCGATCCAGAAGAGGGTGTGGAGGTCGCGCAGGCCGCCCTTGCCCTCCTTCACATTGGGTTCGACGACATAGCGGCTGTCGCCCATGCGCCGGTGCCGCTCGTCGCGCTCCTCCAGCTTTTCGGTGACGAAGGCGCGGGCATTGCCCTGCATCACTTCGGCGTCGAAGCAGGCCGAGCTTTCCTCGTACAAGGCGCGATCGCCCCAGATGTAGCGCGCTTCCAGCAAGGCGGTGCGCACCGTGAGGTCGCTCTTGGCCATGCGGATCGTTTCGTCGATCGACCGGCTGCTATGGCCGACCTTCAGGCCCAGGTCCCACAGCGAATAGAGCATGGATTCGATCACCTGCTCGGTCCAGCCGGTGGGCTTCCAGGGCGTGATGAAGCCGATGTCGACATCGCTGTGCGGCGCCATTTCGCCGCGGCCATAGCCGCCCACGGCGATCAGCGCGATCCGTTCCCCCGTGCTGCGGTTGCTGGCGGGGTAGAGATGATGGGTGGTGGCGTCGTAGAGCAGGCGCAGTATCTGGTCGACGAGGAAGGCGAAGGCGCTCACCGCCTCGCGCCCGCGGGTCGGCCGTGCTTCCAGCCGGCGCGCGACGTCGGCGCGGCCATGATCGAGCGCGTCCTTCAGTTCCTGCACGATCAGCCCGCGCAGCCGCATGGGATCGCCCCGATGCTCCTGCGCCAGGGCGTTGATGCGGTCGGATACGGCGCGCCGGTCGATGATCGCGCGCCGCGACCCCAGGGCAGGAAACTGCATGACCATGCTGCGCTATCTAGTCGGGGCGCGGCTGCGCGGCCAGTTGTTTCAGCCGATATATGTGATCGAGCGCATCGCGCGGCGACAGGGCATCGGCGTCGATCGCTTCGATCGCGTCGCGCAGCGGGTCGCTCGCCTCTTCCTCCTGCGCGGCGACGGCGGCGAAGAGGGGCAGATCGTCCAGGCCAGCGGCGATGCCGCCGGTCTTCGCCTTGCCTGCCTCCAGCCGGGCGAGCACGTCCTTCGCGCGCTTGAGCACCGCGGGCGGCAGGCCGGCGAGCCGGGCGACGGCAAGACCGTAGCTGCGATCGGCCGGTCCTTCCGCCAGTTCGTGCAGCAGGATGAGGTCGCCCTTCCACTCGCGCGCGCGGACATGATGGAGCGACAGGGCCGAGAGCGTTTCGGCGAGGCGCGTCAGTTCATGATAATGGGTGGCGAAGAGGCAGCGGCAGCGATTGACCTCATGCACCGCCTCCACCACCGCCCAGGCCAGCGCAAGCCCGTCATAGGTGGACGTGCCGCGCCCGACTTCGTCCAGGATGACGAAGCTGCGCTCGGTCGCCTGCGCAAGGATGGCGGCGGTTTCCACCATTTCGACCATGAAGGTCGAGCGGCCCTTGGCAAGGTTGTCGGACGCGCCGACGCGGCTGAACAGCCGGTCGACCAGCGTCAGCGTGGCCGATTGGGCAGGGACATAGCCGCCCGCCTGCGCGAGGATCACGATCAGCGCATTTTGCCGCAGGAAGGTGGATTTGCCGCCCATATTGGGCCCGGTGACGAGCCACAGCCGGTCGCCCTGGCTGAGCCGGCAGTCATTGGCGACGAAGGGCTGGCCCTCGCGCCGCAACGCATCCTCCACCACGGGATGGCGGCCGCCGACGATGTCGAGGCACTGGCCCGCCCCGTCGGCTGGCACGAAATGGGGGCGCCGCCAGCCGCCTTCGGCCGCGCGTTCGGCGAGCGCCGCCGCGACGTCGAGCCGGGCGAGCGCATCGGCGGCGCGGGCAATGTCGGCCTTGCGGTCGAGGACGGCGGTGATCAGCTCCTCCAGATGCGCGGCTTCGGCCACCAGCGCATGCGCGCCGGCCTGGGCGACGCGCCCGGCTTCCTCATGCAGGTCGATCGAGTTGAAGCGCACCACGCCGGCCAGCGTCTGGCGATGCGTGAAGCCGCTGTCGGGCGCCATCAGCGCGTCGGCGGCGCGGGCGGGCACTTCGACATGATAGCCAAGCACGCCATTGTGCCGGATCTTGAGCGCGCCGATGCCGGTCTGGTCGCGATATTTCGCCTCCAGCGCGGCGATGGCGCGGCGGCCATCGCCCGCCATGCGGCGCAGCTCGTCCAGCGCGGGGTCATAGCCGTCGGCGATATAGCCGCCATTGGCGGTTTCGGTCGGCGGGGCGGGGACCAGCGCGCGGGACAGCGCGTCGACCAGCTCGCCATGGCCGTCGAGCGCGGGAAGCAGCTGTTGCAGCAGCGGCGGCATGTCGGGCAGGCGGGCAAGCCGCTCGCGCAGCAGCCGCGCTTCGCCCAGGCCATCGCGCAATTGGCCGAGATCGCGCGGGCTGCCCCGGCCGACGGCGACGCGGCCGAGCGCGCGGCCGATGTCGGGCAAGGCGCGCAGCGCGGCGCGCAGCTGGTCGCGCAGGCCCGCATCGTCATGGAAAAGCTGGACGAGGCCCAGCCGCGCCTCGATCGCGGGCAGGTCCATTAGCGGGGCGGACAGGTCCTGCCCCAGCAGCCGCGCGCCTGCGCCCGTGACCGTCCGGTCGATCGCACCGAGCAGGCTGCCCGCGCGCGTGCCGCCGGTGGTGGCGACGATTTCCAGGCTTTCCCGCGTCGCCGCGTCGATCGCGACATGCGCGCCGCTCGCCTTGCGCAGCGGCGGCGCGAGGAAGGGCAATGTCCCCTTGCCGGCATGGTCGAGATAGGCGACGAGCCCGCCCATGGCGGCGAGTTCGGCGCGGCCGAACTGGCCGAAGCCGTCCAGCGTCGCGACCCCGAACAGGCGCTGGAGCGCGTCTTGCGCGCGGCTGCTGGAGAAGGCGGCGCGATCAAAGGGGTGAGCGCCCGCAACGTCGAGCGGCGATCCTTCGGCCACCACGGTTTCGCTGGGCCGCAGCCGCGCCAGTTCGGCGGGCAGATCGGCCAGCGGGCATGTCAGCGTTTCGAAACGGCCAGTGGAGATATCGGCGGCGGCGATGCCGACTTCACCCGCTTCCTCGCCCCCGACCTGCGCCAGCGCCACCAGCATATTGTCGCGCCGCGCATCGAGCAGCGTTTCTTCGGTCAGCGTGCCGGCGGTGACGTAGCGGACGATGTCGCGCGCCACGAGCGCCTTGCCGCCGCGCGCCTTGGCCTGCGCGGGCGTTTCGGTCTGTTCGGCGATGGCGACGCGGTGGCCGCCCTTGATGAGGCGCGCGAGATAGGATTCGGCGCTGTGCACGGGCACGCCGCACATCGGAATGGGCGCGCCATCATGTTCGCCGCGGCTGGTGAGCGCGATGTCGAGCGTCGCCGCGGCCAGTTTGGCGTCGTCGAAGAAGAGTTCGAAGAAATCGCCCATCCGGTAGAAGAGCAGGCAATCGCGCGCCTGGGCCTTGAGCGCCAGATATTGAGCCATCATCGGCGTGGGCTGGGCAGTCGGCGGGGCAGTGGTGTCGCTGGATTTCGCCATGTCGCCAGCCGATAGCCCGAACGCCGCACTGAAACCAGAGCTTCGCCCGGCGGCAGGAAAATTGCGCTTCTCGCACTTGCCCACAAGCCGGCCGTGCCGCTAGGGCGGCCCCATCTTTCCAGATCGTTCCAATAATTGGGAGGCTGCCTTGTCCGACAGATCGAATGTGGAATTTTCCGAGCGCGAGGCGCTGTTCTTCCACGCGACCGGCCGCCCCGGCAAGATCGAGATCGTCGCGTCCAAGCCGATGGCGACGCAGCGCGACCTGTCGCTCGCCTATTCGCCCGGCGTCGCGGTGCCGGTGCGCGCCATCGCCGCCGATCCCGCGACCGCCTATGACTATACCGCCAAGGGCAATCTGGTCGCAGTCATTTCCAACGGCACGGCGATCCTGGGCCTGGGCAATCTGGGCGCGCTGGCGTCCAAGCCGGTGATGGAAGGCAAGGCGGTGCTGTTCAAGCGCTTCGCCGACGTCGATTCCATCGACATCGAGCTCAAGACCGAAGATGTCGACCGGTTCATCGACGCGGTCGAACTGATGGAGCCGAGCTTTGGCGGCATCAACCTTGAGGACATCAAGGCGCCCGAATGCTTCATCATCGAGCAGACGCTGAAGGAGCGGATGAACATCCCGGTCTTTCACGACGACCAGCATGGCACCGCGATCATCGCCGCGGCGGGCGTGCTGAACGCCGCGCTGCTGACCGGGCGCGACATGAAGGATCTGAAGGTCGTGGTGAACGGCGCGGGCGCGGCGTCGATCAGCTGCACCGAACTGATCAAGGCCTTGGGCGTGCCGCACGACAATGTCATCATGTGCGACAGCAAGGGCGTGATCTACCAGGGCCGCGCCGAGGGCATGAACCAGTGGAAGTCGGCGCATGCGGTCAAAACCGACGCGCGCACGCTGGCCGAGGCGGTGAAGGGCGCGGATGTGTTCCTGGGCCTGTCGGTCGCCGGCGCGATGAGCCAGGACATGGTGCGGTCGATGGCGGACAAGCCGATCATCTTCGCCATGGCCAATCCCGACCCCGAAATCCTGCCGCCCGACGCCAAGGCGGCGCGGCCCGACGCGATCGTCGCCACCGGCCGGTCCGACTTTCCCAACCAGGTCAACAATGTCCTGGGTTTCCCCTTCATCTTCCGCGGCGCGCTGGACGTGCGGGCGACCGGCATCAATGAGGCGATGAAGCTGGCGGCGGCCAAGGCGATCGCCGAGCTGGCGCGCGAGCGGGTGCCCGAGGAAGTGGCCAAGGCCTATGGCAAGTCGCATAGTTTCGGGCCGGACTATATTATCCCTGCGCCCTTCGACCCGCGGCTGATGGAAGTGGTGCCCGCCGCCGTCGCGCAGGCGGCGATGGACACAGGGATGGCGCAGCGGCCGATCGAGGACATGGCCGGCTATCGCCAGTCGCTCAAGGCCCGGCTCAACCCCACCACATCGGTGCTCAACAGCGCCTATGAGATCGCCAAGGCCAATCCCAAGCGCGTGGTCTTCGCCGAGGCGGAGGAGGAAGTGGTGCTGCGCGCGGCGATCCAGTTCCGCGAACTAGGCTATGGCGTGCCGGTGCTGGTCGGGCGCGGCGACGTGGTCGACAAGCTGCGCGCGCTGGGCGTGCGCGATCCTGAAAGTTTCGAGCTGCACAACAGCGTCAATTCGCCGCTGGTGCCCGACATGGTCGACCTGCTCTACGCGCGGCTGCAGCGGCGCGGCTATCTGCGCCGCGATTGCGAGCGGATGGTCAATCGCGATCGCAACATATTCGGCACCTTGCTGGTGAAGATGGGCGTTGCCGACGCGATGCTGACCGGCATGACCCGGCCCTATGCGCAGACGCTGCGCGAGGTGAAGCGGGTGATGGACCCGGCGGCGGGCCGCACGCCCTTTGGCATCCATGTCATGGTGTCGAAGGACAAGACGGTCTTCCTGGCCGACACCACGGTCAACGAACGGCCGAGCGCGGCGGAACTGGCCGACATCGCGGAAGGCACGGTCGCGGTGGCGCGGCGCATGGGCCATGATCCGCGCGTCGCTTTCCTGTCCTATTCCAATTTCGGCAATCCGCCCGGCAGCTACCTGGACAATATCCGCGGCGCGGTGAAGCTGCTGGACGAGCGCGCCGTCGATTTCGAATATGAAGGCGAGATGACGCCCGACGCCGCGCTCAACCCGGCGGTGATGCGGAATTATCCGTTCAGCCGCCTGTCGGGGCCCGCCAATGTGCTGGTCATGCCCGGGCTGCAATCGGCCAATATCTCCGCCAAGCTGCTGCGCGAACTGGGCGGCACGTCGATGATCGGGCCGCTGCTGGTCGGCATGGAGAAATCGGTGCAGATCGCCACCATGTCCTCCAACGCGTCGGAACTGCTGACGCTGGCGGTGCTGGCGGCGGGCGGGGTCGCGCTCTGACCCTGCCTGCGTCGCTTTTCGCTTGCGCCCCGACCCCCCGCCGCGACAGGGAGGGGGCCAGCAGCAGGTCCGGGAGCATGCAGGCATGAGCAACGCCAGTTTCGACAGCGCGACATTCCGCCGCGTGCTCGGCCATTATCCGACCGGCGTGTGCGTCGTCACCGCCGTCGAGCCCGACGGGACGGCGGTGGGGATGGTGGTTGGCTCCTTCACCTCCGTTTCGCTCGACCCGCCGCTGGTCGCCTTCTTCCCGGCCAAGTCGTCGGGCAGCTGGCCCCGGATCGAGAAGGTCGGCCGCTTCTGCGTCAACATCCTGGCGAGCGACCAGCTGGCGCTGTGCCGCCAGATCGCCGCGCCCGGCCCGGACAAGTTCGCCGGCATCGCGCATCGCGCGTCGGCCAATGGATCGCCGATCCTGGACGATGTCGTCGCCTGGATCGATTGCACGCTGGACGCCGTGCACGAAGCGGGCGACCATCATATCGTCCTGGGGCGGGTCGTGGCGCTGGAGGTGGAGCGGCCCGAGCGGCCGTTGCTCTTCTTCCAGGGCAGCTATGGCGAATTCGCGCTGCTCGACTGACCGGGCTGTCGCATCGCAGTTGGGGTGATGTTGCGGCGCGTGGCGCGAGCGGACATATGCGGGACATATTACCGCTCCTTAACGCATCCCGCCTATGTCGGGCTGGACGCCCCCTGACCGGATCGCCGCATGACCGCGTTGCTCATCACTGTCGATACCGAGCTGTCCGCATCGCTGCACCAGCGCGGGCTGAGCCTGGAGGAGAATCTGCGCCGGTCGATCCATGCGGAGACGGAGGCGGGCGCCTACGGCATCGGGTGGCAGATGGACCTGCTCGACCGCCATGGCCTCAAGGGCGTGTTCTTTCTCGATCCGCTGCCAGCGCTGGTCCATGGCGCCGACTTCCTGACGCCGATCGTGGGGCAGATTGTCGGGCGCGGGCATGAGGTGCAGCTGCACATCCACACCGAATGGCTTGCCTGGGCCAGGGAGTCTCCGGTCGAGGGGCGGCAGGGCCGCAATATCGGCGATTTCTCCCTGGCGGATCAGGTCGCGCTGCTCGGCCTTGCCCGGCGCTTGCTGGAAGATGCGGGCGCGCCGCCGATCCGCGCCTTTCGCGCGGGCAATTTCGGCGCCAATGACGATACGCTGCGCGCCCTTGCCCAGATCGGCATTGCCTGGGACAGCAGCGTCAATCCCGCCTATCTGGGCGGCGCGTGCAGGATCGCCGCCGATCGCGGCCAAATCGGCGCGCAGCGGCTGCATGGCGTCATCGAATTGCCGGTATCGGGAATCGCCGACCGGCCGGGCGGATTTCGCCCGGCACAGATCTGCGCCATGTCCGCCGCGGAAATGCGCGCGGGACTGCGCCACGCGGTGCGCAACGGTCATGACGCCTTCGTCGTGGTGACGCATAGTTTCGAAATGCTCTCGCGCGACCGGGCGCGGCCCAATCAGGCGGTGATCGGCCGCTTCGCGCGGCTGTGCCAGGAAGCGGCGCGGCTGCCGGGTGTCGAGGGCGCGGGCTTTTGCGATCTGTCACCGGCCCTGGCCGACGGGCCTGTGCGCCTGCTGGATCGCGCCGCGCCCAGCCGCCTGCGCACGGGGCTGCGCATGGCGCAGCAGGCCTGGGCGACATGGCGCTACGAGCATCGGCTGGTTCCTGCGTGAGCGCGCTGCCGGGCGTTCTCCTCCTGGGCATGGAGAATGCGATCAGCCTCACCGTCCTGCGCGAACTGGGCGAGCATGGCGTGCCGGTCCATGGCGTTGCGCGGAGCGCCCGGTCGATCGCTGTCGCATCGCGCCATTGCAGGGGCTGGACGCTGCGTCCGGCCGGGCCGATTGCGACATGGCTGCCGCAGATGATCGCGCGGACCGGGGTCGGCGCGGTGCTGGCGATCGCCGAATCCGACCTGGTCGAACTGGCGGCGCTGCCCGCCCGCATCGGCGACTGCCATATCCTGGCGCCGCGGCTCGACCGGCTGGCCCGGGTGCTGGACAAGCGGCAGACGCTGGAGGCGGCGGCCGAGGCCGGGCTGCTGGTGCCGCAGACATGGCAGCCCATGGCCGGCGAGGATTTCGCCGCGCGCGTCGCCGCCATGCGGTATCCGCTGGTCGCCAAATGGGCGAACCCGCAAGCGATCCTGCCGGTGCTGGAGGCGGCCGGGCTGGAGTGGCGCAAGACGGACTATCTGCATGGCCCCGATGACCTGCGCGCGCTGCTGGAGCGGTTCGCGCCGATCGGGCGCTGGCCGCTGATCCAGCAATATTGCGGCGGCGTCGGACTGGGGCAGATGCTCTACATGCAGGACGGGCGCGCGACGCTGCGCTTCCAGCATCGCCGCCTGCATGAATGGCCGCCCGAAGGCGGGGTGTCGACGCTCTGCCGCGCCGAGCCTGCGGCCAGCCATGCGGCGCAGATGGCGCTATCGGAAAAGCTGCTGCAGGCGATCGGCTGGGAGGGGCAGGCGATGGTCGAATATCGCCATGAGCCGGGCAGCGGCCGCTACTGGCTGATGGAGGTGAATGGCCGCTTCTGGGGCAGCCAGCCGCTCGCCTGGCATTGCGGCGCGCATTTCGCGTGGGAAAGCTACCGCCGCAGCGTGCTGGGACAGGGCGATGCCGCGCCGGCGCCGCGCGATGATCTGCGCGCGCGCTACATGGTGCCGGAAACTAAGCGGCTGGCGCGAATCCTGCTGAAGCCGGAGCGGATCGACGATCCGCATTTCCCGCGGCGGCCACTGGCGGAACTGGGCGGCTATCTGGCCGCCTTTTTCGATCCGCGATCGCGCTATTATGTCTTCAGCGCGCGCGACCCGCGCCCCTGGCTGCGCGACATGGGGCAGATTGTCAGGAAAGCCGTGCGCCGGGAAAGCTGAGCGCCAGCCGCGCCACCGCCCGGTCGATACGTGCCAGGCAGCGCGCCATGTAGCGATCGTCCAGGCCATAGGGATCATGCAGATGCGGCATCATCGGCCGGGTCCAGCGGCCGAGCAGCGCGCGCGGCACGTCGCGCAGGCGCGGATCGGCGGCGAGGCGGCCGAGCTGCCGCACCTCCATCGCCAGCAGCAGGTCGCCCGGCTGCGGCTGATAATCGGCAAGGTCGGTAGCGCGATGCGCCTGGAGGTCATGGCCGAGCGCCTGCGCGGCGGTGATGGCGGGGGGATGGGCGGGACGGCCGGGCGTCGTCGACAAACCGAGCGACGCGGCGCGCAGCCCGGCGCGGCGCGCCGCCGCCTCGGCAAAGGCGCTGCGGCAGATATTGCCCTGGCAGACGAAGACCAGCCGGCGCACGGTCGCGGGATCGACGGGGCGGCCCGCGCCGAGGCCCAGGAACAGCTGCGGATAGGAGAGAGCGAGCCGCACCAGCCCCCGCAGCGTGCCGAATCGCGGCCGGATCATCGCGGGGAGAGGGGGAGGGAGGCCATCGCTCCCCTGATAACGCGCCCGCGCCGGCGATCAACCATGGCGCGTCACACGTCGCCCATGCCGTCCAGCTCCCTGTCGTCGCGGCCCAGGGCAACGAACTGGTCGAGCAGCCAGGACGCGGCTGGACCGGGGGGCGTGTCGCGCCGCCAGATGCCCGCGAAGCGATAGGTGCCGCCAGGATGATCGGGCATGGCGAGCCGCACCAGCGTCCCGGCGACCAAGTCCGGCTCGACCATCGGCAGCGGCATATTGCCCCAGCCAATGCCTTCGCGCAGCAGCGCATGTTTGGCGCCCAGGTCCGCCAGCCGCCAGGTCTTGGGACTGGCGACGGCATAGTCGCGCCCTTCGGTGAAGCGCGATCGGTCAGTCAGCACCAACTGGATATGGTCGCGCCCTGCGCCGGGCGGGATCGCGCCCATGCGCCCCAGCGGATGGTCGGGCGCGGCCACGGGCACCATCGGCACCGATCCCGCCGCCATGCCCTCTATGCCCTCGACGCCCGCAGACAGGGGACCCGACAGGCCGATGACGGCGCCGCGATCCAGCACCATGGCGGTGATCGCGCCCAGCGCTTCGACATGGAGGCGCAGCTGGACGGTTGGAAATTCGCGAGCGAAGGCGCGCAGCACCTTTCCCAGTCGTTCCGCCGGCAGCATGACGTCAACGGCGAGATTGACTTCCGCCTCCAGCCCGTCGAGCAGCCCCTTCACCTTGGCGCGTAGCCCGTCGATGCCGTGCGAAATGCTGCGCACCTCCGCCAGCAGCGCGCGGCCGGCCACGGTCAGCTGCGGCTTGCGCGTGCCTTCCCGGTCGAACAGCGACAGGCCCAGCTGCGCCTCCAGATTGGCGATGCCATAGCTGATGACCGACACGGCGCGGTTGAGCCTGCGCCCCGCCGCAGCGAAGCTGCCGGTGTCGACGATGGTCAGGAAGATGCGCAACTGGTCGAAGGTCGGCGTGCCGGGCTCGTTCATCATTCTAAATCCTGGAACGTTTCGAAAGATTTTATCTGGCTGATCGGGAAAGAGAGCAAGCCCTAAATAGCGCTTCGACACGGGCCGCCTTCCGCCGCCCGTCAGGAGATTTGCATCATGATCGAGCTTCGCCCTTTCGACAGCCTCGGCGGCGCCAACCATGGCTGGCTGGACGCCAAACATCATTTTTCCTTCGCCGGCTATCATGACCCGGCGCGGATGCACTGGGGCAATCTGCGCGTGTGGAACGACGACACGATCGCGCCGCAGACCGGCTTTCCGCCGCATCCCCATCGCGACATGGAGATCATCACCTATGTCCGCGAAGGCGCGATCACCCACCAGGACAGCTTGGGCAACAAGGGCCGCACCGAAGCCGGCGATGTCCAGGTGATGAGCGCGGGCACCGGCATCCGCCATTCGGAATATAATCTGGAGGATGTGACGACCAGGATCTTCCAGATCTGGATCATCCCCACCCGCGACGGCGAAGCGCCGAGCTGGGGCGCGCGCCCCTTTCCCCAGGGCGAGCGGGCCGGCCAGTTCGTGACACTGGCGTCGGGCTATGACGGCGATGGCGACGCGCTGCCGATCAGGACCGACGCGCGCGTCGTCGCCGCGACGCTGAAGGCCGGGGAGAGCGCCGACTATCCGATCGGCCGCGATCGCAAGGCCTATCTGGTGCCCGCGACCGGCGCGATCGAGATCGACGGCGTGCGCGTCAACGCGCGCGACGGCGCGGCGATCAGCGACCTCGACATCATCCGCGTGACGGCGATCGAGGACAGCGAGATCGTGCTGGTCGACGCCGCATGAAGCGGGGAAGGGCGTGCGGGCTGCGTGCGCCCTTTTCCATTTTCTCGAACGATACGGCCGAACTTATGCCTGTGAACCGGAACACACGGAGCGGGTAAAGAGAAGCCATCGAGCGAAAGGAGTGACTGCCCATGCTGACCATCGCCACCCCGCGCCTCAGCCCCGCCGAATGGCGCGACGTGCAGGCCGCCCTTTCCGCCGTTGCCGATTGCGGTTGCGGACAGCCCGCCGCGGCGGGACCGCTGCGCGCGCGCATCGCCCATGCCGTCGATGCGCTGGTCGGGCCGAACCGGCAGGCGCAGGCCGCGCTGCCCGATCGCTTCGTGCCGGTGCGGGATTTCCTCTGCGCCACGGGCCGCACCGGCCGCATCGCCCCGGCCCATGCCGCCACTCTCACCGCGCAGGGCTACAGCCCCGCGCAGATCGACGCGCTGGCGCTGCTCGGCGCCTGACCCCTCCTTCCTGTCGAAAGGTCTGTTCCCATGTCCATCCGCACTTCCGATGTCGACGGCGTCGACACGATCATCCTGCCGCCGGTCCGCGATCTGGGCGACGGCTTTTCCGTCCGCAGGGCGCTGCCGTCGGCCCACCGCCGCATGGTGGGGCCGTTCATCTTCTTCGACCAGATGGGCGAGGCGGTGTTCAACAGCGGCGAAGGGCTGGACGTGCGGCCGCATCCGCATATCGGCCTCGCCACCGTCACCTATCTGCTGGAAGGCGAAATCCTGCACCGCGATTCGGTGGGATCGAAACAGGCGATCCGGCCGGGCGAGGTGAACTGGATGACGGCGGGCAGCGGCATCGTCCATTCCGAGCGCACGTCCGACGCGGTGCGCGCCAGCGGCGGCACGTTGTTCGGGCTGCAGACTTGGGTCGCGCTGCCCACCAGCCATGAGGAAACCGATCCGGGCTTTTCGCACCACAAGGCTGCGGACATCCCCACGATCGAGGATGCAGGCGCGCGGCTGACGCTGATCGCGGGGCATTCCGACGGGCTGACGTCGCCGGTGAAGACCTATTCGGACATGGTCTACGCCGACATCGCCCTGCAGGAGGGCGCGCGCTACCAGTTGAAGGCCGAGCATGTCGAACGGGCCATCTATGTCGTGGGCGGCGCAGTCGAGGTGGTCGGCCAGAGCGGCGGCTTTGCGGCCGGCGAACTGGTGGTGTTCAAGCCGGGCGCGGAAATCGTGCTGCGCGGCCGGGGCGCGAGCGGCGCGCGGCTGATGCTGCTGGGCGGCGAACCCTTGCCCGAAAAGCGCAACATCTACTGGAACTTCGTTTCCTCCTCGGCCGATCGGATCGAGCAGGCCAAGGCCGACTGGCAGGCGCAGCGTTTCGCGCCGGTGCCCGAGGAAAGCGAGTTCATCCCGTTGCCGGCCTGACCGAAGGGAAAGGGCGTCTGTTCGGGCTGGGCCGGGTGGTTCGGCCCGAAGCCGCCTTGGTTCGGACGCGCCCGTCACCGGCCTGGGCCGGCGCGGGTCGTCATCCTTCAGAAGGCGGACGTCAGAATTTGAAGCTGGTGCCGAGATAGACGGCCTGGCTGTCCTGCCGGTCGTCGGTCATCGGGGTCAGGCGACCGGCGACATTGTTGTTATAGCGCACGCCCGCCGTCACATTGAGGTTGCGGGTCAGCGAATAGGAGCTGGCGAGATCCAGCGAATAATCCTTTTCCGCCGAGGGGTTGCGCACGGTGGCGCTGGGTTCGCGGCGGCTTTCGATCAGCACCTTGGTGCTGAAGCGATCCTTCTTGCCGTCCTCCAGCGAGAAATTCTTGGCATCGACCATGGTTTCGACCGGCACCGGATCGAGCGCCTTGCGGCCGACCGATTCGGACAGGGCGAACTTGCGCCAGTTGTGCGCACCATTGAGGCTGAACGCCATCGGCTTGATGTCGACCGGGGTGGCCGGCTTGTCGGCGGCGCCACGATCGCTGGCGCGGACCATGATGGTGATTTCGCGCTGGCCGCTCAGCGATCCGCTGGTGGGCGTGAAGCGGAAGCCCTGCCGGCTGGCCGACGCCGCAATCTTCGCATAGGCGGCGGCAAGCTGCGGATCCTTGGTCGTGGGAGTGAAGGAGGAGATGCTGCCGAGCGCGCCCAGCGAAACCGGCGCGTCGGGGCGCATCGGGACCAGGTCGGTCGCGGCGCCAAACGCGGGAGACAGCAAAAAGCCAGCCACGGCAACCGCCGAGCCCGCCATCGCCAAATATCCCCGTTTCACGCTCATGATCCGAATCTCGTCCCCGCCGACTTGTATTTGTTAACGCACTACACCGACAAACCCGCCACTGGCTAGAGGCGGAACGGCTTTTTGCTCAAGCTGTTGCACCAAACCCACATAGGCGGCGGAAGCTCCGCGGTCGCCGCATTTTTCGGCGCGAACGCCCGCGCGCGGCGGAGCGATCCAGCGCCCCTTGCCCATTGGCGCACGGACACTATAGAAGCGGGCTGATTTTCGTCTTTTCAAGCTAGGACATGCCTGATGGTCCGCCGCCTTCCCGCCTCTTTTTCCACCGGCCTGCTCTTGGCCGCGCTCCTGCCGCTTGCCGCATGCGGCGGCGGGTCGAAGGAACGCCCGCAGGCAGATCTCGCCGCGTCCCGCGTCACCACCATCGGCGTCAACGCCTATCTGTGGCGCGCGACGCTCGACGCCCTGTCGTTCATGCCGATGGCGCAGACCGATTCGAACGGCGGCGTCGTCGTCACCGACTGGTATACCGATCCCAACACCCCGACCGAGCGGATGAAGGTGACCGTGTCGATCCTGGACCAGGATCTGCGCGCGGACGCGCTGCGCGTCGCTGCCAGCCGCCAGGTCAACCAGAATGGCGTCTGGGTCGACGCTCCGGTCAAGGCCGCGACCGTGCAGAAGCTGGAGGAGATCATCCTCACCAAGGCGCGCGACCTGCGCCGCATGGCGATCGGCTGACCCCACCCCTTTTTTGAGGGGCCGCGCCGCGCGGCCCCATGTTTCAGCATCCGGGGCTGGGCTTCATCACAGGCCCAGCCCCGCTCGCATTTGTAAGGAATAGACATGCAAAGGCGCTTCAACCCGCTGGAGGCCGACGCCCGCTGGCAGGCGGTCTGGGACGAGAAGCAGAGCTTCAAGGCGGACGACGCGTCGGCCAAGCCGCGCTCCTATGTGCTGGAGATGTTCCCCTATCCGTCGGGGCGCATCCATATCGGCCATGTCCGTAACTATTCCATGGGCGACGTGCTGGCGCGTTTTCGCCGGATGACGGGGCATGAGGTGCTGCATCCGATGGGCTGGGACGCCTTTGGCATGCCCGCCGAAAATGCGGCGATGGAAAAGAAGGTGCATCCGGGCGACTGGACCCGATCCAATATCGCCAATATGCGCGCGCAGCTCAAGAAGCTGGGCTTCGCCATCGACTGGAGCCGCGAACTCGCCACCTGCGAGCCGGACTATTATGGCCATGAACAGGCGCTGTTCCTGGACATGCTGGAGGCGGGGCTGGTCTATCGCAAGGAGTCGTCGGTCAATTGGGACCCGGTCGACATGACCGTGCTGGCCAACGAGCAGGTGATCGACGGCAAGGGCTGGCGATCGGGCGCGCCGGTCGAGAAGCGCAAGCTCAACCAGTGGTTTCTCAAGATCACCCAGTTCGCCGACGACCTGCTGGAGGGGCTCAAGAGCCTGGACCAATGGCCCGACAAGGTGCGCACGATGCAGGAAAACTGGATCGGCAAGTCCGTGGGCCTGCAGTTCCGCTTCGATTTCGCGCCTTTCCCCGAGCGTGAGGGGCTGGAGGGCGTGGATGCGGGCGCGGGGATCGCGGTCTATTCCACCCGGCCCGACACCATCTTCGGCGCCAGCTTCGTCGCGATCGCGGCCGACCATCCGGTTGCCCAGGCGGTCGCCGCCAACGATGCCGATGCGCAGGCCTTCATCGACCGGTGCAAGGAAGGCGGCACCACCGCGGCCGAGCTGGAAACGGCGGAAAAGCTGGGCTTCGACACCGGCCTCAGCGTCACCCACCCCTTCGACCCCGACTGGCAGCTGCCCGTCTTCATCGCCAATTTCGTGCTGATGGACTATGGCACCGGCGCGGTCATGGGCGTGCCCGGCCACGACCAGCGCGACCTCGACTTCGCGCGCAAATATATGCTGCCGGTCGAGCGCGTGGTCGCCGCGGAGGGCGAGGCCGACAAGCCGATCCATGACGAGGCCTATACCGGCCCCGGCCTGCTGGTGAACAGCCGCTTCCTCGACGGCATGGGCGTGGAGGAGGCCAAGGCCGCCGTCATCGCCCGCGCCGAGGGCGAAGGCTGGGGCGAGGGCAAGACCGTGTTCCGCCTGCGCGACTGGGGCGTGTCGCGCCAGCGTTATTGGGGCACGCCGATCCCGGTGATCCATTGCGAGCATTGCGGCGTGGTGCCGGTGCCCAAGGACCAGCTGCCGGTGGTGCTTCCGCAAGATGTCAGCTTCGATATTCCGGGCAACCCGCTCGACCGGCATCCGACCTGGAAGCAGGTCGACTGCCCGACCTGCGGCAAGCCCGCGCGACGCGAGACCGACACGCTCGACACCTTCGCCGATTCGAGCTGGTATTTCATCCGCTTCGCCAGCCAGCCCAAGGACCGTCCGTTCGATCGCGCCACGGTCGAGCAATGGCTGCCGGTCGGCCAATATATTGGCGGGGTCGAACATGCGATCCTGCATCTTCTCTACGCCCGCTTCTGGACCCGCGCGCTCCAGCATATGGGGCAGCTGGGCTTTGCCGAGCCGTTCACCGGCCTGTTCACCCAGGGCATGGTGACGCACGAGACGTACAGGGCGGGCGATGGCAGCTGGCTATCGCCGCAGGAAGTGACGAAGTCGGGCGACGATTATGTCCATATCGAAAGCGGCCAGCCGATCACCGTCGGCCGCGTCGAGAAAATGTCCAAGTCGAAGAAGAATGTCGTCGATCCCGATGACATCATCGAACAATATGGCGCGGACGCGGTGCGCTGGTTCATGCTGTCCGACAGCCCGCCCGAGCGCGACCTGCCCTGGACCGAAGCCGGCATCGAGGGCAGCTGGCGCTTCGTCAACCGCGTCTGGCGGCTGTTCGGCGAGGCCGACGCCGGCGCCGAAGGACAGGACAAGGCGCTGGACCGCAAGCTGCACCAGACGATCGACGGGGTCGCGAGGGACATCGAATCGCTGGGCTTCAACAAGGCCGTGGCGAAGATCTACGAGCTGGTGAACGCGATCGAAAAGGCCAATCCGTCGACCAGCCGCACCGCCGCGATCCGTGCGCTCGCTTTGCTGGTCGCGCCGATGACGCCGCATCTGGCCGAGGAAGGCTGGGCCGAGATGAGCGGCGCGCGTGGCGAGGATTGGGGCCTGATCGCCGATGCCGCCTGGCCGCCGGTCGACCCGGCGCTGCTGGTCGATGACGAGGTGACGATCGCCTGCCAGGTCATGGGCAAGCTGCGCGACACCATCACCGTTCCCAAGGGCACGCCCAAGGACGAGCTGGAAAAGCTGGCCCTCGCCGCGCCCAATGTGGTCCGCATCCTGGACGGCGCGAGTCCCAAGAAGGTGATCGTGGTGCCCGACCGGCTGGTCAATCTGGTCATCTGAATCGAACCCGTCGTTCCCGCGCAGGCGGACCCATCGCGTCTTCGGCCATCCCGTCGCGTGGCGGACAATGGGTTGCCGCTTTCGCGGGAACGACGGAAGGGTTAAGGGTCCGGATATGAAGCGCATCCTTCCCCTGCTCCCCATCGCCCTTGCATCCCTTAGCGCCTGCGGGCTGCGTCCGGTCTATGGCGGGGGCGGCCATGGGGCCGTTGCCCAGGCGCTGGGCAATGTCGAAGTCGCGCCGATCGAGGGCAAGGCCGGCTGGCTGGTGCGCAATGCGCTCAATGACCGGCTGTCGGCGATGCAGAGCGGATCGGGGCCGCGCTATCGGCTGGTGGTGAAGCTGGACGACAATATCGCGGGCCTGGGCCTGCGCGCCGACGCTGCAATCACGCGCGAGCGGCGGACGCTGCGCGCCCGCTACCAGTTGGTGGATGAAGCGACGGGCGCGCAGATATTGGACGACACTGCCGGGTCGGACGCGGGCATCGACGTCACCTCCAGCGAATATGCGACGATCGCGGCGGAGGATACGGCGCTGGAGCGGCTGTCGCAGACCGTCGCCGACCAGATCGTCACGCGGCTGGCCCTCTATTCGCGCAAGGCCGCCAATCCTTGAAGGCCAATCGCGGTCAGATGGAAAGGGCGCTGGACGCCCCCGGCCAGGGCGCGGCGGCCGATGTGCGTTTCTTCCTGCTCTACGGCCCGGACGAGGCGGGCAGCCAGGCGCTGGCGAAGCGGCTGGAGCGCGCCATGGGGCCGCAGGCGGAGCGGATCGACCTCGACGCGCCGACGTTGCGCGAGGACCCGGCCCGCCTGCCCGATGAAGCGGCGTCCTTTTCGATGTTCGGGGACCGGCGCTGGATTCGGCTGAACGGCATTGGCGAGGAATCGGTGCCGGCGCTGACCGCCCTGCTGGAGGCGGAAGCGGCGGGCAATCCGGTGATCGCGGTGGCCGGCGCGCTCAAGGCGACGTCGAAGCTGGTCAAGCTGGCGATCGACCACAAGGCCGCGCTGGCCTGCATTTCCTATCAGCCCGACGGACGCGAGGCGGAGCAGATCGCCATCGGCATTGCGCGGGACGGGGGGCTGCGCCTGTCGTCCGACCTGGCCCGCCGCATCGTCGATTTGTCGGGCGGGGACCGCGCCTTGATGGCGGGCGAGATCGAGAAGCTGATCCTCTATCTGGACGCTGCGCCCGACCGCCCGGTGGAAGCGACCGCCGAAGCGCTCGACGCGTTGTCGGCGGACAATCCCGAAACCGAAGTCGGGCCGCTGGTCAATGCAGTGCTGGGCGGCGACCTCAAGGCCATGCATCGCGAACTGACCGCGATGGCGCAGGCCGGCACGGCGATGGCGGCGGTGATCCGCCCGCTGCTGACCCGGGCGATGCTGATCGCCACGATTCGCCAGCTGTTCGACGCCAGCGGCCGGCTGGAGGCGGCGGTGGAGCAGGCCGGCAAGGCGGTGTTCTGGAAGGAGAAGGGGCTGGTGACGCGGCAGGTGCGGCTGTGGGACGCCGCCGGCATCGCGCGCGTGATCCAGCGGCTGCTGGAGGCGGAGCGATCGAGCCGCGGGGGCAGGGGACTGGGCGAGCTGATGGTGCGGCACGAATTGCTGACGATTGCGCGGCAGGCGGCGCGGGAGCGGGCTTGATCCGCTCGGACCCCATGGCCATATTGCGGCCATGGAGAAGATCAGCCTTACCGATGCCGAATGGCGCCAGCGCCTGAGCCCCGAACAATTTCATGTGCTGCGCGAAGGCGGCACCGAACGGGCCTTCACCGGCAAGCTCAACGCCAACAAGATCGACGGCGTCTATTATTGCGCGGGTTGCGGCGCGGAGCTGTTCGACGCCGAGGAAAAATATGACAGCGGGTCGGGCTGGCCCAGCTTCACCGCGCCCGTCGACATCGACGCGGTCGAGGAAATCCGCGACACCAGCCATGGCATGATCCGCACCGAAGTGCGCTGCGCCAAGTGCGACGGCCATCTGGGCCATGTCTTCCCCGACGGCCCCGGCGTCAACGGGCTGCGTTATTGCATGAACAGCGCCAGCCTGGACTTCAAGCCGCGCGAATCCGGAAAATAGCCGTTCATCCCCGGTAAACCGCCCATCGTCATGGAAGGGCGCGACGGTCCTTTTTTAAGCGTCGATCGCATGATTTGCGCTGGCCGGGGCCAGGATTAGCGCGTATCCGGGGCGGCACAAATGGCAGGATCAGGCAAGAGCAAGAGCGCGCCCCGGGGCGCGAGGAAATGGCTGATGCGCGGGCTGAAGATCGGCCTGGCGGCGGCGGTGGCGGGTCTGTTGGCGGTGGTGATCGCAGTGGTGATCGCGCTTCAGTCGCTGCCCGATTATGAAAGCCTCAAATCTTCGCCCAACGGCCAGATGATCCGCGTCCATGCCGCCGACGGCAGCGTCATCGTGTCGCTGGGGCCGAGTTTCGGCCGCTGGATGGATTATGACCAGATCCCGCAGGTCATGGTCGACGCGATGGTGTCGACCGAGGACAAGCGTTTCTACATGCATCCCGGCGTCGATCCGATCGGCATGGCGCGCGCGGCCTGGGTCGCTGTGGAGCGGCGCGGGTCGGGGCGGCGCTGGCAGGGCGCATCGACCATCACCCAGCAGGTGACGCGCAACATCTTCCTCAACAACAGCTATAGTTTCGGCCGCAAGATCCGCGAAATGGTGCTGGCGCTGGCGATGGAGCGCAAATTCTCCAAGCGCCAGATCCTCGAACTCTATCTGAACAAGGTCTATTTCGGCGGCGGCGCCTATGGCATCGATGCCGCCAGCCGCAAATTCTTCGGCCATCCCGCGACATCCATCGACCTGCCCGAAGCGGCGATCATCGCCGGCCTGGTCAAGGCGCCGTCCAGCTACTCGCCGACCGCCGACGCCGAAGCGGCGATCGGCCGCGCCGGCGTGGTGCTGGACCTGATGCAGGAAAATGACAAGATTTCGGCGTCCGAGCGCGTCAGCGTCGATCTGGACGGCGTCAAGATGGCGCCCGAACCGCCGCAGAACAGCGTGCGCTACTTCACCGACTGGGCGCTGCCGCAGCTCGACCTGCTGATCGACGAGCCCAATGAGCCGCTGGAAGTCTATACCACCATCGACCTGGGCATGCAGCGGGCCGCGACCGCCGCGGTGCAGGCCAATGCGCCCAAGGGGGCGCAGGGCGCGCTGGTCAGCCTCGACCGCGACGGGGCGGTGCGCGCGATGGTTGGCGGGCTCGACTATGTGACGTCCAACTACAATCGCGCCGTCACCGCGACGCGCCAGCCGGGGTCCGCCTGGAAGATCTTCGTCTATATGGCGGCGCTGGAGGCGGGCTATACCCCCGACACCGGCATCACCGACGAGCCGGTGACGATCAACGGCTGGAGCCCGCGCAACAGCAATGGTCGCTTCGCCGGCGCCATCGATATCCGCACCGCCTTCGCCTATTCGATCAACACGGTCGCGGCCAAGCTGGGCGTGGAGGTGGGCTTTTCCACCGTCGCCGACATGGCCCGGCGCTTTGGCGTGTCCACGCCGATCAACACCCATCCCTCGATGGTGCTGGGCACGTCGGACGTGCGCCTGATCGACATGACGCGCGCCTTTGCTTCGATCGCGCGCAAGGGGATCGCGGTGGCGCCTTATGGCATCACCAAGGTGACGACGGCCGACGGCCGGCTGCTCTATGCCCATGAGGATGACACCAGCCGCGTGCTGGTCGCGCCTTGGGTGGCGGCGGGCATGACCGACCTGATGCAGACGGCCGTCAGCACCGGCACGGGTCGCGCGGCGCAGATCGGCCGTCCGGTCGCGGGCAAGACCGGCACCACCAGCAGCAACAAGGATGGCTGGTTCCTGGGCTTTTCCAGCGGCATCACCACCGGCGTGTGGATGGGGCGCGACGATGCGCGTGCGGTCGGCGGGTTGCAGGGCGGCCGCGCCCCGGCGCGCGCCTTTGCCGATTATATGAAGGTCGCCGTCGCCAAGCGTCCGGCCGAGAAGTTCGATACCGAAGTGACTTTGCCCGAATGGCAGCTCGAACCGGACGAGGAAGCCTATTATAACAGCCCGGACAATGGCGCCTATGCCGGCGGCATGATGGTGGACGAGAATGGCTTCCCGATCGAGCAGCCGGTCCCCGCCGACCCGCAGGGCTATGAGGATGAGCCACAGATGGAGGTGGATCCGGAGGATCGCCCGCAGCCGCCGCGGCTCGACCAGCAGTGGATCGACAATGTGCTGGGCCGCGACCGGCCCCGTCAGCCGCAGCCAGCGCCGCCGCCCAGCCGCCCGCCGCCCCAGCAGCCCTGAACGCGGCTTAGCCCGCCGCCGGTTCGTTCGCGGCCAGGCGCGTGGGCGTGAGCGCGCTGGCGTCGGGCAGTAGGAAGTCGACCTTGCCCCGCCCGAAATCGATCGCCACCCGGTCGAACACGCGCAGTGCGCTGATCCCCAGCAGCAGCGCGGGCTTGTCCTGCATGCCCAGTTCCGCGAAGGGGCTGGCGTCGGCGAAGATCACCGGCACCTCGATCAGATTGACTCGCCCCATCGTCACCGATCGGATGCGCGCGACTTCGCCGGTCAGCGTGCCGCCCGTGACGCTGGTGAGCGTGGCGCTCAGCATCTCGGGCGCGCGCTTGCGACGCAGCAGCTTGTCGCGCAGCGCCAGATTGCCGATGCTGTAATGAGTGCCGGTGTCGAGCATGATGTTGACGCGCATGCCGTTGACCTGCGAATCCAGCAGGATCAACTGCCCGCGTTTGCGCCGCGCTTCGACCACAATGGTGTCGGGATCGGCCGAGACTTTCCGGCGGCGGCCGCTTTCGGCGATCTCCATATGGCCGCTGCGGAAATTGAGGATCACGCGCTTGGCGTGCAGGCTGTCCAGGCCCAGCAGTCCCGCCGCACCCAGATGCTCGCCCTCCAGGACGGGGGCTTCGATATCGTCGATCACGCCCGCGCCGAACGCCAGGCGGGGGACGGCGACCGTGCCCACCTGCGATCGACCGGTCATGCTGAGGATGGTGACATTGGCGCGCGGGGGCAGCGCCAGTTGCTGCGCCAGGTCGCGCGCGATCACGGTGCGCTGCGACCCGGTGTCGATGACGAACGGCCAGGGGCCCTTGCCGTCGATGGAGATGGGGATGGTGACGCGGTCGTCCGGTGCGGCGGCGGTGCGCACGAGTGCGGGTGGCTGATCGGGATCGAGCAGCGGCGGCTGCGCGGCAAGGGAAGGGCCGCCGATCGCCAGCATCATCGCCAGCAGGGCAGGGAGCCGACCCATATCCTCATCCTTCCATATGTTATGGGCCATCCTATATCATGAAAGGCGATCGTCGCGCCAGCGACACCGCTGGCCGTCGCTCGGGGCAAAAGCGGGAACTTCGCGTGCGGCGCGCGTTTGTCCCAGCTTGACGGACGGGCGAACGGCCCGCTACACGCGAAACATATATCCATGCCCGTCCGGAGCATGGGTTCCCGGTCGTCCTGACCGGCTATCTCCTTCCTTTCCGGCCATTTCCATCCTCACCCTCATCGGACCGATTCGCCAATGCACCTCAAGGACCTCAAAAAGACCGTCCCCGCCGACCTCGTCACCATGGCCGAAGAACTGGGGGTCGAGGGCGCGTCGACGCTGCGCAAGCAGGACCTGATGTTCGCGATCCTGAAGGCCGAGGCGGAAAATGGCGAGCAGATCATGGGCGAGGGCACGATCGAGGTGCTACCCGACGGATTCGGCTTCCTGCGCAGTCCGGAAGCGAATTTCCTGGCCGGTCCCGACGACATCTATGTGTCGCCCAACCAAGTTCGCAAATTCGGCCTGCGCACCGGCGACACGGTGGAAGGCGAAATCCGCGCGCCCAAGGATGGCGAGCGCTATTTTGCCCTCACCAAGCTGACCACGGTCAATTTCGATGATCCCGATGTGGTTCGCCACCGCGTCAATTTCGACAATCTGACGCCGCTCTATCCGGACGAGAAGCTGCGGCTCGACACGCTGGACCCGACCGTCAAGGACAAGTCGGCGCGCGTCATCGACATCGTCTCGCCGCAGGGCAAGGGACAGCGCACGCTGATCGTCGCGCCGCCGCGCGTCGGCAAGACGGTGATGCTGCAGAATATCGCCAAGGCGATCACCGACAATCATCCCGAAGTCTTCCTGATCGTGCTGCTGATCGACGAGCGGCCCGAGGAAGTCACCGACATGCAGCGCAGCGTGAAGGGCGAAGTCGTCAGCTCGACCTTCGACGAGCCCGCCACCCGCCACGTCCAGGTTGCCGAAATGGTGATCGAAAAGGCCAAGCGTCTGGTCGAGCACAAGAAGGACGTGGTCATCCTGCTCGATTCGATCACGCGTCTGGGCCGCGCCTACAACACCGTCGTGCCTTCGTCGGGCAAGGTGCTCACCGGCGGCGTCGACGCCAATGCGCTGCAGCGCCCCAAGCGCTTCTTCGGCGCCGCGCGCAATATCGAGGAGGGCGGATCGCTCTCGATCATCGCCACCGCGCTGATCGACACCGGCAGCCGCATGGACGAAGTCATTTTCGAAGAGTTCAAGGGCACCGGCAACTCGGAAATCGTGCTGGACCGCAAGGTCGCGGACAAGCGCATCTTCCCGGCGCTGGATGTCGGCAAGTCGGGCACCCGCAAGGAGGAGCTGCTGGTCGACAAGCCGACGCTCAGCAAGATGTGGGTGCTGCGCCGCATCCTGATGCAGATGGGCACCATCGACGCGATGGAGTTCCTGCTGGACAAGATGAAGGACAGCAAGACCAACGAGGATTTCTTCGCGACGATGAACCAGTAACTCGACACGGGTTCGTTCAACGCAGATCATGGGGCGCCGCGGGCGCCCCATATTGTATCGGGGCGCTGGATCATGCGATGGTCCGGCGCTCATTCCATAAGACAGGGACGCACAGGCCGCCATGCTCGACCTCTTCGCCACCGCCGCCTCGGCTGCTCAGGGGATCGGTTCCCCCGCCGACATATGGCAGCATATCTTCCATGATTTCAGCAACATAACCTCACCGTCCGCGCTGTCGGCCTTTGTCCAGGTGTTGATGATCGACGTGCTGCTGGCGGGCGACAACGCCATTGTCGTCGGCGCGCTTGCGGCCGGCCTGCCCGCCGATCAGCGCAAGAAGGTCATCCTGATCGGCATCCTCGCCGCGCTGGTGCTGCGCATCGCTTTCGCACTGGTCGTCAGCCAGCTGATGCAGATTGTGGGCTTGATCCTGGCCGGCGGTTTGCTGCTGCTGTGGGTCAGCTGGAAAATGTGGCGCGAACTGCATCCCAAGCGCGGCACGGATACGCCGCACGATCCCAGTGACGATGACGTGTCGGGCCTGCGCCCGGCCAAGAGCTTTGCCGGCGCGGCCTGGGCCGTGGCCCTTGCCGACGTGTCGATGAGCCTCGACAATGTCTTGGCCGTGGCGGGCGCAGCGCGCGATCATCCCGGCATCCTCATGATCGGGCTGGTGCTGTCGGTCGCGCTGATGGGCATCGCCGCCAACGTCATCGCGCATTATATCGAGCGCTTCCGCTGGATCGCCTATATTGGCCTGGCGGTCATCGTCTATGTCGCGGTCAAGATGATCTATGACGGTTTCGTCGATCATCAGGTGGGCATATTGACGCTGTTCTGATCGCCCTTATCCCTGAGGTGCAAAAAAGGGACGGTGCCGAGGAGCGCCGTCCCTTTTTCTTTGGTCATGCAAGGGCGCGGTTCAGGGGATCAGGATCGTCGCGCCCATGGTCCGCCGCCCTTCCAGTGCCCGATGCGCATCGGCTGCATCTGCCAGGGCGAAGCGCTGCCCTATCTTCGCGCGGAGGACGCCGCGCGCCATGCGATCGAACAAGCGCTGCGCGGTGTGCGCCAGCGCGTCCGGGGTGGCGACATAGTCGAACAGCGTAGGCCGCGTGACATAAAGCGATCCGCCGCGGCTGAGATCGAGCAGGCTGACCGGGGGCACCGCGCCCGATGCATTGCCATAGCTGACCATCATCCCGCGCCGCTTCAGGCTGGCGAGCGATGCGCTCCAGCTGTCCTTGCCGACGCCGTCATAGACGATGTCCACCCCCTGACCACCGGTCAGCTCCCGAACCTGGGAGGACAGATGATCCAGCCCGCCATGCAGGCTATGGTCCGCATCGACCATCGCGGCCTTTTCGGCGGAACCGCAATGAGCGATCACCGTCACCCCCTTGTCGCGCAGCCAGGGCACGAGCACGGATCCCACGCCGCCGGCTGCGGCATGGACGAGCGCCACCTGACCCGGCTGCAGCGGCAGCACATCCTCCGCCAGGAAGCAGGCGGTCATCCCCTTGAGCATCATCGCTGCCGCGTCGGCGCTGGCAATGCCGTCGGGCAGCGTCACAAGCTGCGCCGCCGGCACGGTCCAGTGCGTCGTATAGCTGCCCCGGCCGGTGCCGCTCGCCACCCGGTCACCGACGGCGAAGTCAGTCACGCCCGGGCCCACCGCGACCACGCGCCCGGCCCCTTCGAAGCCGAGCGTCAGCGGCAGGTCGGCGGGGTAGAGCCCGGTACGGTAATAGGTGTCGATGAAGTTGAGGCCGATGGCTTCCGTTTCCAGCAGCACGTCGCCTTCGCCCGGAGCGGGCGGATCGAAATCCTCCCGCTCGATCACCTCCGGCCCGCCATGCCCGCGGACCACCATGCGCCATGCCGCCATCAGGCAAGATGCTCCGCGAAGAAATCGGCCGTGCGGCGGTCGGCGAGTTGCGCGGCATCCTCGACCCGGCGCTTGCCCATTTCGGCGGCAAAGCCGTGGTCGAGCCCTTCATAGTCGTGCAGCGTGACGTGGGGATTATCGGCCAGCCCCTCATGCATCGCCTTCTGCACGTCGGGCGTGACGAAATGGTCGGCCGTAGGGATGTGCAGCATCGTCGGCTTGCCGATCGCATGCTGCTCGTTCAGCAGACCGTCGATGCCGACGCCATAATAGCCGACAAAGGCGTCGCCATCGGTGCGGCATGCGGCCATGAAGGCGATGCGGCCGCCCAGGCAATAACCAACCAGCCCGACCTTGCCGCCGCTGGCCGCCTGGCGCGCTGCATTGATGGTCGCTTCCAGATCGCGAATGCCCTGATCCTGGTTGAATTTGGGAATCAGGCCCAGTGCCCTGTCCATCTCTTCGGGAATGTCGGCATCCAGTTCGATATGGGCTTCGATCCGCCAGAACAGGTCGGGGGCATAGGCGACATAGCCGGCCTTCGCCCAGGCATCGCATTTCCGGCGGATGCCTTCATTCACCCCGAAGATTTCCTGGATGACGATGATCGCGGCGGTCGGCTCTCCCTCGGGCTTTGCCACATAGGCATCGAATTGCGCATCGCCTTCCAGCGTGCTGACGGAAGTAAACTCGCCCATACCCATTCCTTTCGCAGATGATCCGGTGCGCATATTGGCCGATCCAGGGGCGGTGGCAACCATGCGCCTTGCGTAAAAATTTGCGTTAGTGCGGTGATTTGCGGCATGACGCGTGAAGCGAATGTGCACCGGCAAAGAAGGGCAGGGACATGAAGGTTAGCGTCGATGTGGACTGCACCCCGGCCGAGGCGCGGGCATTTCTGGGCCTGCCGGATGTCACCCCGATTCATGACAAATATATTCGCACGATGCTCGACAGCTTCGATGGCATTGGCAGCGTTGAGCAGATGGAAACGCTGTTCAAGAGCTTCTCGCCCCTGGGCGATGCGGGCATGCGGCTGTTCCAGCAGATGATGAATGTCGGACTGGCCGGCATGGGCGGCGGCAAGGACGACACGAAGTAATCAGGCATGACGCGGCGGGATAGCATCTTCGCGCTGTCCAGCGGCGCGCCTCCCGCCGGCATCGGGGTCATCCGGGTGAGCGGCCCGCAAGCGCGGCCCGCCTTGCTCGCCTTGGCCGGCCGAGTACCGCCGGCGCGGCAGGCGAGCCTCGCCCTGTTGCGCGACCCTCAGGACGCCATGCCGCTCGACCGCGCGCTGATATTGTGGCTGCCGGGTCCTGCCACCGTAACGGGCGAGGATATGGTGGAGCTGCATTGCCATGGGGGGCGCGCGGTCATCGCCGCGGTGGAGGCGGCGCTTGGGGCGATGCCGGGCCTGCGCCGCGCGGAGCCCGGCGAGTTTACGCGCCGCGCCTTCGGCCATGGCCGCATGGACCTGAATGCGGTGGAGGGCCTGTCCGACCTGCTCGCGGCCGAAACCCAAAGCCAGCGCCGCGCGGCGCTCATGATGGTGGAGGGGCATTTTTCCCGCCGCATCGACCAATGGCGGCGCGCGCTGCTCGACCTGTCAGCCATGGCCGAAGCAGCGCTGGATTTTTCGGATGAGGATGATGTGCCCGATGCCGCGATCGAAGCGCGCATCGGCGACGGGATTGGCGCGCTGGCGGCCGATGTCGGGGCGCTGCTCGATGCGCCCTCGGCCGAGCGGTTGCGCGACGGCGTGCGCGTGGTGCTCGCCGGCCCGCCCAATGCCGGCAAGTCCACTTTGCTCAATGCGCTGGTCGGCCGCGAGGCCGCGATCGTCTCCGACATCGCGGGGACGACCCGCGACCGGATAGAAGTGCCTGCTGCGATCGGAGGAGTCGCTTTCCTCTTCACCGACACGGCGGGGCTGCGCGAGGAGACGGGCGACGCGATCGAGGCGATCGGCATCGACCGGGCGCGGGCCGCGCTGGACGCGGCGGACATCATCCTCTGGCTGGGCGAGCCCGACGCGCTCCCGCGCGCGGACGCGATCCTGGTCGCGGCGCAGAGCGATCGTGTCGCCGACGATCGCCCTGGCCTCTCCCTATCCGCTCGAACGGGGGAAGGCATGGCTGCGCTGGTGGCCTTGCTGCAGCGGCGAGCCTGTGCCCTGTTGCCCGGCGAGGGGGACTATGCTCTTCACCGCCGCCAACGCGATCTGGTGGGACAGTTGCTGGATCATCTCCACGCGGCCGGAGCGGCGCGTGACCTGCTGGTTACGGCGGAGGAACTGCGGCTTGGCCGGTCGGTGGTGGACTCGCTGACCGGGCAGGCGGGCACCGAAGATATGCTGGATCGGCTTTTCTCCGGATTTTGTATCGGCAAATAGACGATGTTCCACGTGGAACGCTTTTGACCGACTGCCCCTGAATCTGGTAAGGGCGCGGCATGCGAACAAGCTATGATGTGATCGTGGTCGGCGGCGGCCATGCCGGCTGTGAGGCGGCCGCTGCGGTAGCGCGCGCGGGCGCGTCGGTGGCGCTGCTCACCTTCGACCGCGCGACCGTTGGCGCCATGTCCTGCAATCCGGCCATCGGAGGCTTGGGCAAGGGGCATCTGGTGCGCGAGGTGGATGCGCTCGATGGCCTGATCGGACGCGCCGCCGACGCAGCTGCAATCCATTATCGCATGCTCAACAGCAGCAAGGGCGCGGCGGTGCAGGGGCCGCGCATCCAGGCGGACCGCAGACGCTATCGCGCCGTGATCCACCAGATGCTTGACGCGCAAGCCGGCCTCGCCATCGTCGAAGGTGAAGCGAGCGAGTTGATCCTGAGCGACGATGCGATCGCCGGCATCGCCTTGGCGGATGGGCGGGAACTGGCGGCGCGAGCGGTGGTGCTGGCGACGGGCACTTTCCTGGGTGGCAAGCTGTTTCGGGGCGATGAGCGCGAAGCGGGCGGACGCATTGGCGAACGCGCTGCGACCAGCCTCGGCATGCAGCTGCGCGATTTGGGTCTGCCGATCGCCCGGCTCAAGACCGGCACGCCGCCGCGGCTGGATGGGCGCACCATCGATTGGGCTCGACTGGAGACGCAGCCGTCCGATGCGGATGGCTGGACGATGTCGCCGCTGACGCCGGCGCGGATACTGCCGCAACTCGCCTGCGCCATCACCCGCACCAACGATCGCACGCACCAGATCATCCGCGACGGGCTTGGTCGCTCGCCTTTGTTCAGTGGAGCGATCGAAGGGCGCGGGCCGCGCTATTGTCCGTCGATTGAGGACAAGGTGCTGCGCTTTGGCGATCGCGACGGGCATCAGATTTTTCTGGAGCCCGAAGGGCTGGACGATGCGCTCGTCTATCCCAACGGCATTTCGACGTCGCTGCCGACGGATGTGCAACTTGCCATGGTGCGATCGATGTTCGGCCTCGAACAGGTCGAGATCGTCGTGCCGGGCTATGCGGTCGAATATGATCATGTCGATCCGCGCGCGCTCGGCGCCACCCTGGAGGTGCGAACAATTCCCGGCCTGTTCTGCGCCGGCCAGATCAACGGGACCACCGGCTATGAGGAAGCGGCGGCACAGGGGTTGGTGGCAGGCGTCAATGCGGCAGCCCGTGCCCGTGACGAGGCGCCGATGATCCTCGACCGCGCCACATCCTATATCGGGGTGATGATCGACGACTTAGTGCTGCAGGGCGTCACCGAGCCCTATCGTATGCTGACCGCTCGTGCGGAATATCGGCTCCGTCTACGAGCGGACAATGCCGAGACGCGGCTAGGGCCGGTCGGTCTCGCGCAAGGCGTTATCGGACCGGAGCGCGCGGCACGGCTGACGGAGCGCGCAGCACTGCGGAGCCAGATCGAGGCGGACCTTGCGCGGCCGCTGTCGGCCAGCGAGATGGCGCGCGCTGGCGCTGCGGTGCGACAGGATGGGGCGCGCCGGTCGCTCTTCGATTGGGCGCGTTTTCCGGAGGTCGATAAAGCGCTGCTGCTTGATCTGGCGCCCAGCCTGCGGGACGCCCCGGCAGACCTTCGGCAGGAGATATTGGAGGATGCGCATTACGCGCCCTATCTGCAGCGGCAAGATGCGGAGATTGTCGAACTGCGCCGGAACGAACGTGTTCTCATTCCCGCCGACCTTAATTTTCGCGCCATCGGAGGACTCTCCAGCGAGATGATCGAGCGGCTGGAAGCGGCGCGGCCAGATACGCTCGCTGCAGCGGGGCGCATACGCGGCATCACGCCGGCGGCGCTCGCGGCGATCCTCGTTCATGCTCGGCGAGAGGCAGCGTGACCGAGGACGAGGCGCGCGCCTGGCTGATGGCGCAGTTCGACGTTCCACGTGAAACATGGGATCTGCTGGAACGCTATGTGGCGATCCTGCTCTCGGCGATGGACGAGCAGAATCTGATCGCGGAATCCACGCGTCCGCATATATGGGCACGCCATATCGTGGACTCGGCCCAACTGCTTTTGCTGGTGCGGGACGCGGGCGAGGGGGAGTGGGTCGATCTTGGCTCGGGCGCTGGGTTGCCCGGCATTGTTGTCGCCTGTCTGAGCGACCGGCCCGTACTCATGATCGAAACGCGACGCAAACGGATCGATTTCCTGAATAATGTGATCGCGCAACTGGGGCTGCGCCATGCGCGGGTTTTTGGCGGCCGGGTGGAAAGCGCGGCGTCGATGCGCGCGGCCGTCATCAGCGCCCGGGCCTATGCGCCGCTGCCCAAATTATTCGCGTCGGCGCAGCATCTGAGCGACAAAAACAGTCTCTGGGTGCTCCCCAAGGGACGAAACGCGCAAAATGAACTGGAGGCTGCGCGCCCGGCATGGCAAGGTATGTTCCACGTGGAACCCAGCGTGACGGATGCCGAAAGCGCCATCATCGTTGCGCAAGCCGTCATGCCCACCGGCAAGAAGAAAAGTCGCTCATGATCCGCATCGCCATCGCCAATCAGAAGGGTGGGGTGGGCAAGACCACCACCGCCATCAACCTGGCGACCGGCCTGGCGGCGACCGGCCTGCGCGTCCTGCTGGTCGACCTCGATCCGCAGGGCAACGCGTCGACGGGGCTGGGGGTCGATCAGGCGGCGCGCGAACGGTCCAGCTATGACCTGCTGGTCGGCAATTGCGCGCTGGACGACAGCATCGTGACGACTCGCGTGCCGAAGCTCGATCTGGTGCCGGCGACGCAGGACCTGTCGGGCGCGGAGATCGAACTGATCGAATATGAGGAGCGCACGCACCGGCTGGAGCGTGTTTTGTCGGAGGCGCAGCCGGGACGGTGGGACATCTGCCTGATCGACTGCCCGCCATCGCTCGGCCTGTTGACCATCAACGCCATGGTGGCGGCGCAGTCGCTGCTGGTGCCGTTGCAGTGCGAATTCTTCGCGCTGGAAGGCCTGTCGCAGCTGCTGCAGACGGTCGAGCGAATCCGCGGGCGGTTCAACCCCGGCCTGTCGATCATGGGTGTGGCGCTCACCATGTATGATCGCCGCAACCGCCTGACCGACCAGGTCGCCGACGATGTGCGCGCCTGCCTGGGTGATCTGGTGTTTTCGACGGTCATCCCTCGCAACGTGCGCCTGTCCGAAGCTCCCAGCCATGGGGTGCCCGCTCTTATCTACGACTTCCGCTGCTCGGGATCGGAAGCCTATATGCGTCTGGCGCGCGAACTGATAGCGCGCTTGCCCCGGCAGGAGGTGGCCGCTTGAGCGAAGACACGACCGAAAAGCCCAAGGCTGCCAAGCGTCCCCAGGGTCTGGGTCGCGGCCTGTCCGCGTTGCTGGGCGATGTCTCGCGCGAGGAGCCGGTTTCGCCCAGCACGCCGCAGGCTAATGGCAAGGCAGTGCAGAGCATTGAAGTCGCGCTGATCCACCCCCATCCCGAACAGCCGCGCCGGCATTTCGATGATGGCGCGCTGCAGGAGCTGGCGGACAGCATCGCCAAGCGCGGCGTGATCCAGCCCATCATCGTCCGCCCGCATGGCGGCGGCTTCCAGATCATCGCGGGCGAGCGGCGCTGGCGCGCGTCGCAGCGGGCCCAGCTTCACCGCATTCCCGCGATCGTCCGGGACTTTGACGAGCAGGAAACGCTCGAAATCGCGCTCATCGAAAATATCCAGCGCGAGGACCTGAACCCGATCGAGGAAGCGGAAGCCTATCGCAAGCTGATCGCGGAATTCCATCATAGCCAGGAAGCGCTGGGCCGCATCGTCGGAAAATCGCGCAGCCATGTGGCCAACCTAATGCGCTTGCTCGACTTGCCGCACCCGGTGCAGCAGCAGGTGATGCACAGCAGGATCAGCATGGGCCATGCCCGCGCCCTGATCGGCGCGCCCGACTGCGAAAGGCTGGCGCGCCAGGTGGAGGAAAAGGGGCTGTCGGTTCGCGATACCGAACAGCTGGTCCGCCGGGCCAAAACCGGAGACGAAGCGCCTGCGGCGCGCGCTACGCGCGGCGCCGCGAAGGAGAAGGACCCGGATATCGCCGCGCTGGAACAGCATCTGGCCGATATATTGGGACTGAAGGTCGAGATCGCCCATGACGGCGCTTCCACCGGCGGCATCCTGTCGATGCGCTATTCCAATCTGGACCAGCTCGACATGCTGTGCCAGCGCCTGTCGGGCGAGAGGATCTGACCGGCTGAGCCGGCAGCAATAGCTGCGGGCTTTCGCCTGCCACTGCTGCGAAGCCACTGGTCTTTTCGCCGGCCGCTCCCTAGGTTGCGGCGATGGACATGCACGCCCCCACCGCCGCCGCGCCCGCAATCATCCGCCGTACCGACTATCGCGCGCCCGACTGGCTGGTGCCGGATGTCGCCCTGCATTTCGATCTAGATCCCGCGCTGACCAAGGTCCGTGCGCGGCTGTCCGTGACGCGCAATGGCGATCATGACCGGCCGCTGCGGCTGGACGGCGATGGCCTGGTGCCGCTGGAGGTGAAGGTCGATGGCCGGCTGCTCGCGCAAAGCGAGTGGCATTTGGAGGCGGGCGCCCTCATCATCGCGCTGGCCGATGCCGCGCATGAGGTCGAGACGCTGGTCGAACTGGCGCCGGAGAGCAACAGCAAGCTGATGGGCCTTTATGCCAGCGGCGGCCTGCTGTGCACCCAGTGCGAGGCAGAGGGCTTTCGCCGCATCACCTTCTTCCCCGATCGCCCGGACATTCTCTCGCGCTACAGCGTGCATATGGTCGCAAACAAGGCGCGCTTTCCGATCCTGCTGGCCAATGGCGACCCGATCGAGCAGGGCGACGAGGCGGACGGCCGCCATTGGGCGACCTGGAACGATCCATATCCCAAACCCTGCTATCTGTTCGCGCTGGTCGCGGGCGACCTTGCCTGCAACGCCGACCATTTCGTGACCGTGTCGGGGCGCGACGTGCAACTGGGCATCTGGGTTAAGGAAGCCGACCTGCCGCGCACCGCCCATGCGATGCAGGCGCTGAAGGACAGCATGGCCTGGGACGAGCGCGTCTATGGCCGGGAATATGATCTGGACGTGTTCAACATCGTCGCCGTTGCCGATTTCAATTTCGGCGCGATGGAGAATAAGGGCCTCAACATCTTCAATTCGCGCTATATTCTGGCCGATCCGGAAACAGCGACCGACATCGACTATGATGGCGTCGAAGGGGTAGTGGCGCATGAATATTTCCACAATTGGTCGGGCAACCGCGTCACCTGCCGCGACTGGTTCCAACTGTCGCTGAAGGAAGGCTTCACCGTCTTTCGCGATCAGAATTTTTCGGCCGACATGGGCAGCCATGCGGTCAAGCGGATCGAGGATGTCCGCATCCTGCGGGCCGGCCAGTTCCCGGAGGATTCAGGTCCGCTGGCGCACCCCGTGCGGCCTGAATCCTATATGGAAATCAGTAACTTCTACACGGCGACCATTTACAATAAAGGCGCGGAGCTGATCCGCATGATGGCGCTGATGTTGGGGCCGGAACGCTTCCGCGCCGGCACCGACCTCTATTTTGCGCGGCATGACGGCCAGGCGGCGACCTGCGAGGATTTCGTGCGCGCGATGGAGGAGGGGGGCGAGATCGACCTCTCCCAATTCCGCCTCTGGTACGAGCAGGCGGGCACCCCGCGCGTGCGCGCCTTGCTGTCACACGACCCTGTGACTCGCCAGGTCGAACTGACGCTGGAGCAAAGCGTCCCGCCGACGCCGGGGCAACCCGAAAAGCAGCCCATGGCGATCCCGCTGCGAGTCGCGCTGTTCGATCCGGACAGCGGAACGCATCATGGCGACGAGCTGCTGATGCTGACGCAGGCGGAGCAGCGCTTCAGCTTCCCGGATTTCGCCGCCGCGCCGATCCTGTCGATCAATCGCGGCTTTTCCGCGCCCGTGATCGTCGACACCAACCGCAGCCAGGCCGATCTGGCGTTCCTGTCGGCGCATGATGATGATCCTTTTGCCCGCTATGAGGCGATGCAGCAGTTGATGGTCAATGTGCTGGTGGGCCGGATCGGCGGGCAGGCAGCGGACGAAGGGGCGGTGATCGACGCCATCCGCCAGACGCTGACCAACCCCGCGCTGGACCCGGCCTTCGTTGCGGAGGCGATTCGCCTGCCGAGCGAAGCCTATCTGGGCGACCAGATGCGCCAGGTCGATCCCGATGCGATCCACGCCGCACGCGAAGCGCTTCAGCGCAGCATCGGCGCGGAGCTGGAGCCGCTGTGGCGCGACGTTCATGCCGGGTCGAAGGCGAACGGCTTTGCGCTGTCGCCCGCGGCCAAGGGGGCGCGCAAGCTACGCAACGCAGCGCTGCATTATCTGGTGGCCTCGGGCGCGGCGGATGGCCCCGCCATCGCCTTCGACCAGTTCAGCAGTGCGGACAATATGACCGAGCGGCAGGCGGCGCTGGGCACATTGGCCAATGGCGTCAGCCCGGAGCGGGTCGCCGCGCTCGATATTTTCTACAATCGCTATTCCGCCGACGCGCTGACGCTGGACAAATGGTTCCAGACCCAGGCCTTCGCCTTCCATCCCGACACGGTGGATCTGGTCGAGGAACTGGGCCGGCACAAGGATTTCACCCTGTCCAATCCCAACCGGGTGCGCGCGCTTTATGGCGCCTTCTCCGGCAATCAGTGGGCGTTCCACCATCGATCGGGCAAGGGCTATCGGCTGGTGGCCGACTGCATCATCGCGCTGGATGGGCTCAATCCCCAGACCGCCGCGCGGCTGGTCCCGCCGCTCGGTCGCTGGAAGCGGTTCGATGCGGAACGCGCCGCGCTGATGCAGGCTGAGCTGCGGCGCATCCTGGCGCAGCCCGGCCTGTCGAAGGATGTCACCGAACAGGCGCGCAAGAGCCTGGACTGAAACGCCGCCTGACGGCTGGCGCGTCAGTCCTTCACGGCCGCGACCCAGGCGGCGACATCGGTCGCGACCTGGTTCGCCGCCGCATTGAGCGGTACGCCGACGCTGCCCGCTTCGATCTTGCCGCCGACCGGCGCGCTGGCGGTGAAGCGCTGCCGCGCCAAAGCGACGCCGCTGGGCGTGGTGAGCATCGCATCATAGGTGACGGTCGCGCTCTGCTGCGCTTCGTCGATGCTGAAATCGATCAGTTCGCCGCTCAGCCGCTGGCCGCCATCGCCTGAAAACTGGCCCGAATCGAGCACGACCCGATCAGTCGTGGCGGAAATTGTCTCGGCCAGCAGGCGGCGGAACATGTGGCGCGGCGTGTCGGCCCACTGCACTTCGGTCACATAGGCGACCGATGTCGGGCTGGTCTTCACCGGCACGCGCACCGTGTCCAGCATTTTGGGCGCTTCGGGTTCGGTGACGATCAGCGTGCGACCACCGCCCGCCACGCGCGCGGCGCCCGATGGCACCTTGTGCGCGGCGTCGAGCGAGAGCAGCCGTTCGGGCGGCTTGCCGCCGAAGGACACGCAGCCTGACAGGAGCAGGGCCGCGGCCAGCGCCGCCGTGACGCCCTGGGGTTTCGCGTGGAACATGCGCCTCATCCTTATCCTCATCATGGCTTGTAATCGGGCAGCTTGGGCGATCCGACGATCGAACCGGCGCCCTGCTGGTCGAGCTTTTCGGCGACGCCGCGGAAGGCGCGCGACATTTCGCGCAGGTCGCGGACCAGCTGGTTGACCTCCGGCATCGTCTGGGTGCTGAAGCTCTTCACCCCCGGCTGCGCTTCGCCGATCGTCTTGTCCAGCGTGTCGATGCTGCGCGTCGCGGCCTGCACCGTCTTGCGCAGGTCGGCCATCAGCGGCTTGCCCTGGTCGTTCAGCAGCGAATCGGTGGTCGCGGCGAGCTTGCCGATCTGTTCGACCGCAACGCCGGTGCGCTGCACTGCGATGCGCGCTTCGGCCAGGGTCGCCGAGATTTCGGGGCTGCGATCGGCGAGAGATCCGGAAATCCGCTCCACATTGGCCAGGATGCCGGCGATCGACTGCTGGTTCTTGTCGTTCAGCAATTCGGTCAGGCGCTCGGTCAGCGTCGACAGCCGCTCCAGCAGCTGCGGCGCATTGTTGAGCAGCTCGCCGAGCGCACCGGGCTTGGTCGGGATGACTGGCGTGCCGTCGGGGCAGGCGGCCGTCGTGTTGCGCGGCGGGCAGACGATCGGCGGCGCGCCCTTGACCGCGCCGTCCAGCACGATTTCGCTGACGCCGGTGAAGCCGACGCCCTGGATCGTCGCGGTTGTGCCCTGCAGGATCGGGGTGCCGTCGCGGACGGAGATGCGCACCTTCACGAAGCTGGGATCCCGCTTCCACAGCTCGATCCGCTCGACCTGCCCGGACGGGACACCAGCATAGTTGACGCCCGATCCCTTGGCCAGGCCGCTGACCGACTGTTTGAAGAAGATGTCATATTCCTTGTTGTCGCCCTGCGACAGGCGCGAAAACCAGAAGGCGGCGATCATGATCGCGGCCAGCAGCAACAGCGTGACCGTGCCGACCAGCACATGGTTGGAGCGGGTTTCCATATCCTATCGCCTTCCATCGGGCGGCGTGGGCGCCGCCTTGTTCTTTTCGCGTTCGACCGCCGCTGTGGCGGCGCGGCCGCGCGGGCCGTTGAAATATTCCTGGATCCACGGGTGGTCCAGCGCCAGCAATTCCTCGATCGTGCCGACCGCGATCACTTTCTTGTCCGCCAACACTGCGACCCGGTCGCAGATCGAATAGAGCGTATCGAGATCATGGGTGATGAGGAAGACGGTCAGGCCCAGCGTCTGCTGCAGCTTGCGCGTCTGGTCGTCGAACGCCGCCGCGCCGATCGGGTCGAGCCCGGCGGTGGGTTCGTCCAGGAACAGCAGGTCGGGGTCCAGCGCCAGGGCGCGGGCGAGGCCCGCGCGTTTGCGCATGCCGCCCGAGAGCTCGGCGGGATATTTGGGGCCCGCTTCGGTCGGCAGGCCCGTCATGCGGATCTTGTAGGCGGCGATCTCGTCGCGCAGCTGCGGCCCGATATTGGGATAATATTCCCGGATCGGCACTTCGACATTTTCCGCCACGGTCAGCGTCGAAAACAGAGCGCCGCCCTGGAACAGCACGCCCCAGCGCTTGCGGATCGCCAGCGCTTCGTCGTCCAGCCGGCCGACCATCGATTCGCCAAAGACGCACACTTCGCCTTCGTCCGGGGTCTGCAGGCCGATGATCGAGCGCATCAGCACCGACTTGCCGGTGCCCGATCCGCCCACCACGCCCAATATCTCGCCCTTGCGCACGTCGAGGTCGAGCTGTTCATGCACCACCTGGTCGCCGAAGCTGTTGCGCAGCCCCCGCACGCGGATGGCGACGTCATTCTGCTCCACCGCCTCTTCGATACGGCGTTCCTCGGCCTGCTGCATCTCCTCCTCGCTCATCAGTTCCACCCGACCCAGGTGAAGAAGACGGCGAAGAAGGCGTCGATCACGATGACGAGGAAGATTGCCTGCACCACCGCCGCGGTGGTGCGCAGGCCGACTTCCTCCGCATTGGCCTTGACCTGCATGCCCTGATAGCAGCCGGCGAGCGCAATGATGACGCCGAAGACCGGCGCCTTGATCAGGCCCACCCACAGGTCGGTGATCGGCACGACCTCGCGCAGGCGCTGGATGAAGGTGATGGGCGGGATGTCGAGCGCGACCGCGCACAGGAAGCCGCCGCCGATGATCGCCACGATCGAGGAATAGAAGCCGAGCAGCGGCATCATCACCACAACCGCCAAGGTGCGCGGCATCACCAGCGCCTCCATCGGCGACACGCCGATAGTGCGCATCGCGTCGATTTCCTCGGTCAGCTTCATCGTGCCGAGCTGCGCGGCGAAGGCGGAGCCGGACCGGCCCGCGACCATGATCGCGGTCATCAGCACGCCCAGTTCGCGGAATGTGAGTCGGCCCACCAGGTTGATGGTCAGCATTTCCATGCCGAACTGGCGCAGCTGCACCGATCCCTGCTGGGCGATGACGATGCCGATCAGGAAGCTCATCAGGCCGATGATGCCCAATGCGGACACGCCGACCACTTCGAACCGCTGGACGACGGCATTGACGCGAAAGCGGCTGGGATGGCGGATCAGTCCCCAGGTGGCGACCAGGCTGGCGCCGAAAAAGCCGAGCAGCCCGACCAGCGTGTTGCTGGCGTTCACCACAGCCTCGCCGATCTGTCCGACGATGCGCGCGAGCGGCGACAGCTTTTCGGGGCGGATCGGCATGGGTTCGTCCAGCCCGCCCACCGCCTCGATCAATCGCTGCGCATCGTCATGCGCGCCGACGATCTTTGCGTCGAGCCGCTTGGCCGCGCTGTGCACGGTCCAGGCGCCGATCGTGTCGATATGGTCGACCTGCGACAGGTCGATGGCGTCGACCGGCCCCTGCACGCCATCCAGGCGCGCGGGCAGATCATGAAGGCACGCTATGGCCAGGTTTCCCGAAAGCCGTATTACCGTGCCGCCATCGCGTTGTTCTTCTGTCAGTTCGGCGGCTTTGTTCATCAGGGGGATTTAGTGGTCCATTATCGGTTGCACGGCAAGCCGAAACGGCCCATCCGCAAGCCAGAACGAAGGGCTGAGGCAAAAGTTTCGGATACGGCATGACGCATCGACTGGCGATCTACGACATGGACCGGACGGTCACATTTTCGGGCACCTATACGGGCTTCCTGATCCATGTCGCGCGGGCGATGGCGCCCTGGCGGCTGGTGCTTCTGCCCTGCGTCATCCTGCTGATGCTGGCCTATGTGCTCAAGCTCATCACGCGCCAGCGGCTGAAGGAACTCAACCAGGCGCTGATGGTCGGCTATAATGTCGAGCGCGTCAGGCTGATGCCGCATGTCGAAAGCTATGCCGACAAGGTGATCGCCACCAATGTGCGGCGCGGCGCGCTGGCGCAGATCGCGCAGGACCGAGCGGATGGCTATCGGCTGGTGCTCGCCACCGCGTCCTACCGCCTCTATGTCGAGCCGATCGCGCGGCGGCTGGGGTTCGACGCGGTCATCGCCACCGATCATCTGAGCCAGGACCTGCGCTATGTGCGCGCCAAGATCGCTGGCGAAAATTGCTATGACACCGGCAAGCTGCGCATGATCAAGGCGTGGATGGCGGCGCAGGCGATCGATCGGGGCCAGGCGCATATCCGCGCCTATTCCGACCATGTGTCCGACGCGCCGATGCTGGAATATGCCGACCTGCCCTTCGCCGCCAACCCGCACCGCCGCCTGGCGCTGCTGGCGGCGGCGCGGGGATGGCCGCGCGTCGACTGGGACTGATCGTCAGGCGACGGGCGCGGGCAGCGGCGCGCCCTCGAAATGCGCCGCCAGATTGGCGCGCAGCATGCCCAGCATCCGCGCCACCGCCTCCTGCGTCGCGCCGCCCGTATGCGGGGTCAGAACGACATTGGGCACATCGGCCCAACGCGCCGGATCGGTCGGTTCGGGGTCGAACACGTCCAGCGCCGCGCCACCCAGCCGCCCGGCCTTCAGCGCCGCGACCAGCGCGACTTCGTCCACCAGCTGCCCGCGCGCGACATTGACCAGCAGCCCGTCCGGGCCCAACGCGTCCAGGATGGCGGCGTTGATCATGCCGCGATTGGTCTCGTCGGCGCGCGCCGCGACCGCCAAAATGTCGCTTTCGCGCGCCAGCGCCGCCAGGCTTTCCGTGCGCGGCCAGGCAAGGCCGGGCTTGTCGCGCGGACCCCACCAGCCGATGCGCATCTTCATGGCCTCCGCTCGCTCGGCGATGGCGATGCCGATCGCGCCCATGCCCACGATCCCCAGCCGCGCGCCGCCCATCGATCGGGTCCGCGTCTTGGCCTCGATCGTCCACTGACCCGCGCGCAGATGGCGGTCGCCGCCCACGATCCAGCGACGATGCGCGATCATCAGGCCGATCGCATGGTCGGCGACATCCTCGGCATTGGCGGCGCCCGCATGCGCGACGGCGATGCCGCGCGCGTGGGCGAGGTCCAGGTCGACGCCGTCATAGCCCACGGTGAAGCAGGCGATCAGCCCCAGGCGCGGCATCGCGTCGACCAGCGCGGCGCCGAGCGGAAATTCGCCCGCCCAGACCAGCGCGTCGACGCGGGCGAGCGCCGCCGCATCGGGCCCGTCCCACAGGGTGAGCACGTCATAGTCGGCGCGCAGCACGGGCAGCAGCGGCGCCAGCAGCGGCTGCCCCACCAGCAATAGTGGTCGAACCATGTTTTCAGCCGATCTGCCGCAGCGCCTGGGCGAAGTCGGCGATCAGGTCGTCGGCATCCTCGCAGCCGATCGAGATGCGCACCATATTGTCGCCGATCGCCAGCGCCGCCTTGCGTTCGGCCGGGACCGACAAATGCGTCATCGCCGCGGGATGGCTCGCCAGCGTTTCGGTGCCGCCCAGGCTGACCGCCAGCTTGGCGATCTTGAGCGCATCGAGGAAGGCAAAGGCCTCCGCCTCTCCGCCCTTGAGGTAGAGCGAGAAGGTCGATCCCGCGCCCGAGCAGTGGCGGCGATAGATGTCGGCCTGCCGCTCGGTCTCGGGGAAGCCCAGATAGACAACCTTCTCCACCTGCGGCTGGTCGCGCAGCCAGGCGCACACCTTGGCGGCATTCTCGCCCGCGCGGCTCATCCGCAATTCCAGCGTCTCCAGGCTGCGCAGCAGCATCCAGGCGCTGTGCGGGTCCAATATGGTGCCGATCGTGTTGCGCATCAGGCGGATGGTGTTGATCAGCGCGTTGCTGCCCAGCACCCCGCCGGCGACCAGATCGCTATGCCCGCCGGCATATTTGGTGAGGCTGTAGATGACGAGGTCCGCGCCATGACCGATCGGCTTGTGCCACAGCGGGCCCAGGAACGTGTTGTCGATCGCGATCGGCGGGACATGATCGTCGCCGGCGAAGGCGCAGTCGCGCCGCGCGACAACGGCATCGAGATCGACCAGCACATTGGTCGGGTTGGCCGGGCTTTCCAGATAGATCATGGCGACGCGGCCCAGCGCCTTCGCCTTGTCGATCACCGCGCCAATCTCCTCCGCGCTCGCGCCGGCGGGGAAATCGAGCCACTGGACGCCGAAGCGGCCCAGGATGCGCCCGATCAGCGATTCGGTCGCGGCGTAAAGCGGCGCTGAATGGACGATTACGTCGCCCGGCTGCACCAGCGCCAGCAAGGTGGTGGCGATTGCCGACATGCCGCTGGAAAAGAGCAGCGCGTCCTCCGCCTCCTCCCATACCGACAGCCGATCCTCGCAAATCTCCTGATTGGGGCCGTTGAAGCGCGAATAGACCAGGCCCTCCGCCCCGCCCGGGCGGATGCCCGTCACCCCTTCGAAATGACGCTTGCCCGCCGCCGCGCTTTCGAAGGCGAAGGTCGAGGTGAGGAAGATGGGCGGCTTGAGCGATCCCTCCGACAAGGTCGGGTCATAGCCATGGCCCATCATCAAGGTGGCGGGCTTCAGCCTGCGCCCGTCAATCTCCATGATCGGCGCCTTGGGACGGCGACGGTTGCCGGTGGGCTCCACGCCCGTCAGGTCGGCTTCGCTCACGGAAGGGGTTTCGCCGGTCATATCATGTCTCCTGCTGTCGCAGCGTCTGAAGCGCCGCTGATGATGGTGCGACTGTAACGCAGCAGCCGGGGTGCCGACCAGAGGGGCGGGACATAATCTTTCGCCACCCGGCATCTTAATTACGATGAGCCGGACGAGGCGGGGAGGGTGACGCGCGCCGCGCGCGATCCTACATGAAGGGCCATGCCTGTCGCTCTGCCCGCCATTCTCGAAGACTGGTTCGCCGCCCGCGGTTGGCGCGCGCGGCGGCATCAGATGGAGATGTTGGCGGCGGCGCAGCAGGGGAATCATGCGCTGCTGGTCGCGCCCACGGGAGCGGGCAAGACGCTCGCCAGCTTCCTGCCGACGATCGCCGACCTGATCGTAGCGCCGACGGAGGGGCTCCACACCCTCTATGTCTCGCCATTGAAAGCGCTGGCGGTCGATGTCCGCCGCAACCTGCTGACCCCGACCGAGGAGATGGGGCTGCCGATCCGCGTCGAGACGCGCACCGGCGACACGCCGTCGGACCGCAAGGCGCGGCAGCGCGCCCGGCCGCCGCACATCCTGCTGACCACGCCCGAATCGCTGTCACTGCTGCTGAGTTATCCCGATGCGGACATGATGTTCGCCAATCTGCGCACGGTGATCGTCGATGAGGTCCATGCCTTCGCCACGCAGAAGCGGGGCGACCTGCTCAGCCTGTCGATGGCACGGCTGCAGGCGATCAACCCCGGGCTGCGCCGCGTCGCCCTGTCCGCCACGGTCGCCGATGTCGACGCCTATCGCGCCTGGCTGGCGCCCGATGGCGACATAGGCGCGGTGACGCCGGTGCTGGGGGAGGCGGGGGCAGAGCCCCATGTCGCGATCCTCATTCCCGAAGGACGCATCCCCTGGTCGGGCCATTCGGGCCGTTATGCCGCCAGGCAGGTGATGGCGGAGATCGAGTCGCGCGGCACGACTCTCGTCTTCTGCAACACCCGCGGCCTTGCCGAACTGATCTTCCAGGAACTCTGGTCGGTCAACGACGCCAATCTGCCGATCGCCATTCATCATGGCAGCCTGTCGATCGAGGCGCGGCGCAAGGTGGAAAGCGCGATGGCGGCAGGCAGGCTGCGCGCGCTCGTCGCTACCGCCTCGCTCGACCTGGGCGTCGATTGGGGCAATGTCGACTGCGTCATCCAGATGGGCGCGCCCAAGGGCAGCTCGCGCCTGCTCCAGCGCATCGGCCGCGCCAATCACCGGCTCGACATGGCGTCCGAAGCGATCCTGATCCCGGGCAACCGGTTCGAATATCTGGAGGCGCGCGCGGCGCTCGACGCGGTGGAGGCGGGCGAGCGCGACGCCGATGACTTTCGTCCCGGCAGCCTGGACGTGCTGGCGCAGCATGTGATGGGCCTCGCGTGCGCCGGGCCGTTCCGCGCGGCCGAGATGCTCGACGAGATCCGTTCCGCCACGCCCTACAGCGCGCTGACGGCCGAGGCGTTCGACAATGTCCTCTCCTTCATCGAAGGGGGCGGCTATGCGCTGCGCGCCTATGACCGCTTCAAGCGTCTGACCCGGGAGGAGGACGGGACCTGGCGCGTCTCGCACCCTCGCTTCGTCCAGCAGCACCGCCTCAATGCCGGCATCATTGTCGATCAGCCCGCGCTCGCCGTCCGCTTCGCCAACGGCCGCAAGCTCGGCACGGTCGAGGAGGGCTTCGCCGCGCAGCTGCGGCCGGGCGACAGCTTCTTCTTTTCCGGCATGGCGCTGGAGGTGGTGCGGATCGACATTACAGACCTGACCGTGCGCGCCACGTCGAAACAGGCGCGCGTGCCCAGCTGGGGCGGCACGCGCATGGCGATGTCGACTCGCCTGGCCGATCGGGTGCGCCATTTCCTGGCCGAGCCGGAAGAATGGGGCCGCTTTCCGCCCGACGTGCGCGAATGGCTGGAGATGCAGCAAGCCCGCTCCGCCCTGCCGCAGCCGGGGCAGCTGTTGATCGAGACCTTCCCGCATGAAGGGCGCCATTATCTCGTCTGCTACAGTTTCGAAGGCTGGAACGCGCACCAGTCGCTCGGCATGTTGCTCACGCGGCGCATGGATGCTCAGGGGCTGATGCCGCTGGGCTTCGTGTCCAACGATTATGCGCTGGCGGTCTATGGCCTCAAACCCGTGACAAACCCCAGGAGCCTGTTTTCCGCGGATATTCTGGACCATGAGTTTATCGACTGGGTCGAACAGTCGAGCTTGCTGAAGCGCGCGTTCCGCGATGTGGCGGTGATTTCCGGCCTGATCGAGCGGCAGCATCCTGGCAAGCGCAAGACCGGACGGCAGGTGACCTTTTCCACCGACCTCATCTACGATGTGCTGCGCAAATATCAGCCCGACCATCTGCTGATCAAGGCGGCCTGGGCCGACGCGCGGGCGCGGATGACGGATGTGGGGCGGCTGGGCGACCTGATCGACCGCGCGGCGACGACGATGCTGCACATCGATCTGGAGCGAGTCAGCCCGCTCGCGGTCCCCGTGCTGATCCTCATCGGCCGCGAACAGGTGGCGCAGCAGGCGGCCGAGGACGCGTTGCTGATGGAAGCCGAAGCGCTCGTCGCCGAAGCGATGCGCGCGGACTAGAGCCCGCTCAGCGCCGCGAAGGGATCGTCGGTCGGATCGTCATTCCAGCGATATTCGGCGCGGTCCGCGACCCATTGCGCCATTGCCTTGCCATAAAGCCTGGCGATCAGGCCCAGCGCCATGTCGGTGCCCGCCGAGATGCCCGACGATGTCGTATATTTCCCGTCCTCGACCCAGCGGGCATGGGGCACCCAATGGACCTGCGCGCCCTGTGCCGTGGCCCAGTCCCACGCCATCTTGTTGCTGGTGGCCCTCACCCCGTCGAGCAGGCCGGCCTTGGCCAACAGGCCCGATCCGGTGCAGATGCTCGCCACCTGCGGCGTGGCGTCGGCCAATATCTTGATCGCTTGCAGGAAGGCGGCGTTGTCGACCTCCCGCCGCGTGCCCGATCCGCCGGGGATCATCACGATGTCGAGCTTCGGCGCGTTGGCGAAACCGACGTCGGCCATGGCGGCCGGGCCAGTGCGGCTTTTCACCGGGCCGGCCTTCTCCGCGATCAGCAGCGTGTCGATGCGATCGTTCAGCATCGCGAACATTTCCAGCGGGCCGAACACGTCGAGCAGTTCGAACCCGTCGAACAGCACCATGCCCAGCGTCTTGCGCGGAGCTTCAGGCGGCACCGGCGGCTCGCGGGAGATACGGCTCGCCGCCTGCGCGGGCGGCGCGGCGACGGTCAGCAGGGCGGACGCGACCAGCAGGTCGCGACGGGACGGCAGTGATGATTCGCACATAGCACATCTCCCTTTTCCTCCCTGGACGATCAGTAGCCGAAATCCCGCCCCTCGTCGCGCGCGCCGCCGCATCCTTTCAGCACGCCCTCGCCAAAGGCGATCTGCACCCGGTCGGACCAGATGGCGTCGCTCATGCCGTCGCTGCACGGACCATCGCTGACGGTCATGCTGAAGCCCTCGCCCAGAAAGCGCAGCGCCGCCGCATCGGCTTCCTCGCGCACCCGGTAGCGCACCGCCGCCTCGTCGGGCCGCTCCAGCGTCGCTGTGTCGCCGCGCACGGTCACTGCCCAGAAAGGCTCGGTGCCGATCGCGCGATAAGCGGCGGGCTCCGGCGGGGGCGGCGATGTTTCACGTGAAACCAAGGGTTTGGCGGGGGGCGCGACCGGCGCCGGCCTGTCGCTTTCGCTGTCGGCCTTGGCTGCTTCATCGGCGATCGGCGTCACCACTGCCTCTGCCGGACGGTCGGCCCCCGCCTGGTTCACCACGGTCGGCGGTGGATCCTCGCCGCAGCCCGCCGGCAGCGCCAGCATCAGTACGATCCATGCCCGCCTCATGACGGCATCACCGCGTCGCGGCGAAAGCAGTCGATCGCATGGTCATTCACCAGCCCTGTTGCCTGCATCCACGCATAGACGATGGTCGGACCGACAAATTTGAACCCGCGCCGCTTCAGATCGCTGGAGATCGCCTCCGACAGCGGGCTCTTAGCCGGCACCGCGCCGCCATCGTTATGGATCGGCCGGCCGTCGACAAAGTTCCAGACATAGGCCGAGAAATCCTCGCCCCGCTCACGCATCGCGCAATAGAGGCGGGCGCCGACGATCGTCGCCTCGATCTTCGCGCGCGCCCGCACGATGCCGGCGTCGCCCATCAGCCGATCGACATCCGCCGGCCCGAACGCCGCCACCTTGTCCGGATCGAACCCGGCAAAGGCGGCACGAAAGGCGTCACGCTTGCGCAGGATGGTGATCCACGACAGGCCGGCCTGAAAGCCTTCCAGCATCAGCATTTCCCACAGCATGCGCGAATCGCGCTGCGGGACGCCCCATTCCTCATCATGATAGGCGCAATAAAGCGGGTCCGTGCCGCACCAGCCGCACCGGACCCGCTCCATGTCAGACGTCCAGATTGGCGACGTTCAACGCATTGTCCTGAATGAACTCGCGCCGCGATTCGACCACGTCGCCCATCAGCTGGGTGAAGATTTCGTCGGCGACGTCCGCCTGCTCCACCTCGACGCGCAGCATGGAGCGATTGTCCGGATCCAGCGTGGTTTCCCACAGCTGCTCGGCATTCATTTCGCCCAGGCCCTTGTAGCGCTGGATCGACAGCCCCTTGCGCCCGGCGGTCAGGATCGCGTCGAGCAGCTCGCTCGGGCTGGTGATGATCGTGCCCTTGGCGCTGGCGGCCGGCAGGTCGTCCTCGCCGGCATCCTCGGCCGCCTGCGCTGCCTTGGCCGTGACCAGCCGGCCCGCGCTTTGGTAGCTGGCCCCTTCCTCGCTGGCGATGGCGTGCAGCTTGCGCGCCTCGGCCGATCCGATGAAGCCGCCCTCGATCATGTGATGATCGGTGACGCCGCGCCACAGCCGTTCGAAATGGAATCCGCCTTCCTGCGCGATCCGGCCCGACCAGCGGCCTTCGGCATCATGCGCGTCCATCCAGGCGACGGTGGCGTCCAGCCGCTGCGCCTGCGCGTCCTTCGACAATTCCGGGTCCAGCGCGCCATTGAGGCTCAGCGCCTCGATGATCGCGGGATTGTAGCGGCGCGGCACATAGCGCATCACCGCGCGCATCCGCCGGCCATGTTCGATCAGCCCGCGCAGATCGTCGCCGCTGCGCGCGCCGCCGCTGGTTTCCAGCACCATCGTGTCGACGCCATTGTCGACCAGATATTGCTCCAGCGCCGCTTCGTTCTTGAGATAGACTTCCGATCGTCCCCGGCTCGCCTTGTAGAGCGGCGGCTGGGCGATGTAGAGGTGCCCCGCCTCGATGATCTGCGGCATCTGGCGGTAGAAGAAGGTCAGCAGCAGCGTGCGGATATGCGCCCCGTCGACGTCGGCGTCGGTCATGATGACGATCTTGTGGTAGCGCAGCTTGTCCAGGTTGAAATCGTCGCGGATGCCGGTGCCCATCGCCTGGATGAGGGTGCCCACTTCCTTGGACGAGAGCATCCGGTCGAAGCGCGCGCGCTCGACGTTCAGGATCTTGCCCTTCAGCGGCAGGATCGCCTGATTATGGCGGTTGCGCCCCTGCTTGGCCGATCCGCCGGCCGAATCGCCCTCGACCAGGAACAGTTCGGACTTGGCCGGGTCGCGCTCCTGGCAATCGGCTAGCTTGCCGGGCAGCGAGGCGATGTCCATCGCGCCCTTGCGGCGCGTGAGTTCACGCGCCTTCTTCGCGGCTTCGCGCGCAGCGGCGGCGTCGATCACCTTCTGGATGATCATCTTGCCATGCGCCGGATTTTCTTCCAGCCATTCGGCCATCTTGTCGGCCATCAGGCTTTCCAGGGGCTGGCGCACTTCGGAACTGACCAGCTTGTCCTTGGTCTGGCTGGAGAATTTGGGATCGGGCAGCTTGACCGACACGATCGCGGTCAGCCCTTCGCGCATATCCTCGCCGGTCAGCGACACCTTCTCCTTCTTGAGCAGGCCCGTCTTGTCGGCATAGCTGTTGAGCGTGCGGGTCAGCGCCGCGCGGAAGGCGGCGAGATGGGTGCCGCCATCGCGCTGCGGAATGTTGTTCGTGAAACACAGCACATTTTCATAATAGCTGTCATTCCACTCCAGCGCGACGTCGATGGTCACGTCGTCGCGCGTGCCGGCGATCGCGATCGGATCGGGCATCAGCGCATTCTTGTTGCGATCGAGATATTTGACGAAGGCCGCGATGCCGCCCTCATAGAAGAGTTCGACTTCCTTCTTCTCCTCATGCCGCGCGTCGACCAGGAACAGGCGCACGCCGCTGTTGAGGAAAGCCAGCTCGCGATAGCGATGCTCCAGCTTGTCGAAATCATAGTCGGTCTGGTTCTTGAAGGTGCCGCCGTCGCCGGGAGTCTTCTCGGTCGAGGCGAGGAAGGTGACGCGCGTGCCCTTCTTGGGAGTCCCGTCTTCTTTGGCCGGCGCATCGCCGATCACCTTGAGCGGCGCGGTCGCGTCGCCATAGGCGAAGCGCATATAATGTTCCTTGCCGTCGCGCCAGATGTTGAGGTCCAGCCATTCCGACAGGGCGTTCACCACCGAAACGCCCACGCCATGCAGGCCGCCCGACACCTTGTAGGCATTGTCGTCCGACGTATTCTCGAACTTGCCGCCGGCATGCAGCTGGGTCATGATGACCTCGGCCGCCGACACGCCTTCTTCCTTGTGGATGCCGGTGGGGATGCCGCGGCCATTATCCTCGACGCTGACGGAGCCATCGGGGTTCAAGGTGATGACGATCTTGTCGCAATGGCCGGCCAGCGCCTCGTCGATCGCATTGTCCGACACTTCGAACACCATATGGTGCAGGCCGCTGCCGTCGTCGGTATCGCCGATATACATGCCGGGCCGCTTGCGCACCGCGTCCAGCCCTTTCAGCACCTTGATGCTGTCAGCGCCATAATCATTCTTGTTGGAAATCTGGGGTTCGTCGCTCATGCCCAGTCTATAGGGAATGCGCCCGTGAAACTAAAGCGAAACATGGCGTCTTTCCCCCGCCGGCGGCCCGGTCTATCACGCTTTCCATGCGCATTGTCCCCGCCTTGATGCTGTGCCTTGCCGGCTGTTCGCAGAGCAACGATGTCTATGAGGAACTGCCCAACAGTTCGCTCGCCGGCGCGCCGCGAGAGGTCGTGCCCGACAGCCGGATCGAATCCACGCTGGCGCGCCCGGTGACCATCGGCGAGGATGGTCCGCGGCTCGACGCCTGCGGCGCCATGGGGCAAGTGACGCGGGTCGGGGCGGACGGACTCGCGGTGCGCGCCGCGCCGTTCACCGAGGCGAAGAGCGTGGCGACGCTGGGCGAGGGCGCGCGCCTCCACATCTGCACGCGCAGCATCGACCAGAAATGGCTGGGTGTCGTCGTCGCGCCCATGCCGGCGGCGGACAATGCGACCGAGGGGCCGGCATGCGGCGTCTCATCGCCGGTCGAGCGCAAACAGGCCTATGAGGGCCCCTGCGCCAGCGGCTGGGTGGCCAGCGCCTATGTCCGCCTGATCGCCGGCTAGACACTGACAGGCCGGGCGCGCGGGGTCAGAGCGCGCCTAGATAATCCATCTTGCCCAGCGGCACGCCCGCCTGCCGCAGCAGCGCATAGGCCATGGCGACATGGAAGAAGAAATTGGGCAGGGCAAAGCGCAGCACATGATCGCGCCCGGCGAAGCTGAACTCGGCATCGGGCACCTTGAGCACCACCTGCGCGTCCTCGCGCCCGTCGATCGCCTGCTGCGGCACTGCCTCCAGCAGGGCTATGGTGCGCGCGATCCGCGCCTGCAGCTGCGAGAAGCTCTGCTCATCGTCGGGCATCGCGACCGGCTCCAGCTCGCCCAGCCGCGTCACCGTCCCCTTGGCGGTGTCGCAGGCCGACTGGATCTGCGCGGTCAGCGGCTTCATGTCCTCGATCAGCCGCGCCCCCGTCAACGCCAACGGGTCGATGCCCCGATCGGCGGCGAAGGCCGCACCCTTGTCGAGCAGGGTCGACAGGATGCGCAGATGATGGATGAAGACGGGAACGGTCAGGTCGTACAGTCCGGTGCCCACGCGGCTGCTCCTCTCATTCGATGCCGGTGAACACCAGCTTCTGGACGCGCCGGCCGGTATTCACCTCGGTCGCATAGATATTGCCGTCGCTGTCGGTATCAATGCTGTGCAGCCAGGTAAATTGCCCCGCCTGCCGCCCGACCCGGCCGATCGCGCCCAATATCTCATGCGTCTTGCGCTTCAATATCCAGATGCGGCCGTTCATCATGTCCGCGACATAGAGATAGGTCTGGTCGGCGTCGGGTGAAAAGGCGATGTCGGTCACCGTGTGCGTGCCGCCCGTTTCGCCCGCGATCACCAGGTCGCGCACGAAGGTGAGGCCGCCATCCTTGTCGCGCCGGAACAGCTGCGCCCGGTTGTTGTTGCGGTCGCAGACATAGAGGTGCCCGTCCTTCGTCGGCACCACGCAATGGACGATGTCGGCAAAGGTCTCGGCCTTCGGATTGGCGACCTTGCTGGGGTCGACCGCGTGGCTCTGGTCGAAATCGCCAGTGCGGGTGGGCGCGATCGGCGGCCTGGCATAGGCGCCCCAGCGGCCGCGGTAGGCGTTGCTGCCCGCATCGAAGCCGATCACCCGCCTGTTGGTATAGCCATCGGAAATCAGGACCATGCCGTCGCTATGATTGACGTCGGACGGGTTGCCCAGCAGGTCGGTCGCGTCATTGCCGCCGGTCTTGTCGCGGCGGCCGAAGCTGCGGATATAGCGGCCGTCCGGGCTGTAGTTCATGACCACATGATCGCCCTTGCCATTGCCGCCGAACCACACCGTCCCGGCCTTGTCGACGAAGATGCCGTGCAGGCTGGCGGGCCATTGGTTGACGCCCTCGACGGTAGGCGCGCTCGCCGCGCCGCCCCAGCCGCCCAGATAGCGCCCGTCCTGCGCAAAGTGGACGACCGGCGGCGCTGGCTTGCAGCAGACCGCGGTCGGCGGCGTCTGCGCCAGCCCCGTGTCGGTGGCGGTCAGCGAATGGGGACGGTGGACGACCCAGACCGAATCGTCGGGACCGACGGCAACGCCGCTCACTTGTCCCAGCAGCAGGTCGCCCGGCATGCGCGGCCAGGCGGCGTCGACCTTGAAGCGCGGCATCCTGGTGCCCGGCGGCGCGATTTGTTCGAAGGCGAGAGGGGCGAGCGCCGGTTCGGGCGCCGATGCGGCGGTCAGCGTCAACAGGGCGGCAGCTGCTAGCAGGCGGATCATCCGGCGTCTCCTTGATCGACCGGGCGCATCATGCCGGCTTTGCCATGGCGGGCACAAGAGCCCGCAGCGCATCGACCAGCGCATCCAGATCCTCCGGCCGCGTATAGACCGATGGCGTCACCCGCACGCATGGGCCCTTCGCGGGGCCGGCGCGATGGACCGTCAGGATGCGATGCCGCTCCAGCAAGGCGCGCGCGATCGCGACATTGTCGGCCACCGACTCGCGGCCCCGAATGCGGAAACTGGTGATGGCGCAGGACAATCGCGGGTCGGCCGGGGTCAATATCTCCAGTCCGTCCAGCCCGCGCAGCGGCTCGGCCCAGCGGTCGCGCAACAGCCGCAGGCGCGCAGCCTTGGCCGCGCCGCCGATCTGCGCCTGCAGCGTGAGCGCGGCCGGCACCGTCAGCTGCGCGGCGAAATCCAGCGTGCCGCTGTGGATGCGCGCGTCGATCCGATCGGGATGCGCGCCATCATCGGCGGGGTCGGGCGCGATCGCATCGAGCCGGCGCTCGCGAATATGCAGGATGCCCACGCCCAGCGGAGCGCCCAGCCATTTATGCCCGTTGAGGCCGACGAAATCAGCGTCCAGGTCGGGCAGGGTGAAATCGGCCTGGCACCAGCTATGGGCGGCGTCGACAATCGCATCCACGCCCCGCTGGCGCGCCATAGCCACGATTTCTCGCACCGGCAGCATCAATCCGGTGCGATGGCTGATATGGGTCAGCAACATCATCCGGACATTGGGATGGGCGTCCAGCGCGGCGGCATAGCTGTCGATCAGCGCCTGATGCGTCGCCGGTTCGGGCAGGGCGATGCGGATCAGGTCCGCTCCACATCGCCGCGCCAGCGCCGCGCAGGCGGCCTGCATGCTGTCATAGTCGAGATCGGCGATCAGCACCGCATCGCCCTTCTGCAGCCGGTCATATTGGCCGATCAGCGCCTTGAGCGCTTCGGTGGCGTTGCGCGTGAGCGCAATCTCCTCCGGCGGGACGCCCAGCTTTTGCGCCAGCAGCGCGCGAACCCGCCGATGATCGTCGGCGTAGGATAGGCGGCCATAATAGCTGGACAGCCGATTCACGCGTTCCACCTGCGCCAGATATTCGGCAATGACGGGGCGGGCCATCGCCCCCCAATAGGCGTTTTCCAGCTGCACGATGTCCGCCGGCAGATCATATAATGCGGCGATGGCGCGCCATCCGGCCTCATCGGCCGGCCCCGTCGGGGCAGGGGCGGCGCGCGCCGCCTCGCTCAGCGGGAGCGCCGCGGCGCCCGCGAGCATCATTCTGCGACTGACGTCCATGGGCATTGCATCCCCTTCGCGATGAACAACGGCCTAGCCTTGCGGGCCCACCATGCCCTTGCCGCGTGACACCATGAAAACAGCGCGGATCATGCCGATCGTGCGCGACTGGCCTTTTGATGCAGGGCCGGTTGCGCGTAAATGGCAGCAATCCCTAGATCGGCAGGATCGCTCATGTCCCCTTCGTCGCTTCGTCCGCCTTCCCTGTTGCGCCTGCTCGGCGCCTGGCGTGCGCAGGACAGCGCCGAACCCGCCTATCGGCAGCTGGCCCAGGCGCTGCGGATGCTGGTGCTCGACGGGCGCGTCGGCCTCAACGTGCGCTTGCCCGGCGAACGCGAGCTTGCGGCCGCGCTCGGCTTGTCGCGCACCACCGTGGCCGCTGCCTTCGACCGGCTGCGCGACGAAGGCTTTCTGGAAAGCCGGCAGGGGTCGGGCAGCGTCACGCGCCTGCCTGCGGACCATGCCGCCAAGCCCGCGGACGATCCGGACATGCCGGCGGGCGGCAATCTGCTCAACTGGACTCATGCCGCGCTGCCCGCCGCGCCCGGGGTCGCGCGCGCCTATGCCCATGCAGTGGAGGCGCTGCCCGCCTATCTCGGCGATCTTGGCTATGATCCCTTCGGCCTGATGGTGCTGCGCCGCGCGATCGCCGCCCATTATGACAGGCGCGGCTGCCCGACCTCGCCGGACCAGATCATGGTCACCAACGGCGCGCAGCAAGGCTTTTCGCTGCTGCTCCAATGGCTGGCCGGCCCGGGCGACCGGGCAGTGATCGATCATCCCACCTATCATAATGTCATCCAGGCGCTACAGCGCGCCCATGTCGTGCCGGTGCCGGTCGGCCTGCCCGAACAGGGGTGGGACATCGACGCGATGGAGGCGGCCTTCCGCCAGACCGCGCCGCGTTTCGCCTATGTGATCGCCGATTTCCACAACCCGACCGGGCGGTCGATGGACCCGGCGACGCGCCGCGCGCTGGTGGCCGCCGCCGCGCGCACGCACACGCCCCTGATCGTCGATGAAACGATGGTCGCCATGGGGCTGGACTTCGCGCCGCCGCCGCCGGTGGCCTGCCATGATCCGTCCGGCCGGCAGGTCATCTCGCTGGGATCGGCCAGCAAGATCTTCTGGGGCGGCTTGCGGGTCGGCTGGATTCGCGCAGATGCGCAGACCGTCGCCGCGCTCGGCCGGTTGCGCACGACGATGGACATGGCGAGCCCGGTCGTCGAGCAGCTGGCGGTGGCGCAACTGATCGACGCGGATGTGGGGCTGGGCGCGCGGGCGCAGGTGCTGCGGGACCGGCGCGACCATTTGCTGGGGCTGATCGCCACGCATCTGCCGCACTGGCGCGTCGAATCGCCGGCGGGCGGCCTGTCGCTCTGGGCCGAACTGCCGCGCGCAGAGGCGACGGCGCTGGCGGCGCTTGCCGAAAGCCTGGGAGTGCGCGTGGCGGCCGGGCCGCGCTTTGGCGTGGGCGGCGCGTTCGAGCGCTTCCTGCGCCTGCCCTTCACCCTGGACGAAGCGCAGCTGCAGGCCGGGGTCGAGCGGCTTGCCGAAGCCGACGCCAGGCTCCACGCCCGCTTGCCCCGCACGCGCGACTCCTTCGCCCTGGCGCTGGAGGCGGACCGGCTGATCTAGCGCGCCGGCCGCCTCAGACGTAAAAAAGGCCGCGCGGTGGCGTTCCGCGCGGCCTTTTCTGGTTTTTTCGGAACAAGAAGCGGCTCAGGCCGCCTTCTTCGCCGCCTGATAGCGTTCGATCGCTTCCAGGGTGATGCGACGGGCGTCTTCCGCGCCGCCCCAGGTGCCGATGCGCACCCACTTCTTCTTCTCCAGATCCTTATAGTGGGTGAAGAAATGCTCGATTTGCTGGAACACGATTTCCGGCAGGTCGTCGCGCTCGCCCACGTTGGAATAATAAGGGAAGGTCGAATCCACCGGCACGCAGACCAGCTTTTCGTCGCCGCCCGCTTCATCCTCCAGGTTCAGCACCGCGATCGGGCGGGCCCGCACGACGCAGCCGGGGATGAAGGGCGAGCGCGCGACGACCAGCGCGTCGAGCGGATCGCCATCGGGCGACAGCGTGTGCGGCACGAAGCCGTAATTGGCCGGATAGCGCATCGGCGTGTGCAGGATGCGGTCCACGAACAGCGCGCCCGACGCCTTGTCGAACTCATATTTGACCGGTTCGCCACCCACCGGCACCTCGATGACGACATTGAGGTTGTGGGGCGGATCGTCGCCAACGGAGATCAGTTCGATATTCATGAAAACGCCTCTATCCTACACGCTTTGCTGCGGGTGACTCATGTTCTGGGCTTGAGCAGCCGGTCGAGGCTGCCTTCGCCCGCTCCTGTTTTTTCGAGGCGCGGATAGCGCAAGCCACCTGAATAAGCGAGCGACAAAGTGCGGTAATATTTGTCCTGCTTGACGATGATCTGGATGGGCGTCTTGCCATCCTTGCCGCCGGTGATCGCTCCCTTCCAGGCTTCGGGCGAGAATTCATAGCCGTTCACCGCCAGGATCTTGGCGCCCACCACCAGCCCGGCCTTGAACGCCGCGCTGTCCCAGATGACGCTGCTGATCTCGCCGTCATTCTTGACGATCGCGCCGATGCCCGACCCCTGGTCGACATATTTGCCTGCGGTCTCTGCCGCCTTGGTGAAGCTGTTGGGCTCTTCGGTATAGACCAGCTTGTACCCGCCCATGAAGAAGCCGCCCTTGGGCGTTTCGCCGGTGGGGTGGTCGACATATTTCTGGAAGAAGCCAGCCCAGTCATAGGGCGCGATGCCGTTCAGCGTGTCGATGATGTCCTGGCGATTATAGACGACTTCGCCCCAGTCGCCCGGCTTGATGCCGAAAAAGGCCTTGGCGAAATCATCCAGGCCCTTGCGGCCGCTGGTCGCCTTGCTGATGATGGCGTCAGCCTCCAGCCACATCATCAGGCCTTCGTTATAATAATCCTCCGACCGCTGCCAGCTGGTCCAGCCCTTGGGCCGCCGGGCCGAGATGATGGGGTCATGGGTGGTGTCCTCCAGCGGGCGCCACTGCCGGCCGACCGCCGTGTCGAGCCGCGCGGCGATATTGGCATAGGCGTCCAGCGTCTCCTGCTTGGTGAACATCCCCGACCGCGCGCCCAGCACATAGCCCCAGAATTGCGTCTGCCCTTCATAGACCCACAGCAGATTGTCCTGCATCGGCGTGCGGAAATCGGGCGTCCACAGCAGGTCGGGGCGGCGGAACTTGCCGTCCCAGCTATGCGTGAATTCATGCGGCAGCAGGTTGCGGTCGAGCAGCGCCTTGCCCGAATCCCAATCCTTGAAATAGCCCGGCTCGACCTGGTTCTCGGACGAGCGATGATGTTCCAGGCCGATGCCGCCCATCTCGTCGGTGATGGCCAGCAGGAAGTCATAATGGTTGAAATGATAGGCGCCGAACAGCGCGCCGGCTTCATCCACCAGCTTCTTGTGCTTGGCGATCTGCTCGGGCTTGTAGTTGAGTTCGTCTGCCGCGTCGGCAACGATGTTGAGCGTCACATTGTGGCCCAGGTCGACCGGCTTGAAATAGCGGCCGGCAAAGACGGGCGAATCCTGCAGCGCCTCATAGTCGATGGTGTCATAGGCGACGGTGTCGCCCGTCTTCGTGCCGCGCAGCGCAGTCGCGGCCTGCCAGCCGGCGGGGTAGGTGACGCTTGCCTGCACCGGAATCTGGCGAGTGAAATAGCCTGCGGGATAGAGCGAGACCTGCTCCCACTGGATGTTCATCATCCTGGGGGTGATGACGACGCGGCCCTGGCTGGGTTGGGTCGCGGACAGGAACTGGAAGGATGCGACGATCTCGGTCGCCCCCTGCGGCACGTCGATCTTGAAGGCATAGACGTCCAGCGGATCGCGCACCCACTGCACCGGCTGTCCATTGGCGGTGATGGTGAGGCCGGCGAGCTTTTCGATCTGGCCGCGCGGCGCATGATTGCCCGGCAGCCATTCGGGCATCAACAGCGTCATCGGCCCGGCCTGCGCCACGGGGATGGTTTCCTTGACGCGATAGATGCGCTGGGTCGTGTCGGTGGCGTCGACCTCCAGCCGGATCGTGCCGGGATAGGGCGTGTCGCGCGGGGCGGGAGTCGCATCGTCGACGGGCAGGGCGGTCGGCTTGGAGCGGACCGCATCCTGCGCCAGCAGCGGGCTGGCAAACGCGGTGGCAAGGCCCGTGGAAAGGCAAAGGGCGGCAGCAAGGCTGCGGATCATGGAGGTCTCCGAAAGATGGGCGGGGCCGGACGGCCCGGATGGGGGCCAGCATGGCGGCTCTGCGCACGCGCGTCCACCCCTAGCAGGATATGGAATATCGACGTACGCAAGTGTCCAAAAAAGCGCGTTTCCTTGACCTTGAAATCCCGCTAAAGGCGCTGCCCCATGGCCAGACTAGAAACCCCGCGCCCCGTGCGCGGCACGCAGGACATGCTGGGCGGCACGCCCGATGCTTTTCAGGAGAGGTTCGCCCATGTCGTGGCGGCCTTCGATCGCGTGCGCCGGCTTTACGGGTTCCAGCGGGTTGAAGTGCCGGTGTTCGAAGCGACGGCGGTCTTCGCCCGGTCGCTGGGCGAAAGCACCGATGTCGTGTCCAAGGAAATGTACACGTTCCAGGATCGCGGCGGCGACTCCATCACGCTGCGGCCCGAATTCACCGCCGGCATCAGCCGCGCCTACATCACCGAGGGCTGGCAGCAGTATGCGCCGCTCAAAGTGGCCACCCACGGCCCGCTCTTCCGGTACGAGCGGCCGCAAAAGGGCCGGTTCCGTCAGTTCCACCAGCTGGATGCGGAAATCATCGGCGCGGGCGAGCCCGGCGCCGATGTCGAGCTGCTCGTCATGGGCGACCAGTTGCTGCGCGAACTGCGGATCGAGGGCGTCACGCTGACGCTCAACACGCTGGGCGACGCGGAGAGCCGCGAAGCCTGGCGCGCCGCGCTGATCGCCCATTTCGAGGCGCATCGCGGCGATCTGTCGGAAGACAGCGTCGAGCGGCTGGCGAAGAATCCGCTGCGCATCCTCGACAGCAAGGATCCGCGCGACCGGCCGATCGCCGACAGCGCGCCCGACATCGACGCCTATCTGACCGATGCGGCGCGCAGCTTCTTCGACAAGGTGACGAGCGGCCTCGATGCGGCGGGCGTCTCGTGGGAACGCAATGCGCGGCTGGTGCGCGGCCTGGATTATTATCGCCACACCGCGTTCGAATTCGTGACCGACCGCCTCGGCGCGCAGGGCACGGTGCTGGGCGGCGGGCGCTATGACGGGCTGATCGAGAATCTGGGCGGCCCCGCCACGCCGGCGGTCGGCTGGGCCGCGGGCATCGAGCGGCTGGCGATGCTGGTGGATGCGCCGGAGGTTGAGAAGCCCAGCGTGGTGCTCATCCCCATGGGTGAGACGGCCGAAGCGCGGGCGACCGGCATCATCGCCGACCTGCGCCGCGCCGGCATCGCTTGCGACATGGGCTATCGCGGCAATATGAAGAAGCGGATGCAGCGCGCCAATGCGTCGGGCGCCGGCTGGGCGATCATCCTTGGCGATGATGAACTGGCGCGGGGCGAAGCGGCCGTCCGCAACCTTGGCACCGGCGAGCAGCAGGCGGTGGCGCTCGATGCGCTGGTCGGAACCGTGACGGCGCTCTGATGCATATTTCCGCCGAACGCATCGCGCAGATCGAGGCGCGCCGGGACGAGGTGCAGGCGTCGATGACGCGCGCCGATCTCGCCCCGGACCAGTTCGTGCGGCTGTCCAAGGAATATGCGGAGATCGAGCCGGTTGCGGCCGCCGCACGCGAGCTGCGCCGGTTGCGGCAGGAATTGTCGGCGCTGGAAATGATGACCGGCGGCGACGAGGCCGATCCCGCCATGCGCGAAATGGCGCAGGAGGAAATGCAGCTGCTGCGCAACCAGCTGCCGCGGGCGGAGCGGGCGCTGGCGTTGCAGCTGTTGCCGCGCGACGCTGCCGATGCGCGGCCCGCCATGCTGGAAATCCGCGCCGGCACCGGCGGCGACGAAGCCGCGCTGTTCGCGGGCGACCTGTTCCGCATGTATCAGCGCTATGCCGATAGTCAGGGGTGGAAGATGGAGCTGCTCTCCGCCAATGCGTCGGAACAGGGCGGCTTCAAGGAAGTCGTCGCCAGCATCAACGGCGCGGGCGTCTTCGCGCGGCTGAAGTTCGAAAGCGGCGTCCACCGGGTGCAGCGCGTGCCGGTCACCGAAAGCGGCGGGCGCATCCACACCAGCGCCGCGACCGTCGCCGTCCTGCCGGAACCGGAGGAAGTCGATGTCCAGATCGCCGATTCCGACCTCAAGATCGATATTTATCGCGCCAGCGGCGCGGGCGGCCAGCATGTGAACACCACCGATTCGGCCGTGCGCATCACTCATGTGCCGACCGGCATCGTCGTGACGCAGCAGGACGAGCGATCGCAGCACAAGAACAAGGCCAAGGCGATGCAGGTGCTGCGCGCGCGCCTCTATGAGGCGGAGCGGGAACGCACGCAGAGCGAACAGGCCGGCGCGCGCAAGGCGATGGTGGGATCGGGCGACCGGTCCGAACGCATCCGCACCTATAATTTCCCGCAAGGGCGCGTGACCGATCATCGCATCAACCTGACGCTGCACCGCCTGCCCGAAATCCTGGAAGGGCCGGGCCTCGCCGAAGTGATCGACGCGCTGATCGCCGAAGACGAAGCGGCGCGGCTGGCGCAACTGGACGGGGTCTCTTGACGCTGGGCTTCCGCCAGTCGCGGCCATCTCTACGCTCTTGCCCATGACCGACCGCGCCATTCCCGACGCCTTGCGCGCTGCGACCCGACATCTGGCGGACGTCAGCGATACGCCCCGGCTCGACGCCGAATTGCTCATGGCCCATGTGTTGGGACTGTCGCGCGCCGACATGCTGCTGCGGCAGCGCGAGCTGGATGTGCCTGCCGGGTTCGCCGTGCTGCTGGATCGCCGCCTGACCGGCGCGCCCATCGCCCACATAACCGGCACGCGCGATTTCTGGACGATCAGCCTGGCGGTCACGCCGGATACATTGATCCCGCGGCCGGACAGCGAGACGCTGATCGAGGCGGCGGTCGATCATTTTCACGGTCGCGCGCCCGACACGATCCTGGACCTTGGCACCGGATCGGGCGCGCTGCTGCTCGCCGCTCTGGCGCAGTGGCCGCAGGCGAAAGGATGGGGCATCGACGCCTCGGCGCCCGCGCTGGCCGTGGCGCAGGCCAATGCCGCGCGCCTCGCTTTGGCGGATCGCGCCGCCTTTCGCATCGGCGACTGGGCGCAGGAGGTGGAGGGTCCGTTCGACCTTCTGCTCATCAACCCGCCCTATATCGCGCAGGATGAACCGCTTGAAGGGGACGTGCTCCACGAACCGCGCAGCGCGCTGTTCGCGGGGGTCGATGGCCTGGACGATTACCGCCGGATCGCGCCGGATCTGCCCCGTTTGATCGCGCCCGGCGGCATGGCCGCGATCGAGATCGGCCATGCCCAGGGGGAAAGCGTCTCCGCGCTGGTCGCCGCGCAGGGGCTTGCCTTGTCCGTCCGGCGCGATCTTGCCGGCCATGATCGCTGCGTCGTCGCGACGCGCGCCTGACGCGCCCAAGCCGGCAATTTCCCCTGCCAGGCGCGAAAATCGCTTGGTTTATGGTGTGAAAGTCACTACATCGGGGTCAGGAACGGCTCCATCTCGTGATCTGGCCGCTTTGGCCATTGACAGAAAAGGCCGTTTTTTTAGCTCCTTATAGTCATGACGGCGTTCGCTGCGCTAGCGCCGGTGGCGGCCAGGGGATTGGCCCGAAACTTCGGGGTCATGCCCGGCGGAGCCATATCCGGCCTGAAGGATGGCCGTGCTTGGGGATGGCGACTGAACAGTGTTTTCAGTGAGTTTTGACATAGCGAACGCAAGGATCATGTCTTGATCAACAACCGGCAATCCGGCCGTCGCAATCGCGGCCGGAACAATAACGGTCGTCCCAATGGTGGTAACAACCGGGGCGGCGGCGACAATGGCAACCGCATCGACAATCGCGCTCGCGGCAATGCGGCCCAGCTGCTCGAAAAATACAAGAATATGGCGCGCGACGCGCAGATGGCCGGTGATCGTGTGAACGCCGAATATTATCTGCAGTTCGCCGATCATTATTTCCGCGTGCTCGCCGACAACCGCGCCCGTCAGGAGGAACAGCAGCAGCGCTTCCGCCGCAATGACGATGATTTCAGCGATGACGGCGATGATTTCGACGGCGCCGACTTCGGCCATGACGATGCGCGCGGCGACCAGGCCGAACGCGCCGGGCGCGATCCGGTTCGGGACCAGGCGCGCGACCAGGATCGCCGGCAGGATGAGCAGCGCGATGGCCGCGGCAATCGCCGCGACCGCAACCGCCGCGATCGCCCGTCGGGTGACGAAGATGGCGCCCTGCGCCTGGAGCGCGGCGTCGAGGGTCCGGCCGGCACGCCCGCCGAAGCGATGAGCGATGCGGCCGACACGGCGCCCGAGGCCGAGGCGCCCAAGCCGCGTCGCGGCCGCCCGCGCAAGGCCGACGCGGCCAAGGCGGACGACGCGCAGGGGCTCGATGCCGCCATCCTGCCGCCTTCGATCGCGCGCGCCGACAATGACGCCGATGCGGAGGATGAGGACGCGCCCAAGAAGCGCACGCGCCGTCCCCGCGCCAAGGCCGCCGAAGCCGCCGAATAGGCGGCGCGTCACGCACGATAAAAAAGGGGACGATGCGCGCCGCATCGTCCCCTTTTTCATGCCGCGTTACATGGTCCCTTCTTGCGGCAGGGGCCTTGGCCGATGATTGGCGTCCAGCGCCACGAAGGTGTAGACCCCGCTGGTCAATTCGATCTGCTGCTGCGCGATGCCGCGGGTGGCGACGACATCGATGCGGATCGCTATCGACGTGCGGCCGCGCCGCTCCTCGCGCGCATAGACCGACACGATGTCGCCCAGCAGGATCGGCGTGATGAACTTCATGCTCTCGATCGCGACCGTGGCGACCGGCCCCTGCGCCAGCCGATGCGCGACGATGCCCCCGGCTATGTCCATCTGGCTCAGCACCCAGCCGCCGAAAATATGACCATTGGCGTTGATGTCCGCCAGGCGCGGCATCACGCGCAGCACCACTTCGCCCCTGTCGCCCCCTGTCTCAATCATCCAGCGGCACCTCGTCCTTCAGCCTGTCCATCATCTGTTCGTCATGCCCGGTCCCGCTCGACAGGAAGGCGAGCGCCATCAGCCCGGTCCCCAGCATGAAGGTCAGCCATACGCCCAATATGGTGGCGATGGCCATGTGGATCGGCAGCGCGCCCGTCCACCAATAGAGAAACAGCAGCGCCGCCGCGACGCAGCCGAGCCCGCCGATCGCCATCCATCCCATGATCCGGCGAAACCGGGCCCAGGCGGTCGCCGCAATCTGCGGGTCATCGAGCGCGTCCTTGCGTGTCATCCCTTTCCTTTGGGGTGCGATCGTGGGATCATCAAGCACCGGATGCGCATTGAGCCCTGCAGAAAGGCCGAACGCCGGACGCGCGACGGAAGCAAGGAACCGGCCAGTGCAGGCGAAGCAAGGAGAGCAGGCCATGACCATCGCAGCGATTTTGCAGCGCAAGGGAAGCGACGTCATCCAGGTGCAGCCCACGGACAGCGTCCTCGCCGCCGTCCGATTGCTTGCCGAGCAGCGAATCGGCTGCGTTCCCGTGGTCGCCGACGGCAAGGTGGTGGGCATTTTCTCCGAGCGCGACCTTGTCTATCGCGTCGCGCAGGACGGTCCCTCGGCGCTCGATCATAGCGTGGGCGAAGTGATGACCGCGCCGGCCATCACCATCGATGACCAGACGCCGGTGATGCGCGGCCTTTCGCTGATGACCAAGCGGCGCATCCGCCACTTGCCGGTGGTGGTCGATGGCGTGCTGGCGGGCATGATCTCGATCGGCGATCTCGTCAAATTCCGTATCGACAGCATCGAATCGGAAGCGGCGGCCATGCGCGACTATATCCAGACCGCCTGATCGGGACTGCCTGATCCCGGCCGCTGACCGCAGACATTGGCGAGTCAGGCCGCAGCTTGCACCGGCGGCCTGCGGCGAATCACCAGCGCGACCAGTTCCTTCAGCGTGGCGCGCGCGCAGAGCAGCAGTGCGCCGAGGAAGGCGATGCCGCCCGCCGGCACCAGGATGGCGAGGCGCAGCGGAGCCGCCAGCGGGGGCAGAAGGCCGTCGATCGCCATCACGACAGCGGCCATCAGCACCGAACAGCCAAGGCCGGGCGCCGCCGCCAGCGCCAGGTCGATCAAGCGCAGCCCCATCGGTGCGCCGGCGAGTCGCGCGGTCACCAGCGTCAGCAGCGGGAAGGCTGCCAGCCAGGCCCAGGCCAGGCCGATCGCGCCGAACCGGATGCCGATCAGGAAGGCGGCGGGCATCAGCACCGCGCCCACCGCCGCGACTCGCGCCGTGGTTCCCGGCCGACCCAGCGCGTTGCTGACCGGCGCGAACATCACCTGCAGCGTCATGAACGGCATCGCCAGCGCTAGGATGGTGACGAACGGCGCCATCGCAAGCCATTTGCGGCCGAACAGGGTCTCGACCAGCGGCGCCGCCGTCACCGCCATGCCCAGATAAATGGGACAGGTCAGCAACAGCAGCAGCTTCACCGCCTTGCAGAAGGACCAAGATACGCGCCGCAGATCCTTCTGCATCCGCGCATAGGCAGGAAAGGCGACGTCATTGAGTGGCGGCACAAACTTGCTGACGAAAATCTGCGTCAGGAACAGCGCTTCGGCATAGAGGCCCAGAGCATGCGGATCGAGCACGCGCCCGCCGATGAAGATGTCGGCCTGGCTCTGCACGATCCAGAAAAGCTGCCCGCCCAGCAGCGACGCGCCATAAGCGACCATCGCGCCGGTGCCGCGAAAATCGAAGCTGGGGATGGGGCGAAACCCGGTGGCGAGCACATAGCCCGCCGCCTTGATCCAGAAACCCGCGATCGGCGCCCAAACCAGCGTCCATACGCCCCAATCCGACAGCGCGCCGGTCAGCGCGACCCCGGCCGACGCCGCCGCGGCGATCAGGTTGACGAGCGCGGGGCGCTTGAAATCCAGCGCACGGCCCATGATCGCCTCGGGGATCGAGATGAAGGGCGTGGAAAGATAGAGCAGCGCCTGCACCCGCAGCAGGTCGGCGACCATCGGCTGGTCATAATAGTCGGCGGCAAGCGGCGCGATGGCGAGCTGCGCCAGCGCCAGAGCCCCGTTCAGCAGCAGCATGATGCCAAAGGCCTGGCGCAGCCGGTGCGGTTCGACCGTTTCCGACTGGACCAGCGCGCTCACCAGCCCATAGCCATTGAGGAAGGTGGCGAAATTCAGGATCACCTGAGTCATGGCGAACAGGCCATAGTCCGCGGGATCGAGCAGGCGGATGACGGCCAGCGTCACCACCCAGCTCATGATCTGCGACAGGATCTGGCTGCCCGATCGCCAGAAGATCGCGCTCCTGATCCGCGCGCCAAAGCCCGCGTCCTGCGCATCGGCATCCTGCAAACCCATCTTGTCCTTCGTCCCCGGTCCTGCTCGTCTGGCTTCCCGCCTCTACCAGCGAACCTCCCAAAAATTTCTGAAATAAAATTGCAAAAAGGGTTTGACGGTTCGCAAAGCCCCCCATATATGCCGCCTCACCGGACGGGACGCCGCCTTGAACGAGGCGCTGATCGGACGGTCGCCAACATTTGCGGGACACTCTCCCTCGGAAGCAGTTTCGAGGAAGGTAGGTTGTCCCCTAAGGGTGTCGGTTCTTTGACATTGTCGGTTAGATGAAGGGACATGTGGGCGGCGGCTCGGTGTCTGGCGTGCTTTAGGGCGTCGGG
>NZ_JAJGNO010000009.1 GCF_020782235.1 Sphingobium naphthae
AGGGACGAGTTCAACATGGGTCAATTCTCAGCGGAAATTTACGCCCTACCCGGGTCACTTCTCAGTGGAAATCAACAATGACGAGATCAAGGTGTCTCGGGAGCCTGGCCTTTTCTCTGTGTTCGATCAAAGAGCAGCGTGACAGGTCAATTATTTCAGATGCCGTATGTCAGCTACCAGATCCTTTTGTAGGTTGTTCCTTTGAGGCTGGTGAGCTTGGGGTCTCTAGGCATCAGGTCGATGCATCGCTGGAGCGATGGGATATCGGTAGCGAAATCGATGGGCCTCACATTGCCAAGTTCGGGGTTTGGCGTAGATACAAAAACCGCGCTGTCATCCTTTGATTCAAACAAGCGGGATGCCATGGCAATGAGAATTTGGTAACAAGACACCCGCTGACGCATCAGAGCGTAAGATGCACAACGACGATGTGTGTTTTGGCGGAAGGGCTGTGGGCCGCCGCCTTCCGCGTCGGGCTTATTGTATTGCTGAGCTCGTTTCCTTCTGAGCCACGACTCTTCGATACCTAGTAGGCGTTGGACGGGCCATCCGCCGGAAATCATGTTCTCGATAGCATCTATGTCTGCGAGGAGCCGCGCATAGGGGACTCCTCCTTCCATGCAGATATGACGCGGTGTTGTGCCGTTAGATGAGAGAGGTATGATGTACCACTCACGAAAATCGTCGTCATAGAGACCGCGCCGCCGCCCTGCGGCCTCAAATTTTAGCTGAAGGGCTTCGCGACGCTTCGTATAGGCTTTGCGTTCGGGATTGACGACAAAGGTGTTGGGCTTGGATCCATGGGCAATGATCCGCCTAGCAATTGGGTGCACCCCTTGCCTGTCGGGCTCGTCGCACAGCATCCGCATGTAAGTTGCGACGGTTTGATCCGGCGATCCATATTCAACCGCATTTGTGCCGGCAGCGTCAAGAACATCTCGATCGATCTGACGTGGATCGGTGAGGGTTGTATTCTCGAATGGCCAGCGAGTAATACCAAGGTGCGCTGAGGCTGACTCACGCCGGGGATTCCCAAGCTGATGATTTTCTGATTCACCATGGCAAGCACATGGAGGCTTGCGATGGCGGCAGCGATTAGGGTTCGATCTGACTACACTTCGACGGATTTGCGAGGGCTTGCGCGACGAAGTGGCGATGCCAATCAGGTCCGACGTCTATTGGCCATTGCGCTGATTTTGGACGGCGGGAGCCGCGGCGAAGCGGCGAAGATTGCCGGCGTGACGCTGCAGATCGTGCGCGACTGGGTTCTACGCTTCAACGAGGGCGGCCCCGAGGGTCTGGCAACTCGCAAGTCTCCGGGGCGGGTTTCGATCTTGAATGACGATCAGCGCGCCCGGCTTGCCGAGATCGTCGAGGCGGGCCCGATCCCCGCAGCGCATGGCGTAGTGCGCTGGCGGCTGTGTGATCTGGCGCAGTGGGTCTGGGACGAGTTCGAACTGTCGGTCACGCGCCACACCCTCGGGCGCGAACTGCGTGCGATGGGTTATCGCAAGCTCTCGGCCCGGCCACGCCATCGAGGCCAGAAGAGCGACGATATTGCCGATTTTAAAAAAGTTTCGTCGCCCGTCTGGCGCAAATCAGGCGGCGGCTGCCGAGAGGAACGCCGATAGAGCTGTGGTGGCAGGACGAGGCTCGCCTCGGCCAGCAGACCAAGCTCACCCGGCGCTGGGCGAAGCGCGGAACGCGGCCATCAGCGCCAAAGGACCAACGTCGCTCCTCGGCATGGCTGTTCGGTGCGATCTGCCCCGCCGAAGGTAAGGCCGCCGGCATCGTCATGCCTCGTTGCAACAGCGAGGCGATGAGCATGCATCTCGAGGAGATCGCCTTCCACGTCGCGCCAGGCGCGCATGCGGTCCTCCTGCTCGATCAGGCCGGATGGCACGGATCGGCCAAACTGGTCGTGCCTCACAACATTACCCTGATGCCGCTGCCGCCACGATGTCCGGAGCTCAACCCTGTCGAGAACGTCTGGCAGTTCATGCGCGACAACTGGCTGTCGAACCGCATCTTCAAATCCTATGACGACATCGTCGACCAATGCTGCTTCGCATGGAACAAGCTCGTCGACCAGCCATGGCGCATCATGTCCATCGGAATGCGCCAATGGGCTCATGGGTTCTGATCAATGCACCTTGGTATAACAGGGCCAGTTTCTTGGGTTTCAAAAACCCTCTCTGATAAAAGAAAGCCCATTTTGTGGGTAAACTTACGATACACATTCGGAGGGCGATCATACGATATATCACCATCCAGATCCGGCTTAGAATCGAGATAATCGCGCAGGACTATATGTTGCCAATTGTCTGTTGGCGCGCAGAACCAATGCGTCCCTGGAATTTCTCGACCAATGAATGGTCTGGTGCCAAGCTCAAGGACTTCGGCCTCGTGCTTTTTGCGCTCTTTTTTAGTAATGAAATGAGGAATATCATTCAATAGGTTGCGTAACTGAAGACCTTTGGCGCTAATCATTTCATCATGTTCGGATTTGAGAAGCGCGATGCGTTCATTTTCCAGCTGATGTGCAATCCAGATGCGGGGCGCATCGAACAGGATCGCCTGCCGCAGGTCGTGCCCCGACATTGTCTCGAAATCATATTCGACGACGTCGATCTCGATACATGACTGGACGCGCTGGCGGAGAAGCTCTGCCTTGACTTCGTCGACCGCGTGGTAGACCTTGATTTCGACATTTAGGCGACCATCGGGATGATAGAGTACGACGTCAGGCCTGATGCCGTCCTGCCATTCTTCCAGCGTCACGGCATGGTATTTCCAGTCGGTCTCGAAATCGCGGGCTAAGTCTCGATATTCGACATGGTGCGGAGGAAGCCCGACAGTTCGGGCCTCTTCGATTACCATCTTCGACCAGAGGTGAAGGCTTGTTTCGAGGCCGGATGTGCATTCGTCATGCGAAACATGTGCAAAGTGACCGCGCCGCGTTATGATTTTGTCGCTACCCTTACGGGTATGTGGGACGGTTTCTGCAACGTGGCGCATTTCGGATTGGCAGCCGGCGCAGATAAATGGCGCTTGGGTTTTAGAAGCGTCATCGATGTGAACGACCTTGCCGGTTGATTTCACAAGAGCGAAGGGATGTTTCAGCATTTTGAACCATGGACAGATCTATTGTGGCGAGGCGTCCAATGGATGAATTTCCTTTGTCGCCGTGGAGCGCGCACAAAGTTCCTACATTGTTTTTATCTCTTCCTCTCCTGCCGAACCAAGCTATTTGGAACAGCGTGAGTGAACCGTTCATGCGACCGCGAAATTTATCCCACATTTTCGCGATTCAAGAAAATGTGGGATAAATCACGATATTCCTGTCGGTTATGCCACTGTCGCGACTTCGACGGTGAGGTGCTGAAGCTCATGAACGGGCACAAGGCGTCTGCGGATTTCCGTCGCATCTACGCCCGGTTGGGCAGAGACGCCAACGATCGCGGAGTGTGCTTCAGGGCCTACCTTCCACACGTGCAGGTCCGTGATCCGGGCATCGCCTGCCGTTTCGACCAACTCGCGGACTTCATCGGCTACGTGGCGATCTGTGCGGTCCAGGAGAATGGCGGCCGTGTCGCGCATCAGCGACCATGACCAGCGCGCAATCACGATGGCGCCGACGATGCCCATGATTGGATCCATCCACACCCAGCCCAGATAGCGGCCGGCCAACAGAGCTGCGATTGCCAGCACCGATGTCAGGGCATCAGCCAGAACATGCATGTAGGCAGAACGCAGATTGTTGTCGCCACCATGGCTGTGACCATGGTGATGCCCATGGTCGTGACCGTGGCCGCCGGAGAGCAAAAAGGCCGAGGCTATGTTCACGAGCAGCCCGAGGATTGCGATCCATGTGGCCTCCGCGAAGGCGACGTTGATAGGCTCAAACAGCCGCATGACGGACTCGACGCCGATAGCGAGGGCTATGATGCCCAGGACGAGGGCCGATGCGAATCCAGCGAGATCGCCGATCTTCCCGGTGCCGAAGCTGAAGTCGCCGTTATGAGCATGGCGTTTCGCATAGGCATAAGCCGCGGCCGCAACACCAAGCGCTCCGGCATGGGTGGCCATATGGAAGCCGTCAGCCAGTAGGGCCATCGATCCAGTAGTGTAACCAGCGACAATCTCTGCCACCATCATGAGGGCGGTGAGCACCACGACCCAGAGTGTCCGGCGGGCATTGTCGTCATGGCTGGCGGCCAGGAACATATGTTCGTGCGTCAGGTGGCCGGTGTCGGCCAGCACGGCGGTCTTGGTGCTCACTTGCTGTACCTCCGGATGATCGTGACGAGGTCCTCTGCGCCTTGCTGGCGTTCTTCGGGCGACAGACCGTCGCGCGCGACATGGGCCTCCAGATGTTCGACGATGATCTCATCGAGAAGCCCATTCACGGCTCCGCGAACGGCTGCGACCAGATGGAGGACTTCGGTGCAATTCGCGTTGCCGCCAAGCGCGCGTTCTACTGCGCCAACCTGGCCCGCGATGCGCTTGATTCGCCCGAGTAACGCGTCTCGGTTTTCATTGATGTGGGCCATTTTTCCCTCGGTAGCCTCAGTGTCACGCAGCAAATTGCTGCTGGTAGGACGATGCGTTATAGGGTAGGTGGGTAGGGTATGCAATCAAATTCAATGGAATGATCTGTGCGCTCGCCTTGCATTGACCTTTGTGGTTTTGACGCCTCGTCCGGCTGGTGCCGTGGTTGTGGTCGTTCTCGTGAGGAAGTGCGTCGTTGGCGCAATCTGCGCCCGGGCGAGGCGCGTAAGGTTGCGGCGGACTTGCCACAGCGCCTGTCCAAGCTGCGCGCAAAGAGCCTGACGAATGATTCGCACCGACGACTGACCAACTTCTCGGCTGATGTCGTCAGTGCGATGGGTGGCAAGCTGAAGCTGTTAGCCAGGCGCGACCTTTAACTGATGATCGTCTCCGTATCGAATGCGGCAGGAATAGCCATGGCCGCACTCAGCGTGCATCTGTGACACGGCGGCTTTGGTCAGCCGCTGTGTCTGGCCGCTATCTTCGATTTCGATCCGTTCGACCGATTGGAAATCGAATGGCGCAACAGGGACGTTTTCCCGACCCTGTTTGATGAGCACCCCATAGTGCGATGTGCCTTTGAAATAGGTCACACGGATGTCGTGGGAGCTTTCATTCTTCCATCTGGGGTGGACCGGCCCACAGGCGGACAGGGAGAGGGCCAAGGCGGTCAGTAAGATCGTCGGTCTCATGATTTCTTCTTATTCGCTAGAACCGCGCATAATAAAAAGCCCGGCCTAACGGGGCGTGAACAGCGATGTCCTGAAGGCGATCGAGCGGCGTTCGGAGTTGCTCCGACGCTTGCTCGCGTATTCATCTTGCATGGGATATTATTGGCACCGAAGCAGGAATGTCGCTGGCGGGCTGCACATTTCTAAAATGAACCTGGATCCACGGAAGGGATGGAGCGGCATGATCATCACCCTCTCTGACCTTTTAACGGGAATCCGAGAGCGCAAGGCTGCCTTGGGTATCATCGATACTCCAGAGCGTACCGATGCCATGCGCAATAGCGGATCGCGCCGAACAGCGCGCAAGCGTGCTATGTTGGCCCGGATCGAGGAGCGCTCACGCGACGCGGGCGTCGTCTAGGCTGACCAAGCGCCTTGTTTCATGATATTGGCGAAGCTCATGCGGCAGTAGCCCGCATCATGTATCGTCGGCAAACCGACCTTCCGCGCCCATTTTTGTGCTGACTGGGGAGGCAATCCCATCCTGTAGCCGATCTCGACCGATCCTATGATCTCTGCGGCGGTCTGAAGAACATCCACCGCGAGATATGCTTTACCGTGGCGACGTATGCGGCCGGTGGCGACGAATTTGAGAAACTGATTGGTGGCCAGGTTGAGTATCTCGCTGGCATCGGCGCCTGATAGCTCATCCTCGACATGGGCACCGGACAACGGGTTTTCCAACATCCGCAAAGTGTCGATGAGTTCGGCCGGGATTAGTATCTGGTGGGACAGGTCCGACGCCTCGGGGGCCAGACTAAATCGACCATCCGGCCCCAGAAGCCAGGCGAAGATGCCAGCCCAGGGCTTGGCACGACCGCCAATAGCTCGTGCTGCGATTTGCAGCGGAACGCCGTCAATCATGGCGGGATCGGCTTTGGCTTGGATCTTTGCCTCGAATGCCGCCCAGGCCTGCGTGGTGGTATTGCGGACGCCATATCGCGCCTCCCAATAAGGGTGGGTCAGCGGGGCGAGCAATCCAGATTGCATCAACTGCGCTACGGCATAGCGGGGCAACTGAGTTGACTGAGACACAGCGGTCAAAGGCAGACGGTCAGGCTTGGTGCGTGCCAGTTCCTCGATTTCCCCAGGATCATGGAACGGTCGAACTACGCCATGCACTCGCACGTCGGTGAGCTTGAAGACGCCGGCGGCGCGAAGCTTTGCAATGATGGTATCCGTCTCGCGCAGCACACGCACGGCTGATTTGGCGGAGATCAGTCCAACTATGTCATTCCCCTCGTCGGCCGACGGGAGGTCGGTCAGATCAGGGCTTTGACTGAGATCGGGCTGCTCTTGCTGCAGGCCATGTAGAAACATCGCGAACAGGGCTTTGACGCGGGGCGAGGAGCGGCCGATCCGGGCTTGCTTGACGGCGTGCCCCAATTTGTTCGACCAGTTGTCCCCTTCGCGTGGAGCTGGAAATAGGTCGGCTGGAACGATGGGCCATTGGCGCAGCAGTGTCACAGCATCATGAAGCGCGCTGATGACCGTCATGGTAAGGTTAGGATTGGTCAGCCATTTTCCGCGCAGTTGGTCGTTTAGCCAGGGGGAGAGCTTCAAAGCCAAGTCGGCAATGTCGTGCGGCTCCAAACTCGCAATCGGGTCAGGAAACTGTGATCGCGAAGCGGCACGTACATCGGAATCATGGCTGAAGAGGCCAGCATAGATGCCCAGATTGTCGCGCATCTCGAGAGGGATGAACTCGGCCGGTCCCTCACGCAGGTCCGCGCTGCAGACATCTTGGTCGCAGGTGGCAATGCCGTTGGCATACCGCCACCGTTGGGTGACGCCGCATTCGTGACATTCGCTGCGCAGGATCTGAAAGGTTTCCGGGCAGAATGGGACGGAGGCCAACTGCCAAATCGCACGATGATGAGCCGATAGGGCAAGGCTGGCCGGTGCATATCGGCGGATGGTGGTTCGCAGTTCGCTCTGCCACGCGCGTCCACCAAACCAATGTATGATCGCGCTGCCTTCTTCTGGACCGTGGGCATGGTGCAGTAATTGGAGGTACGGCACTACCAGAATGTCAGCCAGCGCCGGTAGCTGTTCGGCGTTGGTTGTGGCCGCCGTCGGCTTGTTGTCGTAAACCCAGCCAGCCTCGGACAAAAGCGTTCCCGTCCGTGGATATCCGTTCTCGGCAGTCACACGGGCGACAAGGCCCATGAGACTTTCGCCAGCGATCGGCGCGAGCGGGTATTTCACTTGGCTCAAGCTTCGATCTCCACGAACGGATTATAGTCGATGAAGCTATGGGCAATGGCCCAGCTGTTCACTGCCATGGCGAGATCGTTGCGGGTAATCGCATGCCGACCTTCACGCACGACATTTATCGCCGCCGTTTCCACGATGCGGCAGGTGCGGCCGATGATTCCGCTGCTTGCGAGGCAAAGGGGGCGAGCAATGTCCTCTTCGACCAGGCCGCTGGCGACCTTCATGATCTGCTTGTCGACCATGGCGGTATCGAGGTCTTCGACGAAGTCCAGGAATAGGTCTCGATCGTCATCCGCCCACCAATCAAGGGGAGGAAGCGTGAGGGGAGGGAAGAGCCGGCCGTTCAACTCGTGGCTGGACTGGAACAGCTTGTCCGCGTCGTGGGTGCCGAAAAAGGCGATAGGAACAAGGCCAGAATCAAGGAACGTCTTCAGGCTATCCGTGACATGGGTTGCGGCCGATGACCGGCGCGACAGATGCTGGATTTCATCGATGACGAGCAACTGCACGTTATCCCGTTTGATGGCTTGCACGGCACGCTTGTGCAGGTTGGGTTCGGTGCCGCGGTCATAAAAGGGGTCGTCCAGGGCCTGCAGGATGGAAGAGAATAGCGACCTGGCGGTGCCAGTGCTCATGAGCTTGACGATCAGGACGGGCCGGCTGCCTTCGGGAAGTTCGCCCAGGCGTTCGATGCCGTCCCGGAAATGTTCGGCTGCTGTCGTTTTGCCCGAACCGCTTTCAGCCAGGAGGGTGATGCCATATTGCCGCTCGCCACGGGTGGCGATGCCAGAGCGCCGGACCTCATCCAGCCCAGCTATGATGGCCTCTTGGCGAGGATGAACAATCTTGATCTGGCGGAACGCGCTGCGGGCATCTGCCACGCGCTGAGAGCGGGCAGCGGCTTCATTCGGCCGTACAACCGGCGGGTTTGATGTAGTGGTAGTCATGTGTTGCCTTTCGGGTAGGGGTTAGAAATAGCTGCTGTCGTTCGAGCGCTTTTTGCGTTCGCGGCGTGGTTCGGGGTCGGTGGTCGACGCGTCCGGGGTGGGTGGCGGCGCAGGAGCACGCCGGTCGCGCTCTGGCATGTCCTCTGGCGTCGCCTCCCGGGCATTGGCAGCTTTCGCCTTCTGCCGGTTGCTCCGCCGTTTAGATGCGGTAGGGGCCGCTTTCTGTGGAGCGGGGCGACGAGACAGGGTGTCGGCATCGTGCATCTCGTGCTCGATCACGTCTGCATAGATGATCGGGATGTCGACTGGTTCAGGGCGCTCCCGCTGCAGGGTAGCGAGCTCACCGGTGATGCTGCGGATGCGCTTGTTTTCGAGCAGCTTGGCCAGAAGCTTGCGCTCACGCTCCTTGGCTTCGGGCGTCAGCTGGTCGATGGCGTCGAGAAGCTCGGCGCGGCAGGCGTCACGCCATTCCCGTGAGTTGAAGTCGGCGGCTTCCGCCTTGGCCTTCTCACGGATCTGCTCGTGCATCCACAGGCTGATCGGCTCGTCGGTATAGCCGGCCGTCTGGCAGTACAGCTCGACGTCCTGATTGGTTTTGCGGTTGATCACCCAGATCTTGCGCAGATCGTACGGGTCATAGCGGAACGACACCGTTGCAGTGGCATTCTTCAGGCGCTGACGCTTGCCTTCCAAGGGGACAAGATCAGCGAGCAGGTCAGGCACGGCTTTGTAATCGCCGAAGCGCAGGCCATTCCACTCGATGCCAGCGTGGGTCAGCCGGTGCGAATTGATCTTGGGGAGAAGGGCCTTCTCGAAGATGCGAGGATCACGCGGTAGAACGATCCCGTACTGGGCGGTGCCCTGTTTCCAACAGAGCAGAGGCTGTTTCTCGTTCAGGCCGCCATGCGGGGTCGTGTGATAGACCGCGATGGCGAACATGATGAGTGCCTCGAGTTCGTCGAGCGTCAGCACGGCATCCACGGCGGGGTCGTAATCATACTCGCGGGAGAGGGCGATCGGCAGATGGGCGCCGGCCACCTTCGATGACACGTAATTGTGGATGGTGAGGAAGATGCGCTCAACAAGGGCTCGTTCGCGCGGCTTCTTCCGACCACTGATGCGGACCGTTGCACCGGTCGCCTTGCTCATGCTCTCCATATCGTGGCTGCGGAATTCCATGCCGCCATCCACGTGATATGTGCTGCACAGGCCGCAGACGTCCTGGGCTTCAGGGTGCTTGTTCTTGATGATCGGCGGCACGATCTTCGGTAGAACAGACCGGCGAAGCAACTCCGACACGGTGGCGTATGATGGGGCATTGAAAGACAGCATGTGCGAGAGCACGACCCTGCTGAACCCATCAACAAGTGCGGAGAAAGTCGGGCGGCCCAGAATGATGGCGCGTTCCACGTCGATGACGAGGAGAGCGGGTATGGGGGTGTGATCCATAAGCCCGAATTCCAGAGGACGCTCCGCCTCATGCCCTTTCCCTGCGCCACGCCACCGAGAGTAGGCTGCCTGCTTGCCGTGGCGGGCACCGACCGTTTGCTCACACTCAAGCATTTTGATGTCGCGATATGTGGTGCTCAGGCTCACCGGGAGGAGCGGCTCCGTAGGCATCTCGTATTCGAGCGAAGTGCCATCGTTGACGCGGCTAATCTCAGCGTTGGTCAGCACATTGATATCGGTGACGCTCTTCTTCGACGCATAGTAAGTCAAAGCCAGGCGCTGGCGGATTTCCATGCGGATGCCATCTTCATCATAGCAATGGCGCCCCTGGGCGCTCGTGGCCTCACGAGCATCGCGGTCGCCGACTTTACCGCGCTCCCGCATCCAGCGTTTCACGGTGTGCGGATTGGGTGCCTCGCCATATTTGGCGTGCAACTCGGGGGTCCAGTGCTCGGCAAATCCTGCAGAGATTGCCTTCACGCCGGTCATTACGCCGTTCCGATCGAGCAGCCGTAATGTTGCCAGCCGAAGTGCGCTTTCGGGATCGAGTTCCTCACATTCGGCGGGCGTGAGATGTGATTCAGCGATCTTGTTCTTGGCCGGCGACTGCCCACGGTCTGCCATCTGGAAGAATTGACCGTTCTGAAGCAGCGTCCGAAAGCGCTCCTGGTCCATTGGACGGACGACGCCGGCGTCATCGAGATATTCGACGGGCTTGCCTGTGGCAGCATGTTCGAAGTTCAGGCGTGTGCCATATCCATGTGATGTAAAAACACAGGGTTGACCTTCGATACTGTATAGCTGATTGCGTTTGAGCTTATAGGGGAAGTAATTCACGTATCTCTCCCGAGATTTGGGTATTCTGAGGGCGCGCAAAATCCATCAGCAGTAGATATTTCTACGCTGCGAATGGCATTGCTTCTGTTGTGATGGGTGCCTGCGGGTTCGTCAGGCAGTTATGATTTCACTCTAGGTCATGGTTGAATCCTTCCTGGGGTATTTGATCTATGATCAGATGAAGCTGACAGGCATCTCATCGATGAGAGGCTGCGTGAGATCGAGCGACACGATGCGCCTCACCAGCATGGCGAAAGTGATTGCCCGCCCTTGGACAAAATTTCCGGGCGCCATCAGCTCAGCGAATTCGCCCAACTGCATGTCATCCCCTTTGCTGCGGAGGCTTTCGACGAGCCGCTTCTGCGACGATGAGATGGCCGTGCGGCGCATCGAGCTGGCGAGGCGTACGTTGAAGCGGTGGCGGCTATTCTCGAAAATTTCGGAACCGAAGGTGATACGGAATTCGTGGCCTACCCGGCGGCAAATTTCTGCGACGCCGGCAAGCTTCAGCCGATATTCTGGATCTCGCAGGTCCGCATCGTCGCCTTTGACTTCGACGACCGCCAGGCGTCCATCGGCGTCCAGTATGTCGACGTCGCTTGTGTACCGCTCCTTTTTCCTCAGGATGAATTCGAAGCGGCGAGCTTCTGATTGGTAGTGGACAACATTGGGGTCCGTCTCGCATCGCTCGATCAGTGCAAGCTGATGCAGGCTCTCATAATGCTGTGTGCGGCCGACCTTCACGGAAGGGTACCAGCCGCTCGCATGGTGCGTTCCGCCAGAGACTGTTCGGAGCGATCCATTGTCGTTGGCGACCACAATGCGAGCCATGGTGTTGACCAGGCTGTTGTGCTTCCTCAGCAAGGTTTCGGCGCGCAACCGGCCAGCGGAAGGCTCGTATGACGGGTTGCGCAGCATGAGGTTGATAGCGGCGCGAACGTCGATCTCAGCCAGTTCTTCATACGCGTCAGTCATGCCAGAACGTCCAACCGCGACGGTTGCTGTTGGGCCATTTGGAGCGAGAACGACTCCACGTCTTAACGCGCTGCTGTCGTTCAAAATGTCGGATGATCTCGATCAGATACTCTGTATAAACGATTGAAACGAGGTTGTTTCGATCTGCACTTCGCGGTTTAGTCGTCATCGCACTGTCTCCATGTTGGTCACGATACTGTGCATTTAGGAACGCTAAAATGACCGTGATGGCAACAGGAATGTGGTTTTAACTGCACAGTATCGTGACCAACTCACTTGACGATGCGTGCCTTACTGTTCTAATAAGTCATGGATGAACAGTAAGAAAAACGGCACGCGCGACGTTGGTTCGGATCGGTCGGCCCTCGAAACTGACGAGGAGTTGGTCAAACGGCATGCCGCTTCAGGCTTTTCTGGCGAATCAGAGTACGCCCTGTTCCTGTCTCTGGATGATTCTAAGCGGGAGGCGGTGATTGCCAGACTGAGGACGATGGACCTCTATCTTCGCGACGATGACCCCATGCCCGTGGGCGACGCGTGCAGCGCGCTCGATATGGAGCAGCGCAATTTTTACCGACTGCTGAAGAAGCTGAAGGATCTGGGCCCAACTCGAGGTCTGTCACCGAGCTTCCGGGTGAAGGCTGTCGCGGCACCAGCACAGAAAGGCTTCGCACCCGTTGCCGAGCGTGCGCTGCGCTGGAAACTGCAGCATGAGCCCGCGGCTTCGCCCGCGTCGATCATACGCTGGATATTTGAATCCTGCGCGGACGCGGGCGAGGCGCCTCCGTCTGCATCCTCGATCCAGCGACGCATAAAGGTACTCCGCCGGGAAGGTGTCGCAGAGCCGGCGGCTGGGGCTGCTGGTCTTCAGATCCTGGTGGACCAGACCGCAGTCGATGTGATGGTTCAGATCAGCGGCCGGGTGGAATTGGCTACGGCTACGTTCATTGTCGATACCAGCTCTAGGATGATCCTTGGATTGGGGGTGGGCGATCCGCTGATTCCGGAAGACGGGCTCATGCGCGCTACCCGCAATATGGATGACGACCTCATGCGCCATCTCGTGCAGCACACGCAGGTGCATTTCGATCGCGTGGAGTCGATCGACTTTATCGCGCCTCCAGGCGGGGCGCGGCAGAGCAAGCAGTTGCAGAAGCGCTTTCGGGTCTTCAACCGCCGAGTGTCGTTTGACATTCATGCAGGCGGAAAGTGGCGTCACGGCACACAGCTGGTCCGCTACCTGGGCGATACGCTGGGGCCGTATCAGTTCAAACCGCGGTTTACAGAGGAGGGGGCTCCTCTCAGCAACTCGATCAGCGAGGGGATTGAGCAGGAGATCATAGAGCGGGCGTTGCTCGTGGAGGCGATGCGCTGGAACGAAAGCCAGTGGCAGCAGGTGGAGCCGACGGTCGAAAAGTTGCAGCGCATGCGTGAAGAGCGCGCGAGCGCGATCACGGCGCTATTCCGCGATGTGGTGATGCGGCCAGAATTTTGATCGAAGCTATTAATCGGTAGTGCGGCATGGAGTGGATCAGACTGAAATGCTGTTCAACTTCATGCCCCACTCGAGTTTCTCGACCGTGATGGCCGTACATATGCGAGCTTTGAGGCTGGTAGACAGATTGTTAGGTGCTGCGTAGCCGCCGCAGGATCCTACCTAAATGTCAAAGCCATTGTGAGCCTGGGATCTCGCTAGTCCCTTTGACGGCGACAAATTCTACGCTGCCTATTTTAAGTCGGCCCCACCCGCCATCGGGATCGATGGCATTCAGGCGGTCGATAAGCGCTCGCCATTCTTGACCTGCGCTCGTTGACGGAATGGCCTGAATAACGGGCGCGTCTGAGGCATAACGCGCCTGCATCTTGCGGTTCATGGCGAGAGCGTAGGCAAAGCTGTCAATTAAGATGTCGAAATCTGACTGACTCATATGTTTTTGCTACCTTATGTATTGCGCCGGATTGCTGGAATGCCAGTTTTGGCCTCTCAATATTACTCTGCCATTTCGATAAGAAGCGCGATCGTGTGTCCCATGGCGGTCACTGTAACGGTTTCAACATCATTGATGAGGATACCGTCATTGCGGTCGGCAATCACATCGCCGACTTGCACCCTTCCGGAGAGTGGCACGACATAGCCGAAATTGCCTGCCTCAAAGCGGTAATCCGCAGCGCCGCCATCAGCCAGCACAACTCGCGATAGACGGGCGTTGGCTCGCATCGGCAGTGAATTACCTTCATTGTCGAACCCGCTGGCTAATGTAGCGAACTGGCCCTGCTCACGATCGTCAGCGAACCCCCTTACAACAGAGAAGGGCTCGCCGCCCTGATGGTTGGGTATCAGCCAGATCTGGACGAATTCGACCGGGTCGGCCTCGTCTGGATTGCCGCGCCGGATAGCGACGCCCGTACCAGCGGATATGACTTGGCAATCGCCTGCTTGAAGCGCCCCGACATTGCCCAGGCTATCTTCGTGATAGAGCATTCCGCTCGTGACGTAGGTCAGTATCTCGGTGTCGGAATGCGGAGTTTGCGGCAGTCCGGCACGGGGAGAGATCGCCTCCTGATTCCACATGATCATATCGCCCCACTGCATCGGGTGTCCGCCACAGCTTTCAGGCCCGAAATGCTGGAGGCTTTGGAAATGCTCCAGGCGGAATATGCCGAAGTCACGGGCCGGGCGTAAGGCGATCATCAGGGTTCCAGTGCGAATAGGTGTGGCTAAAGCGGGTTTGGAAAAATCCCCTCAAGCTTTGGACAGGCAGTTGCTATGCAACTGCGCTGCATTTCCGGGTGGACGCGCAGCTAGACGCTGGCGTTGGGCAAAGCCTTGCCCACCCTGCGACCCAAAGCGGCCGCATGCGCAGAGAGCCCGCGCGCAAGGATGTTGATTGCATTGTTGGTGCCTCGTGGGACATCGACGCCGCAGGCACAGATGTGCCGCTCACCGTCATTGCTTTCAGAGGATGGTGATCCGCATGCATTGCACGTTGGCGCCATGCGTCTCGGATCCACAATGATGACCGCGCCGCCAGCCTTTTCAGCTTTGTAGCGGATCATTTCGAGAAGGCGCTTTGGTCTCACCTCCGCCAATACTTGACCGTTTTCCCGCGTCGCGATCGCACCGGCGCCATCTGACGGGTGTCGTGTGCGTGATGGACAGGACAATTGCCTGAGGTCGAGATCTTCGACCACGATCGTTTCAAACCGATTGGTGATCGCCGCCGAGATCTGATGCAGCCGCGTGGAACGGCAGTTTATCACGCTTTGACTGGCGCGGTCTCGGCGTTCGCGCAGCTTTTTGCTTCGGCGGGAGTCTTTCTGGCATCTCGCCAGTGCCCGGTGGGCGCGCCGCAACGCAGCATTTTGAGTCGTCCATCGGGCTGTATCGTTGAAGAGCGAGCCGTCCGATAGCGATGCCAGGTGATCTATGCCGAGATCGACGCCACACGCGCTACCAGGATTTTGGTGCTCTTGGCCGCCGGCTTTGTAATCAACCAGGATTGTGACATGCCATCGACGCGCTCTGCGGGTGAAGGTGAGTCCGGCGAGGCGAGCGTCAGCTGGCCACGGGCGATGCATGCGCACCCGCAATTTGCCCACGATGCCATCGACCGACAGGTAGCCGTCCGCGACGACACAGCCTCGTACGCCGTGGACGCCAAAACTGCGCCAACGCTCTTCGGAGCGGAAGCGCGGGAACCCGGCGTTGGGGTTGGCCGTCAGGCGATCGCGATACCTCGTCATTGCGGTATCGACGCAGCGCAAGGTCCAGTTGTTAATGCCCCAGGGCAGGGCAGTATGCTGGCGGTTGGCCATTCTATACGCAGGGAGAGACTTGGTATCGTCTTCGTATGTGAGATGAACGCCGCGTTGAAAGGCTGCACGCCGGTTTTGGAGGGCGTCATTGTACAAATTTCGCTGCAGCTGCAGGATCGACGCCAGGCGCGCATGTTGCGCCCGACTTGGCTCGATCGGAAATTTATACTGCAAGAACATGTGCTTGCATGTGACGCGCAAAAGTTAACGCAAGGTGGATGTTCGAAAATCAATCAGGCGGAAGGGGGAATGACGGTTGGTATCCCATTCAGCCAGCGCGCTGCGACAATCCCGCCTGCTGCTAAAGTGCTACCTGCTCGGGGACAGAGGTCGGGCATAGGCGACCTCAGTTAGCGTTGCTTTCGTTGGCCCCTTGGTAATCGCATGGACCGCTGCCGCGGCTGATACGGCAGGCTCGGCCTCTCGATTGATCTGCAGGCCAGCGTGATAGCGCTCCAGAAGCAGAGCGACGGCCGGACGCACGACAGGCAGAGGCAGAGTTTCGCGAATTGCGAATGGGATGGAAGGATTGCGGCGCGGATTGAGAGGCACGCGGCCGAGCTTGGTGCCGAACATAGCAGTGAGGGCCAATCCTGGCCGACGAGAGTCTACCTGAACGTCTGACTGGGCGATGCCGATTGAGCGTAACTGGGCTTTCGTGCGCGGGTCATCGACAGGAGCGTTCCGGTACATCGCCAAAGACGCGCGTGCGGGTGATGCGGAATTCATCTGTTCAGCGGCCTCGGTGACCAACTGGAGGATGTCGTCGGCAGTTGGCCTATCTGCAGTCACCACATGGGCAAGAGCGATACCACGGCTGACGTCGATGAACGCGGTGAGGACAGCGTGATAGGGGATGTTATCGGGGCCATCGACCGCCACATCGAGTGGCGACATATCGATGGCGTAGTCGGTATTCATGCCGGTGTAGGACGCGATATCGGTCACTTCCATGGGCAGATTGAGTCTCGTGCGGACTGCCCGTTTGCTTGGTGGACTTATTTTACGCTTCTCGCACAAGGCTTCGGCGGCAGACTGGATCGCCCCTGGCCGAGCGCCCGGGCCGGCGTGCGCGATGGCTTCTTCGAGAGCTGCTCTCGTTTCAGCGGGAAGCTGACGGGGGTAGTTGGACAGAACCTGATCGTTCAGCTGGAGCGAGTCCTTGTACGCCCGAATGATCTTGAAGAAGTTGCGCTCCTTATACCCCAGCCGAGTGGCGGCAGCGGTAACAGCTGCTGCCATTCGCCGACTGCCCTTCCTGGGGAGCTCTTCAACTTCCAGAGCACGCCGGTAAGCTTCCGGCCATTGCTGAGGCGTGAAGGTCACCATGTAGTGGGCAATGCGATCTTCCATTTTTCTTCACTCCTGAGTTTCGAGGAGCGAAGCAGAGCGTATTCAGAAAATTCAGGGCGTCACTGAGGCTAAGCCATTGAGGTATGTGCCGATGGACGACGCTGCGGCTGTATCAGCCCGATAGATCACCTGTTTCCCAGCACGGCGCGAGGAAACAAGGTGGGCGCGCGATAGAATTCCCAGATGGGAAGATAGAGTGTTTGCAGCGACATTGAGGTGGCGCGCAATTTCTCCCGCCGGCAGGCCTTCAGGCGCCCGGGCGAGTAGGCGGTAGATATCATGGCGAGTCGGTTGCCCTAGCGCAGCCAGGGCCTCGACCATTGCTGATGAGTCCATGGGCCAGACTATCAGCGATCCATCCCAACCGGTCAAACGGTTAGTGACGGACAGATCCGTCAGCCAAATCAAGAATGTGCCGGCTGATGACCGTTGAGACGTCCGTTGAAACAGGAAATCGAACGCCATTCAATTCTATAATTCCAGAATCATTGAAATGAATGTACAAGTCGATAAATGGAGCGTGCGACTCGCGCAGGCTTCTCTTGAAAAGGATGGTGACAGAAAGGGTTTCGCAATGCTGACGCACGAGATGTACGAACAGAGAATAGCTGCACGGACCCAGCGCTCAGCGCTGGATTACTTCACCACTTCAGCTCTGTTGGGACGCCCTGATCCGCTGGCCAGTGATAGCCCTGACGATGTCTCATTCGACTTGACCTACAAGATGGTCGATCGCCTCGTGATCGCGGCTGTCGAAACTGGCGCTCGGTTCGAGCGTGACAGCTTGCAGTCCGATCCATTGGCTTGGCTCTATAGCTCGCAGCCTCCGTTCGGCGGGGCGCGACCGCTGGAAGCGTGTCTGACCGCGCCAGGGTTGATGAGATGCATCATGTTTCATGCCCTAGACTTGGAGCTTGGAACGCCCAGTGATCTGGTCGACCAAATCCTCCGTAGCGACGGTTACATGTCGGGGGAGGCGACGACCGGAGGGCTCTGGAATACCGGCAGGGACCGGGAGAGTGCCGGCCATGGTCGGACGCTGTATACCGCGACGATCGTCGATGTGCGGGTGGATCAGATCCACCATGTCTACCATGCGATGATGGCCTGCGATCTCGCCGAGGCGAGAGGATTGCTCAGACTTCGTTATGGAAGACAGTTGGCGGACCAAGCTGAGGTCCGCAGAGGGTACGACGCGAGCAACCCGCTGGCGGTCTCTATGGTGTCGGACGCGATGGGGGCGATCTTGGCGATGGTGGCCAGCAACCCCCAAAGTGCGTTGGCCGAGGGACTGGACCTGCAACTCGAATCCAGGTTCGCGCCGTAGAGAGGCGCGCAGGCCATGATGGTCGTCACGATCACAATCTGGCCGGGTGGCGATGAGGCAGCGTCTTTCGATATCGCGCAGATGAAGATCGAGAACGAGAGCAGGCTGGCCGACGTCAGCGATTATACTGCTCGGATCGTCCAGTGCGAAAACCGCCGACTAGGGGTGCAGGGGATAGATACCCGGGTGCAAATATCGTCACATCCTCGCCGGGATGGGCCTTGGACGTTGCTCAAGAGAATACTCGATCGGGTCGATTTGCCGTCCTGAATGGGACGTTCCTAACTCCTCGCTGACGGCGAAAACCGCCTACTTCGCTACACCCTCTAAAACCGAAACGGCCGAAATTGGCCATTCTCGCCGCTCAGAGGATCACGAAAATGAAGTAAAGGAGCAGACTTGCTGACAACCGAAAATATGTTGGCGACCCCGGCAGGATTCGAACCTGCGACCATCCGCTTAGAAGGCGGATGCTCTATCCAACTGAGCTACGGGGCCGTGCCTTGCGCGATAGCGGCAGGGGCGGCGGCTTGCAATCGCCTGTCCACCCGATAAGCAGGACGCCATGGACGACGGGGCGGTGCAGAGGATCGGGGCAGGGGCGCTGGGCGCGCGGCCGCTGCGCTATTATGATTTCTTCATGGCGGCCTTTGTCGCGATCCTGCTGCTGTCCAACCTGATCGGCGCGGCCAAGCTGTCGACGCTGGGCGGGGTCACCTTCGGCGCGGGCATTCTCTTCTTCCCGCTCGGCTATGTGCTAGGCGACGTGCTGACCGAAGTCTATGGCTACGCCCGCGCGCGGCGCTGCGTGTGGGCCGGGTTCGCCGCGATGCTGTTCATGGCGCTGATGAGCTGGGTCGTCGTCGCCTTGCCGCCCGCGGAAGGGTGGCCGGACCAGCCCGCCTATGAGGCCGTGTTCGGCAGCACGTGGCGCATCGTCTTCGCGTCGCTCATCGCCTTCTGGGCGGGCGAACTCGCCAACAGCTTCGTCCTGGCGCGGATGAAGCTGCTGACGCAGGGGCGGCATCTGTGGATGCGCACGATCGGGTCGACCATCGTCGGGCAGGGCGTCGACAGCCTGCTCTTCTATCCCCTCGCTTTCTATGGCGACTGGACCAATGCGCAGGTGCTGACGGTGATGGTCACGAACTGGGCGATGAAGGTCGGGTGGGAGGCGGTGCTGACGCCGGTCACCTATGGAGTGGTGGGCTTCGTCAAGCGGCGGGAAGGACTCGACATTTATGATGAGGGCACGGACTTCACCCCCTTCCGCGCCAGCCTCAATCAGGGATAGGCGGCGTCCACGAAATAGAGGCCGTCGGGCGGCGCATTGAGGCCAAGGGCAGCGCGATCCTTCGCCTCCAGCGCGTCGGCCAGGTCATCGGCGCTCCACCGGCCCATCCCGACCATCGCAAGGCAGCCCACCATCGATCGCACCTGATGATGGAGGAAGGAGCGCGCGGCGGCATGAATGGCGATGCGCTCGCCGGTCCGCTCCACGTCCAGCCGGTCGAGCGTCTTGACCGGGCTTTCGGCCTGGCAATGTGCGGAGCGAAAGGTGGTGAAGTCGTGGCGTCCGACCAGGGTCTGCGCGGCCGCGTGCATCGCCCCGGCATCGAGCGGCTGCACCACGCGCCACACCAGCCCCGCCTCGAACGTCAGCGGCGCGCGGCGATTGGCGATGCGGTAGACATAGGACCGGCCGACGCAGGAAAAGCGCGCATGCCAGTCGTCCGGCACCGCTTCGCAGGCGAGGATCGCGACCGGAGCCGGGCGCATTCGGGCATTGAGCGCCTCCATCAGGCGAAACGGCGCGATCGGCTTGGCGATGTCGGCATGGGCGCGCATGGCGAGGCCATGGACCCCCGCATCGGTGCGGCCGGCGGCATGGACGGTCCCGGGCGCCCCGGTCACTGCCGCAATGGCGTCCTCGATCGTCTGCTGGACACTGGGTCCATGCGCCTGCCGCTGCCAGCCCATGAAGGGGCGGCCGTCAAATTCGACGGTGAAGGCGAAACGGGTCATCGCGTCAGGCATCGACGCGGCTGTGCGCGGGCATGTCATAGCCGCGCAGCAACTCGCCAGGGCTCATTGCGCCCTTGCCCGCGCGCTGGATCAGCGTCGGGCGGATCGCATCATGGCCGCAGCCGATGAGCAGGCTGTCGTCCAGCAATTCGCCCGGAGCGCCGGCATGATGTTCGACATGCGCGGAAAGGATGCGGAACCGCTCGCCGCGATATTCGAAGAAGGCGCCGGGAAAGGGATTGAAGGCGCGCACCTGGCGCTCGACGGCATGCGCGTCGCGCGTGAAATCGATGCGCGCTTCGGCCTTGTCGATCTTGGCGGCGTAAGTGACGCCTTCGGCCGGCTGGGGCATGGGCGGGTGCAGCGACAGGTCGTCCAGCACCTCGACCATCAGTTCCGCGCCGGCATCGGCCAGCTCCTGCGTCAGCGCGCCGGCGGTCTTGTCCTCGATCGGCGTCACATGCTTGGCGCGCATGGGCCCGGTGTCGAGCCCCGCCTCCATGTCCATGATGGTGACGCCCGTGACATTGTCGCCCGACAGGATCGCGCGCTGGATCGGCGCCGCTCCGCGCCAGCGCGGCAGCAGCGAGGCGTGGATGTTCATGCACCCCTGGCGCGGCGCGGCCAGGATCGCAGCCGGCAGGATCAGCCCATAGGCCGCGACCACGGCCACATCGGCATTTAGCGCGGCAAAAGCGGCCTGCGTCTCCGCGTCCTTCAGCGACGGCGGCGTGCGCACCTCCAGCCCCAGCTCCTCCGCGCGCAGATGGACCGGCGAGGCGCGCAGCCCCTTGCCGCGGCCGGCGGGTCGGGGCGGCTGGCTGTAGACGGCGGCGACGTCATGACCCGCCTTCACCAACGCGTCGAGCGCGGGAACGGCGAAATCGGGGGTGCCCATGTAGATAATACGCATGATGCGTTCTCAAAGCCCTTGTCTGCCTCGGTTGCAACACTTTATCTCGGCGGATGGCTTCACCTGAAATCGAGATGCTGACGCAAGCGCTGTCCCGCCTGCCGGGTCTTGGCCCCCGATCGGCGCGCCGTGCGGTGCTGCATCTGCTCAAGCGCCGGGAAGGCGCGATGGAGCCGCTGCTGCGCGCGCTGGAGGCGGTCAATGAGCGGCTGGTGACTTGCCATGTCTGCGGCAATGTCGACACGGTCGATCCCTGCGGCATCTGTGCGGATCCGCGCCGCGACCCGCGCGCCTTGTGCGTGGTGGAGGATGTGTCGGACCTCTGGGCGCTGGACAGGTCGCGCCTTTTCCCCGGGCGTTTTCACGTGCTGGGCGGGCGGCTTTCCGCGCTAGAGGGCGTGCGGCCGGAGGATCTGACGATCGACGCGCTGGTCGGGCGGGTCGAGGCGGGCGGCATCGACGAGGTCGTGCTGGCGATGAACGCCACGCTGGAAGGGCAGACCACGGCCCATTATCTGGCCGAACGGCTGGAACGTTTCCCGATACGGCTGACGCAGCTGGCGCATGGCGTGCCGGTGGGCGGTGAGCTCGACTATCTGGACGAAGGCACGCTGGCACAGGCGCTGCGGGCGCGCCGTCCGGTCGCCTAGGGCGCCGGGAATGGCGCGGAGCGCTTGATAAATGCACGCGTTCCGCCTATGTTCGTGGCATGGCAATCCGTCCCATCCTTGAAGCGCCCGATCCTCGGCTGCGCACCATTTCGACCCCGGTCGAGGCGATCGACGACGATCTGCAGACGCTGATCGACGATATGTTCGAGACCATGTATGATGCGCCCGGCATCGGGCTGGCTGCGATCCAGGTCGGCGTGCCCAAGCGGGTGCTGATCATCGACCTTCAGGAACCCGAATCGGACGAGGAAGGCGCGCCGCTGGTCAAGAACCCGCTGGTCTTCATCAATCCGCAGATCCTCAAGGGCTCGGACGAACTGTCGGTCTATAATGAAGGGTGCCTGTCGGTGCCCGACCAGTTCGCCGAGGTCGAGCGACCTTCCGTGATCCGCGCCAGCTGGATGGACCGTGAAGGCCGCATTCATGAGGAACAGCTGGAGGGCCTTCTGGCCACCTGTCTTCAGCATGAGATGGATCATCTGGAAGGCATACTCTTCATCGATCATCTCTCGCGGCTGAAGCGCGACATGTTGCTGAAGAAGCTCAACAAGGCCCGCCGCGCGGCCTGACACGCGGCTTCCTACTACCTATCGCAAAGGCGCTCTGGCCAGTTGGGCAGAGCGCCTTTTTCCTTATGCGTCGTTGGGATGGCGTGACGGCTTTGGGCACGGAGCGCCAACGGCATTGCATTGTGGGGCAATAACTCACTCAACATCTGAAATGATACGTAATAATTTGACGTATTCCATAGTCATATCTCAATAGAATTGGTCGAAGTGACCGTGAAATTAAAGGTAATATTCTGAAGCAACTTTTAATTTAACAAATTTGTCACGGCCCACGCGCAGGGGAACGCTCACGGTTCGCATGGATCGCCAAGAGCATAAGAAGCCGGGCGACTGCGGCCTTTCCAAGACAAAGGGAATTCGGGTCCATGAAAAAGCTATTGATGTGCAGCGCCGCGATGGTCGTGGCGGCTATGCCTGCGCTCGTCCACGCGCAATCGACCGGGTCGCAGGATTTTGAGGATGCGATCGTCGTCACCGGCGCGCGCGCCGACGACAGCGTGGCCGGCGTCACCATACCGGACACGCCCAAGGCCAAGGTCACGATCGAGCAGGAACTGATCGCGCGCCAGCGTCCTGGCCAGGCGATCAACGAAACGCTGAACCTCGTGCCGGGCGTCAGCTTCTCCAATCAGGACCCCTGGGGTTCGCTGGGCGGCAGCTTTACCATCCGCGGCTTCAGCGCAGACCGCGTGTCGCAGACGATCGACGGCATCCCGCTCAACGATTCGGGCAATTACGCGCTCTACACCAACCAGCAGCTCGATCCCGAAGTGATCGAATCCGCCACCGTCAGCCTCGGCTCCACCGATGTGGACAGTCCGACCGCTTCCGCCGCCGGCGGCACGATTAACATCCGGTCGCTGACCCCCAGCGACGAGATGGGCGCGATGTTCAGCGCCAGCTACGGCAATATCGTCGCGCGCGGTAATGATGACGACCGCGCCTATCACCGCGTGTTCGGTCTGTTCCAGACCGGCGTCTTCACCTCAATCGGCACCAAGGCCTGGTTTTCCGCCTCGCGCGCGGTGAACGATTCGACCTTCGTCAACTATGGCGGCGTCGACAAGCAGCAATATAATGGCAAGATCTACCAGCCGCTGGGCAGCAATGGCGACTTCATTTCGATCGCGGGCCATTACAACCAGAACCGCAACACTTTCAACGGATCGACCTACACCACCAGCAGCTTCCCCGGCACGGCGGAAAGCCGCTTCTACGAAACCCCCAGCTGCACGACGGATACCGCCGAAGCCGGTGTGACCGACATCGCCAATAGCTGTGGATCGGCGTTCGAGCGTCGCTACAACCCGTCCAACACCGGCAATGTCCGCATCAATTCGCGCTTCACCCTGGCGCAGGGGCTGACGCTGACGGTCGATCCCAGCTTCCAATATACCAAGGCCAATGGCGGCGGCACCTCCTATGGCTATGAAGGGGCGAACGCGGATGGCTATAGCGGCGGCTATTATACCAGTGACAGCCGGAACACGGCGACGAGCAGTTCCACCCAATATTATTATTTCGGCGGCGTGGACCTGAATGGCGACGGCGACACACAGGACTTCGTCCGTATTCTCTCGCCCAGCCAGACCGAAACCAAGCGTTACGGCGTGATCGCCAATCTGGGCTATGAGATCGACCCGAACAACCGGGTTCGCCTGTCCTACACCTTCGATCGCGCGCGGCATCGGCAGACGGGCGAGGCGGGCTATCTGACGCTGAGCGGCGATCCCGTCGATGTCTTCCCGGTGAACGATCCGATCACCGACGCGGACGGCAATGTCATCCAGAAGCGCGACCGCCTGTCCTATGCGACGCTGAACCAGATCGCGGGCGAATATCGCGGCAGCTTCGCCGACGATTCGATCGTGCTGCTCGCCGGCGCCCGCGCCCCCTTCTTCACGCGGGACCTCAACCAATATTGCGTGACCACCGATGCGTCGGGCAACGTCGCCTGCCCTGCTACCCAGGCGGGCATCGATGCGCTGCTGGCGGCCAATTCTTTCTATGCGGCGCCGCAGTCGCGCAAGATCACATACAGCAAGCTGCTGCCCAACCTGGGCGTCACCTACAAGTTCAACGACAAGGCAAGCCTGTTCACCAGCTATGCCAAGAACCTGTCGGTGCCGGGCACGGATGCGCTCTACGGCGCGCTCTATTTCGACGAGGACAGCAGCTCAGGCCAGCCCAAGCCGGAAACGTCCGACGCCTTCGATTTGGGCTTCCGTTATCAGTCGGGGATCATCCAGGCTCAGCTATCGGGCTGGTATACCCGCTATAATAACCGCCTGGCGAGCGCCTATGACGCCGATTGCGATTGCACCGTTACGCGCAACCTGGGCCGGGTCGACAAATATGGCATCGATGGCAGCGTCGCCGTGCGGCCGGTCAAGGACCTGATGTTCTACGTCTTCGGCTCCTACCTCAAGTCGGAGATCAAGGACGACGTCCAGACCAGCGCCACCGCCTATGCCGAGACCGCCGGCAAGCGCGAAGCGGGCGCGCCCACATATACGTTCGGCGGCCGCATCCAGGGCACGCTTGGGCCGGTGGATCTAGGATTGCAGGTCAAGCGGACGGGCGAGCGCTACGTCAACGACATCAACACGGTGAAGCTGCCCGGCTACACGCTGGTGGACCTCGACGCTCGCTTCTCGCTGGCGCAGTTCGGGCTGGAGAAGACCTTCTTCCAGCTCAACGTCACCAACCTCTTCGACAAAGTCTATATCGGCTATTCGGGGACCAGCCTGACTGGCACATCGGGCACCGCTTATCTCGGCGCGCCCCGCGCCATCAGTGGATCCATGGTCGTCGCCTTTTGAGTGGATCAGGGGGAGGGGCTATGGCGCCTTCCCCTGAGGCATCCGACCTGAAAACAAAAAGCCCTCCCCAAACTGTCTTGGGGAGGGCTTTTCGTTTCCGCTCGACCGGTTGAGCGTCAGGCCATGCCTTCGGTGTCGAGCGCATAGCCTGCGGAGCGCACCGTGCGGATGATGTCCTGATATTGGCCATCGGCATTGATCGCCTTGCGCAGGCGGCGGATATGCACGTCGACCGTGCGCAGTTCGATGTCGCTGTCCTGGCCCCAGACGCTGTCGAGCAGGCGCTCGCGCGAGAAGACCCAGCCGGGATGCTCCAGGAAGTGCTTGAGCAGGCGAAATTCGGTGGGCCCCAGCGGTATCACCTGGCCCGACCGGCGAACCTTGTGACCGACCGTGTCCATCTCGACATCGGCGAAGGTCAGCGTTTCGCCTGCCAGCGCGGGACGCACCCGGCGCAGCACCGCGCCGACGCGGGCGACCAGTTCGCGGGGGCTGAACGGCTTGGTGACATAATCGTCCGCGCCGGTTTCCAGCCCGCGCACGCGGTCCTCCTCCTCGCCGCGGGCGGTCAGCATGATGATCGGCACATTGGCGGTGCCGGTCATGCGGCGCAGGCGCCGGCAAACCTCGATGCCCGAAAGGCTTTCGACCATCCAGTCGAGCAGGACGATGTCGGGGACATTCTCCTGCGCCATCAGCAACGCTTCCTCACCATCGACGGTGTGGGAGACGTCGAAATCCTCTCGCTTGAAATGCCAGATCAGGAGCTCGGCAAGCGCCGCGTCATCCTCAACCAGCAGCATCTTGGCCCGCGGCATGATCAGTCCTCCAGTTGGATGTCGGGGCCGCGCTCCCGGTCGGGCAGGGTCTTGCCCGTCGCGGCATAATAGACCATTTCGGCGACGTTCGTGGCGTGATCGCCGATGCGTTCGATATTCTTGGCGATGAACAGCAGATGCGCGCATTCGCTGATCGTCTTGGGATTTTCGACCATATAGGTCACCAGCGTGCGGAAGACGCTGTTGTAGAAATCATCCACCACCGTGTCGCGCTCGACGACGGCCAGGGCCAGGTCGGGATCGCGCGCGGCGAAGGCGTTCAGCGCGTCATGCACCATCTCGCCGGCGACCTGGCCCATGGAAGGAAGAAGCGAAATCGGCTCCATGGTGCGGGTGTTTGTGGCGACCAGCGGCACCCGCTTGGCGATATTCTTGGCATAGTCGCCGATCCGTTCGACGACGCTGACGATCTTGAGCGCGGCGATGACGTCGCGCAGGTCGTTGGCCATCGGCGCGCGCAGGGCGATCACTTCGACCACCATCTTCTCGACCTCCGCCTCGATCGCGTCGATGCGCTTGTCGTCGGCGACCACTTCGGCGGCCAGCGTCTTGTCGTGCCGCTGCAGCGCGAGCATCGCATTTTCGATGGCGGCTTCGGCCCGGCCGCCCATTTCGGCGATCAGGCCGCGCAGCCGGTCGATGTCCTCGTCAAATGCCTTGATCGTATGTTCTGCCATCTCAATGCCTCCGCGCGGATCAGCCGTAGCGACCCGTGATATAATCCTTGGTCCGCTCCTGGCGCGGATTGGTGAAGATGTCGGACGTCACGCCATATTCCACCAGCTCGCCCAGATGGAAAAAGGCGGTGCGCTGCGACACGCGGGCCGCCTGCTGCATGTTGTGCGTCACGATCACGATGCCGTAGCGGCCGCGCAGTTCGTGGATCAGCTCCTCGATCTTGGCGGTGGCGATCGGGTCCAGCGCCGAACAGGGCTCGTCCATCAGGATCACTTCGGGCTCCACCGCAATCGCGCGGCCGATGCACAGCCGCTGCTGCTGACCACCCGAAAGCGCGGTGCCGCTGTCCTGCAGCCGGTCCTTCACTTCTTCCCACAGTCCCGCACGGCGCAGCGACTTTTCGACGATGACGTCCATGTCCGCCTTGGACGCGGCCAGGCCGTGGATGCGCGGGCCGTAGGCGATATTTTCGTAGATCGACTTGGGGAAGGGATTGGGCTTCTGGAACACCATGCCGACGCGCGCGCGCAGTTGCACCACGTCCATCGACGGAGCGTAGATATCTTCGCCGTCCAGCGTGATCGTCCCTTCGACCCGCGCCGATGCGACGGTGTCGTTCATGCGATTGAGCGTCCGCAGGAAGGTCGACTTGCCGCAGCCCGACGGACCGATGAAGGCGGTGACATTGTCCATGTCGACGTCGATGGAGACGCCCTTGATCGCCTGCTTGGGGCCATAGAAGACCTTGACGTCGCGCGCCGTCATCTTCGGGTCGGCCGGGGCCAGGCTTTTCTGTTCTTCAGTCATGGGGCTGTTTACCACCGTTTTTCAAACTTGTTGCGCAGGTAGATGGCGAGACCGTTCATCGCCAGCAGGAAGACGAGCAGCACGATGATCGCCGCCGAGGTCTTTTCCACAAAGCCCTTGGAGACTTCGTCGGACCACAGGAAGATCTGCACCGGCAGCACGGTCGCCGGATCGCTGACGCCGCCGGGCGGGGTCGCGATGAAGGCGCGCATGCCGATCATCAGCAGCGGCGCGGTTTCGCCCAGCGCACGGGCCATGCCGATGATGGTGCCGGTCAGGATGCCGGGCAGGGCGAGCGGCAGCACGTGCTGGAACACGACCTGCACCGGGGACGCGCCGATGCCGAGCGCCGCGTCGCGGATGCTGGGCGGCACCGACTTGATCGCGTTGCGTCCGGCGATGACGATGACGGGCATCGTCATCAGCGCCAGCGTCATGCCGCCGACCAGCGCCGCGGATCGGGGCAGGTGCAGGAAGTTGAGGAAGATGGACAGGCCGAGCAGGCCGAAGATGATCGACGGGACCGCCGCCAGATTGTTGATCGACACTTCGATGATGTCGGTCCACCAGGCCTTGGGCGCATATTCCTCCAGATAGAGGGCGGTCGCCACGCCGATCGGAAAGCTCAACACCAGGGTGACGAGCATCGTCAGCAGCGACCCCTTGAACGCGCCCCAGATGCCGACCTGCGTCGGGTCCGTGCCGTCGCTGGCCGACAGAAAGCTCCAGTTGAAGCCGGTCGACAGGATGCCCGCCCGGTTGAGCCGCTTGACCGCCGCTTCGGCTTCGGGCGACCCGTCGCTCTTGGCCGCCAGGTCGATGTCGGTCGAGGCGGGCACCCGGATGATCTCGGTGCGATTGAGGACGGTGGGATCGGCCTTGATCGCGTCGCGCAGGCTGAGCCAGGCGGTGGGCGCGAGCAGGGCGTCGGCATCCTTGCCAAGCATTTTTTCTGCGACCGCGCTGGTCACCATCGGCAGATTGGCGTTGGCCAGCGCCTCATTGGTGATCGCCTGCGGGTCGAGCAGCAGGGGCGAGGCTGGAAAATCGACCTTCAGCGCGATCTCCGTCCGGGTAAAGCCGCGCAGGCCATTGCCCATCATCGTCACCAGCAGGAAGGCAAGGAAGGCGGCCGACAGCAGCACGGCGCCCAAGCCCAGCAAGTGGAAGCGCCGTTCGGCCGCGTAGCGCCGCGCGATCCGCTTGCGCATCGCGTCGGACTTCCAGTCGGTGGGAAGCCGCTCGGCGGGAGAGGGGGTCGGGCTCATTCGTAGGCCTCGCGATATTTCTTCACGACCCGCAGGGCCACGATGTTGAGCAACAAGGTGACAACGAACAGGACAAGTCCGAGCGCGAAGGCGGCAAGCGTCTTGGCGCTGTCAAATTCCTGGTCGCCGGTCAGCAGCTGGACGATCTGGGTCGTCACCGTCGTCACGCTGGCGAAGGGGTTGAGGGTGAGGTTCGCGGCCAGGCCGGCGGCCATGACCACGATCATCGTTTCGCCGATCGCGCGGCTGACGGCCAGCAGCACGCCGCCGACCACGCCAGGCAAAGCGGCGGGGATGAGCACGCGAGTGATTGTCTCACTCGTTGTCGCACCCATCGCCAAGCTGCCGTCGCGCATCGATTGCGGCACAGCGGCGATGCTGTCGTCGGCCATGGAGGACACGAAGGGAATGATCATCACGCCCATGACCAGGCCCGCCGCCAGCGCGCTTTCGGAGCTGGCGCCATGGATGCCGATCGAGGCGGCGAGATCGCGCAGCGCCGGGGCGACGGTCAACGCCGCGAAATAGCCGTAGACCACGGTGGGAACGCCCGCCAGCACCTCCAGCATCGGCTTCATCCACTTGCGCACCGTCGGGCTGGCATATTGGGTGAGGTAGATGGCGCTCATCAGGCCGAGCGGAATCGCCACGATCATGGCGATGATGGCGCCAATGAAGATGGTGCCCCAGAAGAGCGGGACCGCGCCGAAGGCATCATCATTGCCATAGCCCATGGCGGCCGATTGCGGCGACCATTTGAGCCCGAAGAGGAAATCAATGGGATTGACCATCGAGAAGAAGCGGAAGCTTTCCCACAGCAGCGACGCGACGATGCCTACCGTGGTGACGATCGCCAGCAGCGACGCGATCAGCAGCGAGATCATGACCAACCGTTCGACCCGGGTGCGGGCGCGGAAATCCGGACGGATGCGGGTAAAGGCATAGGCGCCCCCGGCGAAGGCGAGGATCAGCGCCAGTGCCGCGCCGGCGATGCCATATTCGGTCATCGCCGTGCGATAGGGTTCGACCAGCGGTTCGCTCGCCGGATTGAAGGCGGCGGCTTGAAGGCCGCTGGCGATGGCGCGCGCCTCGCCCAGGATGGCGGCGCGGGCGAAACCGTCGGCGGGCAGGCTCTGCGCCGCCGGATCGGTCAGCACCGACTGAGTGACAAGGCCCGGTGCGACATTGGCCCAGATGGCGAGGAAGATGCCAGCGGGGATCAGCGCCCAGAGCGCGACATACCAGCCATGATAGCCGGGAAGGGAATGGACGGCATCGCGCCGTCCGGTCGCCCGCGCGGCGGTCTGAAGCCGCATGGCGCGCGCGCGCGCGCTGACCCAGGCGATGGCGCCCAGGCCTGCGAGCAGCAGGAGAATAGCAGGTCCGGTCATTGGCCTTCGCTTAGTTCAGTTCAGCGCCGTCGAGCACGGTCAGCGACTTGACCGTCTCCGCATTCTTCTTGCGCACATCCTCGGGCGCCGGGACCATGCCGCGCTTGGCCAGCACGCCGTCCGGCCCCCAATTGGCGGCAAAGGTGTTGAGATAGGCATGCAGGCCGGGAACAGCCTGCATATGCGCCTTCTTCACATAGATGTAGAGTGGCCGCGCGCCGGGATACTGGCCGGTCGAGACGGTCTCGTAGGTCGCCTGGATGCCGTTGATCGGCACATCCTTGAGCGTATCCTTATTCTCTTCCAGGAAGCTGAAGCCGAACACGCCCACGGCATTGGGATTGGCGCCCAGCTTCTGCACGATCAGATTGTCGTTCTCGCCCGAATCCACATATTTGCCGTCTTCACGGATGCGGGTGCAGGTCGCCTTATATTCGTCCTCGCTCTTTTCCTTGAGCGCTTCCATGGCCGGATCGGTCTGGCAGCCCTTTTCAAGGATGAGTTCCGCGAGCGAATCGCGCGTGCCGCTGGTCGAGGGCGGGCCGAAGACGGAGATGGGAATGGCCGGCAGGCTGGCGTCGACATCCTTCCACGTCTGCGCCTTGTTCGGCCCCTTGCCATAAGGGTTGGCGGCCAGCGCTTCATAGACGATCTTGGGCGTCAGCGAGAGGCCGGGGCCTTCCTTCGATTCCGCGAAGGCAAGGCCGTCGACGCCGATCTGCACCTCGATGATGTCCTTGACGCCATTGGCCTGGCACTGGTCGAATTCGGATTTCTTGATGCGCCGCGACGCGTCTTCGATATCGGGATGCTGTGCGCCCACGCCGGCGCAGAACAGCTTCATGCCACCGCCGGTGCCGGTCGATTCGATGATCGGCGACTTCATGCCCGGATTGCTCTGGACGAACAGTTCGGCGGCTGCGGTGGCGAAGGGATAGACGGTGGAGGACCCGACCGCGCGGATCTGATCGCGCGTGCCGCCGGCGCCGCCGGTCTGATCGCCGCAGGCAGCGAGGCTGAGAACGCTCGTGGCGGCAGCGGCGAGCAAGGCGAAAGCTTTCACTGGTATCTCCATCGTCAAAGCCGCGAGTCGAATGCCGCCGCCCCCCTAGGGGCCGGGCCTTAGTCGCGGACCGTCGCGCCTCTGTGACATTCCGGTTTCATTTTCATGACACCGTGCCCGACAAGGCAGAGGGGCGCTTCTTCTCGTCCATGCGCGCGGACGCTTCTTCCGCCGGCGGCGGCAGCAGCACGCTGATGCTGGTGCCCTTGCCCAATGTGCTGGCAATGTCCAGCCGCCCGCGATGCCGCTCGACGATATGCTTGACGATGGCGAGGCCAAGGCCCGTGCCGCCCATCGCTCGGCTGCGGCCCGAATCCACGCGGTAGAAGCGTTCGGTGAGGCGCGGCAGATGGTCGGGGCCGATCCCTTCGCCCTCATCGGCGACGCAGAGCTTCGCCATGCCGCTGGGGCCTTCCGCCAGCGTCACCCGGATGGGGGTGCCGGGGCGGCCATATTTGACCGAATTGCCGATGAGATTGTGGATCAGCTGCGACAGCTGCGCGCGGTCGCCCAGTACCGGGCCGAGCGACGGCGCGATCTCCATTTCGACGTCGCGGCCCCGTTCGCCGTGGCTGGAGCGGAACACGCCGACCACTTCGGCCACCAGTTCGCTCAAGTCCACCGGACTGTCGGGCGCGCGATATTTCTCCGCCTCGATGCGCGACAGCGAGATGAGGTCGTCGATCAGCCGCTGCATGCGCCGCGCCTCCCCATCCATGATCTTGAGGAAGCGTTGGCGGGTTTCGACATCCTTGCCCAGTTCGGGGTCGGCCAGCGTTTCGATGAAGCCCAATATGCCGGCCAGCGGGGTGCGCAGTTCATGGCTGGCATTGGCGACGAAATCGACGCGCATCCGTTCGGCGGCGTGAGTGCCGCTATGGTCGACCAGATGAACCAGCCGCCGCATCATGTTGACCGCGCCCACGGGCGCAACGCGCATCTGCCAGCGTTGTTCGCGCGTGCCGAGCCCGACCAGTTCGATCATGATCGGTTCGGCCAAAGGAGCGAGGCTGGCGAGCCGTTCGGCCGCAGCCGGGTGGCGGATCGCTATGCGCGCGTCCTCACCCTCTATATGCGCGCCCAGCAGCCGCATAGCCGCGCGATTGGCGCGCACGATACGGCCCTTTTCCACTAGCATCAGCGGATCGGAAATCCCTTCCAGCAGGCTCGGGAAATCGGGATGCGCGGTGAAGTCGGGCTGGTCCGGCACCACCGGCGCGGGCGGTTCGGCCGGGCGCAGGCCCGCATCCCCCGACGTGATGATCAGCACCAGCACGCCCGCCAGCACGGGCAGGGCGATGCTGATCGGGTGCGCGCCCATCATCAGCGCGCCCCCCGTCCCCAGCAACAGCATGGCGAGGGAGGCAGTGATCTGCGATATGCTCAGTCGATTCATGGTTACCGTGCTGGATTTGTCGCGCATCTGCTGCGAGTGTCTTGCCCCAATAGCGTGCAATCTTTACGCTTTGGCAAGCGCCGGATGCGAAATGGAGCGATATGACTGAGCCCAAGCCCGATCAGGACGGCGCCTCGCCGGACCAGCCCTCGGCTGCCGATCGGCTGGCGGAAGGCGGCGTGGCGTCGCGTCGGCAATTGCTGATGGGCGGCGCGGTCGCGGCATCGACCATCGTGTCGATCCGCCCGGCGCTCGCGAACACGGCGGCGTCGGTCCTCAACTGCACCATCCCCGTGCCCGATCAGGGGCGGGCGGGCAACTATATCGCGCCCAATGGTCAGGTTGTGCCGCCTGGCACGCCCGGCGCCTTTCCCGGCACCGGTCGCAGCTATACCGGCGAACAGGTGAAGCAGGCGTTGCGCGGACGCCCCCTGCCGGGCACCAGCTACGATCAGAACCAGGCCTATCTCAATTATATCCGCCGGCTTCAGTCGGGGACGAGCGGCTTTACCTGCTACGCATCGCTGCAGATGCCGCGCTGACTCGTCGCGTCGGCACGATCGGTGCAGCGCAAGCGCCTTGCGTAACCGGAGCCGATACGGATCATGCGCGTTGATGCCGTCGAACCGCTGAGGTTCATCCGAGCGGCGGAGACGAGATGTATCAGCAAGGCGCCCCGTTGACGGCCGACCTGTCGGTGGCGGTCTATCTTTACCAGCCGGGCGATGGCGGGCTGGACCGGGTCGCGATCCTGCTGGCCAATCACATGGCGCGGCGCGGCATGAAGGTCGAATTGTGGATGGCCCGCACCCAGGGCGTCAGCGCTCATCTGATCGATCCCAGGGTGCCGGTGCGACGGGTGGCGGCACTGCGCGGCCAACGGCGCCTGTCGATGATCGGCCAATATCCGGCCCTGTCCGCCATGGTGCGGCGGCATCGGCCGGACATTCTCTATTCCGCCGGCAATCAGAGCAACATGCTGGTGGCGCTCGCTTGCGCCGGCACGCAGACGCGGTCGGTCGCGCGCATTTCCAATCCGATCATCCGGCCCAGGCAGCGCGTCATGGCCGCCTGGGCGCGGCTGAAGCGGTTCCGCGCGATCACGCGGCTGAGCGACCTCACCATCGTCATGGGCGAGCATGACCGCGCGCTGCTGGCGCCCAGCGGAACGGTGCGGCTGTTGCCGCGGCCGACCGTGACGCCCGCGATGGAGAAGGCGCGGGCGCTGCGCCGGCCGCGCGAAGCGGACGCGCCTTTCGCGCTGCTGATGGTCGGGCGAATGGTGGCGCAGAAGGATCATGCCACCGCGCTCGACGCGCTGGGGCGCCTGTCGCATATCGACTGGCGGCTGACGATCGCGGGCGAAGGACCGCTGCGCGCGGCGCTGGAGCGACAGGCGCACGCGCTCGGCATCGCCGATCGTGTCGACTTCGCGGGCTATGTCCGGGATCCCGAGCGCCTGGCGGGGCTGATGGGACAGGCCGATCTTCTGCTCCAGCCTTCCCGTTGGGAAGGGCTGTGTGCGACGCTGATCGAGGCACTGGCTTGTGGCGCGCATGTCGTCGCGACCGACAGCACGCCCAATATCCGGCCCGTCCTTGCCGCCGCGGGTCAGCATCCGCCGGTGCCCGTGGGCGATGCCGCCGCTCTGGCCCGGGCGATCGAACGCACGCTGGCGCGTCCGGCCGCGCCCGCCTTGCTGGATGCCGCGGTGCGGGAGCATGGCGCGGGCCGGGCGCTCGACGCATATCTTGATGCCTTCGCGGCGCTGGTCCGCCGACCCGTTCCGGCATTGTCACCCTCGCCCGCCTTGCCCTGATGCGTTAGGCTCTTGGCTACTCTCCTGCGCTAAGGCGGGGGCATGCCGCAGGAAGAGCCAGCTTTGGACCGGACCCGCATCTACCGTCTCGACCCGCGGGATCATTGCCGCATCTGCCCGCTCGACGACCTGGTGCTGCTCTATCATGTCCGGTCGGGACAGACCCATATGGTCATCAGCCCGGTGCCGGAGATGCTGGAGGCGATGGCGGACGGCGCGCCGTTGAGCGCGAGCGATCTTTATGCGCGGCTGGCGCACGACTATGATCTGGGCCCGCCGGATGCGGCCGTGGCGCAGATTGGGGCGCAATTGCAGGCGCTCGAAGCGCTGGGTCTGGTGCGCGCGGCATGAGGCACGGCCTGACCCTGCGGATCGGCCCCGCGACCTTTCGCATCGGCTCCGCCTGGCGTACGCCGATCGAAGCACTGGCGCGCCTCTACGCCGCCTATCCCGATGGCGGCGGCACGGTCGCCGACTTCACCGTCCGGCTCCAGCCGACCAGCACGCTGCGGCGCTGGGTGCGGCCGTCCATCTTCATCACCGGCGACCATGGCCTGGCGGACGCCGCGCCGATGAGCCTGGCCCATGGGCTGCTGGCGGCGGAAATGGGGATGAACCTGCAAATGGCGCTGGGCTGGCGGCGGCATCTGCTGCTTCACGCATCGAGCGTAGAGAAGGATGGCCGCGCGCTGGTGATGACCGGCGAATCTGGATCGGGCAAGTCGACCTTGGCGGCGTTGCTGGGCGAGCGGGGCTGGCGGCTGATGGGGGACGAGTTCGCGCTGCTCGATCTCGACAGCGGCGCGATCCTGCCCTTTCCGCGCCTCGTGTCGCTGAAGAACCAGGCGATCGGCGTGGTGGCCGACGCCGTGGCGCCGGACCGGCTGGGACCATTGCTGCGCGCCACGGCCAAGGGGGACATTCGCCATATGGTGCCGCGCGCCGATGCGGTCGCTCGCATGAGCGAGGGAGCGATGCCGGCGCTGCTGCTCTTTCCGCGCTTTGGGCATGAGGCCGCTCTGCGCCCCGTGGGGCAGGGGGAGGCGTTCATGCGCCTGACGCAGGCCTCCACCAACTATGTCGCGCTGGGCGAGCCGGGCTTCGCCGCGCTCACTCGCTTTGTCACTGGCGTGCCGGCCTGCGCGATCGACTTTCCGACGGGCGACGCCGCCTTCGAGATGGTGGGTCGTCTGTGGGAGGGCGGGGCATGAGCGCCGCCTTGCTGGTGCGGGTATTGCGCGATCCGGCTTCGGTCGAGGCGCTGGACGCGGCGGGCTGGACCGGCTTGCTGGCGGCGGCCAAGGCCGAACGATTGATCGCTACGCTGGCATGGCGAATTGAGGGGAGGCAGCTGCCGCACGGCGTGAAGCCGATCCTGCTGGACGCCCGGATGGATGCGGAGCGAGAGGCGCGGCAGGCATTGTGGGAGGCGGACCGCGCGGCCCATGCCCTGTCCGCGATCGGCGTGCGGCTGGTCGTGCTCAAAGGCACGGCCTATGCGGCGGCGGGGCTGGCCGCGGGGCAGGGGCGCTTCATCGGCGATCTCGATATTCTCGTGCCGCGCGCCGCCATGGAGGCGGTGGAGCGCGCGCTGATGGCGGCAGGCTGGGAATGGGTGAAGGAAGACGCCTATGACGACGCCTATTATCGCCAGTGGATGCATGAACTGCCGCCGATGATCCATGCCGAGCGCGATCGGATGATCGACGTGCACCACACCATCCTGCCGCTGACGGCGCGACCGAAGCCGGATGCGGCGGCCTTGCTGGCGGACGCGGTCGCGATCGGGGATAGCCTGTGGACGCTTTCGCCCGAGGATCGGGTGATCCATGCCGCGGCCCATATGCTGGCGGACGGGGATCTGCAGGGCGGGTTGCGCAACCTTTGGGATATCCACTGCCTGCTTCATGACATCGACCGATCCACGCTTGACCGGCGGGCGGCGCGGCATGGCCTGCGGGCGCATGTGCGGCAGGCGGAGCGACTGGCGGACGCGCTCTATGGCGGCGGCGCGGCCTTGACGGCATGGGACCGGGTCGTACGCGCCCGCCTGCTGGCCCGGGACGGATGGGGGCGCGAGACGCGCAAGCTGCTGGTCTTCGCCTGTTACCTGCGCTCGCACTGGTTGCGCATGCCGCCACTGATGCTGGCGCGGCATTTGTGGACCAAGTGGCGCAAGGGGCATCGGCCGCGCTAGCGTCCTTCGGGCTCCAGCATGGCGCGGATCGCGAGCGCGGCCATGTCGGCGATGGCGACCAGACGATCGGTCGCATGGCCCGCGCGCGCATCGCTGGACAGACCCGACATGACGGCGGCCACATAGTCAGCCACGACCTGTGCTTGTTCGGGATGCGACCGAGCCACGAAGTCGCGGATCGTCGCCACGCTGACGTCGCGGCACCCCCGCGCACGGCAGGCGGCGTCGGCGTCGGTGCTGCGGCCATTTTCCAGCACCAGGCAGCCGGCCAGGGCCGGATCGGCCGAATAGGCGCTCGCCGCATTGCGCAGCAGGCTCGCCAGCGCGGCGGCAGGGTCGATGCCGGGCAGGTCCAGCACGTCCAGCAGCGGCGAAGCCTGGGCGTAGCGCGCCAATATCTCGTCGAACAATTGCGCCTTGCTGCCGAAGGCGGCGTAGAAGCTGGGCGGATTGATGCCCATGGCGCTGGCCAGCGCGGCCACGCCGACGCCCTCATAGCCATGGACGTGGAACAGCGCCTGCGCCTGGTCGAGCGCCCGGTCCCGGTCGAAAGCGCGCGGGCGCCCACGCTTCCGGATTTTTTCTGTATCGGCCACTATAATAATCCTTGAACGGTTCCTTCCTCAACTTATATAGCGCTCTCTACATAATTCTCAAGGAAGACCGACATGACTGACCTTCACTCCAAAAAGACCCTCATCATCGGCGGCAGCCGCGGTATCGGCGCGGCCATCGTCCGCCGGTTCGTGCAGGATGGCGCACACGTGGCCTTCACTTATTCGGGATCGCATGACGCCGCGCAGGCGCTGAGCGCCGACACCGGGGCGACGGCGATCCGGTCCGATGCAGCCGACCGGCAGCAGGTGGTCGACGTGGTGGCCCAGCAAGGGCCGCTCGACATATTGGTCGTCAACGCCGGCGTCGCGATGATCGGCGATCCGCTGACGTTCGAGGCCGATGCGGTGGACCGGATGATCGATATCAACGTTCGCGCGCCCTATCATGCCGCGGTGGAGGCGGCGCGGACCATGGCCGACGGCGGGCGCATCATCGTCATCGGGTCAGTCAATGGCGACGCGGTTCCCTTCGCCGGCGCGGCCGCCTATGCCATGACCAAATCGGCGCTGCAGGGCATGGCGCGCGGTCTGGCGCGGGATCTGGGCGAGCGCGGCATTACCGTCAACATCATCCAGCCCGGCCCGGTCGACACAGACATGAACCCGGCCGATGGCGAGATCGCCGGCATGGTCATGCCGTTCATGGCGATCAAACGCTATGGCAAGGCGACGGAAATCGCGGGCATGGCGGCGTATCTGGCCGGCGCCGAAGCCTCCTACATCACCGGCGCCATGCACACGATCGACGGCGGCTTCGGCGCCTGAGGGCAGCGTGGGCGGGGCGCCCCCACGAGCGCCCCGTCCGCTCATTGCTTCTTCAAGATGTCGAGCGCCAGGACGGTCATCGCTTCGCTGGCGGTGGCGATAACCTTGTCGGCCTGGGGCGCCCAGAAGGGGCTGTGCAGCGAAGGCAGGCTGATCTGCCCGGCCTTGGCCGCCGCCATTTTCTCCGCGGGGACGCCGCCGACCCAGAAGATGAAGCTCTTGATCGACTTGTCCGCGCGGTAGAAGCGGCCGAAATCCTCGCCGCCCATGACGGCGGGGGTCTGGACCACGCGGCCGTCGGGGAAGTGGGTCTTGAGCAGGCCCGCCATCTGTTCGGCAAATTCGGGCGGGTTGTAGGTGGAGGGGGTGAATTCGTCCTTCACGCTGACGACCGGCATCTTGTCGTCCGGCACACCCGCGGCAATCGCCTCGCCCCGCGCCACGCGCTTGATCCCTTCGATCAGCTTTTCCCGCGTCTCGTCGGAATAGCTGCGCACGGTCAGCAGCAGCTTGGCCTGGTCCGGAATGATATTATGCTTGGCGCCGGCCTGGAAGCTGCCGACGGTGACGACGGCGGGGTCCTGCGGGTCCTGTTCGCGGCTGACCAGCGTCTGGAGGGTGCCGACGATGCGCGATCCCAGCACAATGGGGTCCTTGGCGGTCTGCGGATAGGCGCCGTGACCGCCGACGCCCTTCACGTCGATGTCGACGCTGTCGACATTGGCCAGCGCATAGCCGGGCGTGAAGCCGATCACTCCAGCCTCCAGATTGGCCGCGTCGTGGAAGGCGAGGGCGTGGGTCGGGCGCGGGAAGCGGGTGTAGAGGCCGTCCTCCAGCATGTCGCGCGCGCCCTTGCCGACTTCCTCGGCGGGCTGGAGGATCATGACCAGCGTGCCCTTCCAGTCGTCCTTGCGCGCAGCCAGCAGCTTTGCCGTCTCGATGAAGGCGGTCATATGGGTGTCGTGGCCGCAGGCGTGCATCACGCCGGTTTCCACGCCCTCGGGCGTCTTGGTGCGCACCTTGGACGCGAACTCCAGCCCGGTCTGCTCGACCACCGGCAGGCCGTCCATGTCCGCACGGATGAGCAGCACCGGTCCGGAGCCGTTCTTCATCACCGCAACAACGCCCGTCCCGCCGACCTTCTCGGTCACGTCATATTTGAGCGCCTTCAGCCGCTTGGCGAGCTTGGCCGCGGTGTTGACTTCCTTGAGCGACAATTCGGGATTGGCGTGCAGATCGCGGTAGAGCGCCATCATCGCGTCCATGTCCTTGGCGACCGCCGCGCCGATCTCGCTTTGCGCAGGCGGCGTCGCGGCAGGGGCGGGAGTGGGGGCGGCGGCGGGAGCGGCCGGCGGCGTGGCCGGCGCGGTCTGGGCGTCGGCGATGGACGTGAAGCTAACGGCGGCCAGCACGGCCGCGAGCGATTGACGCATATTCATAATCTCCCTTGCTGAGGCGAGCATAAGGGCAATTTGCCGCCATTGAAGAGCCAAGTTTTCTTCATCCCATTCAGCGTGTCGTGATGAACGCCCGGATGTCGGCGCTGAGTTTGCGCAGGTCGTCGGGGCGGACATACATCATGTGGCCGGCGTCATAATAATGATAGTGGATGCGCGAGGCGTCGAAGCCGGTGCGGCTCATGGCATATTCGGCGCCGAAGAAGGGGGTGGCGAAGTCATACCAGCCCTGGCCGACGAACACCTTGAGCCCGCTATTCTCGCGCAGCGCCTTGCCCAGATAGGGGGCGACGCTGGCATAGACTTCGCTGTCGCGGCCGCGCTGGCCCTGCAGCTTCCAGTCCCAGCCGCTGACCCCGCCGATCGTCACATAGGACCGGTCCGTCCTGTACTTCAGCTCGTCGCGGGCATAGCTGTTCATCGCGGCGGTATAGGCGCCGTCGATGGCGTAGAAGCTGGGATCATTGTCCGGCTCCTCCCCGGCGGCGTCATAATCCTTGCCGGTGTAGCGCGTGTCGAGGCGGCCGATGCTGAGGCCCTGGTCGCGCAGCAATTCCTTGTAGAAGCGGCCGGGGGTGACGCGCAGGTCGGCATGGTCGACGAATGTTTCGGACAGGCCGGTGAGGCGCGCAAGTTCCGTCCGCACGCTGGCGCGTTCCTGCGGCGAGAGCTGGTTCCCTTTCAGCAGCGCGGCGGCATAGGGGCCGGTGGCGAAGGCGCGCGCCTGCTGCGCGGCTTCGGCAACGGTGGCGGGCGGGTTGCCCATGCGCTTGTGATACCAGGCGGTCGTCGCCATCGAGGGGAGGTTGAGGATATAGGGCATTTCATTGCCCTGCACTTCCGCCGAGGCGCCGAAGTCGAGGATGGTCGAGATCAGGATGATGCCGTTGACGGCGATGTCGTTATAGGTGCCCTCCAGTTCGTTGATGAGCGCGACCGAGCGCGTCGTGCCATAGCTTTCGCCGCCGATATATTTGGGCGAGGACCAGCGGCCATTGTCGTTCAGCCACAGGCGGATGAATTCCGCGATCGATTTCGCGTCGGCGGAGACGCCCCAATAATCCTTGGGATCCTTCTTGCCGATGGCGTGGGAGAAACCGGTGCCGACGGGATCGATGAAGACGAGGTCGGTGACGTCGAGCAGCGATTCGGCATTGTCGACCAGCGGATAGGGCGGCGCGCCGTCATCCTGCGCATCGGGCAGCACCACGCGCTTGGGACCGAAGGCGCCCATGTGCAGCCAGAGCGAGCCCGAGCCCGGCCCGCCATTGTAGAGGAAGGTGATCGGCCGGTTCCGATCACCGCCATCCTTCACATAGGAAGTAGCGTAGATCGCCGCGAGCGGCTTGCCATCCTTGTCCTTGAGATAGGTTTCGCCGGTGGTCGCGGTGTAGCTGATCGCCTTGCCGCCGAACACGCCCTTGTGCCGGGTCACCGAGACATTGGGGGCCGGAACGGGGGCTTCGGTGGCCTCGTCCTTTTTCTTCGGTTCGTCCTGGGCATGAGCGATGGTGGCGGAAAGGGCCAGAGCCAGAGCGGCGAGGCTGGACGTCAAACGCATGATAATCCCCTTGTTTTACGTGCGTCTGGCTAGCGGAGGGAAGAGCCGGAGGGAAGAGGCGACGCGCCGGCGACGCGACAGCGACGCCATAGGGCGAAGTTCACACGCTTTTCCAATTTTCGCGCGGAAGCGCCCGCTTCGCGCCCGCAAGGCGACACCGAAGCGACAGGGAGGCGACACGGGCGCGACAGGCAGGCGACAGGGGCGCGCGCGCGGCGCGTCGGGCAGGCGACGGCTGTGGCGGAGCGCGAGGGACGGGGGGTAGGCTTCATTCCTGATGGTAGATCAGGGGAAATCCTATTTGGGAAGAGGTGGCGTGCGTGGGCGGAGCGGAGGGTGGTCCTTCATCGAGAGGGGGACACCCCACCGTCTGGCCTTTGGCCAGCCACCTGCCCTTGCAGGAGAGGATCATTGGCCTGGAAGCGCGCTGATGGGGGGTATCGTTGTCGAGAGGGGGCACCCCTCCACCAGTTCGTGGTCCCCGCTCCTTATAGGGGAGGATCAGGTGCGTGAGGCTGGCGCTATTGCGCGGTCCAGCCGCCGTCGATGGAGAGATTGGCGCCGGTGACCTGGGCGGCGGCGTCGCTGCAGAGGTAGAGGGCGGTGGCGGCGACCTGTTCGGCGGTGACGAACTGCTTGGTCGGCTGGCCCGCCAGCAGCACGTCGTTCATCACCTGCTCGCGCGTCATGCCCCGCGCCTTCATCGTGTCGGGAATCTGGTTTTCGACCAGCGGGGTCCAGACATAGCCGGGCGAGATGCAGTTGGCGGTGATGCCGAAGGTCGCGACTTCCAGCGCCACCGTCTTGGTGAAGCCGGCCAGGCCGTGCTTGGCCGTCACATAGGCGCTTTTGTAGGGGGAGGCGACCAGCGAGTGGGCGGACGCGGTCTGGATGATGCGGCCCCATTTGCGGTCCTTCATCCAGGGGAGGGCGAGACGCGTCGTGTGGAAGGCGGCGTTGAGGTTGAGCGCGATGATGAGGTCCCATTTGTCGAGCGGAAATTCCTCGACCGGCGCGACATGCTGCATGCCGGCATTGTTGATGAGGATGTCCACACCGCCGAACGTATCGGCGGCGTCCTTCATCATCGCTTCGATCTGATCGACCTTGGTCAGGTCATGGCCGGAATAGAGCGCCTTCGCGCCGGAGAGCGTTTCGAGGCCCTGCCGTTCCTTCTCGATCGCGTCCTTGTCGCCGAAGCCGTTGATGACGACGTTGGCGCCTTCGCCCGCCAGAGCCTTGGCATAGGCGAGGCCGATGCCCGAAGTGGAGCCGGTGATCAGGGCGGTCTTGCCAGCCAGGGACGTGCTCATGCCTTTTTCTCCTTGAGGTGATCGGGGGCGTCGAGATCGAAGGTCGCGCTGTTGCCGTCGAGGATGTTGCGGGCGATGAGATCGCCCTTGTGCATGACTTCCTCTACCGCCTCGCGACCCTGGCTCCAATGATCGAGCATGGTCGAGCGGGAAAATTCGAAGTCCTTCGCGCCGCTTTCCCAATTGCGCGAGCGATAGATGAGGTGGACGATGTTGACCGAGCCCTGGTCGAGGCACTGGCGCAGCGACTGCGCCTCGGGCGAATCCAGCAGGTCGGGCGGAAGCTTCGCAAGCAGCGCCTCGATCGCGCCATGTTCGCGGCGCAGGCGCAGATACTGGTCCGTCACCTGGCGCGTGCGGCTGCTATACTGAATGTCTTTCATGCGCGAATAGACATCGGTCATCTGCCGCGGCATCGGTCCTTCGGCGGGGAAGAGATCGACCTGGAACACCAGCATGTCCTCGGTCTGGTGCGTGAGGACATGGGAAAGCGGCGTGTTGGAGACGATGCCGCCATCCCAATACCAGCGCCCGTCAATCTCGATCGGCGGCAGGCCCGGCGGCAGCGCGCCCGACGCCATGATGTGGCGCGCGTCGATCCGCGTGTTGCCGCCCGGGCCGCGCGTGTCCCAATAAGCGAAATTGCCGGTTTCGACATCCACCGCGCCGACCGACAGGCGCACCGGCCCGTCATTGAGCAGGTCCCAGTCGACGCAGGCGTCGAGCATGTCCTTGAGCGGCGCGCTGTCATAGAAGCTGATCGCGCCGGGTGATCCTTCGGGCATCAGCGTCGCGGGCCAGATGCGCGGGCGGAACATGCCGGGCACGCCGAAGCTGGCGACGGTGGCGGCGGCGCCCAGATGCGCGGCTTCGCGGATATGGTCGATTTCGGGCAGGACGATATTGGGCATGCCGCCCGAGACGGTGTACCAGAATTTGCGCAGGCGACTGAGGCGACGATGCGGCTCATTGCCCGCGATGATGGCGGCGTTGACAGCGCCGATCGAGATGCCTGCCACCCAGCTGACGTCGATGCCCAGTTCGTCCAGCCGGTCGAACACGCCGGCCTGGAAGGAGCCGAGCGCGCCGCCGCCCTGAAGCAGCAGGGCGACTTCCCGCGGGAGGGAGAGCGAAGTGCGGGCGCGGCGAAGCGGCCGGGGCTGTGCGCGCTTGGGTTCGATATCTGCCATGTCGCAGTGCAATATAGGCTTTGGCGCGCCCGATCCAAGCGAATGTCTCGCATGAAAGCGGGCGGATCGCGCAACCTTCCCGATCACGGACAGTTTTCCCGCGGCGCTCAATCGCGTACGCACTGGCGCGTAGGCACTGGTCGGGAAAGGGAGGACGCGATGCGGCTCGACGACGAACGGGAAAGCAGCCATTACGAAGTGCAGGACGGCCGTGGCGGCGGCTTTGGCGGCGGCGGGCTGGGCGGGGGCCTGGGCATGCTGCTGCCGCTGATCGGCAGCCGGTTCGGATGCGGCGGCATCGTCGTGGTGCTGATCATCATGGTGGTGATGGGCATGAACCCGCTGAGCCTGATCGGTGGCGGAGGCGGCGGCCAGCAGGTTCAGACCGAGCGGCCCGCGACCAGCGAGCTGAGCGCGGTGCAGCGCACGTCGCTGCAGGTGCTGGGATCGACCGAGCGGCGCTGGGCGGACATATTCCGCGCACAGGGGCAGGACTATCCGCCGCCGACCCTGGTCTTCTACAATCAGAGCGGCCAGTCGGGATGCGGCGCGGCGATGTCGGCCATGGGGCCCTTCTACTGCCCGGCCGACCAGCGCATCTATCTCGACACCGATTTCTTCCGCGAGATGGAGACGAAGTTCAGCGCGCCGGGCGACTTCCCGATCGGCTATATCATCGCGCATGAGGTCGGCCACCATATCCAGACCATCACCGGCGAGGCGGATCGCATCCGCAAGGCGCAGCAGCGCGCGTCGGAAGCGGACGGCAATGCGCTGCAGGTCAAGATGGAGTTGCAGGCGGATTGCTATGCCGGCGTCTGGGCGGCGCGCGACACCAATCTGATGGAGGCTGGCGACCTGGAGGAAGGGATGCGCGCGGCCGAGGCGATCGGTGACGACACGTTGCAGAAGGCGGCCGGACGGCGGCCGGTGCCCGAGAGCTTCACTCACGGCACCAGCGCGCAGCGCATGCAGTGGCTGCGCAAGGGGCTGGAAACCGGCGACCCGGCGCAGTGCGACACGTTCGGCGGCGCGATCTGAGGACGCGGGGCGACGGTGGCTTCAGCCGTCGCCGCGACTGTTCAATATTCGGCGTTGGGCGATCCGGCGGGCGCCTGCTGCGGCGAGGTATAGGGATTGGCGCCGCCGTTGGGCGCGGCGGGGGCTTGGGGCAGGCCCTGGCCGGGTGCGAGCATCGGCATGCCCGCCTCCGGCAGGGGCTGGCCGGCGGCCGGCAGGGGATTCGCGAAATCGGCGGGAGGCGGCGGCGCGGGCGGGGCCGGGGGCGCCACGGTGGGCGCGACGACCGGCGGCGGCGCGGCGTCGGGGTGCGGCGCGTCTGCGGCGCCCTGAGGATCGGACGGCGCTGGAGGCATGAAATTCTGGACCGCCAGCACGATGAGCGGCGCGGCGACGAGCGTCGCTATGGCGAAATTGCGATACAACATGGCGGCTATCCTCCGATGACCGAGGCCCCCCCAATGAGGCGCCATTATCGGCCGACAGAGGTTAAGAAAATCTTCCCGGCGGCTTAATGTCGATCAAGTTTGTCGAGCAATGCCATCATGTCATCGGGGACCGAGTCCCGCGGTGGCGCATAGGTGGAGCGCAGCGCCTTGCCGACGCCTTCATAAGGCGCAGGCAGGCCGACGGTGACGATGCGGCCGAACTCGCCTTCCCGTCCCTGTGCCGATCGGCCGATCAATTTGCGCTGCATTTCCATGTGTTGGAAACGGCCATGTTCCGGAAAAGTTTCTGGCCTTCGTCGCCTTTGCGCGCGATAGCCGCGCCCGACGAGGAGAAGATGGTGTCGAATTGGTCCCAGACGCAGGCGCGGATCCGCGCCCATTCCCCTTTCCTGGCGCGCGCGCTGGATCGCTACCCGACCGTCGCGGCGCAGCTGGAACAGGGGGATATGGATGCGGCGCTGGCCGCCGCCCATGCGATCGCCGATCCGCAGGACGGCATCGCCCGATCGCTGCGGCGGCGGCGCGGGGCAATCGCGCTGGCGGTGGCGGCGGCGGACCTTTCGGGCGCGTGGGACCTGGATCGCGTCACGCGCACCTTGTCGGATTTCGCCGACCAGGCGCTGGAGGAGGCGCTGGCGGCGGTGATGCAGGACCGCTATCCCGACGCCGAGCATAAGGGGTTCGTCGTGCTGGCGCTGGGCAAGCATGGCAGCCGCGAACTGAATTATTCATCCGATATCGACCCGATTCTGCTCTACGACCCCGCGACGCTGCCGCACGGCGCGCGCGAGGATGTGGCGGATGCGGCGGTGCGGATCGGCCGGCGCGTGAGCGAGTTGCTGAGCGCGCGCGATGGCGACGGCTATGTGTTCCGCGTCGACCTGCGGCTGCGGCCTTCGCCCGAGGCGACGCCGATCGCGCTGCCGGTCGATGCGGCGATCGGCTATTATGAATCGACGGCGCTGGGATGGGAGCAGGCGGCCTTCATCCGCGCGCGCGCAGCGGTGGGCGACAAGGGGCTGGGCGAGGAGTTTCTGCGCCAGATCCGCCCCTTCGTCTGGCGGCGCAGCCTGGATTTCGGCGCGATCGACGCCATCGTCGACATATCCCGCCGCATCCGCGACCATTATGCGCAGGGGCAGGCGTTCGGGCCCGGCTATGACCTGAAGCGTGGGCGCGGCGGCATACGCGAGGTCGAATTTTTCGCGCAGGTGCATCAGCTGATCCATGGCGGGCGCGACTGGTCGCTGCGGTCAGGCAACACGCGCGAGGCGCTGCGCGCGCTGGCCGCAGCCGGGGTGATCGAGGGCGAGGTCGCGACGCGGCTGGACGCGGCCTATCGCCTGCTGCGCACGATCGAGCACCGGTTGCAGATGGTGGAGGATCGCCAGACGCATGAATTGCCGCCGACGATGGCGGGCATCGACAATGTCGCGCGGCTGCACGGGCTGGACGATGGGGCGGCGCTGCTGGACCTGCTGCGGCCGCAGGTCGAATGGATCGGGCGCAATTATGACCGGCTGAGCCCCGCGCAGGAGGACGCGTCGCTGTCCCACGATGCGGAGAAGCTGACGGCGCAGCTGGGGGAGATGGGCTTTGCCGATCCCGACACCCCGCTCGCGCGGATCGGGCGGTGGCGCGGCGGCACCGTGCGGGCGCTGCGCAGCGCAGCGTCGCGCGAGGCGCTGGAGCAATTGCTGCCGGGGTTGATGCGCACGCTGGCGCAGGCGCCCGATCCGGCGCGAGCGCTCAACCGGCTGGACGACATGATCGGGCGGCTGCCGAGCGCGATCAATTTCTTCAAGCTGCTGGCGGCGCGGCCGGCGCTGGTGGAATTGCTGGCGGAAGTGCTGAGCCACGCGCCGACGCTGGCCGATGCGCTGGGCCGGCGAGCGGAGCTGCTCGACGGGCTGATCGACGCCTCCGCCTTCGACCCGCCGCCGGCGGTGCCGCAGCTGGCGGCGCAATTTTCCGCGCTGGAGCCGGGCGAGGATTATCAGACCCTGCTCGACCGGGTGCGGCAGCGGGTGGGCGACCGCCGCTTCGCGCTGGGCGTGCAGATCATTCGCGGCGGCGATCCGATCGAGGCGGGCCGGGGCTATGGCCGCGTTGCGCTGGCGGCGATCGAGGCGCTGGCGTCCGCCACCATCGCGCAGTTCGAGGCGGCGCATGGCAAGGTGCCGGGCGGCGAGATGCTGATCCTGGCGCTGGGCCGGCTGGGCGGCGGGGTGCTGACCCATGCGTCGGACCTGGACCTGGTCTATCTGTTCACCGGCGATTTCCTGGCGGAATCGGATGGCGCCAAACCGCTGGGGGCTACGCAATATTTCAATCGGCTGGGGCAGCGGATCACCAATGCGCTGTCAGTGCATACAGCGTCGGGGCCGCTGTACGAGGTCGATACACGGCTGCGCCCGTCCGGCGCGCAGGGGCTGCTGGCGGTCAGCATCGACAGTTTCGCGCGCTATCAGCGCGAGGAGGCGTGGACCTGGGAGCATCTGGCGCTCACCCGGGCGCGGCCGGTCTTTGGATCGGCGCAGGCGCGCGCGGGGCTGGACGGGGTGTTGAAGGCGACGCTGGAGCGGCCGCGCGATGTCGAGGATCTGGCGCGACAGGCGGTCAAGATGCGCGGCGAGATCGCGCGCCACAAGCCGCCGGCAAGCGACCTGGACATCAAGCTGGTGCCCGGCGGCCTGGTGGACCTGGAATTCCTGATCCACGTCACCCAGTTCCGCCATGGCATGGCGTTCCATCCCGACCTGTCGGTCGCGCTGACGGAACTGGTGGAGGCGGGGCATCTGCCCGCGGCGCTGATCGCGGCGCATGACCTCATCACGCGCTATCTGGTCGTGTCGCGGCTGGTGTCGCCCGGATCGACCGAGCCGCCCGAAGCGACGCGGCCGCTGGTGGCGCGCGCCTGCGGCCAGGCGGACTGGGACGCGCTGCTTGCAAGCTATGCGCAGGCGCGGCAATGCGTGCGGGACACATGGGCGGCGATCGCCGCGCCCTATCAGGAGGACGCATGATGCTGGAGCAGGGAGACGCCATTCCCGCCGTGACGCTGAAGGATGTGGAGGGCGTGGACTTTGCGCTGGACCATTATCGCGGCGAGCCGCTGGTCGTCTATTTCTACCCCAAGGCCGACACGCCCGGCTGCACCAACGAAGCGCGGGATTTCACCGCGCTGGCCGACGACTATGCCGCCGCTGGCGTGCCGGTGATCGGCATTTCCAAGGACAAGCCGGCCAAGCTGAAGAAATTTTCCGAGAAATATGGCCTCAGCGTCATCCTGGCCTCGGACGAGCCGGGCGAAGCATGCGCGGCGTTCGGCACATGGGTCGAAAAGTCGCTCTATGGCCGCAAATATATGGGGATCGAGCGATCGACCTTCCTGTTCGACGCGCAGGGCACGCTGCAGCGGGTCTGGCCCAAGGTGAAGGTCAAGGGCCATGCCGCCGAGGTGCTGGAGGCGGTGAGGGCGCTTTGAGCCTGCCGCCGGGATTGGGAACGGTCGGCGCAGCCTGCGCGCATGTGCTGCTGACGCCCGAGCCGCAGGCCAAGCTGATGGCGGCGCGCGCGGTGGCGCGGGCGTGGCGGCTGGGCCGGCTGCGCCACGGTTTCGAGGCGGCGATGCCCGACATGCCGGCGCGCCCGGACGCGCCCATGCTGCTGCCGCCCAATCGCATGCCCAAGCGCGGCCGCATGGGATCGGAACGGGCGCGAATCGCGATGCTCCATGCGCTGGCCCATATCGAATTCGTGGCGATCGACCTGGCGTTCGACCTGATCGGCCGGTTCGGCGGGGAATTCCCGCCCGACTTCACCGACGAATGGATGCGCGTCGGCGCGGACGAGGCGATGCATTTCGCGCTGATCGACCGGCGGTTGCGGCAGATGGGCAGCCATTATGGCGCCCTGCCTGCGCATGACGGGCTGTGGGAGGCGGCGCGCGAGACGGCGGGGGACGCGCTCGCCCGGCTGGCGATCGTGCCGATGGTGCTGGAGGCGCGCGCGCTCGACATCACGCCGGCCACGGTGACGCGGTTCGAGGACGTCGGGGACATGGCGTCCGGCCGCATCCTGCGCCGCATTGTGACAGACGAGATTCGGCATGTCGCGGCAGGGACGAACTGGTTCAACTGGGCGACGAACAGAAGAGGGTTAACGGCGCCTGCACATTATCAAATGCTTGTGAAACGCCATTTTCGCGGAAGCCTGAAGCCGCCGTTCAACGACTCGGCGCGTCGGCAGGCCGGTCTGACGGAAGAATTCTACGCCGCGCTTGCAAGCTGAGCGGCGATTTGCAGTCTGCATTTCCAGCGGGGGCGGCTCATGTCGCCAAACACACAACACGGGAAGCGCCGAGAGACATTAGTCTCCGGCTGATAGTCGGGGTCTGCATGTCGGTTCTTCACTCGGTCAATGCGCGCGGATCGCTTATGTTCCAGTCCGCGTCGAAATTTTTCACCCTTCTGGGGACCATGGGCATGGTGGGCGCGCTCTGCGCCGCCGCCCCGGCCCAGGCCGCCACGGACGATGACGATCCCTATGGCGACGTGCCTGCGGGCACCCAGGCCAATCAGAATGACGCGGGTTTCGCCAATCTTTTCGCCAGCCTGCAGCGCCTGGACGGCACGACCAAGGCGTCGGCCTATATCCCTTCAGGCCGCCCGGTCGCCAAATTGTCGCTGACCTCCAACTTCGGCGTCCGGTCCGATCCGTTCAACGGCGGCGCGCGGATGCACAAGGGCATCGACATCCCGGGTCCGGTGGGCACGCCGATCTACGCAACCGCCGATGGCGTGGTGAGCCGCGCCGGATGGGCGAACGGCTATGGCAATCTGGTCCAGATCACGCATGGCAGCGGCATGGAAACGCGCTACGGCCACATGTCCAAGCTGCTGGTCGCTTCGAACAGCTATGTGAAGCGCGGCCAGATCATCGGCCTGATGGGATCGACCGGCCGCTCGACCGGCAGCCATCTTCACTATGAAGTCCGCGTCGACGGTGCGGCGATCAACCCCATCCCCTTCGTGTCCGGCCCCGATTATCTGGTGGCGATGAACACCAAGCCGCCGGTCGCCATGGGCGGCCCGACCAAGGCGGAGGAACAGGCGGCCGACTGAACGCCGCTTTTCCGGAAATTCGCAAAGGCCCGGCGCCCCATGGGTTGCCGGGCCTTTTGCCTGATCCTATCTTGATCCCCATGGCCGACATCGACCTCACCCCCTCCGCCGCCGCCCGCGTCGCGACGATCGCCGCCAAACAGGGCAAGCCCGCCATCCTTCGCCTGTCGGTGGAAGGGGGCGGCTGTTCGGGCTTTCAATATCGGTTCGGCCTGGCCGAGGCGATCGAACCCGAGGATATGGCGGTCGAGCGCGATGGCGTGACGCTGGTGGTCGATGACGTCAGCATCGACCTGGTGCGCGGATCGGCGGTGGATTTCGTGTCGGACCTGGGCGGGCAGGCGTTCAAGGTGACCAATCCCAATGCGACCGCGGGCTGCGGTTGCGGCACCAGCTTTTCGGTCTGACGCTTCTTCCGTTTGAAAAGGCGGGCGCGGCTGCGTAGGCAGGCGCATATCCCCTTGCTGAACGGACGGCCTTTTCATGCGCATCGCGACCTTCAACATCAACGGCATCAAGGCGCGACTGCCGCGCCTGCTGGAGTGGCTGGACGAGACGCGGCCGGACGTCGCCTGCCTGCAGGAGATCAAGACCAGCGACGAAACCTTCCCCGCCAAGGAGATCGAGGAAGCGGGCTATGGCGCCATCTGGCACGGGCAGAAGGGGTTCAATGGCGTCGCGATCCTGGCGCGGGGCGAAACCCCGGTCGAGGTGCGGCGCGGACTGGAGGGGGAGCCCGAGGACGCGCACAGCCGCTATATCGAGGCGGATGTGAAGGGCGTGCGGGTCGCGTCCATCTACCTGCCCAACGGCAACCCACAGCCGGGGCCGAAATTCGATTACAAGCTGCGCTGGATGGAGCGGCTGCGCCGGCGCGCGGCGGAAATCTGGGCGGAGGAAGTGCCGGCGGTGCTGGCGGGCGACTATAATGTCATCCCGCGCGACGTGGACACATTTTCGGTCAAGGCGATGCAGGACGATGCGCTGATGCAGCCCGAAAGCCGGGCGGCCTATCGCCGGATGCTGAATGACGGGTGGACCGATGCGATCCTGAGCCGCCACCCCGCCGGCGGCGTGTGGACCTTCTGGGACTATCAGGCCAATAGCTGGCCGCGCGACGCGGGCTTTCGCATCGACCATCTGCTGCTGAGCCCGGCGGCGGCCGACCGCCTGATCGACGCGCAGGTCGACCGCGATTTTCGAGGGCGCGAAAAGGCGAGCGACCATGCCCCGACCTGGGTCGAATTGCGCCCGGCCTGAATATTATCCGGGTTTAATTGACGGAATAAAATCCGGGTAATAAATATCCCGCCGAAGGAGATTCGGTATGGATGGGACGCTGACGGCCTTCGCCGGCGAGTTGTGGATCGCCACGGGCGACAAGGGCGAAATTCGCGCCGCGCTCCAGGCGATGGGCGACGACGCGCAGAATATCCTGTTGTTCGACGACCGGACCGGCCGGCAGGTGGATATAGACCTGCAGGATTCCGCCCCGCAGGCGCCGCGCGGGCGGGGACGGCCCAAGCTGGGCGTCCAGGCGCGCGAGGTGACGTTGCTGCCCCGCCAGTGGGACTGGCTGGCGCAGCAGCCGGGCGGCGCTTCGGCGGTGTTGCGACGGCTGGTGGACGAGGCGCGCAAGGCGGAAGCCGGGCCGACGTCCCCGCGCGCGGCGATGGACGCGGCTTATCATTTCACGACGGCGATGGCGGGCGACCGGCCCGGCTATGAGGAGGCGATCCGGGCGCTCTATGCCAAGGATGCCGCGCGGTTCACGGCGCTTTCAAGAAATTGGCCGTCCGGCATTCGCGACCATGCGCTGGCGCTGGCGGCGCCGGCCTTCGCCTGACGGGGCTCGTCAGGCCGCGAGGCGGAGGAAGGGGACCGGCTCGGTCGAGCGCAGGACGATGGGGCGGCCTTCGGAGGCTTCGAACAGTTCGCCATCCAGGATGACGCTGCTATGATCGCCCTCGATCCGGATCATGTCGCCCTGTTCGAGGTGAATGCCCTGCATCTTGGCCTTGCCGACGCGGCCCCACAGGCTGGCCCACATCAGGCGCAGCAGGGCCGGGATATTCTGGTCCACGGCCATCAGCTTCATGTTGCCGCGGCTGCTGCCGCCCGGCTGGACGCCCAGCAGCAGCCGTTCGAGCGTGGTGACGATCAGCACGGCGAAGCGGCCCGCAATCTGGCCGTCGCGGATCAGCGAGATGCTGACCGGCTTGCCCGAGGGCGGGAGGAAGCGGGCGCGGATGCCAAAGAGCAGCGACACGATCACCGCCACCGCAGTGATGAAGTGGCTGAGGCCGTTGGAGAGGCCCAGCGGATAAATCTGGTTGCGGCAATAGAGCATATAGTCGGCCAGGCCCGCGCCGCCCAGGAACATGCCCAGCACCGGGCGGCTGCCGACCGCGCCGTCCGACAGGGCGATGAGTTCGCGCGCGACGACATGGTCGTCGACCCCCGACTTGGCGATGGCGACGATCCGCTCCAGCGCCTTGATCGGATCGCCATGGATGCCGAGGTCGAGCGCGATGAGATTGGTCTTGCCATTGGGCAGGACGGCGATCGGCGGCACCCGGCCGGTGAAATGTTCGCCCTGATAGAGTTCGGTCAGCGACGCCTGCACCGTGCCGTCGCCGCCATTGATGACGATGACGGCGGGATCGACGCGGGCGATCGTCTGGAACGCCCGGCCGATCTGGTCGACATGCTCCACTTCATAATGGAAGATGTCGGGATTGCTGGCGCAGTAGCTGCGGACGCGCGGAAGGGTCTGCCGGTTGCCCGTGGACTTGGGATTGGACAAAAGCGCGACGCAGACCATGGCTGTTCGATCACATATATTGGAGGTTGATCGTGATTTTCGTCACGCCGGGGCCAGCCTGGAACGCGGCCTTGCTGACGCTCGGCTTGCCCAGGTTGAAGATGCTGATCGACGGATTGTTGGAAAATCCGCCGCCGTCGCTGGAAATGTCGGTCTTGCCATTGCCATTGCGGTCATGCCGCACGGCGATGCCATAGGTGCCGGCATGCGGCACCGGCATGCAGAAGCGCATGGCCCCATGGCTGGGCCTGGCCGGCACGTCGATGCGATTGATCCATTCGCCCTTTTCGAGCCAGGCCGCCTTGGTGCCGGGATAGGATTGAACGCGCACCTTGCCGGTGGCGGCGGCGAAGCCGCGCACGTCGACCAGCACCGCCGGGCCGCGCGCATCGGCGCCGCAGCGGTCGAGATCGTTCGGGATTTCCTGGCCATGGGCCATTGCAGGCGCCGCGACCAGCATCGCCGCCGCCGACATCAGACCCATTGCAACTTTTACCATGACCATCAGACTCCTGGAAGCTATAGCCACCCGCATGGATCGGATGGCGAGCCCCTGTTCGCCCCGCAAACTTACTCGACCGCATATGGGCGGGGTTTGCGGCCAAAACATGGTGATGGGACGACGACTTAGAGAATGCTGACCGCCACCGACCGATATCTCGCCCGCCTGATCGCCGTGCCGATGCTGGGCACGCTGGTGATCGCCGCGATGCTGCTGGTGCTCGACAAGATGCTGAGCCTGTTCGATTTCGTCGCGGCGGAAGGCGGGCCGGTCAGCGTCGTGTGGCGGATGCTGGCGAACATGCTGCCGGAATATCTGTCGCTGGGCATTCCGATCGGGCTGATGCTGGGCATATTGCTGGCGTTCCGAAAGCTCGCCATGTCCTCGGAACTGGACGTGATGCGGGCTGTGGGCCTGTCCTACGGCCGGCTGCTGCGCGTGCCCTATATGTATGCGATCGCGCTGGCGCTGATCAATTTCGGCATCGTCGGCTTCGTCCAGCCGCTGTCGCGCCATGCCTATGAGGCGCTGCGCTTCGAGCTGCGGTCGGGCGCGCTGGGGGCGTCGATCAAGGTCGGCGAGTTCACTAACCTCGGCAAGCGGATGACGCTGCGCATCGAGCGCAGCCGCGACGAGGGCCGCAACCTGCAGGGCATTTTCGTGCGCGCGACCAGCCGCGACGGCCAGTCGGTGGCGGTGACGGCGGCGCAGGGCACCTTCCTGGCGACGGACGATCCCGACGTCATCATATTCCGCCTGCGCAACGGCGTGCTGGTGAACGACGCGCCCAAATATAAGACGCCGCGCATCCTGTCCTTTTCGAGCCATGACCTGCCGATCGACCTGCCGCAGATCGAAGCGTTTCGCGGGCGCGACGTGGACCGGGAAAAGACGATCCCCGAACTGGTGGTGATCGGCAAGAATCAAGCGACGCCCGACAAGCTGCGCAACGAGGTGCGCGCCAATTTCCATTTCCGCATGGTCGAGGTGGTGTTCATGCTGCTGCTGCCGCTGGCGGCGCTGGCCTTCGCCATCCCGCCCAAGCGATCGACGTCGGCGCTGGGCGTGTTCCTGTCGATCGTGTTCATCGTGACCTACCACAAGGTCAACCAATATGGCGAAAGTGTGGGGGCATTGGGCAAGATCGACCCGATCATCGCGCTGTGGGGGCCGTTCCTGCTGGCGTCGGGCCTGGTGCTGTGGATGTATCATGTGATCGCCCATCGCCCCGGCGGGCAGCCGATCGCGGCGCTGGAATTCGCCTTCGCCAAGATCGGCAAGCAGATCGGCCGGCTGATCAGGCTGGGCCGTCGGCGTCCTTCGGCGGAAGGAGCCGCCTGACCCATGAACCTCAATTTCTTCCCGTCGCGCCAGATCAGCCTCTATATGGTGCGGCTGTTCCTGACCCGCACCTTCGCCGTGCTGGCGCTGCTGGTGGTCGTGCTCCAGACGCTCGACCTGCTCGGCAATTCGGGCGACATCCTGTCCTATCCCGGCAATGGCGACCCGCAGCTGTGGCATTATGTGGGGCTGCGCGCGCCGCAGATCGTCGCCCGCTTTCTGCCCTTTTCGGTGCTGCTGGGCACGCTGGTCATGCTGGCGACGCTGAACCAGAATAGCGAGATCATTTCGATGAAGGCGGCGGGGCTGTCGGCGCACCAGATATTGGCGCCGCTGGTGCTCGCGGCGCTGGGCGTGTCGATCATCAGCTTCGTGTTCAACGAGCGCATCGTGGTGCGCTCCACCGCCGCGCTGAGCGCGTGGGAGGCGGTCGATTTCGGACCGATCCCGCCCGACAGCGGCGTCAAGTCCAACCCGTGGGTGCGCGATGGCAACAATCTGGTCAATGTCGCCATCGTCGCCGGGCGCGGCAGCGACGTGCAGCTGCGCCAGATCGAGATCTACAACCGGGTCAACAACAGCCTGACGACGATCGTGGAGGCGCCGCGCGGCCATTATGACGCGGCGTCGAAAAGCTGGGTGCTGGAAGGCGCGCGGCAGTTCGACGTGGCGCGCGGCACAGTGCGGGAAGTGGGGACGGTGCGGTTCGGGCGCGACATCCGGCCCGATCAGTTCACCCTGGCCAAGGTCGATCCCGATGCGCTGACCTTCAGCGAACTCCAGAGCGCGATCGCCGACCTGCGCGACGCGGGGCGGCCGACGGCGGAGCTGGAAGGCAGCCTGTGGCACAAGCTGTCGGGGCCGCTGTCGGCGCTGCTGATGCCGATCCTGGGATCGGTCGCGGCCTTTGGCCTGGCGCGATCGGGGCAGCTGTTCATGCGCGCGGTGCTGGGCATGGCGCTGGGCTTCGCCTATTTCGTGGCCGACAATTTCTCGCTGGCGATGGGCAATCTGGGCGCTTACCCGCCGGTCCTGGCCGCCTGGGCGCCCTTCTTCCTGTTCCTGCTGGTCGGCGAGACGCTGCTGTTCCGCACCGAGGAATAAGGCAGCAAAAAGGCCCCGGCGACCAAGGGTGTCGCACGGGGCCTTCCTTGAGGGGGCGTCCCGGTCCTCATGAGGGGGAGGGGAAAGACCGGAACAACCGCGATATGGGTGCGCGGTTGCCGGTTTCAAGCTGCAACCGAAAAAATGTGCCGAGCGGCGTGTTCAGGCGCCGCGCGTCATGGTGCTGCGCGCGATCTTGCCGACCAGCGGCATCATTCCGGCATAATTGCCCTTGCGATAGGGCGAGTCCATGTCGAGCGTGTCCATCAGCCGGGCATGGGCCTTCCCCAGCGCATGATAGGGAACGCTGGGCAGCAGGTGATGCAGCGCATGATAGCGCAGGCCAACCGGCGCCCAGAGCGCGGGCAGGGTGCCGGGCGGGGGAACATTGACCGAATCCAGATATTGGGCGGTGACGGTCATCGCCTCGCCCTCATTCTCCCAGAGATGCGCGACCAGGGTGCGCAGCTGGTTGATGACGGTCATCGCCGAATGGACGGCCATGTAGACGAGCAGCGGCTTCCAGCCGAAGGCGAAGACGCTGCCGACCAGCGCCAGCGCGACGACGCAGGCGCCCGCTTCCTGCGCCGCCCATTGCCGCGCGAAATCCCCTTCGGGCGCGCGGCGGCGATAGGCGGGGTTGATCGAGAGGGCGGAAAATTCCGCCACCACCTTGCGCCGCAGCGCGGGGATCAGCAGCGAGAGCGGCGTGAGCAGGCCGAAGCGCAGGATCAGCCCGATCGGCGCGAGCGCGGCGACCAGGATGAAGAGCGGCAGCGACCAAGGCTTCATCAGCGCGAGCGGCAGATATTCCGGGTCATCCGCCGTGCCATAGCGCGTGCGGGCATGATGCTGGGTATGCACGCCTTCATACATGAAGGACGGGATCATCAGCGGCAGGCCGACCAGCAGGTTCCAGCCCAGGCGGAAGCCGGGAAGGGCGCCCTTGCGGACATGGGTCAGCTCATGGATGAAGCTCGCCGCGCGATAGAGGGCCAGCATCGACACGAGGCCGCAGGCCAGCGCGATCGCCACATTGTCGACCAGGATCGCGCCGGCCAGCGCGCTCCAGCCGACCAGCGCCGAGGCCAGGAGATCGGTCCAGTAGATGCGGGGATTGGCGAGCGCATAGTCGCGCGCCAGTTCGGCGGCCGCACGCAGCATCGCCGTGTCGTCGGGGATCGCCGCGCGCGCCCGCTGCGCGGCGGCAAGGATGGGATCATGCACTGTCATGCGGCCGGTCCTAATCTCCAAATGCGCTATATTCATGGCAGCACCATGTCATGTTTACCGTCATAACCACTGCCGGCACGCGCATGATTGACATTGCGCAAACATGGGCCGAACTGCACCGCATCATTTTTGCAACCCTGCTCGAAGGCGGCACCTGTGGCGCATACTGATCTGGTTATCACTCCCGTATCCGGCAAGGCCGACAAGAAGGCTTTCATCGACCTGCCCTGGCGGCTGTATGCCAAGGACCCCAATTGGGTGCCGCCGCTCAAGGCCGAGGTGAAGGAGCTGCTGACGCCGGGGAAGAACCCGTTTTTCGGCCATGCCAAGGCGCAATATTTCCTTGCCCGGCGCAGCGGACGGGTGGTGGGGCGCGTGTCGGCCCATATCGACGAGCTGGCGCTGGGCCAGCCGGTCGAGCAGGGGATGGGGCCGGGCACGGGCAATTTCGGCCTGTTCGAGGCGGAGGACGCGGCGGTGGGCGACGCGCTGATCGCGGCGGCCGAGCAATGGCTGCGCGAGCAGGGCATGAGCCGGGTGCTGGGGCCGATTTCCCTGTCCATCTGGGAAGAGCCGGGGCTTCTGATCGAGGGGCATGACCATCCGCCCACGGTGATGATGGGGCATAACAGCCCCGCCTATCAGGCGATGATCGAAGGCGCGGGCTATGCGCCGGTCAAGCAGCTCAAAACCTATGAGCTGGACATCACGCAGCAATTCCCGCCGCTGATCCAGCGCATCGTCCAGTCGGGCGAGAAGAATGGCCGCATCCGCATCCGCAAGGTCGACAAGGCGAAGTTCGACCAGGAGGCCGCGATCATCCTGGGCATTTTGAACGATGCCTGGGGCAATAATTGGGGCTTCGTGCCGATCACCGATGCGGAAGTGGCCCACACCGGCAAGAAGCTGAAGCCGATCGTATTCGAGGACCTGATCATGGTGGCGGAGCTGGACGGCGAGCCGGTCGCCTTCATGATGACGCTGCCCGACCTCAACGAGGCGATCGCGCCGCTCAACGGGTCGCTCTTCCCCTTCGGCTGGATCAAGCTGCTGCGCTGGCTCAGGAAGCCGCAGGTGCGCACGATGCGCGTGCCGCTGATGGGCGTGGTGCAGCGGCTGCAAAGTTCCCGCATGGCGAGCCAGCTGGCCTTCATGATGATCGAATATATCCGCCGCAACGCCATCGCCCATTATGGCGCGACCCGCGGCGAGATCGGCTGGGTGCTGGACGATAATCAGGGCATGAACGCGATCGCCGACGCGATCGACAGCCGGGTGAACAAGATCTACCAGATCTACGAGAAGGCGCTGTAGGGCGGCGCTGTTATAGCGCGGCGGCGCGATCCTGATCGAGGAAGGCGGCGACATCGTCCAGCGCGACGTCCTTCGACAGGAAGGTCTGGCCAATGCCGCGCGCCAGCAGGAAGGGCAGGGTTCCGGCCGCCATCTTCTTGTCATGCAGCATATGGCCGACCAGCGTGGCGCCATCGGCGGTGACATGGGCGCTGGCGAGATCGTGCGGCAGGCCGACCGCCTGAAGATGCGCGGTGACGCGCGCGGCGTCCTCGGCCGGGCAAAGGCCGAGGCGCGCGGAATAGCGGAAGGCGAGCGCCATGCCCGCCGCCACGCCTTCGCCATGCAGCAGCCGGTCGGAAAAGCCGGTGTCGGCCTCCAGCGCATGGCCGAACGTGTGGCCGAGATTGAGCAGCGCGCGGCGGCCCGACGTCTCGCGCTCGTCATCGGCGACGATCGCGGCCTTGGCAGCCACGCTTTTTTCGATGGCGCAGGTGCGCGCGTCGGCATCGCCGGCGAGCAGGCGATGGCCCTCACTTTCGCACCAGGCGAAGAAGGCGGGATCGTCGATCAGCCCATATTTGACGACTTCGGCATAGCCGGCGCGGGTTTCGCGCGGGGGCAAGCTGTCGAGCGTCGCGGGATCGATCAGGACCAGCGCGGGCTGATAGAAGCTGCCGACCAGATTCTTGCCGGCGCGGGTGTTGATCGCGGTCTTGCCGCCGACCGACGAATCGACCTGGGCCAGCAGCGTGGTCGGCACCTGGACGAAGTGACAGCCGCGCTTGAGAATGGAGGCGGCAAAGCCCACCAGGTCGCCGATGACGCCGCCGCCTAAGGCGACGATGTGATCGCCGCGCTCGATTTCCAAGGCGAGCAGGGCGTCGAGCAGCTGTTCGAGATGCGGCCAGCTCTTGGTCTGTTCGCCGGGCGGCAGGATGATGGGCTCGATCGCCACATCGGCGGCGCGCAGGCTGGCTTCCAGCCGGGGCAGCTGGGCCGCGGCAACATGGGCGTCGGTGACGACGACGAGGCGACCCTGGCGCGCATAGGAAGCGAGCCGGTCCCCGGCGCGGTCGAGCGCGCCCTGTTCGATCACGATGTCGTAGCTGCGCGCGTCCAGCGCGACCCGGACTAATGCCATGCGGTCAGTTGCTCCATGATGCGGTCCACCGCGACTTCGTGCGGGGCGGCGATGCTCTTCACGTGGATGGGGGCGAGCGCGTAGATGGGATTGCGCAGCGCCGCCAGTTCGGTCAGCACCGCGCGCGGATCGCGGTTCTTGAGCAGCGGGCGGCTGTCGCGGCGGCCGACGCGATCGACCAATATGTCGATGTCGGCGTCGAGCCAGACCGCGATCGCCGCGTCCAGGATCAGGCGGCGCGTCTCTTCCTGCATGAAGGCGCCGCCGCCGGTGGCGATCACCTTGGGCGCGCCGTCCATCAGGCGAGCGATGACGCGCCGTTCGCCATCGCGAAAATAGGCTTCGCCATAGCGGTCGAAAATTTCGGCCACGCTCATGCCGGCGGCCTTTTCAATCTCCTCATCGGCGTCGACGAAGGCCAGGCCCAGGCGCGCGGCGAGGCGGCGGCCGACGGTCGACTTGCCCACGCCCATCATGCCCACCAGGACGATGGGTCCGCGCCGGCCGTTGCTCTCCGGGATTTTGCTGTTTCGTTGCATGGCAGGCGGGGCTATACAGCCAGCCGTCACAGAGGCAAATCGCATCTTTCCATGTCATCCGGCCTTGCAGGCCCGGACAGCCAAGCCAAGGACCTATGAAGAATAATCGCAACTTCAGCAGTTTCGAGGGCAGTTCGCGTCGCCGTGGCGGCCGGTTGCCGATCATCCCCATCATCATCGTCCTGCTGGTCGTCGCCCTGCTCGCCTTCTTCTGGTCGCGCGGTGGCGAAAAGCCGCAGCAGCGCGTCGAAAAGATCATCCCCGCCGAGAAGCTGGGTCAGTAAGGCCGATGCGCTGGCCGCGGGCGAACGCCAAATGGGCGCTGGGCAGCTTCGCGCTCGCCCTGACCTTGCCCGTCGTGGCGCAGCAGGCGCCCGAATCGCTGCTGCCGCCCGGCTTTGGCGATGCGCCCGAGGCGCCCGCGCCGCAGCCGGCGCGGCCCGCGCCGCCGACGACGCCGGGCGCGCCTGCGCCTGCGCCCGGCACTCCCGCTACGCCGGCGCCGGTGCCGATGGTGCAGCCGCTCGATCCCGCGCTGACCGCCGCTTTGTCGCAGGAGGCCGACAATGCGGCCGAGGATGAGCTGACGCCCGAGGAAATCGCGGCGGAAAAGGCGAAATATGACCTGCCCGACAGCGCGCGCCGGTCGCTGGACCGCATCGGGCCGCTGACGCCGCAGACGCGCGGGTTCGAGCCCGACGCCTTCGGCCATGAATCGGGCAAATATCTCGCGACGCTGATGCAGCGGACCCATGCGCCGATCGTGTCGCGATGGGCGTCCATTCTGCTGCGCCGCGCACTGCTGAGCGCGACCGACACACCGCGCGACATCGACGGCGCGGACTGGGCCGCCGAGCGCGCTTGGCTGCTGCTGCGGATGGGCGAGGCGGACAGCGCCCGGATGATGGTGCAGAGCGTCGATCCCGATCGCTACAGCCCGCGCCTCTACGCCGTGGCGATGGAAACCTATCTAGCGACCGCCGATCCGGCCGGCCTGTGCCCGCTGTCGGCCGGTGCGCTGCGCACCAGCAAGGCGCCGGGATGGGACATGACGCGGGCGATCTGCCCGGCGCTGTCGGGCGACCAGGGCAGCGCGAGCGGCGCGCTCAATCAGGCGCAGCGCCGGGGCGTGGTGCGGGGCATCGATTATCGTCTGGCGGAAAAGGTGGTCGGCACCGGATTCAATGCGCGGCGATCGGTCAATATCGAATGGGATGGCGTCGACCGGTTGACGGCCTGGCGCTTTGGCCTGGCGACGGCGCTCAATGTCGAAATACCCGATGATCTCTATGCGACGGTCGGGCCGCATGTGCGGGCATGGGAAGCGCGCGCGCCGGCGCTCAGCCCCTTGCGGCGGCGGCCGGGCGCGGAGATCGCCGCCCGGCTGGGCGTCTTTTCGAGCGCGGCGCTGGTCGGATTCTACAGTCAGCTGGACAGCGAAGGCGACATATCGGGCGACGTCGCCGATCGGGTCGATGCGCTGCGCACCGCCTATGCCGGCGCGACCGTGGGCGATCGGATCGGCGCGATGCGCGACTGGTGGGGCGATGGCGCGCAGCCCGACTATGTCGGGTTGATCGCGACCGCGCGCGCGGCGGCGGCGCTGCCGGTGGCGAAGGCCGAGGGGCGCGATGCGGCCAATCTGATCGCGTCGATGCTGACCGCCGGATATGATCGCAACGCCGCGCGCTGGGCGCGGGCGATCGGCCAGCTGGATGGCGCGGGGGCGAGCCAGGTCTGGGCGCTGCTGGCCGTGGGCGCGCCGAGCACCGTCGTCGACATCGGCAGCGGGCGCGTGTCGTCCTATGTCGAGGAGGCGGGCGCGGACAAGGGGCGGATGCTGATCGGGGCGCTGGCCGGCCTGTCGCGCCTGTCGCCGCAGGAGGCGGCGTCGCTGGCGCAGGAGGCGGGCTTCACGCTGAACGCGGACAGCCGCTGGGCGCGGGCGATCGGCGCGGCGGCGCAGCGCGGCGAAAAGGCGACAGTCGCGCTGTTGGCGGCGGTCGGCATGCAGGGCAATGACTGGAGCCGCCTGCCCCCCGCGCATCTTTATCATGTGGTGGCGGCGCTGCACCGGGTGGGCCTGGACCCCGAGGCGCGGATGATCGCGGCCGAGGCGCTCAGCCGGGCCTGACCATGGGGCAGGAGGATGCCGCCCTGGTCGACCGCTTTCTGGAGATGATGGCGGCGGAGCGCGGCGCGTCGCGCAACACGCTGATCGCCTATCGCACCGACCTGAACGGCGCGGCGGACCTGCTGGGCGGGATCGCCGGCGCGACCAAGGAGGGGCTGGGCGCGCTGGCGGCGCATTGGGCGACGCTGGCGGCGTCTTCGGTGGCGCGCAAGGCGTCGGCGCTGCGGGCTTTCTACGCCTTTCTGGAGGAGGAGGGGCTGCGCGCCGACAATCCGTCCGCCGCGCTGCCGCGCCCGGTGACGCGCCGGCCGCTGCCCAAGATCCTGTCGACGGCGGAGGTCGATCGGCTGTTCGCGCTGATCGCCGAGCGGCTGGACGGGGCGCATCCCGCGCCGCTGGACCTGCGGCTGGCGGCGTTGATCGAGCTGCTCTACGGGTCGGGGCTGCGCGCGACCGAGCTGGTGTCGCTGCCGCGCCGCGCGCTGGCGGCCGACCGCCCGTTTCTGATCCTGAAGGGGAAGGGCGCGCGCGAGCGGCTGGTGCCGATTTCCGACCGGGCGCGCGCGGCAGTTTCCGCCTGGCTGGCGCACGTCCCGGCGGAGAGCCCCTGGCTGTTCCCGTCGGGCAAGAGCCATTTGAGCCGCATCCGCCTGTATCAGCTGGTGAAGGCGCTGGCGGGCGCGGCGGGGATCGCGCCTGAGCGGGTCAGCCCCCATGTGCTGCGCCATGCCTTTGCCACCCACCTGCTGGAAGGGGGCGCGGACCTGCGCGCCTTGCAGGCGATGCTGGGCCATGCCGATATCGGCACGACCCAGATCTACACCCATGTCGACAGCCGCCGGCTGGTCGAGCTGGTGAACCAGCGCCACCCGCTGGCGACGATGACGATGCGGCAGCCGCAACGCCGCGTTGACGACGCGCCGCCATCGCCTTAACGCCATCCGCCATGGTAAGCTTTCTGGAATTCGAAAAGCCGATCGCGGAGCTGGAAGCGCGCATCGTGGAATTGCGCGCCACCGCGAGCGTGGGCGACATCAACATCGATGGCGAGATCGGCACGCTGGAGCAGCGCGCGGCCAAGCTGCTGGCCGACACCTATGCCAAGCTGACGCCCTGGCAGAAGACGCAGGTGGCGCGCCACCCGGACCGCCCGCACTTCAAGGATTATGTCGCGGGCATGTTCGACAATTTCATGCCGCTGGCCGGCGACCGCGCCTTTGCCGACGACCAGGCGATCCTGGGCGGCTTCGCGACGCTTGGCGAGCGCAAGCTGATGGTGATCGGCCATGAAAAGGGCGACGACACCGCCAGCCGCGTTCGCCACAATTTCGGCATGGCCAAGCCCGAGGGCTATCGCAAGGCGATCCGCCTGATGGAACTGGCCGACCGCTTCGGGCTGCCGGTGGTGACGCTGGTCGACACGTCGGGCGCTTTCCCAGGCGTGCAGGCCGAGGAGCGCGGCCAGGCCGAAGCGATTGCGCGGTCGACCGAGGCCTGCCTGAAGCTGGGCGTGCCGATGGTCGCGGCGGTGGTGGGCGAAGGCGGGTCGGGCGGCGCGATCGCGCTGGCGGCCGCCAATCGGGTGCTGATGTTCGAACATGCCGTCTATTCGGTGATTTCGCCCGAGGGCTGCGCGTCGATCCTGTGGCGCACCGCCGACAAGGCGAGCGACGCGGCGACGGCGATGCAGGTGACGGCGCAGCATCTGAAAGGGCTGGGCGTGATCGACCGGATCGTGCCCGAGCCGGTGGGCGGCGCCCATCGCGAGCCGGTGCAGGCGATCGCCAGCCTGGGCGCGGCGATCGAGGCGGAGCTGGACGCCCTCGACGCGATGGATGCCGATGCGCTGCGCACCGACCGGGCGGACAAGTTCCTGGCCATCGGCGCCTGATCGCCGCGCGGGCACGGCCCGTCGGGAGAAAACTGGCATTTTTCGGGAACGTCCCGCCACAATCGCTTGTTACGTCAGGGTAACGGCGAAGGGTGAGGGTATATGAACTGGAAGATGTCGCTGGGCTGCACCGGCGCTGTTGTCGCGATTGCGCTGAGCGCGCCGGCGGTGATCGGGCAGCAGCGGGCGATCCGCACCACGTCCTCGATCAGCCAGCAGGACAAGGCGACGGGCGCCAAGCAGCATCCTGAATTGCTGAAGGAATTTGGCGGCGCCTATGCCGGGCCGCAGGCGCGTTACGTCGAGACGGTCGGGCGACGGATCGCGGTGCAATCGGGCCTGTCCAACGCGCAGGGCGACTTCACCGTCACCCTGCTCAATTCTCCGGTCAACAACGCCTTCGCCATTCCGGGCGGCTATGTCTATGTGACGCGCCAGCTGATGGCGCTGATGAATGACGAGGCCGAACTGGCCGGGGTGCTGGGCCATGAAGTGGGCCATGTCGCGGCCCAGCATGGGCAAAGGCGACAGAAGGCGGCGCAGCGCAACGCGATCGGCGGCGCGCTGCTGCAGGTGCTGACCGGCGCGTTGCTGGGCGATTCGGGCTTTGCCGGGCTGATCCAGCAGGGGATCGGCACGGGCAGCCAGTTGCTGACGCTCAAATTTTCGCGCAGCCAGGAATATGAGGCGGATGATCTGGGCATCCGCTATCTGGCGTCGGGCGGCTATGATCCGCGCGCGCTGTCCGACATGCTGGCGTCGCTCGCCGCGCAGAGCAACCTGGACGCGCAAGTGGCGGGAAGCGCCCGGTCCATGCCGGAATGGGCGAGCACGCACCCCGATCCGGCGTCGCGCGTGGACCGCGCGGCGCGCGAGGCGCAGGCGACCCGGTCGACCAGCACGACGCGCAATCGCGATGCCTTTCTGATGGCGCTGGACGGCGTGCTCTATGGCGACGATCCCAAGCAGGGGGTGATCGACGGCAGCCGGTTCCGCCATCCCGAGCTGCGCCTGAGCTTTTCCGCGCCAAGCGGATTCGGAATGGAAAATGGCACGGATGCGGTGTCGATCACCGGATCTGGCGGGCAGGCGCAGTTCAGCGCCGCGGCCTATCGCGGCGACCTCAATGCCTATGTCGACAATGTGCTGTCGGCGCTGGGCGGAGGGAAGGGCGTACCGGCGGGCGAGATCAGCCGCACCAGCGTCAATGGCATTCCGGCCGCCTGGCGCACAGTGCGCGCGACGAGCCAGTCGAGCCAGGTCGACGCCACCGTCTTCGCTTATGATTTCGGCGGCGGCAAAGCCTATCATTTCCTGCTGCTGACGCCGGCGGGGCGCGGCATCGGCCCGTTCACGTCGATGGTGCAATCGGTGCAGCGCCTGTCGGCCAAGGAAGCGGCGGCGATCAAGCCGCGCCGCGTCGATGTGGTGACTGTAAAGGCCGGCGACACGGTGCAGTCGCTGAGCCGGCGCATGGCCTATAGCGACTATCCGCTGGAGCGGTTCCTGACGATCAACGGGTTGAGCGCCAACGCGACGTTGCGGCCGGGCGAGAAGGTAAAGATCGTCAGCTGGTGAGCGCACAAGCAAAGGGGCGGCGGACTGGATGTCCGCCGCCCCTTTTTTCCGTCAGAGTCGCGACTTACTGTTCCAGATTGTCGCTGACGCTGTTGAAGGTGTTGGTCAGGTTGCTGCCCAGGCTGGTCATGGCGCCAATGGCGGCAACGGCGATCAGAGCGGCGATGAGGCCGTATTCGATCGCGGTGGCACCCTTTTCGTTCTTCAGCATCTTACGGATGAACTGCATGTTACGTCTCCTTGGTGGACATAAGCTCGATGTAAACTACCCGGCCGCCCCGCTTGGTAATTCGTGGTCAGCTGAGGATGGAAATAGCGCCAGTCTGTTGAGAAATGTTTAATGGGCGACAGCGACTGTCAAAAACTGATGGTTAAGCTTCGGTAACCTTGGTCTCGACGTCGTCCCACATGTGGATCGTGCGGTTGGCGACGTTGGACAGCGCGACAATCATGACGAGTACGATCATCGCGAGGATGAGAGCATATTCGACCGCAGTCGCGCCCTTTTCACATTTCAGAAGCCCCCGACGGGCGATGTGGCCGATAAGCCCGCGCATGCCATTCCCACTTCACTGCAGACAGTCCCCGCCGATGGTGTAAAGGCAGGACGGTTAACAAAATCCCACTGGTCGGACCTGTATGACGTCTTTTTCTCCGTTGATGGTGGTTGCGGTCGCGCTGATCGACGGCGATGGGCGAGTGCTGTTGCAGCAGCGCCCGCCCGGCAAGCCGATGGCGGGGCTGTGGGAATTTCCCGGCGGCAAGGTGGAGCCCGGCGAGACGCCCGAGGCGGCGCTGGTGCGCGAGCTGGAGGAGGAGCTGGGCATCGAGACACAGGAAAGCTGCCTGGCGCCGGCGAGTTTCGCCAGCGAACCGCTGGGGGACCGGCATTTGCTGCTGCTGCTCTATGTCTGCCGCAAGTGGCGCGGCGTCGCCGAGGCGCGCCACGCGACCGCGCTGGCGTGGAAGCGGCCGGCGCAGATGTATGCGCTCGACATGCCGCCTGCCGACCTGCCGCTGATCGGGCTGCTCGACGCGCTGCTGTGACGAAAAAAGGGCGCCCCTTTGCAGGGACGCCCCATGAACCGATGCCTCGGCCCGGCGGCGGTCAGTCCTCCGCCGGCTTGCTTTGCAGCTGGATATAATTCTGGATGCCCATGCGTTCGATCATTTCGAACTGGGTTTCCAGCGTATCGACATGCTCTTCCTCGCTCTTGAGGATATAGTCGAACAGGTCGCGGCTGACGAAGTCGCGGATCGATTCGCAATAGGCGATCGCATCCCGCAGCACCGGCAGCGCTTCATATTCCAGTTCGAGGTCGGCCTTGAGGATTTCCTCCACCGTCTCGCCGATCTTGAGGCGGCCGAGCAGCTGGAAATTGGGCAGGCCGTCGAGGAAGAGGATGCGCTCCGCCAGCTTGTCGGCGTGCTTCATCTCGTCGATCGACTCTTCATATTCGAACTTGGCGAGCTTCTTGATGCCCCAATGGTCGAGCATGCGATAATGGAGGAAATATTGATTGATCGCGGTCAGCTCGTTCTTGAGGACCTCGTTCAGATAATCGATGACCTTCGGGTCGCCCTTCATGGCGTTATACTCCGGGATAATGGGGAACGGGCGGAGTATAACGGCAAGGCGTCGGCCTGTTAAGCCGAAAAGCCTTGAAAATTAGCGCTTTTCCCGTGCGCTATTGCGTCGGGTTCGCGTCTGTTGCTTGCGGATGATTTGCAGTCCTGTCAGGCCGACGCGCGTTCGGCGGCGATGATGGTGCGCGCGAAGGATACGCACTGACCGCATTTGGGGCGGCGACCATATTGGGCATAGGCGCTGCACGGCGTGTCCGCGCCGTTGCGCGCGGCTTCCCGCACATCCTTTTCCCGAATCGCATTACAGACGCAGACGACCATAGAGATGCTCTCCCGATGCAAGGAGAGATAGCGGACATGATAATGGGTCGCAATAGTAATCAGCTGCTTCTGCGAATCTTTTGCGGTTGGGCGCGGACCAGGCTGCGCCAGAGCCATTCGGCGGGGCCGACCGCGAATCGGCGGACATAGGGCTGCGACCAGAGCAGCATCGCCGCCCAGCCGGCGACGACGAACAGGGGCAGGGCGGCGGGGCGGACATGCGCGAAATTGCCCAGGCCCCAGCCATAGAAGATGGCGGTCATCAAAAGGCTGGTGCCCAGATAGTTGCTGAGCGCCAGGCGGCCGGCGGCGGCAAGGCGCTCGACGAGGGCGTGAGTGGGCGCGCGCGCAAGCAGCCAGAGGATGAGCGCGGCCCAGCCGACGCTCAGGGGAATGCGAAAGGGGAAGGACCAGGCGAGCGCCGTGCCGAGCGCGGTGAGCGGGGCAAAACCGCTCCACCAGACCCAGAGCGCCAGCGCGATCATCGGCGGCAGGCCGATGGCGAAGCAATGGCGCGCGGTGCGGCGATATTGGTCGGCGTCCCACCGGCCGGTGAGGAAGCCGCCCTTGAGCATCGCCATGCCGAGCAGCATGAAGCCCAGCGTTTCGAGCGCGGTCATGGTGAAGCTCCACAGCCAGTCGCCCGGCAGGCCGGCGAGTTTGTGCCGCAGGATCGGCAGGAAGTCGCCGCGATAGAGGGCGATTTCCTGGCGGATGGCGGGGCTGCCCGGATCGGACAGGGCGGCGATGAAGCGCGTGAAGCCCTGCGCATCGCCAGGCGCGTGGCTCCAGGCATAGAGGCTGGCGATGAAGCCGGCGACCAGCAGGAAATGCAGCAGGAAGAGCAGGAACGCGGCCTTGACCAGCGCCAGCGGCTCGCGCTGGGCGAAGAGCAGGGCGACCAGGCCGACCAGCGCATAGAGCATCAATATGTCGCCCCACCAGAGCAGCAAATAGTGAGCGACGCCGATCGCGAAGAGCCAGCCGGCGCGCACCAACTGGGTGCGGGCGCCATTGCGCCCCGCCATTTCCTCCCGATCGATCAGCAGCAGCATCGAGGCGCCGAACAACATGGCGAACAGACCGCGCATCTTGCCATCGACCAGGATCAGGCTGGCGGCCCAGAATGCGATGTCCCCGGCCGACAGCGGACCAGCGGCCGCCGGGTTGGAATAGGCGCTTTGCGGCAGGGCGAAGGCGGTGATGTTCATCCAGAGGATGCCCATGACCGCGCAGCCGCGCAGAACGTCCATGGCGGGGATGCGGGAGGAGGGCGACATGGGCAGAGGGTCCTTGGCAATATGGGCTGTTCGCCACTGGTCAGCGGCGCGCGCCTCTGCCAAGGGGCCTAGCCATGATCGAGGGCCGCAAGCAACGGATAAGCGACGCGTTCGGCGCGGCGGCGGCGCATTATGACGATCATGCCGGGCCGCAGCGCTTTGCCGCGCGGCTGGTGGCGGACCTGGCGCAACGGCAAAGGCCGCAGGGCGTGCACCGGATATTGGAGATTGGCTGCGGCACCGGATTGCTGACTCGTGACATCCAGGCGCGCTGGCCGGGCGCGGAGATCATCGTGACGGACCTGTCGCCGGGCATGCTGGACAAGGCGGCGGCGGGCGGGCTGGTTGCGGGCAGGTTCCTGGCGATGGACGGGGAGGCGCCGGCCTTCGACGGGCCATGGTTCGACCTGATCCTGTCCAGCCTGGCGTTCCAGTGGTTCGACGACCTGCCGGCGGCGATCGCGCGGCTGGCGGCGCTGTTGCGGCCGGGCGGAAGCCTGATCTTCTCCACCATGGGACAGGGCAGCTTCGCGCGATGGCGCGCCGCGCATGCCGCCTGCGGGCTGGAGGCGGGCGTGCCCGACTATCCTTCGCTCGATGCATTGCGGGCGATGCTGCGGGGCCATGCGGACAGTTTCGCCTTTGACGAGACGGTCGTGCTGGACGGCGGCGGGGCGCGCGAGCTGATCGCCCATCTCAAGGGCATCGGCGCGGTGGTGCCGAGCGCGGGGTGCAGGCCGCTCGCGCCCGCGCAATTGCGCGCAGTGATGGCGACCTATGAAGCGCAGGGCGGTGCGGATGCCTATCAGCTGCTGTTCGGGCGGGTGACTGAGCCGGCGTGACGCGCTTGCGCCGGTTGCGCGGGGTGCGCGCGCCTGCCTATGCTGGGGCATGTCCCTTGTTCCTCTGACCATCCGCCGCGCCGGGCCGAGCGATGGCGCGGCGCTGTCCGCGCTCAAGCTGGCGGCGTTCCGCGAGACCTTCCTCGACGGCTTCGCCATTCCCTATCCGCCCGCCGACCTGGCGCGATTCGAGGCGGAGAGCTATGGCCTCGCGACCGTGGCGGGCGAGCTGGCCGATCCGCGCCATGCCAGCTGGGTCGCGCAAGCGGCGGACGGGCGGCTGGTCGCCTATGCCCATGCGGGCCCGTGCAAATTACCGCATCCCGAGGCGTCGGCGCAGCAGGGCGAGCTGTACCAGCTTTATGCGCTGAACGCGGCGCAGGGGCAGGGCGTGGGCCGGGCGCTGATGGACGCGGCGCTGGAATGGCTGGCGCAGGCATATCCGGGGCCGCTGTGGCTCGGCGTCTGGTCCGGCAATGCGCGGGCGCAGGCCGTCTATGCCAGGCGCGGCTTTGCCAAGGTAGGCGAATATGGGTTCCAGGTCGGCGACTGGACGGACGCGGAGTTCATCCTGCGGCGGGAGTGATCCGGGCGCGGCCGGGCGGTCTCGCGAAGGGAGCGTCGGTCTCCCTGCCGCGAGATGGGTCCCCGCCTTCGCGGGGACGACGGGACAGGGTGTTGTTTCCGAGCAGGTGGTGAGCCGTTGACGTGCCTGAGCGCGGGGTGCGCGCTAGCGGGGGCGCGGCGTGGGTGAGGTTGATGTCCTCGCGATGGGTGCTGGTTGAGAGCTGCCTCGCCGCCGCCTAGCAGTCTCCTGACGCGAAATGAGTCCCGGCCTTTGCGGGGCGAGGGGGGAGGCTTCTTCTTCGTCGTTCCCGCGGAGGCGGGAATCCAGTGTGGCTGCGGCACTTGGGTGCGGGTCGAGGGGGACGCTCTGTGAGGCGGATGGCGCTGTCAGTCGGGGAGGCGGGGGAAGCCGAGGCCGATCGCCAGGTCGTCCCAGTGCGGGTTCAAGGCTTCGATCAGACTGATCTTCCAGGCGCGGTTCCATTTCTTGAGGCGCTTTTCGCGGAGAATCGCTTCCTCCATCGTGCCATGATGTTCGAACCACATCAGGCGATTGACCTGATAATCTTTGGTGAAGCCGGGGGCGGCGCCAATGCGGTGCTGGTAGAGGCGCTGGATGAGGTCGGCGGTGACGCCGATATAAAGCGTGCCATTGCGCTTGCTCGCCAGGATATAGACGCAGGGCTGGCGGATGCGGCGCATCCGTGTTTGTTACACACTGGTCAGGTCGGCGAAAGCGGGACCGCAGGTCGCAAGCCAGTTGTGTGCGAGAGATGGGTCCCCGCCTTCGCGGGGACGACGGGGTGGTGTTGCATAGCTGTCGATTCGGCACGATCGCAGCGCCGACGAGCGACAGGGTTGTTCGACAAGCGTCCCGCAGCGCTTCCGCGGGACGGGTTCAGAGTTCGTTGTTCATGAGGGCGGGGAAGAAGCCTTCATGGGCGGTGCGCAGGGTGGTGAGTGCGACGCCGGCGACGCTGTCGCCGCCGACGGTGCCGATCTTCGTGGCGCCCGGGATGTCGGCGCCGGCGGGGGCGGTGACGATGTAGCGGGCCTGGTCCTCGCCGAAGGCTGCGGCGGTGGTGAGCGGGGCGTCGAGCGTCGCGCCCTTGCCGCCGGCCAGGGCCATTTCGGCGATGGTGACGAGCAGGCCGCCATCGGATATGTCGTGGACCGCGTTGACCGTGCCTTCAGCGACCAGCGCGCGGACCATGTCGGCATGGGCGCGTTCGGCGGCGAGATCGACCGGGGGTGCGTCGCCCGCTTCGCGGCCGGCGACTTCGCGCAGCCAGATCGACTGGCCCAGATGCGCGCCTTCCCCGCCGATCAGCCAGATCGCGTCGCCTTCGTCCTTGAAGGCGACGGTAGCCATGATGTCGATGTCGGCGAGGAGGCCGATGCCGCCGATCGCCGGGGTGGGGAGGATTGCCGAGCCGCCGCCCGTCGCCTTCGATTCATTGTAGAGGCTGACGTTGCCCGAGACGATCGGGAAGTCGAGCGCGCGGCAGGCGTCGCCCATGCCTTCCAGGCAGCCGGTCAGCTGCGCCATGATCTCGGGGCGCTGCGGGTTGGCGAAGTTGAGGCAGTTGGTGACGGCGAGCGGGGTCGAGCCCACCGCCGAGAGGTTGCGATAGCATTCGGCGATCGCCTGCTTGCCGCCTTCATAAGGGTCGGCATAGCAATAGCGCGGCGTGCAGTCGGTGCTGATCGCGATGCCCTTGTTCGAGCCATGGACGCGGACCACCGCGGCGTCGCCGCCGGGGCGCTGCACCGTGTCGGCGCCGACCATATGGTCATATTGCTCCCAGATCCAGCGACGGCTGGCGATGTCGGGCGAACCCATCAGCGTGACGAGGTCAGCGCCGATGTCGGCGCTTTCGGGCGTTTCGCCCAGCGGCTCGACCTTGGCCCAGAGCTTGTACGCGTCCTTCGGCATGGACGGGCGATCATAGAGCGGCGCGTCGTCGGCGAGGGGGGCAAGGGGGATGTCGCAGACGATCTCGCCCTTATGCTCCAGCACCATGCGGCCAGTGTCGGTGACATGGCCGATGACGGCAAAATCCAGTTCCCATTTGCGGAAAATACCTTCCGCAAAGGCTTCGCGGCCGGGCTTCAGGACCATGAGCATGCGCTCCTGGCTTTCCGACAGCATCATTTCATAGGCGGTCATGCCGGTTTCGCGCTGCGGCACGTCATCCATGTTGAGGTGGATGCCAACGCCCCCCTTCGACGCCATTTCGACCGAGGAGGAAGTGAGGCCGGCCGCGCCCATGTCCTGGATCGCGACGATCGCGTCCGAGGCCATGAGTTCGAGGCAGGCTTCGATCAGCAGCTTTTCGGTGAAGGGGTCGCCGACCTGGACGGTGGGGCGCTTTTCCTCCGAATCCTCGCCGAAATCGGCCGAGGCCATGGTCGCGCCGTGAATGCCGTCGCGGCCGGTCTTGGAACCCACATAGACGATCGGATTGCCGACGCCGCTGGCGGCCGAATAGAAGATCTTGTCGGTGTCGGCGACGCCCACGGTCATGGCGTTGACCAGGATGTTGCCGTCATAGGCGGGGTGGAAGTTCACCTCGCCCCCCACGGTCGGCACGCCCACGCAATTGCCGTAGCCGCCGATGCCATGGACCACGCCAGCGATGAGATGCTTCATCTTGGGATGGTCGGGCCGGCCGAAGCGCAGCGCGTTCATGTTCGCGACCGGGCGCGCGCCCATGGTGAAGACGTCGCGCAGGATGCCGCCCACGCCCGTCGCCGCGCCCTGATAGGGTTCGATATAGCTGGGGTGGTTGTGGCTTTCCATCTTGAAGATGGCGGCCTGGCCATCGCCGATGTCGACGACGCCGGCATTTTCGCCCGGGCCGCAAATGACCTGCGGCCCCTTGGTGGGCAGCTTCATCAGATGGATCTTGGAGGATTTATAGGAGCAATGTTCCGACCACATCACCGAGAAGATGCCGAGTTCGGTCAGGTTCGGCTCGCGGCCGATCGCCTTCAGGACGCGGTCATATTCTTCCGGGCTGAGGCCATGTTCGGCGACGACTTCCGGGGTGATCTGGGTGGCGGTGCTGGACATGCCCGCGCCTTTAGCGAGGGCGTCGCGGATTCACAATGGGAAGGCTGCGCTGGTCGCGATTCAGGGCTAAGGTCGCGGTCAATGTTGCAAGGAGGCGCACCGATGACCGCATGGGACTGGATGATATTGCCGCTGCGGCGCTATGCGCGGTTCAACGGGCGGGCGCGGCCGCGCGAATATTGGATGTTCTGGCTGTTCATCGTGCTGTCGATGATCGCGTTGTCGATCCTGGAGACGGCGTTGGGCCTGGCCGTGACGGAGCAATTCGTGCAGACCGGACCATGGAGCGCAAGTGCGGTCTACCGCAGCCATGGCGGACCGCTGACGGGGCTGTTTGCGCTCGGCATCTTCATACCGCATCTGGCAGTGATGGTGCGGCGGTTGCATGATACGGATCGCCGCGGATGGTGGCTGTTACTGGCTTTTATCCCGATATTGGGCGGGCTGGTGCTGCTGGTCTTCCTCGTCATGGGCGGCACGCGAGGACCGAATCGCTTCGGGCCCGACCCGGTCGAAGTGGGCGAAGGCCCTGAATAGGGCAAGGCGAAGCCGGACAAGGAAAAGGCCGGCCTCTTGCGAGGACCGGCCCTGAAATTTTCAGACGAAAAGCGTCCGTCGATCAGACGTGGCAGCTCTGCGCATTCTTGCCGGGGACGGCAATCTGCACTTCGTCGCCCTGGCCCGACACTTCGTAGCCGCCCTCGGCGGTGAAGGGCTGGCCAGCCTCGGCCGCCTTCAGCTGGGTCGGCTCGCCGCCCTTCTTCGTGCGGAAGTTGGCCGTTTTGTCGTCGGTCATGAAGTCGACGAAGTAGAGGCTGTTGTCCTTGCAGCGATACTGCTTGGTCGCCTTGACCGAAGGCGGCAGTTCGACGGGCGCGGCGTTGGCGAGCTGTTCGGCCATCGGGTCGGCGGGGCCGCCCACGACTTCGGGTTCGTCATTCTTGTTGCAGGCCGACAGCAGGGCGACGCCGGCCATGGCGATCATGGGGAGATAGAGTTTCATAGCGATCCTTTTATGTGCATGTGCAACATGCTGCGTCAACGCAAAAGCATGGATTAACCGCCATGCCCCCTGAAATGACGTCATGACGCTTTCATGACAAAGGGCGCGATTGCGCGGGTCGGGACTGGCCGAACGCCTGCGCACTTGACCGGGGACGTGGGCGCGGCCAATGCAGGCGGATGGCTGAGGATATGTCCACCCCCGACCCATCGACCCTGTCCTTCGAGGACGCGCTGCGCGCGCTGGAACAGATTGTGCGCCGGCTGGAAAGCGGAGACGTGCCGCTCGACGAGTCGATCGCGCTCTATGCCCAGGGCGAGGAATTGCGCAAGCGGTGCGCCGACCGGCTGCAGGCGGCCGAGGCGCGCATCGCCAAGCTGACGGTCGATGCCAATGGCGCGGTGACCGGCGCCCAGCCCTTCGGCGCGGACTGACCTGCATGACCCGGAGCGGGGGCGCGGGCGCCGACATGAAGGCGCGGGCGCACGATGTTGCAGTGCAGATCGACATGGCGTTCGACCGGCTGCTCGCCATCCCCGACGATCCGCGGCGGCGGCTGTACGAAGCGATGCGCCATGCAGCGATCGGCGGCGGCAAGCGGCTGCGTCCGTTGCTGGTGCAGGCGGCTTGCGACCTATTCAACATTTCGCGCGAATCGGCGCTGCGTGTCGGGCTCGCGATCGAGTGCATCCATGTCTATTCGCTGATCCACGACGATCTGCCGGCGATGGACGATGACGACCTGCGCCGGGGCAAGCCGACGGTGCACAAGGCCTATGACGAGGCCACGGCGATCCTGGCGGGCGATTGCCTGCACGACCTGGCGTTCGAGGTGCTGGCCGACGAGGAGACGCATCCCGACCCGTTCGTGCGGGTGGAGCTGGTCAAGGCGCTGGCGATGTGCAGCGGCCCGGCGGGCATGGCCGGGGGGCAGATGATGGACCTGGAGGCGGAGCATACCCGCTTCGACCTGGCCACCGTCACGCGGCTGCAGAACCTCAAGACCGGGGCGCTGATCTGCTTCTGCGTCGAGGCGGCGGCGATCATGGCGCGGTTGCCGCAGGGCGCGCGGACCAAGCTGCACGGCTATGCCCGGGACATCGGCCTGGCCTTCCAGATCGCCGACGACCTGCTGGACGTGGAGGGCGACGTGGCGCTGGCGGGCAAGGCGCTGGGCAAGGATGCGGCGGCGGGCAAGGAGACGTTCGTGTCGCTGCTGGGCGTCGAGGCGGCGCGCGAGCGGGCACATATGCTGGTCGCGCAGGCCAAGGAGCATCTGCGCGGCCATGGCGCGGAGGCCGACCTGCTGCGCGCGATCGCCGACTATATCGTGGAAAGGGACCGCTAGACTTATGAGCAGGCAGCGCATCGGCGTCTATCCCGGCACATTCGATCCCATCACCCTGGGCCATATGGACATCATCCGGCGCGGGGCGAAGCTGGTCGACCGGCTGGTGATCGGCGTCACCACCAACATCGCCAAGTCGCCGATGTTTTCCGACGAGGAACGGCTGGAGATGGTGCGGCGCGAATGCGCGGACATCGACAGCGACATCGTGGTCGTGGGGTTCAATTCGCTGCTGATGGACTTCGCCGAATCGCAGGGCGCCAGCGTTATCGTTCGCGGGCTGCGCGCGGTCGCCGACTTCGAATATGAATATCAGATGGCGGGCATGAACCAGCAGATCAACGGCCGGGTCGAGACCGTCTTCCTGATGGCGGACGTGTCGTTGCAGCCGATCGCGTCGCGGCTGGTCAAGGAAATCGCGCTCTATGGCGGACCGATCCACAAGTTCGTCAGCCCCGCCATCTGCGCGCAGGTGGAGGCGCGGGTCGCCCAGATCGGGCGCAAGGGCGAGGGGTGAAGGCCGCCGCCCGGCGGTCGTTTCAGCCTGGGTTCAGTTGCCAATCGCGATCAGCGCGCTATCAGGGCGGGAAATGACCGGCCCCTTTCGGCACCCCAGATCAAGGAAGTTCTGCCTCATGCGTTTCACTTGCGCGCTCAAGACCATGGCGATCGGCTTCGCCCTGACCGCGTCCGGCGTGGCCTACGCCCAGGGTGGCGGCGGCGGCAATGGCGAGGATCTGAAGAAGGCGGAGACTGCCGCGCGGGCGCAGGAAAACGCCAAGTCACTGGAAGGCTCCACCGCGCCCAAGCTGCCGCCCGCGACCGTGCCGGTCGAGCCGGAGAATGTGTGGGACCTGGACCTGTCGAGCGGCGGGCGCGTGCGCATCCAGCTGCGCCCCGACATCGCTCCCAACCATGTCGAGCGGATCAAGACGCTGACGCGCCAGGGCTTCTATAATGGGCTGAAATTCCATCGCGTCATCCCCGGCTTCATGGCGCAGGGTGGCGACCCCAAGGGCGACGGCACCGGCGGATCGCAGCTGCCCGACCTGAAGGCCGAGTTCAATCCGATGCCCCATCTGCGCGGCACGGTGTCGATGGCGCGCGCGCAGAGCGAGGACAGCGCCAACAGCCAGTTCTTCATCCTGTTCCTGCCGCGCATGCAGCTGGACAAGAAATATACCGTCTTCGGCCGCGTGATCGAAGGCATGCAATATGTCGACGCGATCGCCCAGGGCGAGCCGCCGGCCAACCCGACGGTGATCCTGCAGGCGTCGATCGAGAGCGACGGCAAGCCGCCGGTGACCGCGCCGATCGCGCCCGCCGCGCCCGCCGCGCCCGAGGCGCTGCCGTCCGGTCCGCTGACCCCGCCGGCGCAGTAAGCGGCGCCCGCGCGGACGCACGGCCATGCGCGTAGACCTGTTCGATTTCGACCTGCCGCCGGAGAATATCGCGCTGCGGCCCGCTTCGCCGCGCGATTCGGCGCGGCTGCTGCTGGCGCGCGGCGCGGCGGCGCTGGAGGATCGCGTCGTGCGCGACCTGCCGTCGCTGCTGCGCGCGGGCGACGTGCTGGTGTTCAACGACACGCGCGTGATCCCGGCGCAGCTGGAAGGCCGGCGCGGCGAGGCGCGGATCGGCGTGACGCTGCACAAGCGGCTGGGGCTGCGGCAATGGCAGGCCTTCCTGCGGAACGCCAAGCGGGTGCGCGAAGGCGATCGGATCGATTTCGGCGCGGATGTCACGGCGATCGCCGGCGCGCGCGACGCGGATGGCGGCGTGACGCTGGACTTCGAGGGCGAGGAGCCGGTGGAAATCCTGCTGGAGCGGGCCGGGACCATGCCGTTGCCGCCCTATATCGCCAGCAAGCGCCCGACCGACGCGCGCGACCGCAGCGATTATCAGACGATGTTCGCGCGCGAGGATGGCGCGGTCGCCGCGCCGACCGCGGCGCTGCACTTCACGCCCGAACTGATGGCGGCGATCGAGGCCGCGGGCGTGCTGACCCAGACGCTGACGCTGCATGTCGGGGCGGGCACTTTCCTGCCGGTCAAGGCCGAGGATACTGACGACCATCGCATGCATGCCGAATGGGGCCGGATCGACGCCGAGGCGGCCGATCGGCTGAACGCCGCGCGCGCGGCGGGCGGGCGGCTCATCGCGGTCGGCACCACGTCGCTGCGCCTGTTGGAAAGCGCGGCCGGCGAGGATGGGGTGATCCGCCCCTTTGCCGACGAAACCCGCATCTTCATCACGCCGGGCTACCGGTTCCGCGCGGTCGACGGGCTGATGACCAATTTCCACCTGCCGCGTTCGACCCTGTTCATGCTGGTCAGCGCGCTGATGGGGCGCGAGCGGATGCAGGCGGTCTATGCCCACGCCATCGCGCAGGGCTATCGCTTTTACAGCTACGGCGATTCCAGCCTGCTGCTGCCGCAGGAATAGGCATTGCCCGACTCCTGGCGGATTCCTCGCGCCAGTAATGGCGCGAACAGGGCCAGCTGCGCCATATAAGTGTAAAGAAGAGGCTTATAGGCGTTTACCATATTTGACCGGCCATACTATTGCGTTATGCTGGTCAAATAATGAGGGCCAAGGGGGTTAGCTCGATCAAGGATTTCTCTCTGCGGGGGCAGACGGCAGAAAGATTTGATCAAGATCAGCGAGGGGGAGGGTTTTGCAGGACAGGACCGGCAAGGAGCCGCTGCTGGGGGATGTTGCGGCAGGCTCTGATGACGATGCGGCGCGGTCAGGCGACGCGCAGTTGATGACATTTCTTCAGATGGAATTGTTCACCGGGATAGAAGCGGTGTCGCCGGGCGCGGCATCGTCGGACGAGGCGGGCGCGGGAAGCGTGCGCGGGATCGGCCGGCTTTTCTCCGGCCGGCCCGGCGCAGGCTCGCCCGGCGCCTGCCATGGCCCCGAAGAGCATGGCGCAGGTGGCCAGGACGAGCCGGGCGAAGAGATGATGGCGCGGCGCTGGGCCCCGATCGTCGAGCGGATGGACCAGGTCTGGCAGGAACATGGGGCGCTGCTGGGCCTGGTGGACATGGCCTGCGTCGGCATGTTCATCTTCGATCCGGAGGCGCATCTGGTCTTTTCGAACCGTTTTGGCGAACGGATATTGGCGACCGGCGACGAACTGAAGCTGGGCGGCGGGAAATTGTCGGCGACGCGTGCCGACAATGTCGTGCGCATCGGCCAGCTCTTCACCCGCATGGCCAGCGCGCCCTTATGGACGGTGGGGACGACGCGGATCGAGCGATCGCCCGCATCGCCCTATATCCTGATGCTGACGCGCTGCATCCTGGGCCGCAACGAGGCGCTGGTGGCGTTCCTGTCCGACATCGACCAGCGCGCCGCGGTGGCGAGCGAGATGCTGCGCGAACTTTATGGCCTGGGGCGCGCGGAGGCGGAGATTGCCGGGGCGATGGCGCGCGGCATGGACCTGGAGGCGATCGCCGAGCAGCGACGCACCAGCGTCGGCACCGTGCGCAACCAGGTGAAGGCGATCGCGGCCAAGATGGATTGCACGCGCCAGAGTGACATCATCCGGCGAGTTCTGTCGATCCCGATCATGTGCCACGCCCCCCATGGAAGGCGCGATTAAGACAAAGCGGCGCTACTGCCCCAAGCTGGAACAGTCGGACAAAATTCGTCGCCCATATCCCAAATGGTAGATGCGACTCGCGGCCGAGAAGATTAACGAGGCGTTAATAAGCGGGTCGAGTACTTCATAGCCTTTCGTGGGAGTGGGGCGTGTTAAAGGTAGTAGTCTCGACACTGGCACTTGCGTGCCTGGGGGGTGTCGCCCATGCACAGGATCTGGTCCACCATCCGATCAGTCCGACCTTCGGCGGCAATCCGTTCAATTCGGCGCATATATTGGGCACCGCCAATGCCCAGAACGACTATCGTGATCCCAGCGCGACGTCATCTTCGTCGCAGGCCGACATTTTCGCCCGGCAGTTGCAATCGCGGCTGTTGTCGGCCCTGTCGTCGCAGCTGGTCGATGCGATCTTCGGAGAAAATCCGCAGGAAAGCGGCACGATCAGCTTCGGGGGACAGACGATCGACTTCGTGCGGGGGCTGGAAGAAGTCACGATCAACATCTTCACCGAAGCGACCGGCGAGACGACGACCATCGTCGTGCCGACCTTCGTCGATGTGAATTGACGAAGGGGCGGGGGGTTTTGCATGGTGAGACAGATTTTCCTGGCCTCGGGCGCGGCGCTGATGCTGAGCGGGTGCATGTCGCTGGCGACGACGGGCCGCGACGATATTCCGTCGATGGACCCGATGGCGTCCTACACGCGCTACACGCAGGTGCAGCGCCAGTTGATGGACCTGCCGCCGCCGCAGCGGCCGGTGGCGATCGCGGTCTATAATTTTTCCGACCAGACCGGCCAATATCGGGTCGGCGAGGGGGGCACGCAGACGCTGTCGCGCGCGGTGACGCAGGGCGCTGCGTCGATCCTGGTGCGCGCGTTGCAGGATGCGGGCAACCGCAAATGGTTCACGATCGTGGAGCGCGAGCAGCTGCGCAACCTGCTGAACGAGCGGCAGATCATCCGCGAGATGCGCGAGCGCTATCTGGGCGAGAATAACGTCAATCCGCAGGCCTTGCCGGCGATGCTGTTCGCGGGCGTGCTGCTGGAGGGCGGGATCATCAGTTTCGACACGAATACGGTGACGGGCGGCGCGGGCGCATCCTTTCTGGGGATCGGCGGCAGCACGCAATATCGGCAGGATACGGTGACCGTCTATCTGCGCGCGATCTCGGTGCGCACGGGCGAGGTGCTGACCACCGTCACCGCATCCAAGACGATCGCGTCGCAGTCTCTGGGCGCGTCCGCCTTTCGCTTCGTGGGCTTCAAGGAGCTGCTGGAGGCGGAGGTCGGCATGACGACCAACGAACCCGACCATATCGCCCTGCAACAGGCGATCGAGAAGGCGGTCTATGGCCTCGTCATGGAGGGGATCGACCTTAATCTGTGGAATTTCGCCGACACCCAGGCGGGCTGGCCGATGCTGTGGCGCTACCGACAGGAGCGCGACGGCGTGTTCACCCCCAAGCAGGTGGAGGCGGCGATGGACACCGCGCGCAAGGCTGCACCCATGAAGATGAAGCCGCGCGAGGTGCCGATGAAGGAAATGCCCGGCTCTTCGAGCAAAGCCAAGCAGGGAGGGCCGGGCGTGGGTCGTTAACGAGACGATTGCCCGCCAGAGCGGCGGACAGCGTTTCGAAGATACGGAGGACCGCCTGGTGTCCTTCGCGTCGTGACAAGAACCAGGTGAACATTCGCCCGCCGGAGATGGAAGCTCCGACGGGCGAGCATGAGTGAATGAATGAGCCACCAATCATGCGGCCCTGAAGTAGAGTTACTTCGGGACAGCATGGTTATCACCCTTTTCACAAGGAATGACAACCATGAAACGGACCATCTACACTACGGTTTCGGCCCTGGCGCTGCTGGCTGCGGCCCCCGCTCTGGCGCAGAGCAACGATTCCACCGTCACCCAGTCGGGCGACACGCAGACCGCGAGCGTCACGCAGAGCGGCGCCAATGACGTGTCCTTCGTGACGCAGGAAAACGCCAACAACACGGCCACGGTTTCGCAGGCTGGTGACACCGGCAGCTATTCCAACGTCCTGCAAACCGGCGCGGGCAATATCGCATCGGTGACGCAGGATGACGATGGCACGGGCGTCGCCCCGACCCAGACGTCGGAAGTCCAGCAGACCGGCAACGCCAACGAAGCGACCGTCCTGCAGACCCAGACCTCCTCCTTCGTGAACACGACCAACGATTCGACGGTCGTGCAGTCGGGCAGCGGGAATCTGGCGGAAGTGTCGCAGGCCGACGATGGCCAGTTTTCGAGCCTCTACCAGACCTCGGACGACAATATCGCCAATGTCAGCCAGGGCGTCGATGGTGCACCTGAAGGCGGTTCGCTGGGCACCACTTATGAAAACACGTCCTATGTCACGCAGGGCGGCGCCGGCGGCAACGACGCAAGCGTCATCCAGAGCGGCGCGGTCAACACTTCGTCGGTGAACCAGCAGGGGGCCGACAGCGTCGCGGACGTGCTGCAGAGCGGCGATGGCAATGATTCGACCGTCGCGCAGCTGGACGACGCGGGCGGCACGGCCACGGTCACGCAGAGCGGCAACAACAATGATTCGACCGTCAACCAGACGTCGAACGGTTCGATCGCGGCGGTCAATCAGGCCGGTTCGGACAACCTGTCGGTGCTGAACCAGGGTCGCAACGACGGCAATCCGTTCCAGACCAACGGCCAGCAGGCGCTGATCACGCAGGGCGGTGACAACAACCAGTCCTACGCGACCCAGAGCGGTTCGTCGGGCGACCTGAATGTCGACCAGTCGGGCGACAACAACCTGTCGGACGTCGTCCAGTCGGGCTTCGACAATGCGGCCGGCGACAACACCGGCATGGTCGGCGTCAATCAGGAGGGCAACAGCAACGAGGCCTATGTCACCCAGGCCGGCCAGCTGTCCGACGCCTTCGTCGATCAGATCGGTAGCGACAACGATGCGTCGATCAACCAGAGCGTCAACAATGCTCCCAATCCCGCGGGTGGTCCCGATCCGCGCGTCGCCACCGCGTCGATCACGCAGGAGGGCAGCAACAACAGCAGCACGATCGACCAATTCGGCGGTGATGGCACGATCAGCGCGCGTCTGATGGAAGCGAGCAGCAATCAGTCGGGCGACAACAACCAGAGCACCATCTCGCAGACCAACACGCTGGTCGCGGGCGCAAGCTCGGGTAACTTCGCCAGCGTCGACCAGAGCGGCAACGACAATATCTCCACCGTGCTTCAGGATGGTGCACTGAACGAAGCCAGCGTCGACCAGAGCGGCAGCAACAACGAATCCTATGTCTCGCAGGCGGGCTCGGGTCACACCGCCACCGTCACGCAGGGTTCCGACCTGAACAATTCGGTCGTCAATCAGACCGGCATAAACAACACGGCCACTGTCACGCAGGGCATGTGATCGGCAAGGGGATCAGCGTCGTGGCGACGCGGCGCTGATCCCTCCTTTCACACAAGATAAAGGAACAAGATCATGCAGCGCATCCTTCTTGCGAGCGCGTCGGCGCTCGCTTTCCTGGCAGCGGTTCCGGCGCTGGCCCAGAGCAACGGGTCGACCGTGACGCAGACCGGCACGGACGCCAATGCGACCGTCACCCAGTCTGGCGCCAGCGCGAGCTCCACCGTCACCCAGGGCGGCGACGGCAATGCGGCGACCGTTACCCAGTCCGGCACGGGTGCGGAGTCCATCGTCCTGCAGGACAATGGCACCGGCAGCTTCGGCAATGCCAGCGACGACGATAACAGCGCCACCGTAGACCAGACCGGCGACGCCTATTCGCGCGTCCGTCAGTATAATGACGATGCCACCGCGCAGGTGACGCAGAATGGCGACGGCAACAGCTCCGACATCCTGCAGACGGGCGACGATGACGACGCCTTCGTCAACCAGCAGGGCGTCGACCTGACGTCGACCATCGCCCAGTCGGGCAGCGACAATGACGCCAATGTCAGCCAGAGCGGCGACACCAACCAGTCGGGCATCATCCAGAGCTCGGGCTCCAACGTCGCGATCGTGACGCAGGAAGGGTCGCTCAACGAATCGTCGATCCTGCAGAACGGGCTTGGCCTCAACACCGCCAATGTCGAGCAGACCGGCGAGGATAATGAGTCGCAGGTGACGCAGGGCGGCATCGCCAATGACGCGGGCGACGATGCGACGGTGCGCGGCGTGTATCAGAGCGGCGATCGCAATGTGTCGCGGATCAGCCAGTCGGGCGGCCTGCAGGACGCGATGGTGCGTCAGACCGGCGACGACAATGACTCGCAGATCACCCAGGGCGGATCGATCGGCGCGGCGCATTACGCCACCGTCGATCAGAGCGGCAACGGCAATGACTCGGTCATCACCCAGGCCGGCGCCCTGTCCGACGCGATCGTCGACCAGAGCGGCGAGGACAATGACTCGTCGGTCAACCAGGGCGTGCTGGGATCGCACCTGGCCGAGATCGACCAGTCGGGCGAAGGCAACAGCTCGAGCGTGACGCAATATGGCTGGAGCCAGGCCGCCTATGTCGACCAGGTGGGCGATGGCAATACGTCCTCGATCGACCAAGGCACCGCGCTCAACGGATCCGACCAATATGCATCGGTGATGCAGAGCGGCGACGATGGCCTGTCCACCATCATGCAGCGCGGGCAGAGCCAGGAAGCCGAACTGACGCAGGGCGGCGTGTCCAACGAGTCCTTCATCGATCAGTCGGGATCGGATCATCTGGCCGAAGTCACGCAGGACGGCGCCGACAATTATTCGTCGGTGATCCAGTCGGGCAGCGGCAGCAGCGCGACCGTCACTCAGACGACCGACCTGAACAACAGCTGGGTCAACCAGAGCGGCAATGGTCATAGCGCGACCGTCGTCCAGGGTTCGGCCGGCGCAATGTAAGCGCAGGGCCTGCTCGCCCTTTCCCGCGGGGGAGGGCGAGCAGGCCATGTCCGCAGGCGATGGAGGCGATGATGGGAAAGTTCGGCAGGATGGCGTTGGTGGCGCTGGCCGTGGCAGGGGCGATGGCGACGCAGCCAATCAAGGCGCAGCCCCACGCGACCGGCCCGGGCCTGCCCTATGTGCTGGAGCTTCCGGCGGCGAGCGGCCGCAGCGTCTATATCGAGCAGGTGGGATCCTATCATCGCGCGACGGTGGTGCAGACCGCCATGCGGGCGGCGGCGCAGGTCGAGCAGAGGGGCGCGCGCAATGTCGCCCATGTCGACCAGCGCGGCGAGACGGCAAGCGCGGCGATCCTCCAGCGCGGCGACGACAATGCGGCGCGGGTGACGCAGCAGGGCGCGGGACAGAATATGCTGAAGCTCGCCCAGATCGGTCATGGCAACAGCGCCGTGGTGGACCAGCGCGCGGTGGCGGCAAGCGGCAACCAGGCGACGATCGCCCAGTCGGGCAATGGCAACCAGGTCGCGCTGACGCAGGATGGCGGCGACAACCAGGCGGCGCTGGCGCAGAACGGCGACAATAATGCGATGAGCGTCAGCCAGACTGGCGCGGGCAATCAATTGACCTGGACGCAGGACGGCAATTACAATGCCGACCTGGGCGTTCAGCAGCAAGGCGGCAGCGCCATCGCGATCCACCAGACCGGCGGCGCTGGCGGCAAGTGAGGAGAGGCGACGCGCGACCGGCGGGCGGGCGTCCATGGAGAGCGGCGATGATGGGCTGTCCAAGCAGGATCGGGATGATGATCGCGTCGCTGATGGCGGCGTCGCCGTTTGCGGCCGCGGCGCAGGACACGGGCGCCCCGGCCTTGCAGGATGTCGGGCAGGTCGAGCAGATCGCCGATCCGGCCGCGCGCGTGCAACCGGCTCTGCCGGTCGATGACATCGTGACCTTTCGCAATGACGCGGCGCCGGCCATCGAGGCTCCGGTGCGGACCGAGGATAGCCGCCAGTCGGTGCAGGCGGTGCGTCAGCTGGGCCCGGCGGATGACGGCCGGCCCGTGACGCAGCTTTATCGCGGCGGGCGCACGGCGCAGCCCAGCGCGCCCTTGTCCTCGCCAGCCCAAGGCCGCACGGGCGCTGTCGAGGTGGTGGAAGGGCGCGATCGTTGTGATCCCGGGGCGGCCGATGCCGGCGCGCCGACGCAGTGCGCGCGCGTGATCGAGAAGCGCTCGGCCGAATTCACCAAGCCCGCGCCGACCGCCCTGTCGCCTGAACAGAAGCTGCTGGTCGAAGGGCGCATCCGCACCGACCATCTGGCGCCCGATCGCCGGCTCGCGACCCGGTCCGATGTCGATGATCCCGATTATCAGCAGGTCGCGGCCGCCGCGCTGCAGGGCGCGCCAGCCAGCGCGGGCGAGAAGCCGGCGCAGGAGGAGAGCGAGACGGAGGCGCAGGCGATGCAGAATGCGGTGGTCGGCGGGATCGTCGACATGGTCCAGCCGCGCTGAGGATGGGGGCGATGCGCTGGATGATCCTGCCCCTTGCGATCCTGTCGGGAGCAACGCCCATGCATGCCAAGCCGATGCCCGCCCGTCCGGTCGAAGCGGTGCTGACGCCGCAGGGGGACATGGACGTGCTGACGGTCCGGGGGCTGTCGCCCGTGGCGGTGACGGGCAGTTATGCGCTGCGCGTCCTATCGGGCGCCCATGCGGGCAACCAGGCGGTGCAGCGCGGACGCGTGCACCTGGCCGCAAACCAGCCGGCAACCTTCGTGACGCTGCGCCTGACGCGATTTAAGAGCGCGGAACTGACCGTGCAGATCGACGGCCAGCCCGGTTATGACCAGCGAGTGACGCCGGCGCGGTAAGCGGCGAGGCGGGGAGCCCCCGCAACGCCCCCATCAGATCAGTGCGAAGTCTGACAGCGCAAGCTGCGAAGGCAGAACGCCCGAGCCCAGGTCGGCAATGTCATGAATGGTCGCGTCGATCGTACCGCTCGCATCGGTGGTATAGTAGATGTGCGTGCGCCCGCCGGCCGTCGCGGCGGCGATGAACAGCCCAGCGCCAATGCCGCCGCCGCTGCTGTGATCGGCCAGGATCGCGCGCAGATCGTCGCCATCCATCACCGGGCCTTCATAGACAAAGAGATCCGCGTCGCCGAGGTCGGCGATGCCCGTCGCATCACCGCGCACCAGCGTGTCGAGCCGCCCGTCCGCCAGGGCGAAGCCGGTGGATGCGAAGGCCAGCCGATCCTCGCCAGCGGTGAAGTCGGTGACGCTGTCCCAGCCATGCCAGCGATCGGCCCACATGAACGTGTCCGATCCTGCCCCGCCAGTCAGCATGTCGGCGCCGGCATTGCCCTCCAGCCGATCCTGCCCCGCGCCGCCGAGCAGATGGTCGTCGCCAAGGCCGCCGTCGATGTCGACGCCATAGGGCGCGGACAGCGCGCTGGCGTCGAGAACATCTTCGCCAGAGTCGCTGACGATTTCCAGTCGGCCGCCATGGGCGGTGGAGACGAGGGCATCGGTGATCTCGAGGCTGTAGTCGGGCGACGTGAACTCTTCGTAGGACCATTCGATGAACGAATAATAGGCGTGCAATTCCACGCGCTCGATGCCCGAGACGCCCGCCAGCAGCGCCGCATCATAGATGTCGCCATAGTTCAGTATCAGGGTGTCGACGGAGGCGCCGTCTCCGCCGACGACGACGTCGCCCTCATCGAAGGAATTGCGGTAAAACAGGCCGGGTCCTTCGTAGAAATTGAAGTTGTCGGCGCCCGCTCCCCCGATCAGCCTGTCCTTGCCGCTGATGGTCAGGAAGGTCACGGCGTTGGACGCACTCACCGCCGACGCGTCGGCCTGGGCGCCGTGTTGGAATTGCAGTTCGATGTGATTGCCGCCGGTGGAAGCGATCAGCGTGTCGCCCAGAAGGATCCTGCTGTTGCTGCCGAGAAATTCGATCTCGCTGATGTTGCTGACCTGCGCGAAGTCGTCTTCGGAAAGCTGAACAGCGCTGCGGAAGGTCAGCACATCGTTTCCGCCGTTGCCGATGATCCGATCGCGCTCGTTGAAATCCGCACCGTCGATCAGGATATGATCATAACCGGCGCCACCGATGAACGTGTCGTCCCCTTCGCTGAGATAGATGGTTTTGGACCAGGCGTTGCTGGCATCGATCCTGTCGTCGCCAGCCCCGTCGCTGATCGTATCCGGCATGTCGCTGGTGAGTTCGACGATATTGGCGCCGTCGGCCAGTTGAAGTTCGGCCATCACATTGTCCGAATTCCAGTTGGCCGCGGAAAAATGGCCTGCTGTCGTCAAGATCAGGCGGTCAGAGCTCCAGTAGGAATCGCCGCCATCGATGAAATCGGCACTGGTCAGATCCTCCAGGCGGAAGATGAACGTGTCGCTTCCGTAGCCGCTGATGAGATGATCGTCCCCGGCGCCCGCGACTATCCGAAGCCCGTCGTGGAGATCGGCAGCGTCCAGCCGGTCGTCGCCGTCATTGAGCGTGATGTAGAAGTCGCCATCGAAGCCGCCGAAGCCGTAGGTGCGGGACAGAAGGATGTCATTGGATCCGTTGGCGAAAACAAGCTCCTCGACAAACAGGACCTTCGACCATTCACTGCTGGAGAAATCGAAGCTGCCCGCCGTTTCGAAGACGATCCGATCATGACCGCCATTGCCCTGGACGATATCGTTGAGCGTGAGGGCGTCTGCATCAAATCGGAAGCTGTCGTCCCCGGCTCCGCCCGACAGGTCATCGTCGCCCCGGCCGGCGGTGATGTCCGCATGATCGCTGAAGCCGAACAGGGTCGCATCTATCTTGTCGTCCCCGCCGTTGCCGATGACGCTGAAGGTGCGATCGGCGCTGGATCGGACGAGATGCGGGGCAAGCTGGACATAATTGGCGCCATCCGCGAGCGCGATCTGCTCGATGCCGGCCAGACCATCCCATATGTCTCCGAAGAAGGCGCCTGGCGCGGAGAAGATGGTCTGGTCGAACCCTGCGCCGCCGGTGACGCGGTCGCTGCGGTCAAGGCCGTTGGCGCCGAAATAGAAGCTGTCGTTTCCAGCCCCGCCGAGCAACATGTCGCTGCCGCGCCCTGCATGAACGTGGAGGTGGTCTATCGCCGTAAAGCTCCAGGCGTTGATGCTGTCGTCGCCATCCGTTCCGGCCACGGTGACGGTGCGATCCTGCGCACTTGCCGCCCAATGCGCCGCGAGGCTGAGATGATTTGCGCCTTCGGTCAGTTCGATGCTTTCGATGCCCGAGACACCGGCCAGTTGCGCGCCGTAGAGACTGCCCGCGCTGGTCAGGATCAGGCGGTCAAGTCCCGCGCCGCCCCGGAGGCTGTCGCCGCCATTCAGGCCGTCTGCCGCGACGCGGAAGATGTCGTCTCCGCTGCCACCGATGAGGCTGTCGTCGCCCAGGCCCATTTGCACGTCGAGATGGTCGGCCGCGGTGAACCCCCAGGCGTTGATGCTGTCGTCCCCATCGGCGCCGATGACGGTAATCGTGCGATTTTCAGCAGTGTCCGCCCAGTGCGCCGCGAGGCTCAGATGATTGGTTCCCTGCGTCAGCTCGACGACTTCGATGCCCGTCACGCCTGCGAGTTGCAGCCCGTAAAGCCCGCCCGCACTGGTCAGCACCAGACGGTCGCTGCCGCCGCGGCCACGGATGGTGTCAGCACCGGTGAGGTCGTGGGCGGCAAGGCGGAAGATGTCGTCGCCAGTTCCCCCGACGAGCATGTCGTCGCCGCTCGCAGCGGAGATGTCGACGCTATCCTGGGCCGTGAACGTGAATGCGCTGATGACATCGTTGCCGCGGCCGCCCAGGACGGTGACCGTGCGGCCAGCGGCGGTGGCGGCCATATCCGCGGCCAGGATCAGCCGATTGGCGCCATGGGCGAGTTCCACCTGTTCGATGCCCGACACGCCCGGAAGCTGCCCATCGAATATGATGCCGGCAGTATCGAAGACGAGCCGGTCGATCGCAGAGCCGGTGCCGCCGACGATCGTGTCGCGATAGTCGATATGCGCGGTCTGGAAATGAAATATGTCGGCTTCCGCCGTGCCGAGAAAGACATCATCGTGATCGGGGGTGGATGTGAAGGTCGCCATGACGAGTCTCTCCCTCTGGTTCCAGCGTCCACGACACAGAACTTACCGTGTTTCATCGCGCGCGACTATCACCCCGAGGGGGTAGATTGCTGGGGCTGGCCGGCCCCGCGCCGACGCGCAATTCACCGCATGGCAGACTCGGCTTCTCGCATCTTAATGCGGCTTTAACCCCATAGGCTTCACAAGGGCCGCGCGGGCGCATATGCGGTTGGCGGGCGTCGCGGCGGACAGATGCCCTTGGGGGTCGCGGGTTTGTTTCAGGATAGCCAGGTCGGTTTTCAGCAGGGCGGCGCGCCCATGTCGCTGTGGATGGCGGATTCGCTGCGGGCCGTCGCGCCTGCGCGGCCGCAGGACTGGCGCACGCGGCTGCGCGACTGGGCCGAGGATGTGGAGCTGGTCCCCGACCTTGGCCAGCGGATCGGCAGCCGCACATGGTTTCGCGGGCTTGCTACCTGTTTCGGCCTTTGCGCCAGCGCTCTCTATTTGTCCCCCGGATTTCAGCCGGTGCCCGGCGCGCCCGGACCCACGCTGAGCGACGCGCACTATGACGAGGTGCGCAGCCAGATGCTCACCCCCCTGGCGCTGGGCGGCGACAGCGGGCATCGCATGGGCGCGACCGATGCGGTGCAGCCGCTGCGCGAGACGCCCGAGCGGCCGCAGATCGAACTGAGCGCCCAGGTCGGGAGCAGCGACACGCTGGCCCGCGCTCTGTCGCGCGCCGGCGTCAGCAGCGCCGACGTCGCCGCCGTGGTCGGCATGGCGGGCGCGGACATCAGCGGGGGAATAAAGCCCGGCACCCGGCTCAACATCGTGCTGGGCCGCCGCGCCAGCCGCGACCGGCCCCGGCCGCTGGACCATCTGGCGTTCCGCGCGCGGCTGGACCTCGACATGCGGTTCGAGCGGCTGGGCGGGGTGCTGTCGGTGCAGCGCGTGCCGATCCGCGTCGACGACACGCCGCTGCGCATCCAGGGCGTGGTGGGCGAGAGCATCTACCGGTCCGCGCGCGCGGCCGGCGCGCCGCCCAAGGCGGTGCAGGCGTTCCTGCGCGTGATCGCCAAGCAGGTCGACCTGGGCTCCATCGGCGCGGGCGACCGCTATGACATCGTCACCGAATATCGCCAGGCGGAAACCGGCGACGTGGAGGTGGGCGAACTTCTCTATGCCGGCCTGAACCGCGCGCGGGGCAAGTCGGTCGATATGCTGAAATGGACCAGCAGCGGCCGCACCGAATGGTTCGAGGCGTCGGGCGTGGGCGAGCGGCGCGGCGTGCTGGCCGCGCCTGTCGCCGGGCGCATGTCGTCGGGCTATGGCCGGCGTCGCCACCCGATCCTGGGCTATACCCGCATGCACGCCGGCATCGATTTCGCCGCGCGCTACGGATCGCCCATCTATGCCGTGACCGACGGCGTCGTGACCTATGCCGGGCGGCATGGCGGCCATGGCAATTATGTCCGCATCCAGCATGGCGGCGGGCTGGCCACCGGCTATGCGCATATGAGCCGGATCGCGGCGGATCGCGGGCAGCGGGTGCGGCGCGGCCAGGTGATCGGCTATGTCGGGTCGACCGGCCTGTCGACCGGGCCGCATCTCCATTATGAACTGTATCGCAATGGCGCGACGGTCAATCCGCTGTCGGTGAAGTTCACCACCACGTCGCAACTAGCCGGCCGCGAACTGGCGGCGTTCCGGGCGAAGCTGGCCGCCTACAAGGGGCTGGCGGTGGGGCCGCATCAGCGTTTCGCCCAGGCTGCCGCCCCGACACCGTCGCAGGCCACCCCGACCCAGCGGGGCAAGTGACTGCCCGGATTGGTGGCAGGATGCGGCGGTTGCGAAACGATCTTTCCGCGGATGCGCGCTTCCGCTAACGGGCGGACATGACAGGCACCGTCACCGCCATCCTGCTTGCAGGCGCGCGTCCCATTCCCGATCCCCTGGCGCAGGCTGCGGGCGTCGCGGTCAAGCCGCTGGCGCCGGTGGCGGGCGAGCCGATGATCAACCGGCCGGCGCGCGCCTTGCTGGACCATCCCGCGATCGGCGAGGTCATCATCCTGACGCAGCGGGCGGACGCCTTTGCCGCCGATCCTGCCACCGCCTGGCTGGCGACGCATCCGCGCGTGCGGTTCGAGAAGGGCGGGCAGGGGATCGCTTCGTCGCTGCTGGCGATGATGGACGCGCAGGCGCTGCCCTTCCCGTTGCTGCTGACGACGGCGGACCATGTGCTGCTGGACCGGGCGATGCTGGACCAGTTCGTCGGCGAGGCGCGGGGCACGGACATCGCCGTCGCCATGGTCGAGCGCGCAACGCTGCTGGCGCGCTATCCCCAGTCGCGGCGGACCTGGCTCAAGTTCCGGGACGGCTGGTGGTCGGGCGCCAATATCTTCTGGATCGGCAGCGACAAGGCGCGGCGGCTGATCGCGCTGTGGCAGGAGGTGGAGCAGGACCGCAAGAAGGGGTGGAAAGTCCTGGCGGCGTTCGGGCCGCTCGCGCTGATCGGCGCGCTGCTGCGGATCTCCACGCTGCGCGGCGGGATGGCGCGGATCGGGCGGCGCTTTGGCCTGACGGCGCGGCTGGTGGCGATGACGAGTCCGGAGGCGTGCATCGACGCGGACAAGGCCGAGGACGTGACGCTGATCGAGGCGATCCTGGCGGCGCGCTAATCCCCGCGGCCGACCGCGCGGCGGCTGGCGAGCCCCATCATCGTGAAGGCGGCGAGCGAGGAGAGGATGTTCGCCATCGCCGCGCCCTTGGTGCCGTAGATGGGCAGCAGCGCCGATTGCAGGCCAAGCAGCAACAGGGTCGAGAGAAAGCTGATCCGCAGCGACAGGCCGGCGCGGTTGGTGGCCATCAGCAGCGGGCGGTAGCTGACGCCGGCAAGGTCGATGCAGGCCGAGATGCCCAGCATCAGCAGCAGCGGATAGGCGGGCAGGAAGTCCGCGCCGGCGATGAGCCCTAGCAGCGGATAGCCGATCGTCAGGATGAGCGCGATGATGACCGCGCCCGCGACCAGCGCCAGCCGGTTGGTGCGGCGGAATAGCGCGCCCAGCGCCTCGGTCCCCTGCGCCGAGGTGCGTGAGAGTTCGACGAAGATGCTGCGCGAGAGCAGGCTGGAGATCTTGGTCAGCGAATTGGCGAGCTGGTTGGCGAGGCGGTAGAGGCCGGCGCCGGCCGGGCCGACGAAGCCGCCGACGATCAGCACCGCGACCTGCTGACCGATGGAGCCGAGGCTGGTCTGGAGATTGGTGGCGGTGAGGAAGCCGATGATGCCGGGATTTTCGCGGCGCGCATCGAGTGCGCGGCCGGCGCGCCAGTTGCCGATGCGGTCGCCGCCGACGCGCAGCGCCAGGAACCAGTAGCTGAGCGCGCAGAGCAGTTCGGCAAAGGCCCAGGCGAGCAGGAAGCCGGTGATGCCGGGCATCAGCAGCCAGGCCGCGACCGCGCCGATCATGCGGCCGACCGGGATCATGGTTTCGGCAAAGGCGGCCGAATCGAAACGGTCGAACAGGCGCAGCACGCCGGTGGGGCTGGAGCGGATGGTGATCATCATCAGCAGCGAGAAGAGCCAGACTTCGACGCCCATGCCCGGTTCAAGGCCGAGCGCCGGGCCGAAGAGCAGGATGATGGCGCCCGCGACGGCGGCGCCCGCGAGCGCGGAGGCGAGATCGATGAGGATGCAGAAGCGCAGCACGCGGTTGAGCGCATCGCCATTGCCGGCGGTCAGATGCGGCTGCCCATAGCGCACGACGATCTGCCAGCTGTCGAAGCTGACCAGCGCCTTGATGACGTTGGCGGCGCTCAGCACCAGCGCGAACCGGCCGAAATCGGCGACGCCCAGCGTACGCGTGACGATGGCCAGATAGGCCAGGCTCAGGACCGCGCCCACGCCCTTGCCGCCCAGCAGCCAGCCGGTATTGGCCAGGATGCGGGCGAAGGCGTCCGCCGCCGCGCCTGATCCACGCTTGAACATCACCTGGTTGCCGGCCCTTCCTGTCCCCAGCCGGTCGTCCGGCCCGGCCTATCTAGGGCTTGACGTCCCAGGTTTGAAGCCGCCTTTTTTTCGGCCCAATTGCGAGCTAAAGCCCCGCGCCATGACGATCAGCAAAGCCATCATCCTTTCCGCCGGCCAGGGATCGCGCCTGTTGCCGCTGACCCGCGACGTGCCCAAATGCATGATCGACTTCAATGGCCGCAGCCTCATCAGCTGGCAGGTCGCCGCGCTGGTCGCCAATGGCGTGACCGACATCGTGGTGGTGACGGGGTTCCGCACCGAACGAGTCGAGGACCATGCGCTGCAGCTGTATCGCGATACCGGCGCGCGCATCCGCACGGTGTTCAATCCCTTTTTCCAGGTGGCGGACAATCTGGGCACATGCTGGATCGTGCGCGAGGAGATGACGCAGGACTTCATCATCCTGAACGGCGACACGATCGTGTCGGACGAGATCGTGGCAAAGCTGGTCGAGGGGGCGCAGGACGCGATCACCGTCACCGTCGACGTCAAGCCGCAGGGCGATTATGACGATGACGACATGAAGGTCAGCCGCGACGCCGACGGGCGGCTGCGCGCGATCGGCAAGCGGTTGCTGCCGCCCGACACCAATGCCGAATCGATCGGCATGCTGGCCTTCACCGGCGAGGGGCCGGCGATATTCCGCAACCAGATCGACCAGATGATGCGCACCCCCGAAGGGGTCGAGCGCTGGTATCTGCGCGCGATCGACATCATCGCCAAGGGCAATCGCGTCGGCACCGTGTCGATCGAGGGGCTGGAGTGGCAGGAGGTCGATTTCCCCCAGGATGTCGAGGCGGCGCAGGCGCTGACGGCGAAGTGGATCGCGCAAGGGCGCTACGCCCGCTAAGGCGCGCGGGGCCGGACGGGCTTGCCTGCGCCCGGGCGCTGCGCTAGGGCGCGCCCATTCGCATGGACCCGGTGAAATTCCGGGTGGCTATTCCGGCCGCCGATCCGCCGGACAACATCACACATGATTTGAGCAAGATGCGCGGCGATCCGCGCCATGTGGCTTGTTGTGGAAATCCCGAACTATGTCCGAACAATTCGTCCGCTACCGGCAGGAGTGGTTCAGCAGCGCCGCGGGCGCGCGCCATGACGTGCTGGCCGGCATCGTCGTCGCGCTGGCGCTGATCCCCGAAGCCATCGGCTTTTCCATCATCGCGGGCGTCGATCCGCGCGTGGGCCTCTATGCATCGGTCGCGATCGCCATCACCATCGCGCTGATCGGCGGGCGGCCGGGGATGATTTCCGCCGCGACCGCCGCGGTCGCCGTGCTGGTGACGCCGCTGGTGCGCGACCATGGCGTCGACTATCTGTTCGCCGCGACGATCCTGATGGGCGTCATCCAGGCGATCGCCGGGCTGTTGCGGCTGGACCTGCTGATGCAGTTCGTGTCCCGATCCGTCATCACCGGTTTCGTCAATGCGCTGGCGATCCTCATCTTCCTGGCGCAGTTGCCGCAGCTGACCAATGTGGGCTGGCAGACCTATGCCATGGTCGCGGGCGGGCTGGCGATCATCTACGGCTTTCCGCGGCTGACCCGCGCGGTGCCGTCACCGCTGGTCGCGATCCTGGTGCTGACCGCGATCAGCATCGCCCTGGGGCTGCCGGTCAATAGCGTGGGCGACATGGGGCAGCTGCCCGAGGGCTTGCCGAGCCTGGCGCTGCCGCAGGTGCCGCTCAACTGGGAGACGCTGCGGATCATCGCGCCCTATGCGGTGACGATGGCGGCGGTCGGGCTGCTGGAATCGCTGCTGACCGCGCAGATCGTCGACGACATGACCGACAGCGAAAGCGACAAGCGGCGCGAATGCATGGGGCAGGGCGGAGCGAACATCGTGTCGGCCATGCTGGGCGGCATGGGCGGGTGCGCGATGATCGGCCAGTCGGTGATCAATGTGACGTCGGGCGGGCGCGGGCGATTGTCGACCTTCGTCGCCGGCGCGTTCCTGCTGTTCCTGCTGGCGGTGCTGGGCCCGTGGGTCGGGCGCGTGCCGATGCCGGCGCTGGTGGCGGTGATGATCATGGTGTCGATCGGCACGTTCAGCTGGAACTCGATACCCAATTTGCGGCGGCATCCGCCGACATCGTCGGTGGTGATGCTGGTGACGGTGGTGGTCGTTGTGGCGACGCGCGACCTGTCGCTGGGCGTGCTGTCGGGCGTGCTGCTGTCGGGCATCTTCTTCGCCGGCAAGGTGCAGCGGCTGTTCGCGGTGGAGCGGACGCAGGACGCGGAGGGGCGGGCGACCTATCGGGTGCGCGGGCAGATCTTCTTCGCGTCGGTCGATCGCTTCACCCGCGCCTTTCGCGACGCCGCTGGGGCGCGCGCGGTGGTGATCGACGTCACGGCCGCGCATTTCTGGGACATTTCGGGCGTCGGCGCGCTCGACAAGATCGTCGCGCGGCTGCGGGCGCAGGGGGTGGCGGTGGAGGTGATCGGCTATAACCGGGCGAGCGCCGACCTGATCGACCGCTTCGCGCGGCACGACAAGACCGGGGTCGAAATGGGCGCAACGCCGCACTAAAATCGTTGCATCCTGCTACTGATGTGACATGGTCCGAGCCAACCATCGAGAGAGGAGTCGGACCTATGATCATCCATGGCGCCAGGCCATCGCCCTTCGTGCGCAAGGTCATTGTTTTCGCGGCGGAAAAGGGGATCGCGGCAGAGGTGCGATCCGCCGGTTTCGGGCGCGGGGAGCCAGGCTATCTGGAAGGGTCGCCCTTCGGCAAGATACCGGCACTGGAGGATGGCGACTTCCTGCTGTGCGATTCGACTGCGATCATAACCTATATGGATGCGCTGCACCCGGAGCCGAACCTGATCCCGGTCGAGCCCAGGGCGCGGGCGCGGACGATCTGGTTCGAGGAGTTTGGCGACACCATCGCCCAGCAGGCGGGGCAGAAGATCTTCTTCAACCGCGTCGTCGCCAAGCGGCTGAAGCGGCCGCAGGACCTGGACGCGGCGGACCGCGCCGAGGCGGAGGAAATGCCGACAATCTACGATTATCTGGAAAGCGTGCTGCCCGAGAGCGGCTGGCTGGTGGAGGATCGCTTCACCCTGGCGGATCTGGCGGCGGCCTGTCCGATCATCAATGTCGGCTATTGTTCGGACGGGCTGGACGCGGCGCGCTGGCCGCGGACGGCGGCCTGGCTGGCGGCGGTGAAGGCGCGGCCGAGCGTGATGGCGGCGCTGGAGGAAGAAGCGCCGATGGTTCAGGCGATGATCGATAAATAACCTACCTGGTGATTTTTGCTTGACATCGTCACGCTGTTCTGGCAGAGACATGGATAGTGGGAAAATGTGAGTCGCCACGGCGGCGCGACGACAGGTCGGTTCCGGACGGGAGCCGGCCTTTTTCGTGTCTGCGCCGCGGGGCGGGCACAGGGGCTGGCGGGGGCGGGGAGGCAAGGATGACAAAGGCGGGAGAAGCGGCGCTGGTGCCGCAGCGGCAGGCGCGGGCGAGCGGCGCGCGGGTGCAGCAGCGCAGGGAGCGGCGCGACGCCTGGACGAAGGCGGAGGAGCGGGCGTTCCTCGCCACGCTGGCGGAATGCTGCAACATCAGTGAGGCGGCGCGCGCGATCGGCAAATGCCGGCAGGGCGCCTATGACCGGCGCAAGCGGCGGGCGGCCTTTGCCCGCGCCTGGGACGAGGCGCTGGAGCAGGGCTATTGCGAGATCGAGATGGCGTTGATGCGCGCGGCGCTGTTCGGCAGCGAGAGCGAGGAGATCGTGCTGGACGGCGACGGCGCGGTGAAGAGCCGCAAGGTCAAGCGCGCGCCCAATCTGAGCATCGGGCTGCGCCTGTTGCAGCATCATCGCGCGCGGGTGACGACGATCCGCGCGGCGGCGGGCGGTCGCGGGGGCGGGGGCGGTCCCGATACGGCCGACGCGAAGGCGCGGGTGCGCAAAGTGCTGGACGAAATCCGGCGGCGGCGCGCGGCGGGGCAGTGAGGGGACCGGTGCGGGCGATCCGTGTCGGCGATCCAAAGGCATGATCGTAACGGGGGCGACGGATCGGGCGTGGTTCGCGATGGCCGGTCTGTTAACCAATTTTAAACGGGAACGGACAGGACGGCTGCGGCATTCGAACCCGCATGACATTGGAAAGCAGGATTTTACAGCAGCTTGGGGCGGGTCCGGTGCGGAAATTGACGCTGGACGGGGTCGACCCCGACGAACTGGCGCTGACGCTGAAGTTCATGGCCGCGCGGCGGCAGATCTGCATGCGGCCCGACCAGATTTCGCTCTATTGGCATCGCCACATGATCCTTTCGCCCATGGCGGCGCGCGTGCGCAAACTGGAAGCGCGGCCGGCGATGGGGGCTTGAGCGGCGGCGCGGGATAAGGGTGTTCGGGCAGGAAAGGGCTGAAGCGCGGCGGTTTGGGGCTGCTGTGGGGTGTTGGCGCAGGTGATGTTCTGAGATCCTGCCTTGTTTAAGTCGGAGAGAGAGATTCCCGCCTTCGCGGGAATGACGGGGAGGGGTGGTTGGCGGACCGTCCAGTTTCGATACGGTGACTGCGGTTAGCTGCCGGGCGGTTTGCTCTGAACCCAGATGGTAGGCACATCATACTTCGCCGCCCAATTCTGCGCGGCAGCCACGGCAGCTTCCAATGAGCCATCGTTTTCAGCAAGGGAGGCATATCCCACCCAATCGCCGTTGGCTCTGAATGAACCGCCCGTGCCAAGGAACAGACGATCGTCCGATTCCTCAATCATTAGCCAACGCATATCGTCGCCATGATCCGGCATTCCCTCATCAGGCAAAAGATAGACAATATCGACCATGAAGCGATCCTGCTTGGCTTGGCAAATGACTGCAAGCGGGAAACCCGACTGATCTGTTCAGGGGCCAAAAATGGTCGACACCGGACGCTCAAAATTTTGGCGCCGACCCGGTAGCTAGTTGGATTCCCGCCTTCGCGGGAATGACGAGAGTGGTGGTTTTCAGCCATCCTCCCCTGGCAGGGGAGGTGTCGCGCGCGGAGCGCGGGACGGAGGGGTGTCACCCTCACGATGGCGGGACACCCCTCCGTCTGGCCTTTGGCCAGCCACCTCCCCTGCCAGGGGAGGATGAGGGTGCAGCCGCTGTTGGTCGATTTCGGTCGGTCCGTACTCTCGCCCGAAATCGGACCCGCCGCTATCGCGCAGCTCGAACGGATCGGTCTCCTGCTGGCGATAAGAGGTGGGAAGGCGCCTATCGGATTTCCTCCGTCATCCCAGCGGAAGCTGGGATCTCTCTTTTGTTTCCGACGCTTCGTTAGAAGAAGTGAGATCCCAGCCTTCGCTGGGATGACGACGGTGGATGGCAACACATGGTCGAACGTCCTTGGAATTTGTGACGAATACCAGGTGGAGGGTTGGACTCCCGTCTTCGCGGGAATGACGGAGATGGGTGGTTTTCAGGCGTTCTGCCCTTGCAGGGGGGGGCGCGCGCGGAGCGTGGGACGGAGGTGGCGCGCTGGCGAGAGGGGGACACCCCTCCGTCAGCACTTCGTGCTGCCACCTCCCCTTACAGGGGAGGATGCGGGTGGTCGGGCGGCGGGTGGTCGTTTGGTGCCTGGTGCTTGTATGATGCGGGCCTTGGGCGGGGTTCCTTGGCTCGGGCGAGCCAAAGCGGGATGCCGGCGCGCGGCGGGATGAGGTGCTTTGGTGTTTCAGGGGCCGCGGGATGGGCGTCTGGTTGCGTGCGGCTTGGGGCTGCCCGCCGGGTGGAAGGGCGATGGCCGCTGTGCCGGGAAAAGAACCCCCGGCGTGGCGCCGGGGGTCGAGGTTCAGGGGAGGAGTCAGCGGCGCAGAGGGGGACTGCATGGTGCCGCTGACAGGAACCGACTAGGCGGCGGATGCTTCCGGCAAATGTCCGGTTTGTAGCAATTGTGGCGCAGGGGCGGCCGCGTCGGGCCGGGCCGCGGAATGGGCGCGCCGCATCTTGTCGGTGGTAATGCCGGTGATTGCGGGTTGCGCCTTGCTTCTGCGCCGGGACGGGCGGAGCGCGCTTCGGTCATCTGGAAAGGCGGATCTGGGTCCGGCTGCGGCGGGCGTCAGGCCTGTCCGTCCTGTCGGGGAGGGCGCGTTGCGATTGCGGGGAGGGCCTTGGCCCGCCTCCTGTCCTCCGCCTTGTGCGAGAAGGGCCGGCGTGTCGGTGCGCCGGCCCTTTCGGCTTCAGTTGGTCGCGGTGATTTCCAGCGAGGGATCGACCAGCGATGTGCGCGTCGCTTGCGCGGGCGCTGCCGGTGCGGTCGGCGCAGCCAGGGCTGCAGCGGGCGCGGCGGGCGCGGGCGCGGCGACAGGCGGCGGGGCGGCAGGGGCCGCGAAGGCGACGCTGATGTCTTCGTCCAGGAAGGCGGTGACCGAGGCGCCGAGCGGGATTTTCGCGCTGGTGCCGGTGGTGAAGAAGCCGGCGACGGGCACGAAGGCGATGGCGGCGACCACGCCGGCGGTGCCGGTGACGCCCTTGTCATCGAAGGTGCCGGTCAGGCGGATCTGATTGCCGTTGGCGCGGACATAGAGGATGCGGCCGTTGATGCGGCCCGATTTGCCCCACATGCCCTTGTTGCGGACATCGGTGATTTCACCGGTCACCGGACTGCCGAGCGGGATGACGGTCTGGCCGTTCAGCATCACGGCTTCGGCGACTTCGAGCTGGACGCGCTGGCCGACGCGGAGCTTCTTGCCCTCCGTAGTGAGGGCCTCGGACGTCCTGAGCGCGATCTGGGTGCCCGCGCGCAGCACATTGCCGGCCGGCGAGGCGATGATGGTGGCGACCGGCGCGGCGGGCGCGGTCGCGACCTGCGCCAGAACGGAGGGCGCGAAAATGGACGGCGCGCAGGCGCAGAGAAGCGCGCCAGACAAGGCGCGGGCAACGAAAGTCATGAATGAACCCCCAAATGAACGGCTCCCCCGAGCCGAGACGCCACTGGTGCTATTCTCTGCGCCCGCTAGTCAAGCGGTAAATATCTGATCCAAATCGGCTTTGATGAGGTCTCAGCCGATCGGTCGGTTGGTGTCGATGCCGGCATCCGCATCGGTTTCCGGTGCGGGCGGGGCGGCGTTGCGGTCGCGATAGGAGGGAAGGTCGGGTGCGTCGGCGGGAAGCGGATGCGCTTCCAGGCGGGCGATATGCCGCTTCATTTCGGCGATCTCGCGGATCTGGGCGTCGATGATGCGGTCGGCGAGCAGGCGGACCTGGGGATCGCGGATATGGGCGCGCCCGCTGGTCATGATCGCGATCGAATGGTGCGGGATCATCGCCTTCATATAGGCGACATCGCCGACCGTCTGCTGGCTGCGCACGAGCCAGAGCGAGCCGGCGAAGACCAGCATCGCGGCGGCGAGGATGGCGAGATTGCGGCGAAGGTCGCGGTACATGCCCCACATGAAGGCCAGCATGACGATCGCCATGACCGCGCCCATCAGCAGCGCCATCCAGCCGCGCGTCTGGCTGAATTCGACATGGTCGAGCGCGTAGCTGTTGAGATACATGAGGCCGTACATGACCAGGGTCGAGGTCGCGATCATCGCGGCGAAGCGCGCATAGGACATGGAATTGCGGGACATGAAGGCTCCTTTCCTGCGGGCAACGCGAGGGCGCGGCGGGAAGTTGCGTGCGGCGGCGGCTTTACAGTTGGGCAGGAGCGGATAAGGTCCGGGTCCATGAAAAAGCTGATCCTCCTCGCCGCCGCGTCCGCCCTCTGCAGCCCCGCCACCGCCCAGACGCGCGCGCCCGATCCGGCGCGGCTGAAGGCGACGGTGGAGAAGCTGGTGAGTTTCGGCACGCGCCATACGCTCTCGTCGCCGACCGATCCCAAGCGGGGGATCGGCGCGGCGCGGCGCTGGGGCGGGGCGGAGTTCGAGACGATTTCGAAGGCCTGTGGCGGGTGCCTGACGGTCGAGACGATCGCGGACCGCTTCACCGGGCCGCGCGCGCCCGACGGGGTCGAGGTGGTCGATGTGCTGGCGATCCAGAAGGGGACGGGGGACCCGAACCAGGTGGTGATCGTCGCCGGGCATATCGACAGCCGGGTGAGCGACGTGATGAACGCGACCAGCGACGCGCCCGGCGCGAACGACAATGCGTCGGGCACGGCGCTGGTGATCGAGGCGGCGCGGGTGCTGGCGGGCGAAAAATTCGACGGCACGATCGTCTATGCGCTGCTGTCGGGCGAGGAACAGGGATTGTGGGGCGGCAAGCTGCTGGCGGACACGGCCAAGGCGCGCGGCTGGCAGGTGCGGGCGATGCTGAACAACGATATTGTGGGCAACACGCTGGGCCAGAATGGACATATTGTGGCGGACCGGGTGCGGGTGTTTTCCGAAGGCATCCGCTTTTCCGAGGATGAGAAGGCGACGCGTACGCGCCGGGCGATCGGCGGCGAGGATGACGGGCCGTCGCGCGCGCTGGCGAAGAAGATCGACGGCATCGCCGAGGCCAATCCGCAGGTCGGGCTGGACGTGTTCGCGGTGCGGCGGCTGGACCGGTTCGGGCGCGGCGGCGATCATTCGCCCTTCCTGGAGCTGGGCTTTCCGGCGGTGCGCTTTTCCGTCGGCATCGAGAATTATGACCGGCAGCATCAGGATTTGCGGACCGAGAATGGCCGGGTCTATGGCGACACGGTCGAGGCGATGGACTTTCCCTATCTGGCCAAGGTGACGGCGCTCAACATCGCGGCGCTGCGCGAACTGGCCGATGCGCCGGCCGCGCCCGCGACGGTATCGCTGGACGGGGCGGTGTCGATGGACACGCGAGTCTTCTGGGACGCGGTGCCGGGCGCTGCGGCCTATAAAGTCTATTGGCGGCGCGCGGACGCGCAGGACTGGACCGACAGCCGGGTGGTCAAGGGCGCGACCGAGACGCTGCTGAAGGACATTGTGGTCGACGATCATTTCATCGGCGTGGCGGCCGTCGCGAAAGATGGGGCGGAGAGCCTGGTGACGTTCGGCGGGATGGCGCCGCGCAAATAGCGCAAGAGGCTGGAGACGGGCCGCCGCGGTAAACAGGCGCGGCCCGGAGGAGAATTTTACTGGCCGGCGGATATGGCGCCGGTCAGCGCCATCGCCTGCGCGGCGTCGGTGGCGGGCTGGGCGCTGGCGAGGCGGTCGGTGAGCCGTTCGGGGTGACCATGCCGCCGCCATGCAGGCGACGGTCGGGATCGAGTGATGCGCGCTTCTGGCCGAACGGGTTTCCGGACGGATGCAGGTGGTCCCTTCGGTTGGGAGGCCGATAGGGCCGAGCAGTGCGGCCGGCGCGGTTCGCCGCGATCCTGCAAGAATTTGTTGCGGCGGAGGGGACGATGCAGCTTTCGGACCGGGAGTGGCTGGCGCAGGCGGATGCGGCGGCGCAGGGCGACATGCTGCGCTGGCTGAATGCGGACGCGGCCGAGCGGATCGCGCAGGACTGGACGTTCCTGGCGCGGCCGGGGCAGCGGGCGCCGGCGGGCGACTGGCGCATCTGGCTGATGATGGCGGGGCGCGGTTTCGGCAAGACGCGGGCCGGCGCGGAATGGGTGCGCGGCATTGCGGAGGCTGACCCGGCGGCGCGGATCGCGCTGGTCGGCGCGACGCTGGGCGAGGCGCGCGCCGTGATGGTGGAGGGCGAGAGCGGGCTGCTGGCGATCGCGCCGCACTGGGCGCGGCCGGCCTATGCGCCCGCGCTGCGGCGGCTGAGCTGGCCCAATGGCGCGGTGGCGATGCTGTTCGGCGCGGCCGACCCCGAAGGGCTGCGCGGGCCGCAGTTCAGCCATGGCTGGGCCGACGAAATCGCCAAATGGGCGAGCGGCGAGGCGGCCTGGCACAATCTGATGATGGGGATGCGGCTGGGCGCGGCGCCGCGCGTGCTGGCGACGACGACGCCGCGACCGGTGCCGCTGGTGCGAGCGCTGGTGGCGCGCAGCGGCGAGGACGTGGTGGTGACGCGGGGGCGGACGGCGGACAATGAAGCCAATCTGGCGCCCGGCTTCGTCGCGGCGATGGCGGCGCGCTATGGCGGCACGCGGCTGGGGCGGCAGGAGCTGGATGGCGAGCTGATCGAGGAGGTCGAGGGCGCGCTGTGGACGCGCGCCCTGATCGAGCGGTGCCGCGTGGTGCATGTGCCGGGCGTGCTCAGCCGCGTGGTGGTGGCGGTCGACCCGCCCGCGAGCGTGGGCGGCGACGCATGCGGCATCGTGGTGGCGGGCGTGGGCGGCGACGGACGGGCCTATGTGATCGCCGACGCGAGCGTTTCGGGGGCGCGGCCCGAAGGCTGGGCCCGCGCGGTCGCGGCGGCGGCGATGGTGCATGGCGCGGACCGGGTGGTGGCCGAAGCGAATAATGGCGGGGCGATGGTGGAAAGCGTGCTGCGCGCGGCGGAAAAGGCGCTGCCGGTCAAACTGGTCCATGCGAGCCGGGGCAAGGCGGCGCGGGCGGAGCCGGTGGCGGCGCTGTACGAGGCGGGCCGGGTGGCGCATCGCGGCGCCTTTCCCGAGCTGGAGGACCAGATGTGCGGGCTGCTGGCGGGCGGCGGCTATGTCGGGCCGGGGCGCTCGCCGGACCGGGCGGATGCGCTGGTGTGGGCGATGAGCGAGCTGATGCTGGGGAGATTGGGGGAGGCAAGGGTGCGGGGGATGTGAGGCGAGGGCTGGCGGCTCATGAGAGATCAGATGGGCGATCGGGGAATAGGTGCTCATGCGTCACCCAAGGCTTGAGCCGGGGGGCCGCTCTTTTTGATCTTCTTTCCATACATGGCGGAGGAAAGGGGCTGGGTCTATATGATGGCTGATCGTTATAGCGGGACCCCGGCTCAAGGCCGGGGTGACGGTGAGTGGTTGGCGGCACTGTAAATGATAATCGTTGCCCATGCGTCGCCCCGGGCTTGACCCGGGGTCCCGCTTTTTCGGGGCTCCTGCCATGCGCGAAGGAGCCAAGGGCGGCTGGGTCTATATCATGGCCGATCGTTATCGCGGGACGATGTATGTTGGCGTTACCGCCGACATTGTTGCGCGCGTCGATCAACATAAGCGGGGCAGCGGATCGGATTTCTGGGCGCGTTATGGACTGGGCCGGCTGGTCTGGATGGAATTTGGCGAAGATATTCGGGCGTGCATCGAGCAGAAAAAGCGATTGAAGCGATGGCGGCGGGTCTGGAAATTCGACCTGATCGAGCGCGATAATCCGCTGTGGCGGGACTTGGCCGACATGATGGTCTGAAAGGAAAGCGGGACCCCGGCTCAGGGCCGGGGTGACGATGTTGGGAGGGGAGTGCCAAGGGGCGTGGCGTTCCACTTTTCGGGAACCTCCCGCCCGCCGGCTCCGTTTTCCTGATGTAATCAGGAGTATGTGACATGAAGACGGTTGGACTGCTGGCGGCGCTCGTCGGCGTTTCGGTGGCGGCGAGCCCGGTGATGGCGGCGAGCCTCAACAGCAAGGATCGCGCGCGGGTCGCGCGGGCGGCGCCCAAGGATCGGGACGATGTGCGCTATTGCCTGCTCAAGGGCAAGGAAGGGCGCGACAAGGGCACGGTGATTGGCGCGGCCGGCGGCGCGGGCGTCGGCGCGCTGGCGGGTGGCAGCCTGGGCGAGAGCCTGCTGGCCGGCGCCGCGGGCGCCGTCGCGGGCCGAGTGATCGGCAAGAGCGAAGGCACGGATTCGGTGTGCGACGCGGTGCTGGCGCGCAATCCCTGAGGCGGGTGCTGGCGCTGGCCCTTCTCGCTGCGACTGGAGCGCTGCGCGCTTAGGGTCTCGGCGCCCCTCTCGTGACGGGAGGGGTAAAGGAGGAATTTTGTCGGGCGGCTTTGTCGCTGGCTTTCATACCTCTCCCTGACCGGGAGAGGTTTTTTCATGGGCGGGGGTTTGCATGAAATGGTTCGGGACGAAAGCGGCCGCGCAGGCTGATGCGCGGCCGGTGCTGGCGCGCGCCTGGGGTTCGGGGGCGGTGGCGCTGGGGGAATGGCCGGCAAGCTATGAGGCGCAGCTGCGCAGCGGCGTGATGGGCAATCCGGTGGCGCAGCGCGCGATGCGGCTGGTGTCGGAGGGCGCGGGCGCCTGCGCGATCAAGCTGCGCGGGGTGGAGGGCGCGGAGGGGCGGCGCGTGCGGGCGCTGGTGCTGCGCGCGTCGGCGGGCCAGGGGCTGATCGAGACGCTCGCCTGCCACCTGCTGCTGCACGGCAATGGCTATGTGCAGGTGATCGCGGGCGCGGAGGGCAAGCCGGCGGAGCTGTTCGCGCTGCGGCCCGAGCGCGTCAGCGTCGAGGCGGATGCGCGCGGATGGCCGGCGGCCTATCTGTACCGCGTCGGCGAGAGCGTGACGCGGCTGAGCCCCGAGGATGCGGGCGGGCGGACCAGCGTGCTGCATGTCAAGGCGCTGCATCCGCTGGACGATCATTACGGGCTGGGCTGCGTCGGCGCGGCAGCGGGCGCGGTGGCGATCCACAATGCGGCGAGCGTCTGGAACAAGGCGCTGCTCGACAATGCGGCGCGGCCGAGCGGGGCGATGATCTATGAGCCGGGCGATGGCTCCGTGCTGAGCCCCGAGCAGTTCGAGCGCGTGAAGCGCGAGATGGAGGCGGCCTTTGCCGGCGCGGCCAATGCCGGGCGGCCGATGCTGCTGGAAGGCGGGCTCAACTGGAAGGCGATGAGCCTGACGCCGGCGGAAATGGACTTCGTGGGGCTGAAGGCGGCGGCGGCGCGGGAAATCGCGCTGGCGTTCGGCGTGCCGCCGATGCTGATGGGCCTGCCGGGCGACAATAGCTACGCCAATTATCGCGAGGCCAACAAGGCGCTGTGGCGACAGGCGATCCTGCCGCTGGTGGCGAAGATCTGCGCGGGGCTGAGCCAGGGACTGGGCGGCTGGTGGCCGGGGCTGGAGATCGAGCCGGACCTGGACGCGGTGCCGGCGCTGTCGGACGAGCGCGCGGCGCTGTGGGAGCGGGTGGCGGGGGCGGATTTCCTGTCGGCCGAGGAGAAGAAGGCGATGCTGGGGATCGCTTAGCGGTGGCAGGCGACGAGCGAGGCGGCGGCGGAGAAACCGAGCAGGCGGTTGTCCGGGCGACGCTGGGCTCCTGCCTTCGCAGGAGCACGGAGCGTCAGGATGGGCGGGCCAGGCGGTCCAAGCGGCAGAAGCCGCCGTCCCAGTTCCAGCGGCCGCCCTGGAGCAGGCAATCGCCCGCCCGGTCGAGGCCGAAATGCCAGCCGACTAGGCCGAGCGCGGCGAGGATGAGGACGATCAGGATTTTTCGGGCAGGGCGCTTCATGGCGCGCAGTTAGAGCATTCTGCGCAAAAGGGGGAACCGCTTTTGCGCGTTCACAGGATGCGAGGGTGAAAACAAGCGCGCGGCGCGCCGATGAACAGGAGCGGGACGGATGAAGGAGGAGATGCTGGCGCGGCTGGTCGCGCAGGCGCAGGGGCAGGTGGCCGACATGGTGACGATCCGCGCGCTGATCGAGGAAGCGAGCGACCTGGGCGCGGGACGCGCGCTGGAGCGGCTGGGGCTGAGCGATCGGGGTGCGGAAAAGGACGTGCGCGAACTGCGCGAGCTGCTGTCCGCCTGGCGCGACGCGAAGAAGGCGGCGCGCGGCGCGGTGATCGGCTGGATCGTGCGCATCGGCATGGCGCTGCTGCTGCTGGGCGTGGCGGTGAAGGTCGGGCTGATCGGGCTGGTCAAGGGATGAGCGCGGGCGATCTGCGCTTTGCGGGCTATGCCGCGATCTTCGACCGGGTGGACCGGGGCGGCGATGTGGTGCGGGCGGGGGCGTTTGGCCCGGATGCCGAGGGAAAGCTGGCGGCGACAGGCGTGCCGTTGCTGTGGCAGCATGGGCCGGCGAGCGTGATCGGCGTGGTGGAGAGCGCGCGGGAAGATGCGCGCGGGCTGCGCGTGATCGGCCGGGTGTCGCGGCGGACGGCGGCCGGGCGCGAGGCGGCCGCGGCGCTGGAGCAAGGGGCGCTCGACGGGCTGAGCTTTGGCTACCGGGTGAAGACGGCGCGCGGGAGCCGGCCGCGCGAATTGCTGGCGCTGGAACTGGTGGAGGTGAGCCTGGTGACGCATCCGATGCAGCCGATGGCGCGGGTGGTGGCGGTGGAGGGTCAGTAAGGACTGATGAGGCGGGCCGCCGCAGTCAACAGGCTGAACAGCATCAGCAGCCCGCCGCCAAGTCGGACATGGTGCGAGTAGCCCGGTCGTAACAGGAACCAGAAGAAGAGGATCGGCAGGATATAGACGCCGAGGATCAGCCAGAGGCGCAGTCGCCGCGGTTCGCCGCTGGGGGTTATACGCCCAGCCACTCCAGTCCTCCCGGTAGTGCATCGGCGCTGTAGTCGAGTTGCAGGACGCGGCGGTGGCGCGGGATGGTCGCGGCGTCGGAGGCGTGGAGGATGGGCGTGGCGTAGAGCCAGATGTCGCCGCGCTCGGCAAGGCAAGCGTGGGTGCCGCTGCGGGCGACGAGCGCCGCGATGGCGGCTTCGGCCACACGGCCATGACGGTGCGAGCCGGGCGCGATCAGGAGTGGAGCATTGTGCGCATCGACGGGGTCGAGGTGAACGCGCAGGGTGAGCATTCGGTCCAGCAGCGGCTGGGGCGGGGCGACATGCGGAATGCCGGACTTGATCGTCCAGGGGCCAAAGCCGGGCGTGTCCACCCGCGTGCGCACGGCGATGGTGCGATCCTGATGCCAGCCGAGCGCCCAATTGGTCGCGGCGCTCTTGTCAAAGAGGATGGCGCGCACCGGGCGGCTGGCCGCTCCCCAATGCGCGGCGGCGTGACAGCCGATCGCGCCGGTGGACGACAGCATGTCCGCCAGCGAAGGCAGTGCGGGCAGACGCAGGCCGGGCTGGTCCGGCGGCAGATCGGCGAGCGCATGCTCTAGCGTGGCGAGCGCGGCGGCTTCGAGGGCGGAGGCGACATGTTGCGCGCCATGGTTCGCGAGGGTGAGAGGCATCGTCAGCGCGGGTCTGGACCGAAGCGGTTGGGGCCGCGCGTGCCGGGCCAGTAGAGCAACAGGAGCATCGTAATCACGAGGCAGACATATATGATGTCGACCCAGCGCGCCGGGACGAGCGTGGCGAGCAGATCATGACGCATGATATTCAACCCAAACCCTGCTGGCAGGATGAGCGCCCACCAGGCGGATCGGTTTTGGTCATGCAAGCGTCGTGCGAACAATGCAAACATGGGCAGGATGACGGCGATTTGAAGCACCGCCATCAGGAAAGATGCCAGTGTGCCCGACAAGGCGAAGCTAGCCGTGAAACCCAGCATCACGCCGACAAGCGCGATGGCGATATGATAAAGCAGCACCTCCGTGCGGCGTGAGCGCCCATTGAAGTCGCCTATTCCATATAAGGTGCGACGCAAAAGCGAGAGTTCGTCCTTCGCGCCCGACGGGTAGGTCATGGAGATTCTTCTTTCGTTCGGCAGCATGGCGGGCGGCGTTTCGATGCGCAATGGGAAACGCGGGAGGGCGCAGCCTTCCTGCTCTTCAACTGCGTCTGGGCGGCTGGGCCGCCAAGACTTCGTATCCTTTCCCGCTTGGGGAGAGGCGATATGGGCGGTCCGTTGCGGGCCGCCTTTTTTGTGGAGACGAGCATGACGGATCAGGTGATGGACAGTCTGGAAGCGCGCCTGGACATGGTGGCGCAGGGGGAGCGGATCGAGGGATTGGCGAGTGAGGTCGCGGCGCTGAAGGGGGCGTTGCTGGCGCAGCAGCGCGCGCCGCTCGACGGGGTGAAGGGCGGGGTCGAGGACCCGGCGCGGGCGGCGTTCGTCGAGCGTTACCTGCGGCATGGGCAGGAAGCGGGCGTCGAGCTCAAGAGCTTTTCGGGCGCGAGCGGCGCAGCCGGCGGCTATGCGGTGCCGCGCGAGATCGACCAGCTGATCGGATCGACGCTCAAGAGCATCTCGCCGATCCGCAGCATCGCCAATGTGGTGCGCACCGGGAGCGCGGGCTATCGCAAGCTGGTGAGCGCGGGCGGCATCGTGTCGGGCTGGGCCAGCGAGACGGGGGCGCGGGCCGAGACGGGCACGCCCGCCTTCAACGAGATCGTGCCGCCGGGCGGCGAGCTGTTCGCCAATCCGGCCGCATCCCAGGCGATGCTGGACGATGCGCAGTTCGACGTCGAGGGCTGGCTGGCGAGCGAGATCGCGCGCGAGTTCGCGGCGGCGGAAGGCGCGGCCTTCGTCAGCGGCAACGGCGCCAACAAGCCCAAGGGGTTCCTGACCTACGCCGCCACGAACGAGGCGGACGGGGCGCGCGCCTTCGGGTCGCTGCAATATGTGGCGTCGGGCGCGGCCGGGGCGTTTCCGGCGAGCAATCCGCAGGACCGGCTGATCGACCTGATCCAGAGCCTGCGCGCCCCCTATCGCCAGGGCGCCAGCTTCGTCATGAATTCGGCGACGCTGGCGGTGATCCGCAAGATGAAGACCAGCGACGGCGCGTTCATCTGGCAACCGGGCCTGGCCGCCGGACAGCCCGCGACGCTGCTGGGCTATCCGGTGGTCGAGGCGGAGGACATGCCCGACATCGCGGCGAACAGCCTGTCCATCGCCTTCGGCAATTTCGAGGCGGGCTATGTCATCGCCGAACGCAGCGAGACGAGCATCCTGCGCGATCCGTTCAGCAACAAGCCGTTCGTTCATTTCTATGCGGTCAAACGCATCGGCGGCGGCGTGGCGAACAGCGAGGCGATCAAGCTGATGAAGTTCGCGGCGTCCTGAACCGGCGAAGGGGGAGCCAGCGCGGCTTCCCCTTTTTCGCAGGATGCTGGTGAGGCCCGTGGCGGGGCAGGCGGGGGGAGCAAGATCAGATGAGCCTGTTTGTGAAGGATCCGCAGGCGCGGATCGACCATGCGATCGACTGGTCGGCGTGGCTGGCCGGGCAGACGCTGGCGGCGAGCGAGTGGCGGGTGGAGCCGGACGAGGCGGATGGCGTGACGGTGGAAGCGGCGGCGTTCGAGGCGCAGCGCAGCAGCGCGCGGCTGACGGGCGGGCGGCTGGGCCGGGTCTATCGGCTGACCAACCGCGTCACGCTGACCGACGGGCAGGTGGCGGATCGGTCGGTGACGATCCGGGTGGAGGAACGCTGATGCTGGCGGAACAGGAGAGCGGGGCGCTGGCGGCGGCGCTGGCGGAGCTGAAGGCCTATTTGCGGATGGAGCAGGATGGCGAGGATGCGGTGCTTGCCGGCCTGCTGCGCGGGGCGGCGGCCCTGTGCGAGCAGTTTGTCGGCCAGTGGCTGATCGCCAGGGATGCGCGCGAGACGGTGGCGGGCGGCGGGGGCTGGCAGCGGCTGGCGGCGCGGCCGGTGCTGGCGGTCACCCAGGTGAGCGCGGTGGATGCCGACGGGGCGAGCGCGCCACTGCCGATCGACGCCTATGCGATCGACATCGACGCGGCGGGCGATGGCTGGGTGCGCTCGACGCGCGCCGGGGACGATCGCGTGCTGACGGTCGCCTATCGCGCGGGCATGGCGGCGGAGATGAACGGCCTGCCCGAGGCATTGCGGCAGGGGATCGTCCGGCTGGCCGCGGACCATTATCTGACGCGCGGCAGCGAGGATGCGGCGCCGCCGGCGGTGGTGAGTGCCTTGTGGCGGCCATATCGCCGGATGCGACTGGCATGAGGGCGGCGCTGGCGCGGCGCGTAGAGGCGCGGGCCGCGGCGGTGCGAGCGCGGATCGCCGGCGCGCTGGAGGCGGAAGGCGTGGCGGCGCAGGTTGCGGGCGAGACGGTGCGGCTGACCGCGCCGGGACTGGGCGCGCGCTGGTGGCGCGAGCTGGCGCTGCGCGAGGCGGGGAGGAACGGGCGATGAGGAGCAGGCGATGAGCGCGGAAGTGGCGGTACGGGCGGCGGTGATCGAGGCGCTGCGCGGCGACGCGGCGCTGATGGCGGCGGTCCATGCCGTGCATGACGGGGAGCCCGCGCGCGCGGCCGCGCCCCATGCGCATGTGGGCGAATGCCTGGGCGCGGACTGGGGCGGCAAGGATGTCGCGGGGCGCGAGTTGCGGCTGACGATCGGGCTGACGGTGGCGGACGAGACGCCGGCGCGGCTGGCGGCGATGATCGCGCGGATCGACCCGGCGCTGGGCGCGGCGGGCGTGCGCGAGGGGTGGCGGATCGTCAGCGCGCGGCTGCTGCGATCGCGCGTCGCGCGCGCCGGCGGAGGCGCGGGCGCGGGGTGGCGCGCGGTGATGGACTATCGGTTGCGGGCGGTGCGGGAGGGGTGAGCGTTTCCTGGCTGGCGCTGGCGGCCCGGTCGGGAGATGGGTTCCCGTCGGCGCGAGGATGACGGGGGTGTGGGAAGCGAATTGTCGCTGGTGGATCAGCATCACTCAAGACAGACGTTGTAGAGGGCGCACGATCCGGCCATCATCGCTTCATGCAGTGCCGCTTTATAAGTTTTGCTCCTGTCATGCTGTTGATGACGCAAGGGTGTGAACAGCAACCACAGCGGTTCTCGGACCAGGCTATCCAAGAGATGCGAGAAGGCATGCCGGGCATCACCGAGCGATGCCTCAACGAGATTAAGAGCGGTGGCATCGAAGCGATGCCGTCGGGCACGGACAAATGCTTCGAAATGACGCCGGCGCGCCAGTGGAAAGGCCTATGGCGGAGAGAATTTGAGAACTCCCGCTTTTGCCCATCCCCCGCCGTCTCCTGCTCCTATCAAACTGCAGGCGACCGCATCTGGTTGTCGGGGAAGCCTCTAACCTCTTTGGGCAATGGCGACGGCCTCTACGAAGTTGAGTTTGTAGGGCGGCAGACGGCTCACAAGGGGCGCTACGGGCACATGAGCACGTTTGATCATGAGATCATCGTTGACAAGGTAGTCAACTTTCAGCCGGTCGGCGCGGCTTCGGCTGGATGAGGCCAGGAATGGTCAAAGCCGAATATTCTTATTGCCCAGGCGGACCAGATGGAGAGTTGGATTCCCGCATTCGCGGGAATGACGGAGGGGTGGAAGGCGGAATGTTGGCTTTCGGGAAAATGACCGGCGATAGCTGACGCGTCATGCCGCTATATCAACTGGCTGCAATCGCTCGTTTTGTAGACTTCAGACGCAATCGCCAAAGCTAGGCGGGCCGTCACGCGCTAGTAGAAGATCGACAGCATCATCTAGTTTGTTGACGTCTTGAGATTTGAAGTTATCGTAGCTTTTGGCGACGTCACCTTTGCAGATGTAATTCTTGTCTTCACTATTGAGGTTCTGACCTTCTTTGAACTTTGCGAGGGCCGCTGGATCTCCGCCAGTATTACGCGTGATATAGTCATCGAACCGGCGGGCATAGCTCGCAATTCTCGCCTGAAATTCGGGATCTTCTCCCACGTGACATAGCTTCCCAGCCTTCTCGACGAAATAGACGAATGTCCCTAAGCACAGAACGCCGCTTCCAGCCACTTGCGGCGGCGGCGCTGCTGAGACTAACGCAACGCCAACTGCGGACAGAATCGCTGACTTCGCATAGGGTGTATGATCGAACATGAATTAGCCATACCAGCTCTATTGCAATTTTCTAGGATTACCGCGTTCACCCGGCTTGGTCATCAAACCTTCGACATGCCATCTAAGTGACGGCTTTATGGGATACGAATGATCTGACAGAATGACCGAGAATGGTCGACATCCGACGCTCAAAAATGCTCGTGCCGACCCGGTAGAGAGTTGGGTTCCCGCCTTTGCGGGAATGACGGAGAGGGGTGGAAACAAGGCATTCTATATCCCTCTCCCTTGAGGGGCGGCCAGAGTCGCGCGCCTCTGGCCGAGGCTGCGCAGACTTGGCAGCTTGCTGCCTAGTCGTAGCTGGGTGAGGGGGCGGCAACCTCGCAGGAATAGGCTGAGATCGCGCCAATCGCCCTCATCCAACTCCGCCTAGCCGCTACGCGGCAAGGCTTCGTATCCTTCTCCCTCAAGGGAGAAGGAATGTCCTACTTTGGTTGCATCCGACGTTCGAAAATTCTGGCGCCGGCTCGGTCGAGAGTTGGACTCGCGCCTTCGCGGGAAGAACGAGAGGGGTAGTTTGCAGCCATCCTCCCCTGGAAGGGGAGGTGTCGCGCGCGGAGCGGGGGACGGAGGGGTGTCACCCTCACGATGGCGGGACACCTCTCCGTCTGGCCTTCGGCCAGCCACCTCCCCTGCCAGGGGAGGATGAGGGTTTTGCGGCCGCTGTCGCGACCAAGAGCGGATAGGCTGCTGACGGGGAAGCCTGGCGCGGATCGGCCCTGGGGACTGCGATCGAGGGTGGGAAGCGGACTGTCGGATTTCCTCCGTCATCCCAGCGGAAGCTGGGATCTCTCTTTTCCTTCTGGCGCTTCGTTAGAAGAAGTGAGATCCCAGCCTTCGCTGGGATGACGACGGTGGATGGCAGCAAAAGGTTGGATGCCAAGCTTCTGAGTGCCTGTGCGGATGGAGAGTGGTGGTTTTCAGTCATACTCCCCATTGCAGGGCGGTGTTGGGGGCGGTGTTAGGGGCGGAGCGTGTCCCGCCAGCGAGAGGGTGACACCCCTCCGTCAGCACTTTGTGCTGCCACCTCCCCTGCGAGGGGAGGATCATCGGGCTGACGGATCGGGGCTAGATCGACGCGGGTCAGCCGGGGCGGGTGCTGTCTTCATATTCGCTGGTGATCTTGTCGACATATTCGGCGATCTGCTCGTCGGCGTCGGCATTGGCCTGCGTGTCGGACAGGCCGTCGGCCTTGCCCTGGGCGATAAGCGCGGCGCGGAAGGCGGATTGCTTGTCGGCGCAGGCCTGTTTGAGGGCAGACTGGAAGTCGCCCAGCGGCATTTTCCGGTCGAGCGCGGGCTGGACTTGAGCGCTGAGGCATTTGGCGAAATCCTTGCGGCCCATGCCGACGGCGTCCGCGGACGGCGTGGCGGCCAGCAACAGGATGAGCGAAGCGGCAAGCGGCATCATATCCTCTCCTTGGTCCTGACGGACGGCTTGTGACCGGCCGGGCAGGACCCGCCGGACTTTCTTGTTTTTCCGCGATTTTCGGGAACGAAGCAGCGGGCTTTGATCCCGATCGTCGCTAATGGGGAGAATGCGCCATGGGCGTCGAAAAGGGAAGTGCATTTCTGTTGAAGGTGGGCGACGGCGCGGCGCCGGCGACCTATGCCACGGTGGCGGGCATGCGGACCACGCAATTGTCGGTGAACGGCGAGGCGGTGAACATCACCAGCAAGGATTCGGGCGGCTGGCGCGAATTGCTGTCGGGCGCGGGCGTGCGCTCGGTCAGCGTGTCGGCGGCCGGGCTGTTTACCGGGTCCGAAGCCGAGGTGCGCATCCGCAACCATGCGCTGGCCGGCACGATCGAGGATTATGAACTGAGCTTCGAAAGCGGCGAGCGAATGCGCGGGCGGTTCCTGGTCACGCGGCTGGACTATGCCGGCGACTATAATGGCGAGCGCAATTACGCGCTGAGCCTGGAAAGCTCCGGCCCGGTGGTGAGCCTGTGAGCGCGGGGCAGGGTGCGAACCCGGAGCGGGGCGAGGCGGCGCTGATGATCGGCGGCGACCGGCTGGCGCTGCGGCCGAGCTTCGCCGCGCTGGTGGAGGCAGAGCAGGAGCTGGGGCCGCTGTTCGACCTGGTCGAGCGGGCGGCGGACGGGAAGCTGTCGCTTGCCGATCTGGTGGCGCTGTTCTGGCATTGCCTGGTCGATCGCGAGGCGTTGAGCCGGGAGGCGCTGGGCGAGGCGGTGCTGGCGCTGGGCCTGGCCAAGGTGACGCCGGTGCTGCGCGCGGTGCTGCAGCAGATACTGGCGGGCAAATGAGACGCTTTGCGGAAGGCGCCGGGCGGCTGGCCGGGATCGCCGGCTGGCTGCTGGGCTGGCGGCCGGACGAGTTCTGGCGCGCGACGCCGGCCGAACTGGCGAGCGTGCTGCGCGCCGCGCGTGGTCAGGAAGCGCTGGGCGAGGAAGCGCTGGGCGGGGAAGCGCTGGGCGGGGCCGGGGTGGATGGCGCGGAGTTGGCGCGGCTGATGGGGGCGATGCCGGATTAGCAAGCCGAGCGCCTGCGAGAGCAGGAACCCTGTCGAGAGGACAGAACTGGGCTCCTGCTTTCGCAGGAGCACCTGTCCGCTGTGTCGGAGCGGGGGATGATATGGACGAGGATGTCGAGACTTTGGTGGTGCGGGTGCGGGCCGATACGCAGGGGCTGAGCCGCGATGTCGAGGCGATGCGGGCGAGCCTGGAGGGGCCGCTGGCGAGCGGGGCGGAACGGGCTGGACTGCGGATCGAGCAGGGGCTGCTGCGCGCGGTGCGGACGGGCAAGTTCGGCTTCGAGGATCTGAAGCGGCTGGCGCTGTCCGTGCTGGACGAGATCGCGGCGAGCGGCCTGCGATCGGCGCTGGGGAGCAGCGGCGGCGGAAGCGGCGGGCTGGCGGGGCTGGGCGCGACGTTGCTGACGTCGGTGCTGGGGCTGCCGGGGCGGGCGACCGGCGGGCCGGTGGCGCCCGGCCGCGCCTATATGGTCGGGGAGCGCGGGCCGGAGCTCTTCGTGCCGACGACGAGCGGGCAGGTGCTGGCCCATGGCGCGGGCGGCGGGCGCGACGTGCGCGTGAGCATCGCGGTGAATGGGCGCGGCGGTGAGAGCGAGCCGCGGCTGCTGGCGCGCAGCGCGCGGCAGGTGGCGCGGGCGGTGCGGGGAGCGTTGGAACGATGAGCATCGGCTATTGGCTGGCGGACGCGCGGCGCGGGCAGGAGACGCGCTGCATCAAGCGTTTCGCGGCGACGCATTGGACGGTGAATTTTGCCCGGCCGATGATGGCGAGCGTGGTGACGAGCGCGCCCGACGCGCTGCGGGTAGATACGGTCTTCTACGGGTCGGGCGACCTGGCGGGGCTGATCTGGGAGGCGGAGGACCGGTGGAGCCATCCCCTGCTGGCCTATGAAACCGACCGGGATTTTCGGGACTGCATCCTGTCCTTCCGCTGGCGCAGCGGCGGGCTGCGGCGGCTGGAGGAGACGCATGGGCCGACGCTGACGATCGAGGGGCGGGACGCGGACGGGCAGGCGCGCGCCTGGTACGTGCGGCTGTGGAACTATGCGGAAGGCGCGCCGGAAGATGCTGAAGTAAGGCTGGATTTTTCAGCCCTGGTGGCGGGCTATAACTTGCCCGAGGATGCCGACCCGGTGTGGGCGGGCGATGTCGACCGGCTGTTCATTTCGCTGGTGCCGCCCGGCTATGACGAGGGCGACACGCCCTTCGCCAGCGGGCAGGAAGGCTGGGCGGAGCTGAGCGCCATCAGCTGCGACGGGGCGGGATCGGTGCTGACGGTGGGCGATGTGATGCTGCCCGAACATGGGCTCAGCATGGCGACGGGCTATGACGACTGCTTCAACCAGACGCCCGAGCGCGTGGTCGCGGCGATCCATGCGCTGGGCTATCGCGGGGCGATCAACCATTATGTCGGCATGAGCCATTATTTCCGGCTCGAGCCGCTGGGAGGCGGCCTGTATGTGAGCCTGGCCGGCGGGGTGCTGAATGCGCCTTGCGCAGCCTGGCACAGGGACTTCGCCGCGCGCGCCAAGGCGTTGGGATTGGGCCTGATCTGGTCACTGTCCTATGAATTGTTCGACGCCCATTGCTGGAACGACTGGAAGCAGCGTGCGGCCAATGGCGAGCCGGCGCTGACCGGATGGGAGCCGCCATCGACATTGTTGTCGCCGGCCCATGGCGGGGCGATGGCCTATCTGCAGGCGGTGGCGGGCGCCTTTGTTTCCATAGGCCTGGAGGCGGGTCTGCCGATCCTGTTTCAGGTCGGCGAACCCTGGTGGTGGGTGATGCCGGGGGACGGGCGCATCTGCCTGTATGACGATGCGGCGCGCGCGGCGTTGGGCGGCGCGCCGGTGTCGATCCCGAGCATCTGGGGCGAGCTGGACGCGGCGCAATGCGCCCTGCTGGATGCGGCGGGCGCGCTGCTGGCGGCTTCGACGGCGGCGCTGTGCGCGGCGGTGAAGGCGATGGCGCCGGGCGCGGTGACGCATCTTCTGGCCTATCTGCCCACGATCCTGGACCCGCGCGCGCCCGAGGCGAAGCGCGCGAACATGCCGGTCGGGTGGGCGGCGCCGGCGTTCGACGTGCTGCAGCTGGAGGATTATGACTGGGTCACCGAGGGGCGTTCCAACCTGACTGCGCGCGGCGTCGCGCTGGCGACCGAGCGGCTGGGCTATCCGGTGGAGGAGCAGCATTATCTGGCGGGCTTCGTGCTGTTGCCGCAGCAGGCGGGGCAGTGGCGCGCCATCACCGCGGCGGCGCGGGCGGCGGTGGCGCGGGGCACAGCGGCGACCTTCGTCTGGGCGCTGCCGCAAGTATGCCGCGACGGCTTCACCTGTTTCAGCATCGATGGGGAGGATGATGTGCAAGCCTTTGACGATGTGCGCTTTCCGCTGGCGATCGGGCGCGAGGCCAGTTTGAGTCCGGCCTTTTCCACGCAGATCGTCGAAAGCCCCTCGGGCCATGAGCGGCGGTCGAGCGACTGGGCCGATGCGCGCCTGTCCTATGATGCGGGACCGGGCATCCGGTCCGAAGCGGACATCCGGGCGCTGATCGACTTTTTCCGGGCGCGGCGGGGGGCGGCGCGCGGCTTTCGCTTCACCGATCCCTATGACGATCGCAGCGGCCCGGCGGGGGCGGCGCCATCGCCGATCGACCAGCGGCTGGGCGTGGGCGACGGCGTGCGATCGCAATTCCCGCTGATGCGCCATTATGGCGCGGACGACGATGCGCAGGCGCGCCGGATCACTCGGCCGGTCGCCGGGAGCATCCGCGTCGCCGCCGACGGGATCGAGATGGTCGAGGGGTGGAGCCATGCCGGGCTGGGCATGATCGCCTTCGACGTCGCGCCGGCCGCGGGCGTGGCGCTGACCGCCGGCTATCGGTTCGACGTGCCGGTGCGCTTCGCCGAGGACCGGCTGGAGATCAACCGCGCGACCTTCGCCGCCGGGGAAGCGGTGTCGGTGCCGCTGGTGGAGATACGCGAATGAGCGGGGGGCTGGACGAGACGCTGTGCACCCTGGCCTTTTGCTGGCGGATCGAGCGGCGCGATGGGGTGGCGATCGGGCTGACCAGCCATGATCGCGACCTGGAGATTGGCGGGCTGATCTACCGGGCGGCGCCGGGCATGACGCCGGCCGCGGTGCGTAGCGGCATCACGCTGGAGGGCGAGGACAGCGACGTGGCGGGCGCGCTGTCGAGCGACGCGATCAGCGAGGCGGACCTGGCGGCGGGGCGATGGGACGGCGCGGCGCTGGAGCTGCGGCTGACGCAATGGGAGGCGCCGGGCGAGACATGGCTGCTGCTGGCGCGCGGCGAGATTGGCGCGGTATCGCGCAAGGGAAAGGAATTTTCGGCCGAGCTGATCGGCGCGGCGGCGGTGCTGGGCGCGCCGGTGGCGCCGAGCACGACGCCCGATTGCCGCGCCCGGCTGGGCGACAAAGCGTGCCGGGTCGACATGGCGGGGCGACGGCGGATCGTCGCGGTGACCAGCGTCGCTGGCGCACGCGTTGCGACGGATGGGCTGGAAATGGGCGGGCTGGCGGCGGGCGCCTATGCCTTTGGCACGCTGCGCTGGATGACCGGCGCCAATGCCGGGCTGACGCAGGCGATCCTGGACAATGACGGCGCGGAACTGACGCTGGCCGATCCGCCCGGCTTTGCCGTGGCGGCGGGCACGCTGGCGCTGCTGACCGAGGGATGCGACCGGCAGGCGGCGACCTGTTCGGCGCGCTTTGGCAATATCGCCAATTTCCGGGGCGAGCCTTTCCTGCCGGGCATGGACCTGCTGACCCGCTATCCCGGCGCATGAGCGCGGCGGATCGAGCGGCGCAGGTCGTCGCGGCGGCGCGCGCGCTGGTGGGCGTGCCGTTCCGCCTGCATGGGCGCGACCGGGACGGGCTGGATTGCGTCGGTTTGGCGGCGCTGGCGCTGGGGCGGACGGGGCCCGGCGCCTATGGGCTGCGCAGCGGCGATTTCGCGCGAGCGCAGGACTGGCTGGCGGCGGCGGGGCTGCGGCCGGTGGCGGCGGGCGGGGCGGGCGACCTGGCGCTGGTGCGGCCGGGCCCGTTGCAGCTGCATCTGATGATCGGGACGGGCGCGGGCTTCGTCCACGCCCATGCCGGGCTGGGCCGCGTGGTCGAGACGCCGGGGCTATCGCCCTGGCCGGTCCTTGGCTGGTGGCGGGAATAGAAAAGGAACGAGCATGGCGACGATAGTGCTGAGCGCGGTGGGCACGGTGCTGGGCGGGCCGATCGGCGGCGCGATCGGCGGGCTGATCGGCAATGTCATCGACAATGAGGTGCTGTTCAAGCCCAACGGCCGGGAAGGCGTGCGCCTGTCCGACCTGCAGTTGCAGACGTCCAGCTATGGCACGCAGATCCCGGCGCTGTTCGGCACGATGCGCGTGGCGGGTACGGTGATCTGGGCGACGGACCTGAAGGAAACATCGAGCCGCAGCGGCGGCGGCAAGGGGCGGCCGAGCGTCACCAGCTACAGCTATGCGGCCAGCATTGCGGTCGCGCTGTCGTCGCGGCCGATCCGGGCGATCAAGCGGATCTGGGCGGACGGCAATCTGCTGCGCGGGGCGGCGGGCGATTTCAAGACGGAGCTGGGCGCGTTCCGCGTCCATCCCGGCGACGAGGCGCAGGCCTCCGATCCGCTGATCGCGTCGGCGCAGGGGATTGGCGAGACGCCCGCGCATCGCGGCATCGCCTATGTCGTGTTCGAGGATCTGGCGCTGGCCGATTATGGCAATCGCATCCCGTCGCTGACCTTCGAAGTGGAGGCGGACGAGGGCGCGGTGGCGATCGGCGCGATCGCCGGGGCGCTGAGCGATCATCGTCTGGCGGGGCCGGCGACGGTCCTGGTCGATGGCTATGCCGGCAGCGGGCAGGATGTGCGTGCGGCGATGACCCCGCTGGTCGACGCGCATGGGCTGGCCCTGCAATCGGCAGCGGACGGGCTGGCGCTGCGGACGGCGGGGGCGGAAAGCGCCATGGTGGCGACGGAGGGGCTGGCGCGGCGCATCAATGGCCGGGCGATCGACCCGATCGAGCAGGCGGGCGGAGCGGCCGATGGCGTGCCGGTGGCGCTGAGCCTGCGCTACCATGATGCGGCGCGCGATTATCAGGCGGGCCTGCAGCGCGTGACGCGGCCGGGGCCGGGCCGGGTCGAGAGCGGCGTCGAGCTGCCCGCAGTGCTGGACGCCGATGCGGCGCGGGCGCTGGCGAGCGCGCGGCTGGGCGCGGCCTGGGCCGGGCGGGCGCGCATGACGCTGCGTTGCGACTGGCGGGCGCTGGCGCTGACGGCGGGGGATGTCGTGACGGCCGAGGGCGTGGCGGGGCTGTGGCGGATCGAGGAGCGGGAATGGGAGGCGATGGCGGTGCGGCTGGCGCTGCGGCGTGTGCCGGGCGGCGATGGGGCGCTGCCTGCGGGCGCGGGATCAGGCGCGATCGTGCGGCCGGTCGATGCGCCGCATGGGCCGACGCGTCTGATGCTGGCGGACCTGCCCTTCATCAAGGATGGCGTGGCGAGCGCGCCGCTGATCGTCGCGGCCGCGAGCGGTGGGCCGGGCTGGCGCAGCGCCGCCCTGTTCGTGACGGGGACCAGCGGGGAGGCGACGCCGATCGGCCGCAGCGCCGGACGCGCGGTGATGGGCGCGGCCGATGCGGCCCTGCCGCCGGGCAGCACGCAGATGGTCGACCGGCGTCATGCGCTGTCCGTCACCTTGCTGGCGGACGACATGGCGCTGGCGAGCGCGGATGAGGCGGCGCTGGCGCTGGGCCGCAACCTGGCGCTGATCGGCCGCGAGCTGATCCAGTTCGAGGCGGCGGAGCGGACCGGGCCGGGCAGCTATCGGCTGGGCGGGCTGCGCCGGGGGCTGCGCGGCACCGAATGGGCGATGGCGGATCATGTCGCGGGCGAGCCCTTCCTGCTGATCGAGGAGGGGCGGCTGGTCGAGCCGATCGGCCTGGCCGGCGCGGAGGGCGAGGCGGGCGGCCTGTTGCGGGTGGCGGCGATCGGCATCGGCGATGTCGCGCCGGCCGAAGCGATGCTGACGATCCGCGGCGAGGCGCTGACGCCGCTGTCGCCGGTCCATCTGACGGTGCGGGCCGATGGCGCGGGGGGATGGGCGATCGGCTGGACGCGCAGAAGTCGCAACGGGTGGCGCTGGCTCAATGGCAGCGACGCGCCGCTGGCGGAGGAACGCGAGCTTTATGCGCTGCGGCTGCTGGACGGTGCGACGGTGGTGCGCAGCGTGGAGACGGGCGATCCGGGCTGGACTTATACGGCGGCGATGATCGCGGGCGACGGGACGGCCGGCCGCATGCTGGAGATCGAGGTGCGGCAGCGCGGCACCTATGCGCTGGGTCGGCCGGGGCGAGCCGTGCTGGCGCTGTGATAAGGGACGGCGCGGCTGCGCCATGGATGGGAGGATCAGGAACGATGGACGCAACGCCGCGATGGAGCCTGCCGCTGCTGTTTGCCGGGCAGGCGCAGAAGGAAATCTTTCACAATGAAGCGCTGATGCTGGTGGATGCTTTATTGCACGGGCGCGTGGAAAGCGCGGACCTGGGCGCGCCGCCCACGGACCCGGCGGTCGGCCAATGCTGGATCGTCGCGGCGCCAGCGGAGGGCGCCTGGAACAGCGAAGTCGGATCGATCGCTTGCTGGACCGAAGGCGGGTGGCGGTTCGTCGCGCCGCGCGCGGGCCTCCGCATGGCGGTCGGCGACCAGGGGCAGGCGCTTTTTCATGACGGGAGCGAATGGCGCGCCGGCGCGATCCGCGACGACGGGCTTTACCAAGCCGATGAAAAAGTGGTGGGCCCGCGCCAGCCCGCTATTGCCGGTCCGGCGGGGGGCGGCGTGATTGACGCTGAGGCCCGTTCAACCATCGCCGCCATTCTGGCCGCGCTGCGCGCACATGGGCTGATTGCTTCCTAATATTACGGTATTTCGCTTTTCTTGTTGCAGACGCGCGTCAATAGTCTAGGATTCTGTTGCATTAGCCTGACAGGGCGCGGTTACGCGGGCTAGTGCGTTATTTTTGCAACGGTTTCACTAATTGTGGACTTGCCATGAAACCTTCTCGAAGCTACAGGGTTTCAGCAGTCCTTCGTGACACTTTTGAAAGGGGAATCCATATGCGGAAGCTTGCCCTCGCGGCTGCGCTTGCGACCAGTGCCCTGGCCACCCCGGCCTTGGCGCGCGATAACAGCTGGTATGTTGGCGTGGACGCCGGCGTGCTGCTGGTTGAAGATCAGGACCTGACCTTCGACGACGTCCCTCCCGGTGGTGCGGCGGTTCCGTCGATCGACTACCACAAGGGCTACGACTTCGACGCCAACATCGGTTACGACTTCGGCGGTTTCCGCCTGGAAGCCGAAGCCGCCTACAAGCGTGCGAAGATCGATTTCGACAAGACCGGCGGCGGCTTCGGCGGCGCTGCTTCGGCCCTGTCGTTCATGCTGAACGGCTTGCTTGACTTCGGTCCCGATGACGGCCTGCAGGGCTTCGTCGGCGGCGGTGTCGGCGTGTCGCGCGGCAAGCTCGCTTCGGACATCGTGAACGACAGCGACACCGGCTTCGCCTGGCAGGCGATCGCGGGCGTTCGCTACCCGGTCACCAACAATGTCGACGTCTCGCTGAAGTATCGCTTCTTCAACCAGGACGATATCAAGCTGATCCCGGCTTACCAGAGCATCTACGGCGAAGCCGGTTCGACCGCCGAAACCAAGCTGCGCACGCACAGCATCCTGCTGGGCCTGACGTACAACTTCGGTGCGCCGGAAGAAGCGGCTCCGCCGCCGCCGCCTCCGCCGCCCCCGCCGCCCCCGCCGCCGCCTCCGCCGCCCCCGCCGGTGGCCGAGTGCCAGCCCGGGCCGTACATCGTCTTCTTCGAATGGGACAAGTCGGACATCACGCCTGACGCCGCCACCATTCTGGACAATGCGGTCTCGGCCTACAGCAGCTGCGGCAGCGCGCAGGTCATGCTCGCCGGTCACGCGGACAAGTCGGGTTCGGCTTCGTACAACGTCGGCCTGTCGCAGCGTCGCGCTGACGCCACCAAGGCTTACCTTGCTTCGAAGGGTATCCCTGACGGCGTGATGACGACCCAGGCCTTCGGTGAATCGAAGCCCCGCGTCGAAACCGCCGACGGCGTTCGCGAAGTCCAGAACCGTCGCGTGGAAATCACCTACGGTCCGGGCGCGGGCATGTAATCGGTTCGTCCCTCCTTCGGGATGGACGACAGAAGAGGGGCCGGTCGCAGGACCGGCCCCTTTTTCTTTGCGCCTTCGGGGCCTTGCGGAGTGCGCGTATTGGCCGGGTCAGGTCGTTATGTGCTGGTCCGGCGTTTGGTCGATTTACGTGCGGCCCTGTTTGGGTGGCGGGTCGATGGTTGCATCTTTTTTCCGGCCCAGGATTGGACGTGGCGAGCGTCAGACTTTCCGTCAGCGGTGCAGGCCTGTCGAGGAAGGAAGGTTCCGCTTGTTCCGGCATGCTTCGGATGACCGATCGTTGGCAATCAATCTGCCCTGCTTCGATCTGCCGTCGCGACCGTGATGATGATGGGGTCAGTGGCGGCGCGAGTGCGTTCGTGCCTATTGACCGGAAGTCGATTCTCTTGAGGCTTTTGCTGACATAGGCGCGGCGTTCGTCAGGCGCCCCTGTTCTGGTTGAGGCCGGTCCAATGACCGCCTGTGCAAACGGTTCCCACGCTCTTTGGGCAGGAGGGAGGCCCCCCAGAGTTAGCGAGGTTCAGCGGTGTTGCGCACGGGCGACAGGGCCGCGCCTGCGAAGGACGAGCGGCGCTCTGTACTAGGTCGTGAACCCATGAACGGCAGGGGGCGACTATGGTCGCTCGGCCTGCAAATACCAGATGAAGCACATGCGGTCGCCGACGTTGCCGCCGGTAGCTTCGTAAGTTGCAAAGGGGGCAGCGAAGGCTTTGCGCCCTTCCTCGACAAAATCGTAGCGACGTCTGATTTCAGCCATCTTCTGCCGTGAAACTGTCGCTGAGAGTGAGACGCGCTCGGCCCAGGTTAAGCCTTCTGGTTCGCCCCTCAACGCATCTACCTCCACCCAGTAACATTCGCAGGTGGCATGCGGCATCAAGAATTGCAGTTGCCCGCCGATATTAAGGATACTCAATCTCTCGGCCTCATCGATCACCAATGGTATCTTCTCGGGCTGCCAGCCCCACTCATTACCGCTGCGGCAGGCCACGGATCGAAGTTCATCCGAAAGGAGTGTCTCAGCTTCAGCGCTCATTCGACAAAGCTATACATGTTCCACATGCGGCCGACATCTGATTCAGCGCCGGCATGAGCCGATATGACCTGAGCGACGTCGAGGGGCGCGTGATCGAACCGCTCCTGCCTAACAAGCCTAGGGGCGTTCCGCGCGTCGATGATCGTCGCGTGTTGAAGGGTATCTTCTGGGTGCTGCGCTCGGGGGCACCGTGGCGTGACTTGCCCAACGCTACGGCCCACGCACCACCTGCTACAAACGCTTCGTGCGATGGCGAAAGGCAGGCGTTTGGGATCAAATGATGGATGCCATCACCGCCGCGTATGACGACGACATCCAGATGATCGACAGCACCTCCGTTCGCGCTCATCAGCAGGCCGCGACGGCAAAAGGGGGATCGAGATCATTGTCTCGGTCGCACCCGAGGTCGACTCACGACCAAAGTCCACGCGGTGGTCGATGCCCAAGGCCTCCCGATCCGGCCTAGCTTGACCACCGGTCAAAGCCACGGCGTGCAGGCGGCTGACGAACTGCTTGACCATGTTGGTAGCGGAACAATCGTGCTCGCGGACAAGGCATAGAACGCCGACCGCATCCGGGCGTCGCTCCGCGAGAAGGGGGCGTTCGCCAATCCCTCCCAAGGCCAATCGGAGGTCGAACCCCTACTTCAGCACATGGCCATACCGCGAGAGGAACCTGATCGAGCGCTTCTTCTCCAAGCCCAAGCACTTCCGCAGGGTCGCAACTCGATACGACAAACTGGCAGAAAATCTCTCGCTAGGGTCCAACTCGCCTCAACGCGCCTGTGGCTAGGTACTTATGAGTCTACGGCCTAACCAGGGGAGAAAGGCGGCTGGTGATCAGCATGTGCGTTGCCCGATGGATTTCATGCCCAAGCCCCGTTGTTCAACTGTTTCGTCAGCAGCGGGGCTTCGTGAGTCGTCAAGGCCGGCAGGCTTGGTTCTGCTCGCATGTCGCTTGAAGGGTGACTTGGGTCCCCGCCTTCGCGGGGACGACGATGGGGGAGGTTTGTTGGCGCTGGACTGGCTGGTGGGGACGTCGGCTTGGCGGCGCGGATTTGAGCGGGCGAATGTCCGAAAATGGGCAGCTAGGATCGCAGCGGGCGGGTGCGGCGCATGAGTTTCGTGCAATCGCGTTCGATGTCATTGCATTTGCGAAGACGGGGCGGGGAGCGCAGATAGGCTGCGATGCTGCAGCGCAGCAAAACCGATCAATTCGAGGTTATACCCATGTTTTCTCTTATCTCGCTCTATTTCGCCTATCGCCGCGACGTCGTCACCGCGGAGCGCTATATTGCCGGTCTGAACCTTGCCGAAGCGCCGGTGGTCGATAGCGTCGCGCCGATCGACGCCGACGAGCCGCTGCCGCTCGCGGCCTGATCTTCATGCAAAAGGGCGGCCGTGATGGCCGCCCTTCGCGTTTGATAGTGGCTCTTGGTTGCGCTCAGGCGGCCAGGAACAGGTCCGGATCGAGCGCCATCAGCGAGTCCGCGCCGCTTTCGATCTTGCGGCGCAGGGCGCCCGCGTCCGGCATGACGCGCTCGGCGAAGAAGCGCGCGGTCACCAGCTTGGCTTCCAGGAATTTGGCGTCGCCGTCGCCAGCCGCGAGCAGCGTGGTCGCCGCCCTGGCCATGCGCAGCCACATCAGGCCCGTCGCGACGATGCCGAGGATGTGCATGTAATGATGCGCGCCGGCCCCGGCATGATCGGGGTTCTTCATGGCGTTCTGCATCAGCCACATGGTCGCCGCGCCCAGCTGGCCGCTGGCCTTTTCCAGCGCATCGGCGATCGGGGCGAGCTTCTCGTCCGCCTTGGCCGCGGCGACATCGTCGCTCACCATCTTGAGGAAGGACTGGAGCGCGCGGCCGCCATGCATGGGCAGCTTGCGGCCGACAAGATCCATCGCCTGGATGCCGTTGGTGCCTTCGTAAATCTGGGCGATGCGTGCGTCGCGCACATATTGTTCGACGCCATTTTCCCAGATGTAGCCATGGCCGCCGAACACCTGCTGGCAGGCGACCGCCACGTCGAAGCCCTTGTCGGTGCCATAGCCCTTCACCACCGGGGTGAGCAGCTGGAGCAGGTCGTCAGCCGCCTGGCGCTCTTCCTCGGTCGCGGCATAGTGCGACAGGTCGACCTGAAGCGCGGTCCAGAGCGTGAGCGCGCGCAGTCCTTCGGTCAGCGCCTTCGATTCCATCAGCATGCGGCGCACGTCGGGATGGACGAACAGCGTATCGGCCTTCTCGTTCGGTTCCTTGGGGCCGGTGAGAGCGCGGCCCTGGCGACGGTCGCGGGCGTAATGGACTGCGTTCTGGAAGGCGATCTCGCCCTGGCCCAGGCCCTGCAGGCCCACGCCCAGACGCGCCGCGTTCATCATGATGAACATGGCGGCGAGCCCCTTATTTTCGTCGCCCACCATCCAGCCGGTCGCGCCGTCATAGTTCATGACGCAGGTGGCGTTGCCGTGAATGCCCATCTTGTGCTCGATCGAGCCGCAGGACACGGCATTGCGCGCGCCCAGCGACCCATCATCCTGCACCATCATCTTGGGCACGACGAACAGCGAGATGCCCTTGCTGCCTTCGGGCGCGTCGGGCGTCTTGGCGAGGACGAGGTGGATGATGTTGTCGGCGAGATCATGTTCGCCCGCCGAGATGAAGATCTTGGTGCCAGTGATGGCGTAGCTGCCATCCCCCTGCGGCACGGCCTTGGTCTTGATGAGGCCGAGATCGGTGCCGCAATGCGGTTCGGTCAGGTTCATCGTGCCGGTCCATTCGCCCGACACCATCTTGGGAATATAGCGATGCTGCAGTTCGTCGCTGCCCTTGGCCAGCAGCGCGGAGATCGCGCCGGTGGTGAGGCCGAAATACATTTCGAAGCCCTGATTGGCCGAGGTCATATATTCGCCGAGCGCGGTCGCCAGCACCATGGGAAGGCCCTGGCCGCCAAAGGCTTCGGGCGCGTGCAGCGTGGTCCAGCCGCTTTCGACATATTGGTCATAAGCCGCCTTGAAGCCGGTCGGCGTGGTGACGCTGCCGTCGGGATGACGGACGCAGCCTTCCTTGTCGCCGACGGCGTTCAAGGGGAAGAGGACTTCCGACGCCATCTTGCCGCCTTCGGTCAGGATCGCCTCGACCAGGTCGGGCGTGGCGTTTTCGAAGCCCTGGAGGTTGGCGTAGCGGTCGAGCCCGACGACATGATCCAGCACGAAGCGGGTGTCGCGAACGGGGGCGGCGTAGCTGGGCATGATCTTCTCCTGAAACTCTCTTATGCGGGGGAGGGGGATTATCTTTGTTCGATGGTGGCGACGAAGGACGCCAGTTCGGCAATGGCGGCGTCGATATCATCCTTCTGCCGGGTGAGGAGGTCGATCCGTGCCTTGCACTTGTCGACCGTGACGCGCCGCTGCGCCTCATGTTCCTCATCGGCGTCGTAGAGATCGATCATCTCGCGGATTTCGGTGAGGCTGAAGCCGACCCGCTTGCCGCGCAGGATCCAGGCCAGTCGCGCGCGGTCGCGCCGCGAATAGATGCGCGTCAGGCCCTGGCGCTCGGGCGAGATCAGCCCTTCATCCTCGTAAAAGCGCAGCGCGCGCGCGGTCACGCCGAATTCTTCCGACAGGTCGGTGATGCTGTAGCTTTGCCGTTCGCTGTGATCGGGCAATTCGATGCCGGCGATGCTGCTGCGCTTGTCCATGGATATGATGTAATCCCGCTTTACGTTTACGTCAAGGTGATGCGGCGGCGTCCGCCGTTCGCCCCATCCATGGTCCTTTTGCCCCAGTGACAAGCCCCGGCCAAGCCGCTACCGCCAGGTGCATGACAGGGGCGATCAGACGGAGCGAAGGCGCGCGCGGCCTGCTGGCGGCGCTGGCGCTGCTCGTTCTGGCGATCCAGATCATCGCGCCGTCCGGCTTCATGCCGGTGCGCACGGACAGCGGCGTCATCGTGACGCTGTGCACCGGACAGGGCGCGGTCAATGTCATGGTCGACCGGGATCAGGCGCCCATGCATGACGGCCACCAGCCCGACGACGGCATGGGCGGGCAGCAGCATTGCCCCTTCGCCGCGTCGGTCCAGCCCGCCGTGCCGCCACTGGTGCTCGCCGACCTGCCGCTGCCGGCATGGCAATTGGCCTTCGGTGCGATCGCCTTCGCGCTCAAGACCGGGATCATCGCGCGCCTGGCGGCGCCGCCGCCGCCATCATCCGGACCGCCCGCGACCGTCTGAACATGCTTCACTTCCGTTCGGCCTGAGCCAGGCGACCCGCGCTTGTGCGCGGCGCCGGGCCGGGCACGGACGGATCAACTCCGATCAGACGCTCGCCGCCTTGAAGAGGCGCGCGGGCGGCATCCCCGAAAGTTGCAACACCATGCGTCCCATCCAAGCCGCGCGCAGCCTGCCGCTGTGCGCCCTCATCCTTATACTGGCCGTCCGCCCCGCTTTGGCCGAAGACGAGGCCGAGCAGAGCGCGATCATCGTTACCGCCAACCCGGTCGTCGAGGCGGCTGCGGCGCGCGTCCAGCGCACGCCGGACGGAGTCGATGTCGTTGCCGCCGAGGCCTATGAAGACAAGCTGGCCGTGTCGCTGCGCGATGCGCTCAGCTTTTCGCCCGGCGTCTACACCCAGCCGCGCTTCGGGCAGGAAGTGCGCCTGTCGATTCGGGGATCGGGCTTGTCGCGCGGCTATCATATGCGCGGGCTGACGCTGTTACAGGATGGCATTCCGATCAACGCGGCCGACGACAATGGCGATTTTCAGGAGCTGGACCCGCAGGTTTTCCAGCATCTGGAGGTGTATCGCGGCGGCAATGCGCTGCGGCTGGGCGGTTCGACACTAGGCGGCGCGATCAACGCGGTGACACCGACCGGGCGAAGCGCGCCGGGAGCCGAGCTGCGCATCGACGGCGGCAGCTTCGACACGCTGCGGGGCAAGATGGCCTATGGTTATGCCGATGACCATGGCGACGCCTATGCCGCCATCACCGCCGATCGATCCGACAGCGATCGCGCACATGGCGATCGCAAGGCGTTGCGCTTCAACGGCAATGTCGGCCTGAAGCTGAGCGAGCGCGTGGAGACGCGCTTCTACGCCAGCGCGCAAACGATCCGCCAGCATCTGGCCGGCGCGCTGAGCGAGGCGGACGCGATCGCTCATCCGGGCAAGGGCAACGTCATCGGCGACCAGGCGCGGGACATCGATTCGATCCGGTTGCAGAACCGCACCACCGTGGCGCTGGATGATGCGACGGTCGCGTTCGGCGTCTTTTTCAACGCCAAGCAGCTGTTCCACCCCATTTATCAAGTGATCGACCAGAAGTCGGAGGATCGGGGCGTCTTTGCCAGTCTGGACATGAGCGGGGAACTGGGCAGCATGCCGGTGGCGCTGACGCTGGGCAGCCAGGCCCGCTTTGGCCGGACCATCGCGCGGCAGTTCGTCAATGTCGGCGGCGAAGCCAGCGCGGCGACCGCGCATGCGGTGCAGAAGGCGCAGACCATCAACAGCTATGGCGAGGCGCGGATCGCGCCGGTGACGGACCTGTGGCTGGTGGCCGGCGGCGTCTACAGCCATGGCGAGCGCGCAATCGACAACCGCATGGCCCCCGCGCGCAGCGGCCGGGCGGAGTTCGACAGTGTCGCGCCCAAGATCGGCCTGCTGTACGAGCCGGGCGAGGCGCTACAATTCTATGCCAATTACAGCCGGTCGGTGGAAATGCCGGGGCTGAGCGAACTGAGCCAGGCGCCGGCGGGCGGCGCGCCGGGCTTCACCCTGGTCGGCCTGCAAAAGGCGTGGACGGCCGAAATCGGGACGCGGGGCCGGGTGGGGATCGCCGCCTGGGACATCAGTGTCTATCGCGCCGACATCGAAGGCGAGATGCTGCAATATAGCGTCGTTGCCGGCACCATCCCCGCGGCGACCTTCAACGCCGACCGCACCCGGCATCAGGGGATAGAGGCGGGGCTGGACCTCAATCTCACGCCATGGGCGCGGTTGCGGCAGACCTATCAATATAGCGATTTTCGTTTCCGCAACGACATCGAGTTCGGCGACAATCGGCTGCCGGTGATCCCGCGCCATTTCTATCGCGCGGAGCTGACGCTGGGGACCGAGCGGCTGTCGGTGTCGCCAGCGGTCGAATGGCTGCCGCAGGGCGCCTGGGTCGACTATGCCAACACCAAGCGGGTCGAGGGCTATGCGATGCTGAACCTGTCCGCGCAGGCGCAGCTGCGCGATGGCGTGACGCTGTTCCTGGACGCGCGCAACCTGACCAAGGAGCGAGCGATCGGGGATATCAGCGCGCTGGTGCGCTATAGCGCCGACGATCCGGCCACGGCGGCCGACGAAGGCAGCGTCGCTTTCTATCCCGTGGAGCGCCGCGCGGTCTATGCCGGCGTGCGGGCGCGTTTCTGATGGGCGCGGCGAGCGAGCAGGGCGCATTCTATCGCGCCATGTGGCGATGGCATTTCTATGCCGGGCTGATCGTGCTGCCGGTGCTTGCGCTGATGGCGGTGACCGGCGCGCTTTATCTCTACAAGCCCGAGCTGGAGGCGCTGGCCTATCCGGTGCGGTTGCCATCGGCGCAGGGGGCGATGCTGCCGCCGTCGCGGATCGTGGCAGCGGCGGAGAAAGAAGCGGGGGCCAAGGCGACGCAGTTGCTGCGCCCGGCGAGCGACACGGAAAGCTGGCGCGTGGTCACGGGCACGGTGGGGGGCGGCACCATCACCCACTTCGTCGATCCGCGGGACGGGCGCGTGCTGGGCGCGATGCGCGACGGCGGCGTGATGCAAACGGTCAAGACGTTGCACAGCCTGACCATCACCGGCCCGGTCGGCAATCGGCTGGTCGAAGTCGTGGCGGGATGGGCGATCATCCTGTGCGTCACCGGCCTGTATCTGCGCTGGCCCCGCCGCGGCCAGCCGGCGCTGGCGGTGCGGGGCAGCGTCAAAGGGCGGCTATTCTGGCGCGACCTGCATGGGACGCTGGGCTTCGCGTCGGCGGCGCTGATCCTGTTCCTGGCGATCACCGGCATGCCCTGGACCGATGTCTGGGGCGGCGGGCTGCGCGCCGTGATCGCCGCCAACGGGGCCGGCCGTCCGCCTATGAAGGTCAACCCCTGGGCCCATGCGGCGAAGGAAGCGCTTCCCTGGACGTTGCGGGAGCAAGATGCGCCTGTCGGGCATGCGGCGCGGGACATCGGCGTCGACGCGGTGGCCGAGATCGCGGCGCGACGGGGCTTGCGGGCAGGCTATCAGCTGTTCCTGCCGGCAGAGCCCGGTGCGCCCTATCTGGTGACGGCCATGACGATCCGGGCCGATGATGCGCGCGCCATCACCATCGACGCGTCGAGCGGCGCGGTGGTGCAGGATATGGAATGGCGGCAGTTCGGCCGCGGCGCGCAGGCAGTGGAATGGGGGATCGCCACGCATCAGGGCCAGCAATATGGCGAGGCCAATCGGCTGTTGATGCTGGCGGGATGCCTGTGCCTGCTGCTCTTGTGCGTCACCGCCCCGGTCCTGTGGTGGAAAAGGCGGCGGGACGGCCGCTTGTCCGCGCCGCCGGCGGCCCCCCCGGGCGCGCGCCGGACGGTCGCAGGGCTGATGATCGCGCTGGGCGCGCTTTTCCCGCTCACGGGTTTGTCGATGCTGGCGGCGCTGGCGGGCGAGTGGATCGCGGGGCGGCTGCGCCGCGCCTAGTTTTCTTTCGGTGGGGGAGGGACTATGGGCTGCGCCCATGATCCGACTGTCCGGCCTGAAACTGCCCCTCGACCATCCGGCCGAGGCGATGCCCGCCGCCATCTGCCAGCGCCTGGAACTGGAGCCGCACGAACTGCGCGGACATAGTCTGGTGCGGCGGGGCAATGACGCGCGCCGCCGCAATGCCATCCAGCTCGTCTACACGCTGGACATCGACGTCGCCGACGAAGATGCGGTGCTGGCGCGCTTTGCGAACGATCATGACGTCCGGCCGACGCCCGACACAGGCTATCGCTTTGTCGCGCATGTGCCCGAGGGCTGGCGCGGCAAGCGGCCGGTGGTGATCGGCGCGGGGCCGTGCGGCCTGTTCGCAGGGCTGATCCTTGCCCAGATGGGATTTCGCCCGATCATCCTCGATCGCGGCAAGCCGGTGCGCGAGCGGACCAAGGATACCTGGGGTCTGTGGCGGCGCGCCGAACTCAACCCCGACAGCAATGTCCAGTTTGGCGAGGGCGGGGCCGGCACCTTTTCCGACGGCAAGCTCTATTGCCGAGTGAAGGATCCGCGCTTCCTGGGCCGCAAGGTGCTGGAGGAATTCGTCGCCGCCGGTGCGCCGGACGACATATTGTGGGAAGCGCACCCGCATATCGGCACATTCCGCCTGGTGTCCATGGTCGAATCGATGCGCCGGCAGATCGAGGCGCTGGGCGGCGAATATCGGTGGCAGACGCGGGTCGACGACCTGGTGCTGGAGCGCGCGAGCGACGGAGCGCAAAGACTGCGCGGAGTCACCCTGCAGGACGGCAGCGTGATCGAGGCGGATCATGTCGTGCTGGCGATCGGGCACAGCGCTCGCCCGACATTCGAGATGCTGCACCGGCAGGGCGTGCATATGGAGGCCAAGCCCTTTTCCATCGGCGTGCGCATCGAGCATCCGCAAAGCTGGATCGATCGCGCGCGCTACGGGACGTGCGCTGGCCACCCGGACCTGGGCGCGGCGGCCTACAGCCTGGCGCATCATTGCGGCGATGGGCGCACCGTCTACAGTTTCTGCATGTGCCCGGGCGGGCGCGTGGTGGCCGCGACATCCGAGGAGGGGCGCGTCGTCACCAACGGGATGAGCCAATATAGCCGGGCCGAGTTCAACGCCAATTCCGGTCTGGTCGTGGGCATCGATCCGGAACGCGACTATCCGGGTGGGCCGCTTGCCGGCATCGATTTCCAGCGCCATTGGGAAAGCCTGGCCTATGTGGCGGGCGGCTCCAGCTATTGGGCGCCGGGGCAGACGGTGGGCGATTTCCTCGCCGGGCGTCCTTCCACCACGCTGGGTTCGGTCGAGCCGTCCTACAAGCCCGGCGTGACCCCCACGGACCTGGCGCTATGTTTGCCGCCGTTCGTGCTCGACGCCTTTCGCGAGGCGCTGCCGATATTCGGCCGGCAGATCGCCAATTACGACCATCCCGATGCGGTGATGACGGGAGTGGAAACCCGCACATCGTCCCCGGTGCGGATCAAGCGCGGCAAGGATTTCGAGAGCCTGAATGTCGCAGGCCTCTATCCCGCGGGCGAAGGGGCGGGCTATGCCGGCGGCATCCTGTCGGCCGCGATCGACGGCATCAAGGTGGCAGAAGCCGCCGCTCTGGCCATGGCCGACGCCCCGGCGTGACGGATGCAGGGCGGCGGCGCCGTCCTGACATCGTTGCGGCATAAAAGGGTCATGCTGTTGTAGCGCAACGGTCGCGCCGTCGTCACGGCGGCGTCAAGGGCGCGTCATGCAGTCGGGCTATCCATTCGGCATGGTGACCCATATTGATCGCTGCGTGCGCATTTCCCCCGCCGACAAGGCGCGGCTGCGCCTTCTGTTCCTGGCCAAACATGCGCAGGCATCCGGCGCGCCCGATGCGGTGGACGGCAACCATGCCGTCTATCACCACGAGATGCGCACCACGCTGGAGGAGATCGGGCTCAATATCCGGGTCGCCAACAGCTATGAAGCGCTGTTCGAGCGGCCGGATGTCGACTTCGTCGTGACCCTGCTCAATCGCGGCGGATTCCAGAACAGCGAAATGATGGCGCCGCTGTTGCTGAGCTGGCGCGACATGCCCTTCATGGGCGCGAGCCCGATCCTGCGCGGCGTGTCCGACGACAAATATCTCAGCAAGCTGATCGCCAGCGCCCATGGCGTGCCGACGATGCCGGCGCAGATCTTCCGTCGCGGCGGGCTGGTGGCGGACCCGGCCTTTCGTGCCGAGCGGCTGGTGGTGAAGCCCAATGCGTCCTCGGCCTCCTGGGGCTTGGCGATGGTCGACAGCTGGGCCGAAGCGCAGGCGCAGATCGACTATCTGCACGGGCAGGGCCATGACGTGCTGGTCGAAGCCTGGGCTCCGCTGCTCGACGTTGCGGTGCCGGTGGTGGGCGGCAGCGGTGGCCAGCCCTGGATCCTGCCGCCGATGATGTATGTGCCGGCCGATCCCCATCGCGCCCGCAGCCATGAGGAAAAGCGCGGGCTGATCGACGCGGGCGACGATCCGTTGGTGCTGGTCGAGGATCGCGCCCTGCTGACGCAGCTGGAGGACATGACTCGCCGGCTGCTGCCCGAATTGTGGCCGTTCGACTATGGCCGGTTCGAATTCCGCTACGACCCGGTGAGCGGCGCGGCGCAGTTCATGGAAGTGAACCTGTCCTGCAATCTCTGGTCGAAGAAGACCATCTCGCGCTCTGCCCGGGCGATCGGCGTCGATCACCAGATGCTGGTCGAAACCATCATCGGTCACAGCCTGGAGCGACAGGGGCTGCTGACCGAGGCGCCATTGCAGGTCGCGGCCTGATGTCGGTGGGCATGGAAGGCCGGACGACGGCGCTGGTACTCGCGGGCAAGCGCGATGGAGCGACCGATCCGCTGGCGCGGGGCGCGGGCGTCACCCACAAATGCCTGGTGCCGGTGGTCGGCCAGCCGATGCTGGTGCATGTCATCGACGCGCTCGCGGCGAGCGACAGGATCGGGCAGATTCGTGTGGCGATCGAGGAGCCGGCGGTGCTGGATCAGCTGCCGCAGCTGCGCGGGCTGATCGCGACTGGCCGGCTGGCTCCGGTCGCGGCGCAACCCAATCTGGTCGATTCGGTGCTGGCGGCGGCCGATGGCGCGACCTTTCCGCTCCTCATCACCACCGCCGACAATGTGCTGCTGACGCCGGATTCGGTCGCCGAGATGCTGGAGGGCTGCAAGGCGCAGGGCGCAGACGCCGCCGTCGCCTTCACGCGCCGCGACTTCGTGCTGGCCGCGCACCCCGAGGGGCAGCGCAAATTCTATCGCTTCGCCGAGGACAGCTATTCCAACTGCAACACTTATTGGCTGAAGGACCGGCAGGCGCTAGCTGCGGCCGAGACGTTCCGCAGCGGTGGCCAGTTCGTCAAGCATCCGATGCGCATCATCGGCGCGTTCGGCCTTTTGAACCTGATCCGCTTTCGGTTCGGCATCGGGACCTTGGCGGCGACCTTCGCGCGCTTTTCGCGCCGTTTCCGCATGACCATAGCCCCGGTCATCCTGTCCGACGGCGCGGTGGCGATCGATGTGGACAATGAACGGTCGCACGGCGTCGCCACGCAGTTGCTGGAACGGCGCGCGCCGATGATGCAGGCTGCGGAGTAAGTTTTGCTCACGATCCGCGCGGTCCCGCCCCGGGACGAGAATAGCCTGCTGGCCGCCTATCATGGCGGGCTGCGCGCGCATTGGGCCGCGTCCGAGCGCGCCTTGTCACAGGGGTTGGCCCGCATGGGGCGCGGCGGGTGGAGCCCGGCGGAGCGGAAGTTGCTGCCCGACGCGGTGCGGCGATCGGGCTTGTCGATGCGCGACCGCAAGGGGCTGCACCGACTGCTCAACCCCGCCGCCTTCCCCTTCATCGCCAATTCGCTGAAGAACAAGCAATTATTCGCCACGGTCGCGGCGCAAGCGGACCTGCCGATCGCGCCATGCTGCGACCCTGTGGCGCAGGACCTGGCGGAATGGCTGGGGCGCGAAACGGACATCATCGCCAAGCCCAGTTTCCGGTCCAAGGGGCAGGGGGTGGAACGTTACCAGCGCGAAGGGGCGACATGGCGCGGCGCGACAGGGCCGATCAGCGACGGCGCCCTACGCGCGCGGCTGGCGGAGCTGTGGCGCGAAGGCGGCGTCATCCAGCGACGCCTGCCGACTCATGCCGCGCTTCAATCCTTGTCGCCCGGCGCATTGCCGACGCTGCGCGTCGTCACTTGCCTGGACGAGAGCGGAGCCCCCGAAGCCTGCGATCTGGCGCTGCGCCTGTCGGCGGGTGGCGCGCGGCCGGTCGACAATTTCAATGCCGGCAATCTGGTGCTGGGCATCGATACGCAGGGGACCTGCATGGCCGCCTGGCGCGGCGGCGCGATACAGCCGACCGCGCATGAGCGGCACCCCGCCACGGGCGAGCGGATTGTCGGGACCAGCGTTCCCGATCTGGCGGAGGCGATCGCGCTGGCGCTGCGCGCGCACAAGGCGTTTGCTGCGGGCTTCACGGTGATCGGCTGGGATGTCGGCCTGACGCGCGACGGACCGATGCTGATCGAGGGGAACTGGAATCCGGGCACCGACATATTGCAGCTGGTGAATGGCCAGGGCGTGTCGGATACGCGGCTGGGCGCGCTTTATCGCCATCATCTGGAGCGGCTGCCGATCGCCCGCTGGCGCGGTGCGCAGGTTGTGGAATGGGATCGGCGCGGCCGTTGATCTGCATCTATGTTCATGCGCTGGTCGCAACCGGCGTGGTGCGCAACGCCCGGTTGATCGCGGCCGATCTGGCGACGCAGGGTCATGCGGTGCAGCTGGTGACGGCGCTGCCCGGGGGCGAGGGCGTGCTGGGGGTCGCGCATCATGCCTTGTTGCCGCGTGCGGGGCGCTCGCGCCTGCGCGAAAAGGCCGATGCGGCGCTGGCGCTCAACCGATATCTGCGCGAACAGCGCCCGCGGCTGCTGATTTCCGCGGGTAATCATGGCCATGGCACCGCCTGGGCGGGAAGCCGGGGCATCGGCAACCTGCAGCGTGTCTACCGGATCAGCAATGACATCATGCGCACCATTCCCGGCGCGCCTGCCGGAGGGGTGAAGCGGTGGGGCCGAAGCGCGATGGCGCGGCTGATCGCTGCCGATGCCGCGCATCTGGTGCTCGTGTCGCCGACGCTTGGGCTTACGCCGGCCTTCGCTGCGGCGCGGCGCGAGGGCCGCCTGAGCGTCATCGCCAACGGCATCGACGCGGCCGCGGCACGGGCGCGGGTGGGGACGCAGGTGCCCCACCCTTGGCTGAGGAGCAGGACGCCCGTGATCCTGGCCATCGGCCGGCTGGCGCCGCAGAAGAATTTCGGCACCTTGCTGCGCGCCTTCGCGCTGCTGCGGCGGGAACGGCCCGCACGTCTGATGATCCTGGGGGAAAGCCGGGACGACGCGCGCGCGCAGCTGATGGCGCAAGCGGCGGACATGGGCATTGCCGACGACCTTGCCCTGCCTGGAACGGTCGACAATGTCTTTCCCTGGCTGGCCGCATGCGATGCGTTCGTGCTGCCATCCTGGTGGGAGGGTTCCGCCAATGTGCTGCTGGAGGCGATGGCCGTCGATGTACCCTGCGTGGCGTCGCGCAGCGCTGGCAACGCCGCGCAATTGCTGGACGACGGGCGCTATGGCGTGCTGGTGGATCCGGCGGATGCGGGCGCCATGGCGCAAGCGCTGGCCAGGCAGATTGATCCCGCAACGCAGATGCGCCCGGGAACGCGGATAGAGGCGTTCGGCATGGAGGCCGTATCCGCCGCCTGGGCGCAGCTTGCGCGTGTCCTGCTGGCCTAACGGAGGACGGTTCAGCTCAGCAAACGCCAGCCCGCGATGACCAGCACGACGGCGAGCAGGGGCTGCAGCACGCGTTCGGGCACTTTGGACGCGAGCATCGACCCGATGATGATGCCGGGGATCGAGCCCGCCAGCAGGTTGAGGAGCAGCATCAGGTTGAAATTGCCGATCCACAAATGGCCGATGCCCGCGACCAACGTCAGCGGCACGGCGTGGACGATATCGGTGGCGATCAGCCGCTGGAGCCGCATGCGCAGCGGATAGAGCGCCAACAGCAGTGTCGCGCCGAGGGCACCTGCGCCGACCGAGGTCAAGGTCACCATTGCCCCCAGCAGCGCGCCCGCCGCCACCGTGAGCCCGGCCTGATAGCGCAGGAACGTCTGCGCCGTATCCTTGCGGGCATGGACCGCCATATGGTGGAAGCGGCCGCGGAACAGCGTGGCGAAGGCGGTCAGGATCAGCACGACGCCGAGCGCGTTCATGATGATCCCGCCCTTGATCTGTTGCGCGTCGATCTGCGACAGCAGGATCAGGATGATGACGGCTGCGGGCAGGCTGCCCAGGCACAAGCGCCGGATCACTTCATAGTCGGGCTTACCGTCGGTTCCGCCATGATGATGATGCACGAAGCCGCCGACCGACTTCGTGATGGCCGCGAACCAGAGGTCGGTGCCGACCGCCGTCGTCGGCGCGACGCCGAACAGCAGGATGAGGATCGGCGCCATCAGCGATCCGCCGCCAACGCCCGTCATGCCCACCATGACACCGACGAACAGTCCGGCGATCGCGTGCATCCAATCCATTCACATCCCCCAACGGGCCGCCCGGAACGCGGGCGGCAACAGCGGCATATCGGCAGAGGCAAAGGGCGAACAGCCTTTTTTCGCAACCGGTCGCGTTCGCCAGCGCATTCAACCTGTCGAAGGACAGCACATTGTTCGTGCGCGGATAAAATCGATCCGCGCCTGCGCGACGGATTGCATCGCTTGAGGCCCGCCCATAGACAGGGCCGCACTTGAGCGGATTATTTACGCCTTTCATGCTAGCAGGGCGTCTCGCCTTGGGCAGTGATCAGGGATTTACGACCATTTCTTCCTCTCCATCTTCGACCACCATCTACCCGGTCATTCTGTCGGGCGGCGCCGGCACGCGCCTCTGGCCGGCATCGCATGCCGCATGCCCCAAGCAATTCATGCCGCTGGTGAGCGACAGGTCGATGCTGCAGGAAACCATCGCCCGGACCTATGACGCGCCGGGGTTTAAACGGCCGCTCATCGTGTCCAGCGCTGCGCATGGCGCGCTGGTTCAGCAGCAACTCGTGGCGGCCGGGCATGGCGCGTCCGCCATTTTGCTGGAGCCGGAGGGGCGCAACACGGCGCCGGCGATCGCGATCGCTGCGGCCTGGATCGCAGCGCGCGACCCATCGGCCATGATGCTGGTGATGCCGTCCGATCATGTCATTGCCGATGTCGCGGCCTTCCGCACGGCGATCGCGTCGGCAATGCCGGCAGCGCAGGCCGGGCGGCTGGTGACCTTCGGGATTCAGCCCCATTATCCCGAAACCGGCTATGGCTATATCGCCAAGGGCGAACCGCTGGAGCTGGGCGTGGGGCTTCATGCCGTCGCCGAGTTCGTCGAGAAGCCACCGCTCGCGCAGGCGCAGGCTTATCTGGCGGACGGGCGCCATTATTGGAACGGTGGCATTTTCCTGTTCGGTGCGGGCGTGTTGCTCGATGAACTGGCGCGTCATGTGCCTGGCGTGCGGGATGCAGCCGTGGCGGCGATGGCGGACGCGGCGGTGGATGGCGACTTCCTGCTGCCGGAGCGGGAGGCTTTCTGTGCCAGCCCCAATGTCTCGATCGACGTCGCGGTGATGGAGAAGACCGATCGCGCCGCCGTCATCCCCGTCGACATGGGCTGGTCCGACGTAGGGTCCTGGAATGCCCTTTGGGCCGTGCGCGGGCAGGATGGCGACGGCAATGCGATCAAGGGCGATGCCGTCAGCGTCGATGGCGCGGGCAACCTCATCTACGTCGACGGCGGCCCGCCGGTGGCCACGCTCGGCCTGCGCGACAGCGTGGTGGTGTCTACGGCGCAGGGTGTGCTGGTGATGCCGCGAACCCGGTCGCAGGATGTGCGCGCGGTGGTGGACAGCATGAAGGCGAGGGGGTTCCTGTCCTGAAGGCAGGAGCGCCCGCGCAGGTCCACAAGGGCTTCAGCACAGATCGAGCAGAATCGGCAGGGCTGTCGTTTACGCAAGGGATCGACCGGGACGAGGAAGCGCGACAGTCCATGCTGCCGCGCCCCTGACCCCGGTCATATTTGCATCAATTGTTTATGGCGTTGTCGATCGCGACGAGCGGCAGCACGGTCGATGCGAACAGGCTGAAGACCCGCTGCGCTTCGGCCACAGGGTTGGTGGAGATGTACAGCACGTCCTTGTCCTGCACGAGGAACTTCTGCATGACGAAATAGGTCCCCGGGTCGCGCATGTCGACGCGGTAGATGACGGGAATGCGCCCGTCCGGCCCCGGCGTGACATCCCCACGCCGATCCGGCACGAGAGCCGGGTCTTCCCAGCGGAACAGGAATACGCCCTTGGCATCGGCGCGGCCATCCTGAAGGCCGCCGATGCGACCCATGGCCTGGGCCAGCGTGATGCCGGTCGCTTCGAAATTCAGCTCCTGGCTCTTCCCTGCAGAACCCAGCGCGGTGAAGCTGTAGGGCTGATACAGGGCCGTTACGATGTCCCCTGCGCGCAGGATGACATTCTGCCGCGGGTCGCCGATCACGGCGGACATCGGCATCAGATAGACTTGGCCGTCGCGGCTGATCTGCAGCGCGGTCTTCTCCGCCGGCGCCTTGGTGCCGCCGCCGGCCGCGATGGCATCAAGGATACGTTCTCCCTTCGGCGTCAGCGGCATGCGCGTGCTCTGGTTCACCTCGCCCACGATCGACACGTTGGCGCTCTGGTTGCGCAGCAGGCGAACGGCGACCTGCGGCAGATGCGCCTTGCCCCGCAGGCGCTGCGTGATGTCGCGCTCGACTTCCGACAAGGTGCGGCCGGTCACGGGAACCATGCCGGCGAAGGGAACGGAAATCTGGCCGGACTCTCCGACGATGAATTCAGGCAGCATGGTCGCACGGCTGGTGTCGACCGAACTCAGCGTCGGATTGGAGCTGAACAGGACCGCCGGCGGCGCTTCCCAGATGTTCACGGTCAGCACGTCACCTGCGCCTACGGTTTCGCCGACAGCCTGCGAATAGCCCAGGCCGGTCGCGAAATCGGGCTTTGCGACATGCGGACGCTCCAGCACCATCCGTTCATCAAGGTGAACGACCTGAATGCCCTGTACCGAGGTGCTGCGGCTTTCCCCAGCCTTGGCCACCCGCTGGGTGCTGGGACCGACGGATGTGCAGGCGGCGGTAGCCAACAGCGCCGCCATCAAGCCGAGCCGGGGAAGACGTGCGCCGATCCGGCGATACGACAAGCGATTCATGAAGTCTCCTAGTGCCCGAGAGGGCCGTCATTCCAAACTATAGGGCGGTCTTGGTTGCAAGACATTATCGACCGCCCGCGATCCTGTCACCTCATGCTGCCAGCATCCAGCGCAGCGTCTCGTCCAGCGGGACACGCGCCAGCGGACCGATAACCGACTGGATCCGGGTTGCGTCGCCGCACAGGGTCTTCACCTCGTCAGCACGGACGAAGGCTGGGTTGACCCGCACGGCGAAATCATGGCCCGATAGGCGACGGACGCTGTCCAGAACCTGACCAAGGCTGATAGCCTCTCCCGAACAGACGTTGAAGGTGCCGCCGATGGCGGCAGGCTCCTCCAGCAGCCGGGCATAGGCATCGACGACCATGCGCACGTCCGAAAAGTCGCGGGCGACATCCAGATTGCCCAGTTCGATCTGCGGCGCACGCCGGCGGACATGATCGATCATCTTCGGGATAAGGAAGCTGCTCGATTGTCCCACGCCGGTGTAGTTGAAGGGGCGCGTGACGATGATCGGCAGGCGCTTGCCCATAAGCTGGCAGACCAGTTCGCCCGCCACCTTGGTCACGCCATAATCATTGGCAGGGGCAGGGGCCATGCCCTCGTGCAGCAGGCCCGAACGGCCATTGCCGTAGATGTTGGCGCTGCTTGCGACCAGGATGGATCGGGGCTTTTGCGCCAGCCCTTCAACGGCGCCGAGCAGGTTGCGCAGCCCGACGATATTGCTTTGATACATGTCGGCCAGATCGTCATGCGCGACGAAGGCGATGGCCGCGAGGTGCACGACATGGTCGGGCTGCACCTGGTGCAGCACCCCCTGCAACCCGGCGCTGTTCGCCAGATCGCAGACATGCGTTTCCGAAACGCCTTCCTCCATCAATTTGGCGGGCTCGCGGAGCAGGCCCACAACCTTGTGGCCCTGGTCTGCCAGTCTTTTCGCCAGATAGCGGCCGGTGAACCCTGCTGCGCCGGTGATGAGGGTGGTCGTCATGGCGATCTCCCACGTCAGAAGCTGGCGCCGGCCTCGTTACGGCGCAGATCCGCTTTCACCATCATGTCGCACAGCGCCTCCAGCGACGTTTGCGGCGCCCAGCCGAGTTTGTCTCTGGCATAGCTGGCGTCCCCGATCAGCAGATCGACTTCGGCAGGGCGATAGAAGCGCGGATCGATCCGCATCAGCGTCTTGCCGCTGGCCGCGTCGATGCCGACCTCCGCTTCGCCCTCGCCGGAAAAGACGATGTCCCGCCCGACCGCCTTGAAGGCCAGTTGGACGAAGTTGCGCACGGTCTCGGTACGCCCGGTCGCCAGCACATAGGTGTCGGGTTGATCGGCCTGCATCATGCGCCACATGCCCTCGACATATTCGCGCGCGAAACCCCAGTCGCGCTTGGCGTCGATATTGCCCAGCATCAGGCAGTCGAGCTGCCCCAAGGCGATCTTGGCGACATTGTCGGTGATCTTGCGAGTCACGAACTCGCGGCCGCGCAGCGGGCTTTCATGATTGAAGAGAATGCCGCTGCACCCGAAAATGCCATAGCTTTCCCGATAGTTGACAGTGCTCCAATGCGCGTAGAGCTTCGACACGCCATAGGGACTGCGCGGCCAGAAGGGCGTCGCTTCATCCTGCGGGACGCTCTGCACCTTGCCGAACATTTCCGACGTGCTCGCCTGGTAGAAGCGGACCGTCGGATCGACGATGCGAATGGCTTCGAGCAGGTTGAGCGGACCGATGCCGGTAATCTGCGCGGTCGTCAGCGGCTGGTCGAAAGACACGCCGACGAAGCTTTGCGCCGCCAGATTATAGACTTCTTGCGCTTGCGACTGCTGGAGCAGCCGGATGGAGGAGGAGAGGTCGGTCAGATCATATTCGACCAGCCGCAGCTCGGGATGGTCGGCGATGCCGAGTTCCTCGATCCGCCACAGATTGACCGAACTGGTCCTGCGAAACGTGCCATGGACCCGGTAGCCCTTGTCCAGCAGCAACTGCGCCAGATAGGCGCCGTCCTGGCCGGTAATGCCGGTGATGATCGCGCTCTTCATGCTCGCGCCAATCCGCTCAGCTACCCAGACCGCCAACGCGGGTGAGGGTGAAGCCTGCGTCCTGGGCTTCGGCGAGCGGGTAGATGTTGCGCAGGTCGACCAGCGCCTTGCCGCTCATCGATCCGGCGATGCGCTTGAGGTCGAGCGCGCGGAAAATATCCCATTCGGTGACCAGCACGAGGGCGTCGGCGCCCTGCGCGGCTTCATAGGCGTCCCTGGCCATGGTGACGGACGGCATCATCGGGGCTGCGACATCCATGCCTTCGGGATCATAGGCGACGATCCTGGCGCCGGCGTCTTCCAGCGCCTGGACGATGGCGAGGCTGGGCGCGTCGCGCATGTCGTCGGTATTGGGCTTGAAGGTGAGGCCGAGCAGCGCGACCGTCTTGCCGCGCGCGTCGCCGCCCAGCGCCTTCACGATCTTGCGGCCCATGGCGCGCTTGCGCAGGTCGTTGACCTGCACCACCGTTTCCACGATGCGGATCGGCGCGTCATGATCCTGGCCGGTCTTGACCAGCGCCAGCGTATCCTTGGGGAAGCAGGAGCCGCCATAGCCGGGGCCGGCATGGAGGAACTTGCCGCCGATGCGGTTGTCGAGGCCGATGCCGCGCGACACGTCCTGCACTTCGGCGCCCACCGCCTCGCACAGGTCCGCCATTTCGTTGATGAAGGTGATCTTGGTCGCAAGGAAGGCGTTGGCGGCATATTTGATGAGTTCGGCCGTGCGGCGGCCGGTGAACATCAGCGGCGCCTGGTTGAGGTTGAGCGGCCGGTAGATCTGGCTCATCACCGCGATCGCGCGGTCCAATCCGGTGGTGCCCACGACCACCCGGTCGGGGCGCTTGAAGTCGCCGATCGCCGCACCTTCGCGCAGGAATTCGGGATTGGAGACGACCTGGATGTCGAGGTCCGGGCGCAGTTCGCGCGCGATCCGCTCGACTTCGTCGCCGGTGCCCACGGGCACCGTCGATTTCGTGACGATGACGGCGGGGCCGTCCAGCGCGGCGACGATTTCCCGCGCCGCAGCATAGACATAGGAAAGGTCCGCATGCCCGTCGCCCCGGCGCGAGGGCGTGCCCACCGCGATGAAGATCGCGTCCGCGCCCTTGACGCCGGCGGCAAGATCGGTGGTGAAGGTCAGGCGCCCGGCCGCGGCATTGCCGCCCACCAGCTGATCCAGGCCCGGCTCGAAGATCGGCATGCGGCCGGATTCGATCGCCGCGATCTTCCCCGCATCCTTGTCGACGCACACCACGTCATGCCCGAAATCCGCAAAACAGGCCCCCGACACCAGGCCAACATAACCCGTGCCGATCATCGTGATTTTCATAATGCTAGGCAGCCCCTGCAATAGGATAAGGCGACCGCCCTAGCATGGCCTTGGACGATTACAAATAAAGAGTGCGCCCTGCGCTTCGGCGAGCCGGGCCGCCGGTCGGGTGCCGCGTTGCAATATGCTGGACTTTGCCCATGGCCACTCCTAACACAGGCGCCGAACCACGGGCTGACGAGTGCCAATGATAAAAATTCCTGATCGCGTCGGCAAAGTGCCGACCCTGTTTATCGCTTCGGTTCTGATCCCTACTGCGATTGCCGCCTTATATTACGGCCTGAGTGCTGACCTTTACATCTCTGAATCCAGTTTCGTCGTGCGTAGTCCCGAAAAGTCGGACGCGTCCGGCTTGGGTGCTTTGATCAAGTCGGGCGGATCGGGTGTGGGCAATGAAGGCTATGCGACGCAGGAATATATCTTGTCGCGCGACGCTCTGCGCACTCTGAACAGGGACGGGCTGGTCACTCGCGCCTACGGTAATGACTCGATTTCGATGTTGAACCGTTTCGATCCATGGCGGCCGGGCGTCTCGCGCGATAGGCTTTTCAACTATTATAAGAAGAAGGTCGAAGTGGCTTATGACGCCGGATCTTCGATCACCACGCTGAAGGTCCGCGCGTTTGCACCCAAGGACGCGCACGAGATCAATCGCCGCCTGTTGGCCCAGGCGGAAACGCTGGTGAACCAGTTGAACCAGCGCGCTCGGACTGATGTCATCGGGTATGCGTCGAAGGAATTGGAGGAAGCGAAAGCAGTTTCCCGTCAGGCCGCGCTGGCTCTCTCCGCCTACCGAAACCAGGAGGGCGTGGTCGATCCCGAGCAGCAGGCTACCGTCCAACTGCAGATGATCTCGAAGTTGCAGGATGAGATGATCGCGACGAAGACGCAACTGGTGCAATTGCGGGCATTCACGCCGCAAAATCCGCAAATCCCGATCCTGCAAACGCGCGTGCGCGAATTGAGCAGAGAAATCGACCAGCAAGTCGGACTGGTGGCGGGCAATCAGAAATCGCTCGCCGCTACGGCCGCGGAATATCAGCGGCTGCAGCTGGAAAGCCAATTGGCCGACAAGGTGCTGGCCGCCGCCATCACTTCGCTGCAGGATGCCCGCAACGAGGCACGCCGCAAGCGCGCCTATGTCGAGCGCATCGTCGAGCCGAATATCCCCGATTATCCGTCCGAGCCGCGTCGTATGCGCGCGATATTGGGCGTTTTCGCTGTCGGCATGATCGTCTGGGCCGTGCTGTCGATGCTCGTCAGCGGGATCAAGGAACATAAGGACTGATGGACGAGGGTCGTCAGGAGGTGCCGCGCACCAGCTTCATGCAATCCTTGGCGATCCAGCGGCGGGTGATCCATGCGCTGATCATGCGCGAGGTCATCACGCGCTTTGGGCGCCACAATATTGGCTTTTTATGGCTGTTCGTCGAGCCGATGATCTTCACGGTCGGCGTGACATTGATCTGGGGAGCGCTCAAGTCGGTTCACGGGTCGAATCTGACCATCGCCGCTTTTGCGGTGACGGGCTATTCGAGCGTGCTGGTATGGCGGAACATGCCGTCTCGGTTGGTCGATTCCATCGAGCCAAATCTGTCGCTCATGTATCACCGCAATGTGCGCATCTTCGATATTTTTGCTGGGCGATTGTTACTGGAGGGCGTGAGCGTCGCGACATCCTTCCTCGTCCTGACGATCATTTTCGCGGCCGTGGGTTGGCTCAGCCTGCCCGAGGACCCGTTCAAGGTTGTCGTCGGCTGGCTGATGCTCGCCTGGTGGGGCAGCGGACTCGGCATGTTTGTCGGCGCTCTTTCGCATCGATCCGAACTGATCGACAAATTCTGGCATCCGATGCAATATCTTCTCTTCCCCTTGTCCGGATCGGCCTTCCTGGTCGATGCGCTGCCGCCCGAATTCCGCGATTGGGTCCTGATCCTGCCCATGGTGCACGGTGTTGAATGTGTGCGGGATGGTTTCTTTGGTTCCGAGTTCGTTGCGCATTATGATCTGGGCTATATGGCCACCATCAACCTGATCTTCACCCTGCTGGCTCTGGTCGAAATCCGTCGCGCCAGCCGGAACCTGGTGCCTGCATGATACGACTGGAAAACATCAGCAAGGCCTATCGTACCCGCACCGGTCGGCACTGGGTTTTCAAGGACGTCGGGTTCACGATCCGGCGCGGCGAGAAGATCGGCATTCTGGGTCGAAACGGGGCTGGGAAGTCCACGCTTGTCCGCCTGATCGGTGGGATCGAGCAACCCACTAGCGGGCGGATCGTCGGCGACATGTCGATTTCCTGGCCGCTCGCCTTTTCAGGCGCGTTCCAGCATTCGCTAACGGGATTGGACAATCTCAAATTCATCTGCCGGATTTACGATAAGGATCCGGAAGAGGCTGCGGTGGCGGTCGAGGAGTTCGCCGAACTGGGCCGCTATATGAAAGAGCCGATCAAGACCTATTCGGCCGGTATGCGAGCGCGACTGGGGTTCGGCATTTCCTTGGCCGTCGATTTCGACTGCTTCCTGATCGATGAGATCGTCGCCGTCGGGGACAAGCGATTCCAAGAAAAATGCTATGACGAACTGTTCGTCAAGCGGAAGGATCGAGCGATGATCATCGTCTCGCACAATGACAACTTCGTCCGCCAGCGCTGCGACCGTGCGGCCGTTCTGGCGCGTGGGACCCTCACCGAATTCGAAGACATGGACGAAGCCTACGCATTCTATCAGGCGAACGAGCGGGGATGACGTGGCTGGAGCGGTTGGGGAGGCGGCGTTCGTCTCCTGCGGCCGATGATTCGCCTCGACGCCTGTTGGTGGATGTCTCCACCATTGCACAGCATGACGCCGGCACCGGCATACAGCGCGTGGTGCGAGGGATCTGGCAGCATCTCTACAAGGCGGACCTCGGCGATGTCGCGCTTGTTCCGGTCGCTGCGACCGCGCGGCGGGGATATGGGATCGGCGCCTTCGATCCGGTTAGCGGCAGCTTTTCCTTGCCTGATCCCGGCGCGCCGCTGTTGAAGGCGCGCGCCGGTGACATGTTCCTGGGCCTTGATCTGGCAGCGCACCGACTGGCGCGGCATGAGCGGCAACTGGCTAGATGGCGGCGGGCTGGTGCCTCCATCAATTTGGTCGTGTATGACCTGCTCCCCCTGCAGCGGCCCGATTGGTTCCCGGATAGTACCGGGCGCAACTTCCGGAAATGGATGAAAGTGCTAATGCGCCGCGCCGATCGGGCGATCTGCATTTCCGGGCAAGTGTCCCGGGATCTTGCCATCATGCTGGAGCAGATGAGCGCGCCCCGGCGCCACAGCATCGAGCGCCACGTCATGCCGCTCAGCGGGGCGATGGAGCAGTCCGGTCCGACCATGGGCCTTGACTCACGCGGACGGGACGCGCTCGACCGGATGGAGGGAGAGGCCGGCGTGCTGATGGTCGGCACGATCGAGCCGCGCAAGGGCCATGACTGCCTGATCGCGGCGATGGAGTATCTGTGGGCCAGCGAAGCGGATGCGCCGCCTCTCGTCATTGTCGGGCGTCCCGGCTGGCGCACCGAGCCGCTGCAGGCGCAGATGCGGGAACTCGAGACGCGTGAGCCACGCTTCCTCTGGCTCGACAATGCTTCGGACGAACTGCTGGCCGAACTTTACGGCAGAGCGGCGCTGGTTGCAGTGCCGTCTCGGGGAGAGGGGTTCGGCCTGCCGATCGTCGAAGCGCTGCGCCATGGGCGCAAGATTCTCGCGCGCGACATCCCCGTGTTCCGGGAACTGGCGCAGCCGGGCCTATCCTATTTCGATGATGAAACGCCGCCAGCCTTGGCGGCGCGTCTGCAGGAGGTGCTGCAAAAGCCCGATCCCGCGCCTGTGACAGGCGCGGGATGGGATGTCAGTGCAGAGGCTTTGCTCCGCGCGCTGGGGATCAAGATCGACCCGCCAGCGGTCAGCCGTTCGTCTTGATCGCGTCCATCATGATGCGCAGATTATCGCGCCAGTGCGGCGTGGGGCCGCCGAGCGCTTCGAAGGTCGACGCCTTGTCCAGCACCGAATAATGCGGCCGCACGGCGGGGGTCGGATAAGCGCTGGTCGGGATCGGCACGATCTTCGCCTGCTGCGTCAGGAGCCCGGCCGCCAGGCCTTCCTCCTGAATGGCGACAGCGAAGTCATACCAGCTTGCCGCGCCGCTGTCGGTATAATGATGGATGCCCGCAACGCCGTTCGCCGCCATCGCCCAGAGCGCGCCAGCCAGGCCGGGCGCATAGGTCGGCGTGCCGATCTGATCCGCGACGACGCGGACTTCCGGACGTTCCCCCATCAGGCGCAGCATCGTGCGCACGAAATTGCCGCCGGTGGGCGCGTAGACCCACGCGGTGCGCACGATCAGCGCATCCGGCCCCGCCAGCTGCTCGCCAGCAAGCTTCGTGCGGCCATAGGCGCTCAGCGGCCCCGTCGGCGCGTCGGGCGCATAGGGAATGCCCGATCGGCCATCGAAGACGAAATCGGTCGAGACATGGACGAGACGCGCGCCGACCGAGCGAGCGGCTTGCGCCAGCGTGCCCGTCGCGGTGCCGTTGATCGCCATGGCGACATCTTCTTCCGACTCCGCCTTGTCGACGGCGGTATAGGCTGCGGCGTTGAGGACGAGGTCGGGCTGTTCCTGCGCCACAAATGCCGCCACGGCGGCGGCATCGGTGATGTCGAGTTCATCGACATCGACGCAGACCAGCGTGGCGTCGCCTGGCGCCGTCGCCTGCAATCCCCGGCCGAGTTGGCCCTTGGCCCCGACGATCAGCGCCTTCATGCGAACGCCTCGATCTCGTCCAGCGTCTTGCCTTGCGCATCCTTGGCGGACAATTGCGGCTCCAGTCCTTCCAGAGGCCATTCGATGCCGACGGCCGGGTCGTTCCACATCAGTGAATGCTCGGCCGACGGGTCATAGGTGGCGGTGCACTTGTAGAGGAATTCCGTGCCATCTTCCAAGGCGATGAAGCCGTGGGCGAAGCCTTCGGGCACCCAGAACATGCGCTTGTTCGCTGCGGACAATTCGACGCCGACCCATTTGCCGAAATGCGGACTGGACTTGCGGATGTCGACCGCCACGTCCCACACTCGACCGGCAGTGACGCGGACAAGCTTGCCCTGCGGGTTGGGGTTCTGGAAATGCAGGCCACGCAGGACGCCCTTTGCCGACTTGCTATGATTGTCCTGCACGAAGTTCAGGTCGAGGCCGGCCGCCTCGAATGCGCCTTCATTATAGCTTTCGTAGAAGAAGCCGCGATCGTCGCCGAATACGCGCGGTTCGATGATGACGGGCCCGGGAATGGCCGTCTCGATGACGTTCATGCGATCGCTCCCTTGCCGCCCAGCAGTCCCATCAGATAATCGCCATAGCCGCTCTTGCGCAGAGGCGCGGCGACCTTTTCCAACTGCGCATCGTCGATGAATCCCTGGCGCCAGGCGATTTCCTCGGGGCAGCAGATTTTCAGACCCTGGCGATCTTCGGTCACGCGGACATAGAGCGCAGCGTCCAGCAAGGATCCGTGCGTGCCGGTGTCGAGCCAGGCATAGCCGCGACCCATGATCTCCACCGACAGCGATCCTTCTTCCAGATAGAGGCGGTTGAGATCGGTGATTTCCAGTTCGCCGCGGGGGGAAGGCTGGAGATCGCGCGCCATGTCGACCGCGCGGCCATCGTAGAAATAGAGGCCGGTCACGGCATAGTTGGATTTGGGCTCGGCTGGCTTTTCCTCGATCGTTTCGGCGCGCCCCTGCGCATCGAAGGAGACGACGCCATAGGCCTTGGGATCGCTGACATAATAGCCGAACACGGTCGCGCCACTGTCGCGCGTCCCGGCATTTTTCAGCAAGTCGACCAGCCCATGACCGTAGAAGATATTGTCGCCAAGCACGAGCGTGGAGGGATCGCTGCCGACGAAATCCGCGCCGATATGATAGGCCTGCGCCAGTCCCTTGGGCTCGGGCTGGACGGCGTAGGACAGCGACATGCCCCATTCGCTGCCATCGCCCAGCAGCGCCTGGAAAGCGGCGGCGTCATGCGGCGTGGTGATGATCAGCACATCGCGAATGCCCGAAAGCATGAGGGTCGACAGCGGATAATAGATCATCGGTTTATCATAAACCGGCATCAACTGCTTCGAGACGCCCTTGGTCAGCGGATAGAGTCTTGTGCCGGAACCGCCGGCCAATATTATTCCCTTGCGCACATGAAGCTCCCTGAGAAACGCTGGGGGTGTAGGGCGCGGCCGAAACGATTGCAAGGCGGTGCTGCAGTGCGGAAATGGCGCCGGCTCGAGCTTCGCCAAGGCAAAACCGAGCGAACGCATGGCAAATTGCCGTCCTGCCATGCCGCCGTCGTGACGGCCGGTTGCAAAGGCGCGATAAAGCGACTGCGGGACCTGTTCTGCGCTGTGGCGGCAACAGGTCTCGCGGTTCTTTTTCATCGCCCGATGCTGCGTTGAAGCAGCCGAAGCGCGGGGTTTGTCATTGACAGGCCACGCCTTGCCGTCAGAAGTAGCAGCCAGTGAAGCTGAGGGGCTGATACAAGTGAACGAGATGGTGTCGACGGGTAAAGCACGGGCGGCAGGCAGCCCGAAACCGGATCAGGCACAGAAGGCAAACCCGTCGCTAGCGGCCTCCGCCGCCACCCGGCGAACTGCCGTGATGATTGTTGCGATGCACCGGTCGGGCACCAGCGCGCTGTCGCGCGCGCTGAACCTGCTGGGCTGCGACATGCCGCCGCGCCTGATCGGCGCCGATCAGTGGAATTCGGCGGGCTACTGGGAATCTAAGCCGATCAAGGACCTCAATGAGGAAATGCTCGTCTCCGGTGGCGGCGAGTGGTCGGAATGGCAGGAATTCAATCCCGGCTGGTTCAAGTCCTCGGCGGTGCAGCGGTTCCGCGATCGCGCGATCGAACTTGTGGGCAGCGAATTTGGCGATTCCCCCTTGTTCGTATTCAAGGACCCGCGGCTTTCGATCCTGATGCCGTTCTGGCGATCGGTTCTCGAGGAACTCGGGATCGAACCCGTGGCGATCCACCCCTTGCGCAATCCGGTCGAGGTCGCCCGCTCGCTGGAACGGCGCAACAATTTCCTGATCTCCAAGGGCGTTCTTCTCTGGCTGCGCTATACGCTGGACGGGGAGCGAGGTACGCGCGGGCTGCGCCGCCTGTTCACCAGCTATGACGAATTGCTCGAGGATCCGGTGGGCCTGATCCAGCGGACACAGGATAGCCTGGACGTCTATTGGCCGCGCAATTCCGCCAAGGCGCGCCGCGAAATCACGCAATTCCTGTCCAACGACATGCGGCATCACCGGGATGGCGCCAGGGTGCTCCGGTCGCTCAGCTACGCAACGGATTGGGTCGTGAAGACCTATGAGACGTTGAACGGCTTCGTGACCGATGGCGAGGATGAGGCTGGTCGCGCGGTGCTGGATGCAGTGCGGGAAGAATTCATCGCCGCCGGCCATGCATTCGGGTCGATCGCGCGCGACAATGAGGAACGGCACGCCCGCATCGCGCAATTGCAGCAGGAGCGGGAAAAGGCCGGCGCGCGCCAGTCCGAGCTGGAAAGCGCAACGGCGGCCGCACAAGCGGAGCTGGAAGCGCTGCGATCCGGCCAGGCGGCATTGGAAGCCGATCTCTCGGACGCTCAGGGGCGGCTGGCCACGCTGGAAACGGGCAAGGCCACGCTGGACCAGCAGCTGGCCGATGCGCGCAAGGAGCGGGACGAACTGCGCGAGCGCGCGCGGGACATGGAGCAGACGGCCGCCACATCGAGCAAGCAGCTGGACGAGTTGAAGGCCGCGCAGGCCGATGTCGAAGCCCGGGCCGTTCAGGCGCAGGAGCGGGCAGACGCCATCCAGCGCGCCAAGGAAGCGCTCGAAGGACGGCATCTGGCAACGCAGAAGGAGCGCGACGCTCTGCGCGAGATGCGCGGCAAGCTGGAGAGCGACGTCGCCAGTGCGCTGGCCGCAGTCAAGGCGGCCCAGGAGCGGGCGGAGGCCGCCGAGCGGGATGCTGCCGCTCAGCGCGAGACGAGCGCGCAGGAGCTGGCGGACGCGCTGCTCAAGCTCGCCGAGGCGGAGGCGGCTGCTTCCGATCATCAGGTGAAGGCGACGCAGACCGAAGCGCTGGCCAAACAATGGGAAGAGCGCTCGCGCGATCTGTCCGATCAGCTGACGCAGGAACGCGCCGCGCACGAAGCGGAGCTGACGCGCCTGCAGGACGATCTTGCGCAAACCGAAAGTGCGTTGCGCCAGCGGCAGCTGGAAAGCGAGCAGGCGGCCGAGGCTCTGCTGAATGCCAAGAGGGATTTGCACGAGCAGCGGGAAACCGACGCGAAGGCGCGGGCCGAACTCGAGCATAGGCTGGCCGAGGCGCAAGATCAGGTGCGTGAGCTGGGCCGCGCGCGGATTGCCGCCGAAGAGGCGCTGAAGGCGCGCTTCCACGAAATCGCGACCCTGACCGAGCAGTTCGCCCTGCGAGAAATGGAATTGGCGCAGGCGCGCCAATCGCTGGTGCAGGCGAACCAGTTGCTGGAGGAGCGGGATGCGCAGTTGCGTGCCCTCAGCGACAAAAGCCAGACGGAGTTGTCGCACTTGCGCGGGACGCTGGAAAAGGCCGAGCGCGACAAAGAAGTGCTGGCTCAATCGTTGCGAGAACGAAATGGGGAAACCGCTGATCTGCAAACTGCGGTCAATAAGCGGGAAATGGAACTGGCGCAGGTTCGACAAAATCTTCAGCACGTCCAACAACTGAATGCCCAGATGGAAGGGGCTTTGTCTGATCGCGATGTGGAAGTCGAACGGCTTCGGCAGGTCGTGGTCGATCATGAGCGCGCATCGGCGAGCGCTCAGGAGGCTCTCCAGGATCTCACTCAGGAGCTAGCAAAGAACAAGGCAGACGCCGATCGGACGATGCAGGAGCAGGATGCGCGCTATCACCAGTTGCTCAAGGACCGGGAAGAGCGTTCCCGACTGTTGAACGACGTGCAGGACCGGGCACGCCTTCAATCCGAGGAATTGAGCCGCGTGCGGGCATCTTTGGAGGAGCAGGGCGCGCAATTTGAAAAATCCCGCAAGGATCATGACGCCGCCATGAAGGCGGTGCAGACCGATGTGATGGACCTAACGCGCAAGCGGGACATATTCAAAGCATCGGCTTTGGCCAATCAGAACAGCATGGTCGATCTATATCATCGTTTGCAGGCGTCTCTGGAGACAATGCTGGCTCAGGCCGTGCTTCCATTCCCGACGCTGACGCGGAAGAAGACGGAGCAGCAACAGCGGCGCCTTATCGTAGACCATGCCGGTTTCGATGCCGACTGGTATGTCACGGCCTATCCCGACGTGGCGGTGTCGAGCCTGGACCCCGCATTGCACTTCATCCGGCATGGTCTGGCGGAGGGTCGTTCGCCCAACGCCGAAATGGCGGCATTGCGCGAGATGGCGACATCCAGCGTAAAGGGATGAGTGCCGGCACCGCTCTTCGAGGGCTTGTTTGCTGAGGAATGTTGCCATAGCCGCTGCATGGCCCGATAGCGCCGGTCCGGGTAGGATGTGAATATGCCCCTTGTGGGGTGCTTGGCTGCGGCGGCGGTTTTGAACGAAGGAAGCGGATCGGTGGAAAAGATGGAAAGTCAGTGGACGTCTGCGAGCGCTCAGTCGACGGCGCATCAGACAAGCGAGGAGAACGCAGGCGAACTGCGTTTTCTGCGCGCCCAACTGGCGGATGAAAAAGCCGCGCGCGAGGCCGCCGAGGCGCAACTGCGCAAGGCTGGCGAAGAACTGCAGAAGTTGAAGGCCGACATGCTGGGCGTGAAGGACCAGCAAGCGGCCACCCTGCGGCAACATGAAGCAACGTTGGAAGCGCGTTTCAACGAAAATGCCATCTTGATGAAGTCCCTCAAGACGGCGCAGGACCGGGAGGAACAGGTCCAGCTACTGGTCGCTCAGGTAAACAAGGCGCAACTGCTTTTCACCCGTTTGCTGAATGCCCTGCTCCAACAAGCCGCGCCTCGCTATCTGCCCGCCAATATACGCCTGCAGCGCAAATGCGAGTTGATGGAGAAGCATAGCCTGTTCGATCCGGTCTGGTATCTGAACCAGAACCCGGACGTCTCGGAAGCCGGTGTCGACGCCGCAGAGCATTTCGTGAGCCATGGTCTGCGCGAGGGGCGTTCGGTCAACCGGACGATGGAAGATCTGCGTCGTAGCGTGGAGGCGCTTCAGGGACAGAGGCGCTGAAGGAGCGATATCCTGTGCGATATCTTGGGTCCGTTATTCCCTGCAAAGGCTGACAATGTTGAAATTTGATGATCTCGCCCGGGAAGTCGAACAGTCCGGACTGTTCGACGCGGACTGGTATGTGCAGAATTTTCCGGATGCCCGACTGGTCGATGTCACCCCACTTCAGCATTTTGTGCGGTTCGGCCTGCTGCTCAACCGCGATCCAGGGCCGCGGTTCGACACCCGCCATTACATCGAGGTCAATCCCGATGTGAGCGCCGCGGGCATGGACCCGTTGATTCATTATATCCGGCATGGGGAAGGGGAGGGGAGAGAGCCGCTTCCAGCCCGCAAGTCCGTGGTCAGGCTTGTTGAATCTGTCGAGCAGTCGCGACGGCCTGTTGCTCAGACTGATGCTGCTTGCGAGCTACGCTACGCCACCGATGCTTTTGGTCTGCGGGGGTTGGAGCCGCTGGCGCCCCTCGCGATCATTCTGAACGTGACCGTCAAGGATGACGGCGTCAGGCTGCAACAACTGGTACATGGGTTGGGCGACCTCGACCTGTTTCTAATGGGGTCGATCGATCGGCTCGACGTCAAGGGTCTGCCGGAGAATGTCCGCTCGCTGACGCTGTTGGGCGATGCTGACGCTGCGGGCGATGCGACTGGCTTCGTCCGCCTTGCAGGCTCCGGCGCGCTGGATGGCTACGCCAATGCGCTATGGGTATCTCCCCAGGATAATGTGAACAAGGATGCGGCGGAAGAGGTCGGGCAAATGTCTCGTCTTCACCCGGCCTTTGCTGTGGATGCGCGATGGGGCATCGGCGGAGTTCGCTTCGTCGAACTGGACCGAAATGATCCGGGCAGCAGGACGCTGTCAGACGCACTCAATACCATGTTGCCGCGTCTTGGCCTGCGTCTCGGCGAAGCGCCGCTGCATCTTCCCGAGGGCGCAGCGATCTGGTTCAAGCCGATCCTGGGGCGCATGCTGGCCGTAGCGGTTCGTCCGGCAGAACTGGCGGGCACCGGGAAAGAGGGCAGGTTTCCGGGGCGCGTATCGGTGCTGGCCCTGCTGTCGGCGGCCGCGCGCGAGGGCGGACTGGAGGTTCGCAGTGCTGCCGCTTCACCCGCGCCTGCCGCCGCTGCTGCAGAACGCAGCCTGAAAGCGGTCGCTTTCTATCTCCCGCAATTTCATCCTATTCCGGAAAACGACAAATGGTGGGGCAAGGGCTTCACCGAATGGTCCAACGTCGTCCGCGGGCGGCCCCTTTTCCGTCACCATTATCAGCCGCGGCTGCCCGCAGATCTTGGCTATTATGACCTGCGTCTCGAGGAAACGCAGGTGCGTCAGGCCGAGCTGGCCAGCCAGTTCGGCATTCATGGCTTCTGCTTCTATTATTACTGGTTCAACGGCAAGAAACTGCTCAATCAGCCGATCGAGCAGTTCGCCAAATCCTCGCGCATCGACACCGGCTTCTGCGTCTGCTGGGCAAACGAGAACTGGTCGCGCAACTGGGACGGGCAGAACCGTCACGTCCTGATGCAGCAGGACTATTCGCTGGAAAGCAACATCGCCTTCATCCACGAGATGATCCCGATGATGAAGGACCCGCGCTGGATCCGTCATTGCGGCAAGCCCGTCCTGCTGGTCTATCGCATCTCGATCATACCCAACTGGCTGGAAACCGCGCGCATTTGGCGCGAGGAATGCCGCAAGGCCGGGCTGGGCGAAATCCATCTTTGCGCAGTGCGCTTCGGCCTGGAATCGCTCGCCGGCCAGCCGCAGGACCATGGCCTCGACAGCTATGTCCTATTCCCGCCGCATGAGGGCGCCCGCGTCGATCTGCGCGCGCAAGTGCATGATCTGCACAAGGACTTTGGCGGCGAAATCTTCGATTATGGCGCAGTCGTCGATGGCGACATCGAAAAATATGCGGAAGGCTATGACTGGCCGGTGCATCGCGGCGCAATGCTGGGCTGGGACAATATGGCCCGCCGGCTGACCGATGCGCGCGTGTTCCACGGCGCGACGCCGCACGGCTTCCGGCGCTGGATCAAGGGCATATTGGATCAGGAGAGCCGCCACAATAGCGGGCCCGAGACGTTGATGTTCATCAACGCCTGGAATGAATGGGCCGAGGGGACGTATCTGGAGCCGGATCAGCGCTGGGGCGCGACCAATCTCGCAGCCTTCCGCTCCGCGGTCGAGGCGACGCCCGGCCTCACGGCGGTCACGCTGCCCAAGGGTATTGCAGCCCAACCCAAGGTGGAGGGTCGGCTTGCCTATCTCGGCAGCCCGCTTGCACCGGATGGCACCATGCCGCGCGGCCCGGTCTGGTATCGCGGCTACCGGGAAGTCGATCCATCAAAGCCGACCATCCTGCTCTGTGCGCATATTTCGGGCCATCAGCTCTTCGGCGGCGAGCGCAGCCTCCTCGATATCCTCGAAGCCCTGGCCACCATGCCGGTCAACGTCATCATGACGCTGCCCAGCGACAATAACCGCGCCTATATCGAAGCGATTCAGAAGCTGTGCGCGGGCGCCTACGCCTTCCGCTATCCGCAATGGATGGACAATCGCGACAATTATGCCTGGCTGATGCTGGACTTCGCCGACATCATCGCGCGCCATGCCGTCGACATCGTCCATGCCAATACCATCGTGCTGCTGGAGCCGATCGCGGCGGCGCGGCGCATGGGCAGAATGGCGCTCAGCCACGTGCGAGAGCTGATCTCGCTCGATAACGGCCTTCAGGAACGGATGGGTCTGACTACCGGAGAGATCATCAGCACGGTGCTGGACCGCACCGACTGGCTGATCGGCAATTCCCGCGCCACCTGCGAACTTTTCGCGCGCGACGACCGCACCCTCTACGTGCCCAATGCGGTCACTGTCGAGGATTTCGAGATGCGCAACCTGTTCGGCAACACGATCAAGTTCGGCATCGTCAGTTCCAACATTCCCAAGAAGGGCATCGCCGATTTCGTCGAAGTCGCTCGTCTGGCCGCTGCCCGGACGAACCGCGCCAAGTTCGTGATCATCGGGCCCCGCACGGCCCAGATCGACGCGTGGATGGAGGAGGTCGCCAATGGCGAGCGTCCCGACAATCTCATCTTCGCCGGCTACAAGGATAGCGCCCGTTCCGCCATGTCGGAACTCAATGTCCTGCTGAACCTGTCGACCTTTGCCGAATCCTTCGGGCGCACCGTGGCCGAGGCGCTGGCCGCCAAGCGGCCGGTCATCGCCTATCGCTGGGGGGCGCTGCCCGAACTGGTTCAGCATGGCGAAACAGGCTATCTCGTGCCGTTCAAGAATGTCGGCGCCGTCGTCGATGCGGTGGTCGACCTGTGCGAGAATGACGGCAAGATCGCCGCGATGGGTGAGAAGGGCGCGGCCTTCATCCGGGAGAATTTCTCGCAGCAGCGACTGCGCGATCATGTCGCTCAGGCCTATGGCCGGATCACCGGCCGGCCCATGACGCCGGGCAGCGAAGCCGGGGCAGCACAGCCTTCGCCCACGAAGGCGCAGGCCATCGGCGCCGCGCTGCCCTGCACGATCGTCATCCCGGTCTATAATGCGCCGGACGAGGTCGCCGCCTGCATCGCATCAGTCATCAAGCACACCAATCTGCAGGAAACGCAGGTGCTCGTGATCGATGACGGCAGTCCGGATCCGGCGATCGCGCCATTGCTGGATCGCTTCGCCGGAACGCCGGGGCTTACGATCATGCGGTCGCCCAGAAACCTGGGCTATACCAAGACGATCAATCTGGGGATCGCTCAGGCAGCCGGTCGTGACGTCGTGCTGCTGAACAGCGACACGGTGGTGACGCCGCGCTGGCTCGAGGGACTGCGCGCGACAGCCTATAGCCGGAGCCAAGTAGGCACCGTCACCGCGATGGGCGACAATGCCGGCGCCTTCTCCTTCCCGCACCATAACCAAAAATGCGACAAGCCGGCGCATCTCACGCATGAGGAATATGCGCTGATGATGGTCCAAGCTGCGGTCGACTGCGTCGCCCCCGAAGTGCCGACAGGATCGGGATTCTGCATGTACATCCGTCGCGCGATGATGGATGCCTGCGGCACATTCGACGAGGATGGATTTCCGCGCGGCTATGGTGAGGAAAATGATTTCTGCATGCGCGGCATGAAGGCGGGCTGGGTCAACCTCATCTCGCCCTGGTCTTTCGTTTTCCATATTCGCACCGCCAGCTTCAAGGGCGAGAAGGACAAGCTGGTCAAGGAAGGCGTGGATCTCGTCATGAAGCGTTATCCCGACTATGCTCGCATGGTGAAGTCGGCCTTTTCTGCGCCCCTTATGACGCACCTGCGTGAGCGGACGGCTGCGGTGAGCGGCGCGGCCGAGAGGGGAACTCCGCCTCGCTGACAACCGGCGGAAGCGCGGACATGAGAGTCGCGCGGATGGCGGCAGCGGCGATGTTGCGGATGCTAGGGCGCTATGCTCCGATCCGGAGGAAGGAGTAGTGGCCGCGGAGTTGCGCCGCGTATTTGCCCCGGTTCGGCGAACATCTTATGCCTAACAAAAGCTTTGCGCTTGCCTTGCTGCACCTGCGAGGACAATCTAGATCAGCAGGCATAAACCGCCGTCAATATGGATCGACGGTGGTACATGGGAGGGGCAGTCGGTGGGCGAACCCGTTCGACTCATTCTCATGCGCGACCAAATGCGAGGGGCCCGGTGCAGAAATTGATCCCAGCGGAAGCTGCTCCCGCCGAACATGTGGCGCTGATCAGGCAGTCGCCTCTGTTCAATGAGGACTGGTACCTCCGGACCTATCCCGACGTCCAGATTTTGGGGCTCGATGCGGCCGCTCATTATCTGTGGTTGGGATCGCTGCTGAGGCGCGATCCGTCGAGTGATTTCAGCACCGCCGGCTATCTGGAAATGAACCCGGATGTCGGCGCCGCCGGCATGAACCCGCTGCTGCATTATGTGAAGAATGGCCATCGGGAGGGGCGGCGTCTGGCGCCCCGCCGCCGTGCCCTCGATCCCGCCTCCTGGAAGCAGGGCAGCGTGCCTGCCATTGCGGACGCCCCGTCGGTGCTGCTCTGCGCGCATGAAGTGAATGCGCACATGTTCGGCGGCGAACGCAGCTTCATCGACATGCTGGAAGCGCTCGGCCAGATGCGCCTCAACGTCTATGTGACGGTGCCGAAGGAGGGCAATGCCGACTATATCGAACTGCTGCGGGCGAAATCCTGCGGCCTGTTCGCTTTCCCCTATGGTCAATGGTCGAAGAACCGCGATCCTGACGAAACGTCGATCGAAGATTTCACGCACATCATCGAGCAGTGCAACATCAGCCTGGTCTATTGCAACACGATCGTGCTGGTCGATCCGCTCATTGCGGCGCGCAGGGCAGGGCGCGTGACGGCAATCCATGCGCGCGAACTGATCGATCATGACGAGCATCTTTGCAACCGGATGGGGATGGATGCCAAAGGCATCATCGACCGCATCCTCAAGCAGACGGACTATGTCGTCGCCAATTCGGCCGCGACGCAGAAACTGTTCGCCCACAGCCGGCGAAGCTTTCACGCGCCCAATGTCGCCAAAGTGGATGCGCTCGACATGCCGAACCCGGTGGCGGACCGGATCGTCTTCGGCATTGTCAGCTCCAACATCCCCAAAAAGGGCATTGCGGACTTCGTCGAAGTGGCTCGCCGCGCCGAAGCCGTAGCGCCCCAGGCCTTCTTCCGCGTCATCGGCCCGGACAACGACTATGTCGCCGAATTGAAGGCCGCCGGCCTGCCCGGCAATCTCGAATTTGCCGGCTATGCCGACACGCCCGCGGAAGCCATGGCGCAAGTCAACGTCGTGCTGGCGTTGTCGCATTTTGCTGAGTCCTTCGGCCGAACCGTCGCAGAGGCGCAGGCCGCGCGGCGGCCGGTCATCGCCTATCGATGGGGCGCGGTGCCCGAATTGATCGACGACGATCAGACCGGCTTCCTGGTGGCGCATAAGGATGTCGACGCGGTCGTGGCGCGAGTGGCCCTGCTATGCAGGGAGCCTCACCGTATCGCCGCCATGGGCGAGGCCGGCCGCGAGAAGATCCTGCGTCAGTTCGCGCCGGTCGTCCTGCGCAACAATCTGCGCCAGGCGCTGTCGGCCATGTTGAGCGAGCCCGTCGCGCTGCGCGCCGACGCCACGCGGCGGCTGACCATCATCGTGCCCGTCTATAATGCACCGGACGCAGTCGAGCGCTGTTTGCAATCGGTCCTGACCCGCACCGACCTCGCCCGCCATCGTGTGCTGATGATCAACGACGGCAGCAGCGATGAACGCGTGCAACCGATGCTGGAGCGGTTCGCCCTCAATCCCGGCTTCCACCTGCTCGTGAACCCGCAGAATATGGGGTACACCCGCACCATCAATCGCGGCATCCAGTGGGCCGGCGACGATGACATATTGCTGCTCAACAGCGATACTATCGTCCATGACGGCTGGATCGAGGGTATGCAGAAGGTCGCGCTGGGAACGCCCAAGGCGGGCACGGTGACGGCGATGGGGGATAATTCCGGCGCCTTCTCCTTCCCGACGTCCGGCATCCTCAATCCCAAGCCCGAAGACATGTCCTATGATGACTGGGCGCGCAGGATCATCAGCTTTACGCAGGACTCCGATCCGATCGACGTGCCCACCGGCAATGGTTTCTGCATGTATATCCGCCGCGACCTCATGGATCATATCGGCCTGTTCGACGAAGACGCTTTCCCGCGCGGCTATGGCGAGGAAAATGACTTCTGCATGCGCACCATCAAGGCCGGCTGGAAGAATTTCATTTCGCCCCACGCCTATGTCTTCCACCAGCGCACGGCCAGCTTCGGCGCGGAGAAGGAAGGGCTGATGAAAACGGCGATGGAGATCGTCAATCAGCGTCATCCCGATTATGCGCGCAAGGTGAAGGCGGCCTTCGGATCCGGCCGCATGAAGCAACTGCGCGCGCTCGCCGCCAAGGCGTATGAGGAAGGCGCCGTCGTTGCCCGTCCCGCCTGGAGGGACGCGCAGGTGGGCGAACCAGCCGATCGCAGCATCCATCGCGTCGGGCCGGAGCGGCGCTTCCTGTCGCTCAACCAGATGATGATCGACTGGCACAGCCTGCGCAGCCAGGCGCCCGAGCGTGATCCCGACCTCGTGTCGATCATCGTGTGCGTCTACAATCAATATTCGCTGACCAACAAGTGCCTCAACGCGCTGGTGCGTCAATGCGGCCGCGCCAAGGTCGAAATCATCATGGTCAACAATGGCAGCGATGAGGAGACATCCGGGCTGCTCGACGAATGGGCGGATCGCGACGGGCGCATCACGGTCATCCATAATTTCGACAATCTGAACTTTTCGCTCGGCAACAATGTCGGCTTTGCAGCCTCGCAGGGCGCGCGCGTCATCTTCCTCAACAACGACACCGAAGTGCAGCCCGGCTGGATGGAGCCGCTGCTGGCCCCGCTCGCAGATCCCGAAGTCATGGGCAGCCAGCCCAAGCTACTTTACCCCGACGGCAAGGTGCAGTGCGTGGGCGTGGTTTTCTCGGGCAAGACCCCGCTCGGCTATCCGATCTATGTCGATGAAGCCGCGGATTCGCCTTTGGTCACGCAGAACCGTCGATTCCGCGCCATCACTGGGGCCTGCTTCGCAATGCGCGCGGCGGATTTCGCTGCGGTCGGCGGCTTCGACCCGATCTTCATCAACGGACAGGAAGATATCGATCTCTGCTATCGGCTGGGCCATGGCCGACATGTCTTCGAATATGCCGCCGGATCGACCGTGACTCATCATGAAGGACGCACCAAGGGGCGCGGCCGCTTCATCATCCACAACCGCTACAGCTATACCGCCCGCTGGGGCGAGGCCTTCCCGGGCGACGATGTCGATTTTTATGCCAAGGATGGATTTCTGGTTGCGGAATATATGATCGATCGTCCAGAACTGGAGGCGGAAGGCATAGCCTGCTGGCGCGCGCGCATCGAGGCCAAGGCCTGAGGTCGGCGCCGGTTACCAAGTTCAATCACCTCTAAACAGACCCTGTCGCCAGCGCCGAATACAAATGGGCGTACGAGCCTCTTCACGCGTGCTGAGATGCATGGCGCTACTTTCTCGGCTCAATCTAAAACAGGATCGTCCTCGGCGGTGAAACGTTGAGGGCTCTAGTAAGAGCTATGAGGAAGCGGGCATGATGAATGGATGGGTGAAGCGTTCGGGGTGCTGTGTCGCCGCGTCCGCATGTTTGTCAGTGGTAGCTGCGCATGCTCAGCCTCAGCGTCAACTATCGGTCGACTTCGACGCGCCGCTGGAAGCCGCCCAGAAGAGTGGCAACACGATCGTCGATCCTCATAGCAAGCAGGAATTTCGTGCCACGGTCGATAAGGGGACGCAGGCCGCCGACCGCCCGCAGGTCGTATCGCAAAATTGCCACACGCCGCCCAATTGCTTGCGCATCTCTCTCGATCCCAGCGCCAAGGGTGCGGCCAAGAACAAGATCATGTACAGCTTCTGGTCCCACTATAAGCCCCTGCCGGGAGGGGAGAAGGGGCGCATGGTCATCGGTGACAATCATGTCACGCGCGTACGCTTCGCGATGAAGCTGGGTGCGGACTATGACCCGCCTCTTCATCAGATGATCCATTTTCAGATATTCCAACCCAAGATGGCGACTAAGGTCAACCAGGTGAAGGATGTGAATCCAGGCGGTCCCATCCTGTCGCTCCGGATGGTCCCTAAGGGTCTGCGCAAGGCGAAGTCTCCGGACGTGCAGGAGTTCATCATCGTTGTGCGCAATCCTCAAGCGCAAAACCTCAAATTCTATGATCGCCGCGACAAGGGCGTGCTCTTCCGCGGTCAGATCAGGAAGGGCGACTGGAACAACTTTTCCTTCGTCCTGCAATCGGCGGACAAGGACGGACGGATGATCGGACGCGTCGGTTTCTGGCTGAACGACGTGAAAAAGGTCGATCATCCCGTCGAGTGGGGTTTCGACCCCGACCGCTACGGGGTGAGTGGCAAGCTAGGCTTTGAGCTTGGCAGCTATCGCAGCGCCGATCCCACCGGACATCAGACGGTTTATTTCGACGACATCCGCCTCGATCGCTGACAATCACCCAAGCATGAAAAAGCCCGCCGGCGCATCGCTGCATCGGCGGGCTCTTTTTTGCGTCTGATTGATGACGCGATGGGCTTGGGAGCCGCTTCCTAGATAGGAAGCGGCTCCCGATTTTTAAAGGCCTCAGCCTTCGTCGCTCTTCTGCAGGTAGTCGCCCGCGTCCGCATCGGTGCCGTGGGTCTCGCCTTCGACCAGCGCCAGCGGATCGTCGCCGATCGCGGCTTCCGGACCCTGCGCCAGTTCGGCGGCATGTTCCTCGGCGGCGGTCTTCGGCGCGATCAGATGCGCTTCGTTCGACGCCCGCAGCGCGGCGCGCAGCGCCGCATCACGCGACGAGGCGGCGACCCGCATGCGGTTCATGCCAGCGCCCGTACCCGCCGGGATCAGGCGGCCGACGATGACATTTTCCTTCAGGCCGACCAGCGTGTCCTTCTTGCCCTGGACCGCCGCTTCCGTGAGGACGCGGGTGGTTTCCTGGAAGGACGCGGCCGAGATGAAGGAGCGCGTCTGCAGCGAAGCCTTGGTGATGCCCAGCAGCACCGGCTTGCCTTCGGCCGGCTGCATGCCAGCGCCCAGCTTGGCGTTGACCTCGTCCATTTCCTCGCGGTCGACCTGCTCGCCCACCAGCAGCGTGGTGTCGCCCGACACGGTGATCTCGACCTTCTGCAGCATCTGACGAACGATCGTCTCGATATGCTTGTCGTTGATCTTCACGCCCTGCAAGCGATAGACTTCCTGGATTTCCGCGACCAGATATTCGGCCAGCGGTTCGATGCCGAGCACTTCCAGAATGTCATGCGGGTCGGGCGAACCACCGATCAGGTTGTCGCCGCGCTTCACATAGTCGCCTTCCTGAACGTCGATCACCTTGCTCTTGGGGATCAGATATTCGACCGGCTCGCCGCCATCCTCGGGATTGATGGCGATCTTGCGCTTCGCCTTGTAATCCTTGAGGAACTGGACGCGGCCCGACACCTTGGCAATGATGGCGTTGTCCTTGGGCTTGCGCGCTTCGAACAGTTCGGCGACGCGTGGCAGACCACCGGTGATGTCGCGGGTCTTGGCCGCTTCACGGCTGACACGCGCCAGCACGTCACCGGCCTGCACCTGCGCACCATCATCGACCGACAGGGTTGCACCGATCGCCAGCATGTAGCGAGCGGCTTCCCCCGACTGGTCGTCGAGCAGGGTCAGGCGCGGACGCAGATCCTCCTTCGAGCGAGCCGAGCCACGGAATTCCGTGACCACGCGCTGGGCGATGCCGGTCGCTTCGTCGGTCTGCTCGGTCAGCGTCTTGCCGTCGATCAGGTCCTGATACTTCACGATACCCGGCTTTTCGGTGATCACCGGCATGGTGAACGGATCCCATTCGGCGATCCGGTCGCCCTTGGTCACCGCGGCGCCATTTTCGAACAGGATCGTCGCGCCATAGGGCAGGCGATGAGTCGCGCGCTCGCGGCCCTCGCTGTCGATGATCGCGATCTCGCCGTTGCGGGCGAGGCTCAGGCGACGACCATTCTTGTCGGTAATGGTCGGCATGTCGCGCAGTTCGATCGTGCCGTCCGCAACGCTTTCCAGGTTCGACGTTTCGTTGAAGTTCGCCGCGCCGCCGATGTGGAAGGTCCGCATGGTGAGCTGCGTGCCCGGTTCACCGATCGACTGGGCCGCGATGACGCCGACGGCTTCACCGATATTGACCGGCGTACCACGGGCCAGGTCACGGCCATAGCATTTGGCGCACACGCCCATCTTGCTTTCGCAGATGAGGGGGCTGCGAATCTTCACCGCCTGCGTGCCGATCGCCTCGATCTGCGCGATCATCGGCTCGTCCAGCAGCGTGCCGATCGGGATCACCACGCTGTTGTCCTTGGTGTCGACGATGTCCTCGGCCGTGGTGCGGCCCAGGATGCGCTCGCCCAGCGAAGCGATGACGCTGCCGCCCTGGACGATCGCCTTCATCTCCAGCGCCTTTTCGGTGCCGCAATCCTCCTCGACGACGGTGCAGTCCTGGCTGACGTCGACCAGACGGCGGGTCAGGTAACCCGAATTCGCCGTCTTGAGCGCGGTGTCGGCCAGGCCCTTGCGGGCGCCGTGGGTGGAGTTGAAATATTCAAGGACGGTCAGGCCTTCCTTGAAGTTCGAGATGATGGGCGTCTCGATGATCTCGCCCGACGGCTTGGCCATCAGGCCGCGCATGCCCGCCAGCTGCTTCATCTGCGCCTGGCTGCCACGCGCACCCGAATGGGCCATCATGTAGATCGAGTTGATCGGCGCCATCCGGCCCGTATTCGGGTCCTTGGGCTGGGCCTTGATCTCGTCCATCATCGCGTTGGCGACCTGATCGCCGCAACGCGACCAGGCGTCGATCACCTTGTTGTACTTTTCCTGCTGGGTGATCAGGCCGTCCTGATATTGCTGCTCATAGTCGGCCACCAGCGCCTTGGTCTCGTCGACCATGGTCACCTTGCTGTCGGGGATGACCATGTCGTCCTTGCCGAAGCTGATGCCGGCCTGGAAGGCGTGGCGGAAGCCCAGCGCCATGATCGCGTCGGCGAACAGCACCGTGTCCTTCTGGCCGGTGTGGCGATAGACCTGATCGATGACGTCGCCGATTTCCTTCTTGGTCAGAAGGCGATTGACGACATCGAAGGGCACGCGATGCGACTTGGGCAGGCATTCGCCCAGCAGCATGCGACCAGGGGTGGTCTCATACCGCTTCATATACTGGTTGCCATCCTCGTCGGTCTGCGGAACGCGGCTGACAATCTTGGAATGCAGCGTGACCGCCTTGGCGTAGAGCGCCTGGTGGACTTCCTGCATGTCGGCCAGCAGCATGCCTTCGCCCGGCTCGCCTTCGCGCTCCATCGACAGATAATAGATGCCCAGCACCATGTCCTGCGACGGCACGATGATCGGCTTGCCGTTCGCGGGCGACAGGATGTTGTTGGTCGACATCATCAGTACGCGCGCTTCCAGCTGGGCTTCCAGCGAGAGCGGCACATGGACGGCCATCTGGTCACCGTCAAAGTCGGCGTTGAAGGCCGAGCAGACGAGCGGATGCAGCTGGATCGCCTTGCCTTCGATCAGGACCGGCTCGAACGCCTGGATGCCCAGACGGTGGAGGGTGGGCGCGCGGTTCAGCATCACCGGATGCTCGCGGATCACCTCGTCCAGGATGTCCCAGACTTCCTTGCGCTCCTTCTCGACCCACTTCTTGGCCTGCTTCAGGGTCATGGACAGACCCTTGGCGTCGAGGCGGGCGTAGATGAACGGCTTGAACAGCTCGAGCGCCATCTTCTTGGGCAGGCCGCACTGGTGCAGCTTCAGCTCAGGCCCGGTCACGATCACCGAGCGGCCCGAATAGTCGACGCGCTTGCCGAGCAGGTTCTGGCGGAAGCGGCCCTGCTTGCCCTTGAGCATGTCGGACAGCGACTTGAGCGGACGCTTGTTCGCGCCGGTGATGACGCGGCCGCGGCGGCCATTGTCGAACAGGGCGTCGACCGCTTCCTGCAGCATGCGCTTTTCGTTGCGCACGATGATGTCGGGCGCGCGCAGCTCCATCAGGCGCTTGAGGCGATTGTTACGGTTGATGACGCGGCGATACAGGTCATTGAGGTCCGACGTCGCAAAGCGGCCGCCGTCCAGCGGCACCAGCGGGCGCAGTTCCGGCGGAATGACCGGCACGACGTCCAGGATCATCCATTCGGGGCGGTTGCCCGACTCCAGGAAGCTCTCGACGACCTTCAGGCGCTTGATGATCTTCTTGGGCTTCAGCTCCGACTTGGTCGTCGCCAGTTCCTCGAGCAGGATCTGCTTCTCGCCCTCGAGGTCGAGGTCCATCAGCATCTGCTTGACCGCTTCCGCGCCGATGCCGGCGGAGAAGGCGTCCTCGCCATATTCGTCCTGCGCGTCGAGCAGTTCGTCCTCGGTCAGCAGCTGGAACTTCTCCAGCGGCGTCAGGCCGGGCTCGGTGACGATATAGCTTTCGAAATAGAGCACGCGCTCCAGCTGCTTGAGCTGCATGTCGAGCAGCAGGCCGATGCGGCTGGGGAGCGACTTCAGGAACCAGATATGCGCGACGGGCGCGGCCAGTTCGATATGGCCCATCCGCTCGCGGCGGACCTTCGACACCGTGACTTCGACACCGCACTTCTCGCAGACGATGCCCTTATACTTCATGCGCTTATACTTGCCGCACAGGCATTCATAGTCCTTGATCGGACCGAAGATGCGCGCGCAGAACAGGCCGTCACGCTCGGGCTTGAACGTGCGATAGTTGATCGTTTCCGGCTTCTTGATCTCGCCGAAGGACCAGGACCGGATGCGCTCGGGCGAGGCGAGGCCGATCTGGATCTGGTCGAAGGTTTCCGGCTTCTGGACCGGGTTGGCGAAATTGGTCAGTTCGTTCATTTGATAGCTCCTAAGCCGAAGGCTTCAGGTCAAAATTCTTCCGTTCGTCCTGAGTAGGGACTCAGGACGAACGGTCATGGCATCGATCCCGGCTTATTCCGCCGCCGCCGCAAAGCCATCGTCATCCTCGACCTCGTCCATGGACGCGAGTTCGACGTTGAGGCCCAGCGAGCGCATTTCCTTGACGAGCACGTTGAAGCTCTCCGGGATGCCGGCCTCGAACGTGTCGTCGCCCTTGACGATCGCTTCGTAGACCTTGGTGCGGCCGACCACGTCGTCGGACTTCACCGTCAGCATTTCCTGCAGCGTGTAGGCGGCGCCATAGGCCTGGAGCGCCCACACCTCCATCTCACCGAAGCGCTGGCCGCCGAACTGCGCCTTACCGCCCAGCGGCTGCTGGGTGACGAGGCTGTAGGGGCCGATGGAACGGGCGTGGATCTTGTCGTCGACCAGGTGGTGGAGCTTCAGCATATAGATGATGCCCACCGTCACCTTGCGGTCGAACTTGTCGCCCGTGCGGCCGTCATACAGATCCGACTGGCCCGACGCGTCGAGACCCGCCAGTTCCAGCATCCGCGACACGTCGGCTTCCCGCGCGCCGTCGAACACCGGCGTTGCCATCGGGATGCCGCGGCCCAGATGTTCGGCCAGGTCGACGATCTGTTCGGCGTCGCGCCGCTCGATCTGGTCGACATATTGCTCGCCATAGGCGTCGAGCAGCCGCTGCTTGACCGCGTCCGGCATCGCGCCCGCTTCCGCGTTCGGATTGGCCTCGCGCCAGTCTTCCAGAGCATGCTTGATCTGCTGGCCAAGGCCGCGCGCGGCCCAGCCCAGATGCGTCTCGAAGATCTGCCCGACATTCATGCGGCTTGGCACGCCCAGCGGATTGAGCACGATGTCGACGTGCGTGCCGTCCTCCAGGAACGGCATGTCCTCGATCGGCAGGATGCGGCTGATGACGCCCTTGTTGCCGTGACGGCCGGCCATCTTGTCGCCCGGCTGCAGCTTGCGCTTCACCGCGACGAACACCTTGACCATCTTGAGCACGCCCGGGGGCAGCTCGTCGCCGCGCTGCAGCTTGTCGACGCGATCCTCGAACTTCTCGACGATCAGCTTCACCGCTTCGTCATACTGCGCCTTGACGGCTTCGATGCCGGCCTGGCGCTGGTCGTCCTCGACGGCGAACTTCCACCATTCGTGACGCTCGACCTCACCCAGCAGGGCTTCGTCGATGACCACGCCCTTCTTGACGCCCTTAGGCGCGGCGGAAGCGGTCTGGCCCAGCAGCATTTCCTGCAGGCGGTTGAACGTCGCGCGATTGAGGATCGCGCGTTCGTCCTCGCGGTCCTTGGCCAGGCGGTCGATTTCCTCGCGCTCGATCGCCATGGCGCGCTCGTCCTTGTCGATGCCGTGGCGGTTGAACACGCGCACTTCCACGACCGTGCCGGCGACGCCCGGGGGGAGGCGCAGGGACGTGTCGCGAACATCGCTCGCCTTTTCACCGAAGATCGCGCGAAGCAGCTTTTCTTCCGGCGTCATCGGGCTTTCGCCCTTGGGCGTGATCTTGCCCACCAGAATGTCGCCCGGCTCCACTTCAGCGCCGATATAGACGATGCCCGCCTCGTCGAGGTTGCGCAGCGCTTCCTCGCCGACGTTTGGAATGTCGCGGGTGATGTCTTCCGGACCCAGCTTGGTGTCGCGGGCCATGACCTCGAACTCCTCGATGTGGATCGAGGTGAAGACGTCATCCTTTACGATCCGCTCGGAGATCAGGATGGAGTCTTCGTAGTTGTAGCCGTTCCAGGGCATGAACGCGACCAGCGTGTTGCGGCCCAGCGCCAGCTCGCCGAACTCGGTCGACGGGCCGTCGGCGATGACGTCGCCGGCTTCGATGAGGTCGCCGACATTCACCAGCGGGCGCTGGTTGATGCAGGTGTCCTGGTTCGAACGCTGGAACTTCTGCAGCGTGTAGATGTCGACGCCCGACTGGCCGGGTTCGACATCGCCGGTGGCGCGGATGACGATACGGGTCGCGTCGACCTGGTCGACGATGCCCGCCCGCTTGGCGGTGATCGCCGCGCCCGAATCGCGCGCGACTGTGCCTTCCATGCCGGTGCCGACGAACGGCGCCTCGGCGCGGACCAGCGGCACCGCCTGGCGCTGCATGTTGGAACCCATCAGCGCGCGGTTTGCGTCGTCATTCTCCAGGAAGGGAATGAGCGATGCTGCGACCGACACCAGCTGCTTGGGGCTGACGTCCATCAGCGTGATGTGGTCCTTGGGCGCCATCAGGAATTCGCCCGCTTCACGCGCGGAGATCAGATCCTCGGCGAAGCTGCCATCCTCGTTCAGCTCGGCGTTCGCCTGGGCGATCGTGTGCTTGGCCTCTTCCATGGCGGACAGGTAGACGACCTCGCCCGACACCTTGCCATCGACCACCTTGCGATAGGGGGTTTCGATGAAGCCGTATTTGTTGACGCGGCTGAAGGTGGCAAGGCTGTTGATCAGACCGATGTTCGGGCCTTCGGGCGTTTCGATCGGGCAGATGCGGCCATAATGGGTGGGGTGAACGTCGCGGACTTCGAAGCCGGCGCGCTCGCGGGTCAGACCACCCGGCCCAAGCGCCGACACGCGGCGCTTGTGCGTGACTTCCGAAAGCGGGTTGGTCTGATCCATAAACTGCGACAGCTGCGAGGAGCCGAAGAATTCGCGCACCGCGGCCACGGCCGGCTTGGCGTTGATCAGGTCGTTCGGCATCACCGTCGACACGTCGACGCTCGACATGCGCTCCTTGACCGCGCGCTCCATGCGCAGCAGGCCGACGCGATACTGGTTCTCCAGCAATTCGCCGACCGAACGGACGCGGCGGTTACCGAGATTGTCGATATCGTCGATCTCGCCCTTGCCGTCCTTCAGGTTCACCAGTTCCTTGACCACGGCCAGGATGTCTTCGGTCCGCAGCGTGGTGACGGTGTCCTCGGCGTCGAGGTCGAGACGCATGTTCATCTTGACGCGGCCGACGGCCGACAGGTCGTAGCGTTCGGAATCGAAGAACAGGCCGGCGAACAGCGCGTCGGCGGTCTCGCGCGTCGGCGGTTCGCCGGGGCGCATGACGCGGTAGATGTCGGCCAGCGCCTGGTCGCGGTCCTCGGCCTTGTCGGCCTTCAGCGTGTTGCGGATCCACGGACCGGTCGATACATGGTCGATGTCCAGCAGTTCCAGCCGATCGACGCCGGCCTTGTCCAGCTTTTCGAGATTTTCCGGCGACACTTCGTCGCCCGCCTCGATATAGATTTCGCCGGTGCTCTCGTTGATCAGGTCATAGGCGCTGTAGCGGCCATAGACTTCCTCGGTCGGGATGAGCAGCGTTTCGAGGCCGTCCTTCTCCGCCTTGTTGGCCGCGCGGGGGCTGATCTTCTGGCCGGCGGCGAACACGACTTCGCCCGACTTGGCGTCGACGATGTCGAAGGCCGGCTTCATGCCGCGCCAGGCTTCGGCGACATAGGGGATCTGCCAGCCGCCTTCGCCACGCAGGAACACGACCTTGTTGTAGAACTGGGCCAGAATGTCTTCGGCAGTGAGGCCGAGGGCATAGAGCAAGGCCGTGACCGGCAGCTTGCGCTTGCGGTCGATGCGGACGTTGACGATGTCCTTGGCGTCGAATTCGAAATCGAGCCACGAGCCGCGATAGGGGATGACGCGCGCGGCGAACAGATATTTGCCGGACGAATGGGTCTTGCCGCGGTCATGATCGAACAGGACGCCCGGCGAACGGTGCATCTGGCTGACGATCACGCGCTCGGTGCCGTTGACGATGAAGGTGCCGTTCTGCGTCATGAGCGGCATGTCGCCCATGTAGACGTCCTGCTCCTTGATATCGAGCACGGAGCGGGTTTCGGTGTCCTGGTCCACTTCGAACACGATCAGGCGCAGCGTGACGCGCATCGGCGCCGCATAGGTGATGCCGCGCTGACGGCATTCCTCGACGTCATATTTCGGCTCTTCCAGCTCGTAATGGACGAAGTCCATTTCGGCCGTGCCGGCAAAGTCGCGGATCGGGAAGACGCTGCGCAGCGTCTTTTCCAGGCCCGACACATAGCCGATCTTGGGGTCGGACCGCAGGAACTGTTCGTAGCTCTCCCTCTGGACCTCGATCAGGTTCGGCATCTGCACCACTTCGTGGATGTCGCCGAACACCTTGCGGATGCGCTTTTTCGCGCCGGTGTTGCTGATGGGGGGAAGAGCCTTGGTCGCCATGCGTGTCCTGCCTGTACCTGTCTAAGAGGTCGTCTGTTCGTCGCGTTTTTCCGCATTGCGGCGGAATTTCAGTCAGAGGCCATGGGCGGGACGGAGTGATTCGCCCATCCTGCCCACGCAAAAAAGTGCGGGCCGGGACTGTCCGATCCGCACTGCAGCGTCTGTGAAACCCGCGAAAACCGCCCTATTCCTGCCGCCGGTCGTGCGCAACGCGACCAGGGCGCCCGAGCGATCCGGGCGCGGCGTTCAATGTCCAGGGGACATCATTCGCCGACTTGCGAACCGCCCATATAGTCCTGGGGCAGGAACTTGTGAAGGGGGGAACGCGCGATTTGCCCAGCGGTTTCATCCGCATGGCAGACAGTGACGACAGCAGGCCCGGTCGGCTGGACCTGGCGCAGGACCGCACCGACCTGGCGGAGGATCGCACGGTCCTGGCACATGAGCGCAGCTTTGCCGGCTGGGTGCGCACCGGCATGGCGTCGGTCGGCATCGGCCTTGGCTTTCATGCTCTGTTCCAGGCGCTGCGCCCGCTCTGGGTGTCGCAGGCGATCGCTTCGGCCTTCCTCCTCATCGCCATCTTCATCTTCCTCTCGGCCGAGCGGCGCGCCTGCGCGATCATTCGGCGGCTGGAAAGCCACCAGGTTGCCGCCTTCAAGCCCGTGCGCATTCGCCTGCTGACCGGGTCGCTGGTGCTGGCGACAACCGCGCTGCTCGCGGCCATCTGGCTGCTGATCGGAAAATAGCGCGGCAGGGGCGGACCTCTCGCGCAACCCGGGCGTTCAGCCGGCGCGATGCAGCGCCTCTGGTTCATCTCCAATATCCGGTCCGGATCGGCGACGCAGGCCGGCTGCGAGGCGATCGAGGCCGTGTGCGCGGAAAAGGGGCTGGCGCTCGCCGGCCGCACGCGCTTTCCCGACGATCCGCTGCCCGACCCGGCTGAACTCGCCGCCGCGCGCGTCGATACGCTGATGCTGTTTGCCGGGGACGGCACGATCAACGCGGCCTTGTGCCATTATGCCGACTGGGACGGCGCCATATTGGTGCTGCCCGGCGGAACGATGAACCTGCTGGCCAAGACATTGCATGGCGACAGCGCGCCGGCCGACATCGTCCATACCGCGCACCTGCGCCAGCATCGCGTCGCCTTGCCCTTTGCGGAAGCGGGGCGGCTGCGCGCCTTTGTCGGCCTCATCGTCGGGCCGGCGGCGCATTGGGTGCGCGCCCGCGAAGCCGCGCGGGAGGGACGGTTCGCCCGGTTGCTGCGCGCCGCCATGCAGGCCTGGCGGCGGACCTTCGGCGATCATGTTCGCATCACCGGCGTGCCGGGCCTTGGCCGCCGCTATCAGGCGATCCTCGCCACTCCCGGCGCGGACGGACTGGCCGTCGCCGGGATCGACGCGCGCGACTGGCGCGCCATCGTCGAACTGGGCTGGGACTGGCTGAAGGGCGACTGGATGGCCGCGCGCGCCGTCACGGCCACCCGGGCGACGGGCTTCACTCTCGCGGGCCGCAAGCCCGTGCTCGCCCTGTTCGACGGCGAGCCTGAACGCCTGCCGCCCGGCACGCGCATCTGCGGCGGCATGACTCGTCCCTTCTTCCTCGCAACGCAGGAGCCGCCGCCATGATCCGCCTCTTCCATGTCAGCGACTTGCATTTCGGTGCCGAGGACAGGGCCGCGCTCGACTGGTTTGCCGCGCGCGTGGCGGCGGAGCAGCCCGACGCCGTCATCGTCACCGGCGATCTCACCATGCGCGCGCGCCATACCGAATTCGCCGCGGCGGCCGAATGGCTGAAGGGGCTGGGCCGACCACTGACCGTGGAAGTGGGCAATCACGACATTCCCTATTTCAACCTGTTCGCGCGCTTCTTCCGCCCCTATCGCCGCTACCAGGCGATCGAACGGCTGATCGAGCGACCGATCGACCTGCCGGGCCTCAGCATCGTGCCGCTCAAGACCACCGCGCGCTTTCAGCTCCGCCTCAACTGGTCGAAGGGCGTGGTGAGCGACGCCAGCTTGCGCGCCGCGCTCGCCGAGATCGAAGCGGCGCCCGCCGACGCCATGATCCTCGTGGCCTGCCACCATCCGCTGGTCGAGGGCGGCACGGCGATGCATTCGCGCACCCGCGGCGGCATGGCGGCGCTGGAGGCGCTCGGGCGGGCAGGGGCGCATGCGGTGCTGAGCGGCCATGTCCACGACCCCTTCGATCTGCCGGTGCCGGCTGCCGGCAGCACGCTGCGCCTGATCGGCGCCGGCACCCTTTCCGAACGCGTTCGCGAAACCCGCCCGTCCTTCAACGAACTGCGCATCGAGGGGCAGGCGCTCGAAACGCGCGTGCACGCGATGGACTAGAATTCCGGGCGCGGACGCCCCTTATGCCACGCGCCATCTTTCAACGGGCACACCTCAGGCAAACAGCCTCCGCTCCGCGTTGATCGCGGCGACCAGCCGGTCCAGTTCCGCGCTGCTGTTGAACAAGGCGGGCGTCACGCGCAGCACCGGCCCGCTCGCAAGCCCCGCCTTCGCCACTATCAGCAGCCGATATTTGTCGAGGAACAGCTTGGCTGCCTTCTTCGCGTCGTCCGGCCCGCGCATGCCCGGCAGGCGGAACCCGGTCACCGCGCCATATCGCCCCGGCTCGTCGGGCAGCATGATCTCCAGCCCGGGTATGTCGCGCACGCGGTCCACCCAATAGTCGCGCAGCCGCAGCAGGTGGCGATGCTTGGCCTCCAGCCCGATCGCATCCTGCATCGCGATCGCGCTCGGCACCGTCAGCCGCGCGGCGAAGTCGACCGTGCCGGTGGGGATGCGCGCGCGGATGTCGTCCGCTTCGTGGATGTGGTTGCCCAGCCACGGGGTGATGTCCTGCAGCCGATCCTTCGCGATATAGACGCCGCCGGTGCCGAGCGGCGCCGCCAGCCATTTGTGCAGCGAAAATCCGATGAAGTCCGCGCCCGTTTCCGCCACCGTGAAGGGGATGTGACCGACCGCCTGGGCGCTGTCCAGGATCACGTCGACGCCGCGCGCCTTGGCCATGGCGACGATCGCCTTGACCGGCGGCACCAGCCCGTTGCGGTTGGACAAATGCGTCAGCAACAGCAGCTTGGCGCGCGGCGTGTCCCGCAAAATCTTTTCATAGGCGGCCAGGATATTGGCCTGCGTATGCGGCTCGGGCAGGGAAAAGCGCACCAGCCGCGCGCCCCGGCTCTGCGCCAGATAGTCGCAGGCGAACTGCATTTCGTCATAATCGACATCGGCGTAGATCACCGCGTCGCCCGCCCGCAGCGGCGCATAATTGGCGATCAGCGCATAGAGCGCTTCGGTCCCGCCGGCGGACAGGGCAATTTCCGGCGTCGTCGCGCCCAGCATCTTCGCCACCGCCGCGCGCGACGCGTCCAGTTCGGGATCGCGCGGGTGACCCGGCGACCCGCCGCGCAGGAACAGCGCATGATTGCGGTTCACCCATTCGGATCGGGCGCGGTAGGCCGCCTGCACCGGCCGCGTCATCGCGCCATAATAGGCCGCGTCGAGGGTCGCGAAATCGCGCCGCACCTCATAGAGGGGGAGGAGGGCGGCCTGCGCCGCGTCGAAGTCCGCCATGTCGCCGTCGAAGCGGAACGGCGGGTCGGCGGGCCAGTCGTCGCTGCCGCTGGCCGCAAACGCCGGACGGGTCGCCATGGCCATCCCCAGCGCGCCACCCATCACTCCACCCGACCTGCTCAGGAAATTCCGTCTCGAAACCATAGACCCCCGCTCCAACCCGCAATGCTATATCGTAACGAAGCTGCCCCGCGAAGCCGCCATGGACGTGAACGCGACTATCCCTTGGGCGATGGTCCCGGCGGCACCGGGATGACCGGCGTGATCTTCACCGTTTCGAACCGCTCCTTGCGCCGCACGCCGGCAAGGCCGGTGTCGGTCGGCACGGCCGCCGCCACGCGCCGCCGCATGCACTGATCCTTGGGGCGCGGCGTCTGGTCGCAATTCCACAAGGCCCGCTGCAGTCCGCTGCCGGCATTGTGGATATAGGCAAAGCTCATCTTGTCGAGTTGCGCATCGCTGAGCGGCAGCTTGGCCGGCGTCGCGCCTGGCTTCCAGGCCATGATGCGGCATTCGAGCCGCCCGGCGCAAAAGGTGCGGGCAAGCGCTGGCCAGCCGTCGGGCGATCCACTGCCCGGCAGTTCGACCAGGAAGCTCTTGCCGTCGGGACCCAGCACCGCCAGCTTCACGCCGGCGACCGATTTCCCCAGCATATCCGCGCCGATCGCCTGCTTGGGCTGCGCCGCCAGCTCGGCCGCGCCGGTGCCGGCCACCAGCACCGGTGGACCGTCCAGCGCCGCCGGCGCGCCGCCGCCTTCATGCGCGGGCGAAAGCCGCGCGATCTTGCCGATCAGCGGTTCGCCGCCGTCCCGCTTGAAACGGAAGGCGGGTGGCGTTCCCCACCATCCGCGCCAGCGGAAGAAGAGATGCGTGCCGACCGATGTGATCTTGTCCAGGCTGCCGCTCCAATAGGGCACGACCCAGTCGGTGTGATAATGGGTGGCATAGCCGACCGGCTTGTAGACCTTGCCCGCCAGCGCCGCTCTGGCGATCTCCCGCGCCCGGCTCCAGGCCGCGGCGCCCGGCGTGCGCGCCAGCGCGCCGTCGCAGGTGAAGGTGAACTGGCAGCCGGTTCGCCGCTCCTGCCCCTGGAACACGACCCCGCACACGGTCTTTGGAAAGGCGGGATGGCGCACCCGGTTCAGCACGACCTGCGCCACCGCCTGCTCGCCGACCGCATCGTCGCCGGCCTCGTACAGTTCCGCCGCCGCCAGGCAGTCGACCGCCCGCGCCAGATCCTCCTCCGATCCGGAAAAGACGAACGGCCGCGCCGCCGGATTGGCGAGCCGGGAAAAGGGCACGGCCGCATTGAACCGGCGCGCTTCGTCCCGGTCCAGCGCATAGACCTCGACCGGTTCGACCGGCGGCGGCGGGGTCGGCGGCCGCGCCGTCCGCACCGCCGCCGCTCGCGAGGACCGCGGCCCCGTCACGGTGGCGCGCGGGCGCGTTTCCCATCCGGCCACCGCCATGGGCAGGCCGATCAGGATCAGCGCCCAGGCGATCCAGGCGAGCGGAGAGGGGGCGTCGGCGCGCGCGGCCATGGCGGCGTCTTATTCCGGCAGGAAGTCCGGCACCGACAGGTAACGCTCGCCGGTGTCATAGTTGAAGCCCAGCACCCGGCTGCCCGCCGGCAGGTCCTTCAGCTTCTGCGCGATGCCGGCCAGGGTTGCGCCGGACGAGATGCCGACCAGCATCCCTTCCTCCCGCGCGGCGCGGCGGGCATAGTCCTTGGCGTCGGCCGGGTCGACCTGCACCACGCCGTCCAGCAGCTGGGTATGCAGGTTCGCCGGGATGAAGCCCGCGCCGATGCCCTGGATCGGGTGCGGCCCGGGCTGACCGCCGCTGATCACGGGCGACAGCGTCGGCTCGACGGCGAAGACCTTGAGGGCGGGCCACTGCTTCTTGAGCACTTCGGCGACGCCCGTGATGTGGCCGCCCGTTCCCACGCCCGTGACCAGCGCATCGATCGGCGCATCGGCGAAATCGGCCAGGATTTCCTGCGCGGTGGTGCGCACATGTACGTCGATATTGGCGGGATTTTCGAACTGTTGCGGCATCCAGCTGCCCGGCGTCTGCGCAACCAGTTCCAGCGCGCGCTCGATCGCGCCCTTCATCCCCTTCTCGCGCGGCGTCAGGTCAAAGCTCGCGCCATAGGCCAGCATCAGCCGCCGCCGCTCGATCGACATGCTTTCGGGCATCACCAGCACCAGCTTGTAGCCCTTGACCGCCGCCACCATGGCCAGCCCCACGCCGGTATTGCCCGACGTCGGTTCGATGATGGTGCCGCCCGGCTTCAGTTCGCCCGACGCCTCAGCCGCCTCGATCATGGCGAGCGCGATGCGATCCTTGATCGACCCGCCGGGGTTTGACCGTTCCGACTTGATCCACACTTCGGTGCCTTCGGGCGCGTCGCCGAACAGGCGCTGCATCCGGATATGCGGCGTATGGCCGACGGTTTCGAGTATCGTGGCTGCTTTCATGATGCCTTCTCCTGGCTGATTTCCGCGCGCCCGATGTCGGGTGGGTCGAAGCTACGTGCAAGGCGCAATTCTGGAAAGAGGCGCGACCATAGCAAGGTGATGATGATCGCGCCGATGCCCCCGCCGATCACCGCGGCGACCGGCCCCACCAGCGCGGCGAGAAAGCCCGATTCCGCCTCACCCAGTTCGTTGGAGGCGGAAATGGTGAGCTGCGACAGGCTCGATACGCGACCGCGCATTGCGTCGGGCGTGTGGAGCTGCACCAGCGACTGGCGCACGAACACCGACACCATGTCCGCGCCGCCCAGCACGGCCAGCGCGCCCAGGCCGACCTCCATCGCCAGGTCGCGCGGCAGGAAGGCGGTGCAGCCGAAGATAATGGTCGCGATCCCGAACAGGATCACCGCGCCCAGCATCTTCAATCCCACTTCGCGCTTCATCGGGCGGAAGGAGAACCACAAGGCTGTCAGCCCCGCGCCGATCCCCGGCGCGGCGGCCAGATGCCCCAGGCCCGCCGATCCGACATGCAGAATGTCGCGGGCATAGACCGGCAGCAGCGCCGTCGCCCCGGCCAGCAGCACCGCGAACAGGTCCAGCGTGATCGTCGCCAGCACCAGCCGGTTGCCCTTCACATAGGTGAAGCCGTCGATCATCTGGCGGATCGGGTGGCGTCCCATGTCGCGCGGCGGCTGCGGCACCGGCCCGATCATCAGCATCGCGCACAGCGCCACGGCGAACAGGCCCGCCGCCATGGCATAGGCGCCCCAGGGAGTCGCCGCATAGGCATAGCCGCCCAGCGCCGGCCCGGCGATCATGCCGACCTGCCACACGACCGACGATATGGCGATCGCATTGGGCAGCACTGCCGCCGGCACCAGATTGGGCGCAAGCGCGCCATAGGCCGGCCCGTTGAAGGCGCGGGCGATCCCCACCACCACCGCCATGCCGAAGATCAGCGGCAGGCTGACCCAGCCTTCATAGGTGGCGAAGGCCAGCAGCGCCGACGCCGCCGTCAGCAGCGTCAACGTCACGCGCGTGATGATCCGCCGGTCATAATGATCCGCCACCCAGCCGGTGACGGGCGTCAGGAAGAACAGCGGCAGGAACTGCGCCAGCCCGATCAGCCCCAACTGTGCCGATGCGCCCGCCGTCGTCATCGTTTCGCGGGCGATATTATAGGCCTGCCATCCCAGCACGATCATCATGCCATATTGCGCCAGCACCGCCGCCAGCCGTCCGACCAGATAGGCACGGAAATTGGCGAAGCGCAGCGGATGGCGGGGCAGGGCGTCAGGCTCGGTCATGCCCGCGCCTTAGCCGTCGCAGGGGAGCCGGGCAACGGCCACGCGCGTGGCAGATGCCACCGGCGGCCAGAGACTGCCGACGGCGCTGATCGCCCGCGCTCGACGGCTCTGTCCGGCAGGGGACGAGCAAGCTTCCCGCTTTCTTCTGAATCCAGAGCATCCCGGCCGCATCGGCGTCAGCACCTGACTGCTCTCCGTCAAAACACCGACAAAACAGCTATTGCAAATTATTCGCATTGTGATTAGCGGGCCGCAACGAACATATATGGGGGACAATCGCACCATGACACGGACCTTCGCCTGGCTTTCCACTGCCGCCCTGTGCGCCTTCGCTGCGCCGGCCTTCGCTCAGTCGCCCGACGCTTCAAGCGCACCCGATGAAGAAACGATCGTCGTCACCGGCACCTACACGCTGCCCAACAAGATCGACACGGCGACCGGCCTTGGCCTCACCACGCTGGAAACGCCCCAGTCGGTCAGCATCATGACTGCGCAGCGCATTCTCGACCAGAATCTCATCACGGTGAAGGATGTCATCACCAATGCGGTGGGCGTCGCAGCCAACGAATATGACGATGTGCGCAACACATTCTTCGCGCGCGGCTTCGAAATCCGCAACACGCAGATCGACGGCGTGCCGGCGGCCTGGACGCTGGCGGGCGCCAATGGCGAAACCAGCATCGACGTGTCGATCTACGAGCGAGTGGAGATCGTGCGCGGCGCGACCGGCCTGCTGTCGGGGGCGGGCGATCCGTCGGCCTCGGTCAATCTGGTGCGCAAACATGCCGACGCCACCGAACTCACCGGCTATGCGAACGCCAGCATCGGCAGCTGGGATACGTGGCGCCTGTCCGCCGATGTCGCCGGTCCGCTGACCGCCGACGGTCGCATCCGCGCCCGCGTCGTCGGTCGCTATGAGGAAGGCGAAAGCTATATCGACATCCAGCACCGCAAGAAGTGGGTGCTCTATGGCGTGGTCGACGCCGACCTGACCGACAGCACGCTGGTGCGGGTTGGCATCAGCCACCAGGATACCGAGCCGCGCGGCGCGACCTGGGGCTCGCTGCCCACCTTCTACAGCGACGGCACGCTCACCGACCTGCCGCGCTCGCAGACGACGGCGGCGGACTGGACCTACTGGAACTCCACCAACCAGAATATCTTCGCCACCATACGCCAGGAATTCGGCGATCGCTGGAACCTCACGGTCAACTATAATCGCCTGAAAAACACCAGCGCGACCCAGCTTCTCTATCTCTACGGCACCGTCGACAAGGAGACGGGCACGATGGATGGCACCAATCCCTACAAGTCCGCGGGCGAGAGCGTCCAGAACAGCTTCGACGCGCAGTTGAAGGGGCTGGTGCCGCTGTTCGGCCGCGATCATGAAGTCGTGCTCGGCGCGCTGCACAGCATCCTCAAGCGCCACACCGACAATTATGAAGCGCCGATGCCCTGGCTCACCGACGTGCCGGTGATCGACCAGGAAGGCGTGCCCTATCCCGAGCCCGTCTGGGGCACCACGCCCGTGCGCAACGAGCAGGAGCGGATCAAGCAGACCGGCTATTATGGCGCCATGCGCCTCAACATCGCCGATCCATTCAAGATCATCCTGGGCGGCCGCATCGCCAGCTGGGAGCAGACCGGCTATGCCTGGGGGACCACCAGCGACTATGGCGATGACAATGTCTTCATCCCCTATGTCGGCGCGCTCTACGATCTGACGCCCAACCACCGCGTCTATGCCAGCTACACCAAGATCTTCCAGCCGCAGAATCTCTACGATCGCGAACGCCGGCTGCTCAATCCGCTCGATGGCAATGCCTATGAAATCGGCCTCAAGAGCAGCTTCTTCGGCGACGCGCTGCAGACTTCGGTCGCGCTGTTCCGCATCGAACAGGACAATGTCGGCCAGGTCGACGGAGAGCCGATCACCGTCAACGGCCTGACCTTCCAGCCCTATCGCGCGGCGCAGGGAGTGGTGAGCAAGGGCTTCGAACTGGAAGCCACCGGCCAGCCGATGCCGGGCTGGAACGTCAACGCCAGCTACAGCCAGTTCAAGGCCGAGGATGCGGACGATGTTCCCGCCAACACCGACCAGCCCCGCAAGCTGCTCAAGATCTTCACCACCTATGATCTGGGCGGTGCGCTCACCGGCCTCACCATCGGCGGTGGCGTCAACTATCGCAGCAAGGCCTATTCGGACGGGAACAACCCCGTAACCGGCGACGCCTTCCGCTTCCAGCAGGACGGCTATACGCTGGTCGCCCTGATGGCGCGCTACGCGGTGACGCCGCAGCTTCAGCTGCAGGCCAATGTCGACAATCTGTTCGACAAGAAATTCTACAGCAATATGGGCTCTTTCAGCCAATATCGCTATGGCGCGCCGCGCAACTTCACCATCGGCGCAACCTACCGCTTCTGATGCGGCCGGGGGACGCGGCGCGCGCCGCGTCCCTCAATCCGCCACGGCCACCTCATAGGCGTCGCCGCTCGTCCCGACAGGATAGACCGAGGCGCTGAAACTGCCCTCGACATAGAGGACGCGGCCGCCCGGCATCGCCTGCACGAACTGGCGGGCATAATCGTCCAGGCGGCGCCATTTGCCCCAGCCCTGCAGGTCGTCGGCGCTCGCCAGCCGCGCCGTCACGTCGGCGCAGGGTTCTTCCCAGAACAGCGTGTCGGGCGCATGGCCAGCATAGGCATAAGCGATCTTGCAGGCGGGCTTGCCGCGCAGGGTGAAATCGCTCTTGCCCAGCAGGCGCGACTGCGCGCTTGCACTGGTCGTTCGCGCCGTGATGGCCCCAGGGGCAGGGGCAGGGGCTGCGGCAGGCGCGCCAGTCTCCTCCACCTGTCGCTCGGATGCGTCGCCCGCCGGTGCGCAGCCCGCACTCGCCAGCAGCATCATCGCCCCGGCCGGGGCCAGCCTCCATCGCCGCATCGCGTCAGTTCCTCGGTTCAGTCCGGGTCGAACTCCACATGCAGATGATTGTTGCTGCTGTTGGCGAAAGTTTCAAACTCCACATCATAGCGTTCGCCCAATATCGCGCGCACTTCGTCCTGAAAGGCTTGGCCCTGCGCCGCGCTGATATTGTTGCCCCGGAAATCGAGCGCCTGGTCGCTATAATGGAGCGACCCGTTCATGTGGCGGCTGTCATTGCCCGACGTGATGACCGGGGTGGGCAGCCCCAGCCGCTGCGCCGCCTGCGCGACCGCGCGGATTGCCGGCTCCATCTCGGCGTCCAGCCGGCTGATCTGCACCGCCTCGCTCTTCACCTGCACGCCATTGTCCGCCGCCACGGCGCGCCCATCGATCGGTCCGCCGGCCGGCGTCTCGGCAGCCGGCGCAGTTTCGGCCGCCGCAGCCCCGGGCAGCGCCACGGCGAAGTCGTCGGGACGGTAGCGGTCCAGTTCGGGCACCGTGCCATGATGATGGACCGCATCCCCCCGGCCCAGCACCGGCCCGTCCAGCGCATTGATCCAGCCCAGATTATTGGGGCTGCTGTAATTGGGATTGGCATAATTGAGGTGCGAGCCCACCGAGGACGGCGTGCCCGCCGCGCGCTCGGCCAGATAATCGTCGACCATCTGATCGACGCGGGTGCTGATCTGGCTTTCGGGAATATCCTCCACCGCATTGCGCCCGTCGGCGCGCGCGATCGGCCCATTGATGTCGGAAAACTGATTATAGGCGTTCACCACGTCCGACACGCTGTCGCCCCAATGGCCCGACGCGGTGCGGTTCAGGATGGTGTCGATGATGCCATGCGCCTGCGCGTCGCCGGCCGACTGCACCCATTCGGTCTGCAGCGTCTTCTTGATGTTGGTGATGTCGGTTTCGCTCAGCGCCAGCGTGCCGCCCTCGACCCGCGTCGCGCCCTCGACCGGCGCGGCCTGCTGCGTTTCCGTCGCGGGCGCAGCTGTATCGTTGGCCGGGATCGACAGCTGGTCGCCCGGGAAGATGCGATTGGGGTCAGCGATCTGCGGATTGGCCGACAGCAACGCGTCCAGCCCCACGCCGTGGCGGGCCGCGATCTTGCCCAGCGTGTCGCCAAACGCGACCTCATAGCCCTGCGCGGCGCCCGCCGGCAGCGTCAGCTGGTCGCCGACATGGATCAGGTCGGGATTGCGGATGTCGTTGAGCGCCGCCAGCGTGCCGACATCGGTGCCGTAACGCTGCGCGATCTGCGACAGCGTCTCGCCCGCGCGGACCTGATGGATCCCGCCAGGCTCGTTCGTCGCTGTCTGCACATTGTTGGTCGCGCCGCTTTCGGCCGCAGAAACGCCACTCACCATCGACCCTGCTCCTGTTGTTGCGTCAGGGCAGGATAGTCTCAGGCGCTGGCCGCCTCGTCTCTAGTCGGACCGACTAGGAAGTGCGATTTAACGCGCGTCAGCCGCCATCCATCGATCCCATAACCATATGGCTATGAGTGCATGTTGAAAATAGCCGCGCATATGTCCTCTTCGCTGTCGGCTTGCGGCTATTTGAACAGGCCGCCCAATAGGCCGCGCACCAGTCGACCCGCGATCCCGCCCGATGCCTTGCGCCGCGACGATCCGCCGAACACCGCGCGGCCTAGTTCGTTGGCGACCTGCCGCCCGACCGAGGACGCGGCCGATCGCGTGGCCGATTGCACCGCGCGGTCGAAGTTGCTCGGCCGCGCCGCCTCGCGCGCCTGGCGCTTCAGCTCCGCCTCGCGCTGCTTGGCTTCCAGCCTGGCCTGCGCGGCCGCCGCTTTCTCCGCTTCCGCCTCGGCCTTTTGCGCCTGCGCCGCCGCCGCGGCCGCTTCCGCCCGCGCCGCCAGTATCTCTTCCGCCGACTCCCGGTTGACGGCATCGTCATATTTGCCGGCATAGGGGGAAGTGGACTGGATGATCGCGCGCTCCTTGGGATCGATCGGCGCCAGGCGCGATCGCGGCGGGGCGATCAGCGTCCGCTGCACGATGCCAGGCGCGCCATCCTCCTGCAACAGGGACACCAGCGCTTCGCCCACCTTCATTTCGGTAATCGCCGTCTCCACGTCCAGATCCGGGTTGATGCGGAAAGTCTCGCCCGCCGCCTTGACTGCCTTCTGGTCGCGCGGGGTGAAAGCGCGCAGGGCATGTTGCACGCGATTGCCCAGCTGCCCCGCCACATCCTCCGGCACGTCGATCGGGTTCTGCGTCACGAAATAGACGCCGACGCCCTTCGACCGGATCAGCCGTACCACCTGCTCGATCTTGTCGATGAGCGCCTTGGGCGCGTCCTCGAACAGCAGATGCGCCTCGTCGAAGAAGAAGACCAGCTTGGGCTTGTCCGGGTCGCCGACCTCGGGCAGCGTCTCGAACAGCTCGGACAGCAGCCACAGCAGGAAGGTCGCATAGAGCTTGGGGCTCTGCATCAGCCGGTCGGCAGCCAATATGTTGATATAGCCGCGGCCCTTTTCATCCACTTGCAGCATGTCGTGGATGTCGAGCGCCGGCTCGCCGAAGAAATGATCGCCGCCCTGGGAGTCCAGCTGCAGCAATTGCCGCTGGATCGCGCCGACACTCGCCTTGCTGACGTTGCCGTAGCGCGTGGTGAGATCGCTGGCGTTGTCGGCACAATGGGCCAGCATCGCCTGCAGGTCGCCCAGGTCCAGCAGCAGCAGCCCTTCCTCATCGGCATATTTGAACGCGATCGATAGCACGCCTTCCTGCGTGTCGTTCAGCCCCATCAGCCGCGCCAGCAGCAATGGCCCCATCTCGCTGACGGTCGTGCGGATCGGATGACCCTGCTGCCCATAGAGATCCCAGAAGATGGCGGGATTGTCGGCATAGCTATAGTCGCTGACGCCGATCGCCTTCGCGCGCGCGACCAGCGCGTCGGCATTTTTCGCGGTCGGCGATCCCGCCATGGCGATGCCCGACAGATCGCCTTTCACATCGGCCAGGAACACGGGCACCCCGCGCGCGGAAAATCCCTCCGCCATGGTCTGGAGCGTCACCGTCTTGCCCGTGCCGGTCGCGCCCGCAATCAGCCCGTGGCGATTGGCGCGGCGCAGGTTCAGCATCTGGGCGATGCCGCCGTCCTTCTCCGGCGCGCCAAGACCGATGAAAATGCTCTCGCTCATGCTCTACCCCCGAAAAAAGACCCGCTCGCCCTGCGCCGCCGGAGCGTCCGTCTCAGGGCGAGAGGAGAGCTACCGGAAGCGCAGCCCGAACGGGTCTGCTATGGCGGCTCCACCCTACAGAGCGGAGGCGCGAAACGGCAAGCGCGCCTTTACTTGTCGCGCATCCGGACCGGCAGGAAGATCGGCGGCTGGCCGCGGCGCAGCACCTGCAGCAGGATGGCGTTGCGACCCTGGCCGGCCACGGCTTTCACCTGCGCATCCAGTTCCGCCTGGCTGGTGACCGGACGGTTGTTGGCGCTCATGATCACGTCGCCGCGGCGCAGGCCCTTGGCGCCCGCATCGGTGGAGCCATCCACCGCCGTGATGACGATGCCGCGGGTATCGGTCGGGATGCCGAGCTGCCGGATGATGCCGGGCGTCAGCGGGATGGCGGCGATGCCCAGCGACTGTTCGGCGGCCTTGCCGGGCGCCTGCTGCTGCTGCTCGCTGAAATCCTCGTCATCCTGGCTTTGAGCGAAGCTGTTCAGTTCGTCCTCGGGCGGACGTTCGCCGACCACCGCGGTCACCGTCATGCGCTGGCCGTTGCGGATGAGGACGATCGGCACCTTGGCGCCGATCGGCTGGTTGGCGACGATCGACGAGAGATTCTGGTCGGGGTTCACTTCCTGGCCGTTGACGCTGACGATGACGTCGCCCGCCTTGATGCCGGCCTTGTCCGCGCCGCGGCCGGGCTCGACGCCCTGGATGAACTCGCCGCTATTCTTGGCCAGGCCCAGCGATTCCGCCAGGTCCTCGCCCAGCGGGCTGATCTGCACGCCCAGATAGCCGCGCTTGACCGTCTGGCCCTTCATCAGCGTCTGGACGATCGGCGCCGCCTGCTCCGACGGGATGGCGAAGCCGATGCCGACATTGCCGCCCGAAGGGGACAGGATCTGGCTGTTGATGCCGATCACATTGCCGCGCATGTCGAACATCGGGCCGCCGCTATTGCCCTGGTTGATCGACGCATCGGTCTGGATGAACTTGTCATAGGTGCCGCCGGTGCCGCGGTGCACGGCGGAAATGATGCCGGCCGTCACCGTGCCCGACAGGGCGAAGGGGTTGCCGATCGCGACGACCCAGTCGCCCACGCGGGCCTTGGTGCTGTCGCCGAACTTGACGAAAGGCATCGCCTTCTTGGGCTCGATCTTCAGCACCGCGATGTCGGTGGCGGCGTCGCGGCCCACCAGCTTGGCGGTATATTCCTCGCGGTCCGTCAGCGTGACCGTGATCTGTTCGACGGTGGCGCCTTCCGCGCCGGCGGACACAACGTGATTATTGGTCACGATATAGCCGTCGGCGGAAATGATGAAGCCCGAACCCAGCGACTGGGCCTGGCGCGTCTGCGGCTGGCCCTGGCCAAAGCCGAACAGGTTGCCGAACGGCGTACCGGCGAAGGGGTTCTGCACCTGCACGCGCTGCTTGGTCGAAATATTGACGACGGCCGGCTGCAGCTTCTCGACCATGTCGGCCAGGCTTGCGGGGGCGCCGGCGGGCGCCGCTGCCTGCAAGCCTTCATTCTGCGCGACCTGCGCGCCGACATTGGAGCTGGTGGTGACGGCAATGGCGGTGCCGCCAAGCAGCAGGGCGCCGGTGATGGCATAAGCGTAACGCACTCGTGAAGGTCCTCTTCTGGTCTTCAGGAAATGGAAGGCGGGACTCTGGGGAGAGCCTGAAATGCGCCGCCTTGCCTTAACCCTCATTGAATGACGCTGGTTCCGTAACAAAGCGGGCGCTTCGCCACGGAGAGTTAACGTCGGCCCTGGAACTGGCGCAGGAATTCATTGTCCGGCGACAGGATGATGTTGGTGTCCCCGCTCCGTTCGGGCGAGAAAGTGTAGCGATAGCTCTGCATGGCCCGATAGAAGTCGTAGAATTGCGGGTCCTTGCCATAGCTTTCGGCATAGATGCGCGCGGCATTGGCGTCCGCCTCGGCGCGGATGATCTGCGCCTGCTTGGCGCCCTGTGCGCGGATCGTCAGCGCCTCCTGCGACCGGGCGGTGCGCATGCGGTTGAACGCGCTTTCCAGCGGTGCGCCGTCGGGCAGGTCGGCGCGCTTGATCCGCACGTCGACGATCTGCGCGCCATACTGACGCGCGACGCGGTTGAGGCCGGCCTCAATATTGTCCATCACCTGGCCGCGCTCGGGGCTCAGCAGCGCGGCGAAGGGCCGCTTGCCCAGTTCGTTGCGCAGCGCCGATCCCAGGATCGGGCGCAGCGCCTCGCTGACCCGCTCCTCGCTTCCCGCCGCGATATACATGCGCAGCGGATCGACGATCCGGTATCGGGCGAAGGCGTCGACCTGAAGCCGCAACTGGTCGGTCGAGAGCACCTGCTGCCGCTCCATCTCGACCGACAGGACGCGCTTGTCGATCCAGACGATCTGGTCGACGAAGGGCAGGCGCAGGATGATGCCCGCGCCGGTCTGGCCGAAATTCTCATTGGGGCGATAGCTGTTGACGATCGTCTTGGGCTCGCCGAAGCGAACGACCACGCCCTGCCTGGTTTCGGGCACGATCGCGACCGTGCTGCCGACGATGATCAGCAGCACCAGCACGATGATCGCCAGCGCGACGGGATGACGCAGAAATGTGGGCATCACTGGCCCTCCGTGCTGGACGCTTCGGGCGCCGGGGTCGCCTGCGCGCGCCGCTTGAGTTCGGGCAGCGGCAGATAGGGGGTCACATTGCTCCCCTCGACGATGGTCTTGTCGACGTTCGACAGGACGCCCTCCATGGTTTCATAATACATGCGCCGGCGCGTCACGTCGGGGGCCAGCCTATATTGCTCATAGACCTTGTCGAAGGCGGCGGCTTCGCCCTGCGCCTTCGCCGTCACCTGCTGCGCTGCCGCACGCGCTTCGTTGAGGTAGGTCTGCGCGGTCTGCTGCGCGGCCGACACTTCCTTGAACGCGTCGTTGACCGCGGTCGGCGGGTCGGCCTGCTTGATGGCGACGCCCTGGATGCGGATGCCCGACTTGTAGCCGTCCAATATCTCCTGCATCCGCTGCTCGACCTGCTGCTCGATCGTGGTGCGGCCCGCGCCCAGCGCATCGTCCAGGCTGACGCTCGCCAGCACCGCGCGCATCGCGCTTTCGGCCACTTCGCGCACCGTATCGTCCGGGTCCGACAGCTGGAACAGATAGAGTTCGGGATTGCGGATGTTCCACCGCACCGAATAGGCCAGGTCGATGATATTCTGGTCGCCGGTCAGCACCAGATTTTCGCTTTCCGCGCTCACCGACCCGATGTCGATGGCGCGGATTTCCTCGACATCCACGGTCGTCACCGCCTCGAACGGGGCGGGCAGGGTCAGACTGATGCCGGGAGAAAGGGTGCGGCTATATTTGCCCACGAACGTCACGACGCCGCGTTCCTGCGGGCCGATGCGATGCACGCTCGTCAGCAGCAGCCACAGGATCAGGACGATGCCGATAGCAACCGGCCACAGCGCCTTGCCCGCACCGCGCGGAGGCATTCCGCCAAAGCCGCCATCGCGGCCGCCGCCGCCCTGGCCGAAGCTTTCGCGCCCGCGGCGCAGCAGTTCCTCGATCGCCGAAGGGCCTTTCTGGCCGCTGCCGCCCGGCTTGCCGGGCTGAGTCCAGGGATTGCGCGGGCCGCCATCGCTGCCCTTCTGTCCGTCCCCGCCGGGTCCGTCATTCTTGCCCCCCCAGGGGCCTTGGACCATCGCTGTGATCGCGGGCATCCACCCGAATAATCTTTTCATGCCTCCCTCTATAGGAAGGCTCTTGTCCGAAAAACAGTGCCAATGGGCGCGAATATTGCCTACAGCGCGTCGCCATGACCGAACTTGCCGATTTCGCCGCTCGCTTGACTGCCCTGACCGATGGCCGCGCCAGTGCGCCGCGCATCCGCGACGGGGTGATGACCCTGTCGCTCGACGTCGGCGGCCTGGGGGCCGATCAGCGTGACGGCCTTGCCGCCGCCATTCGCGAAGGCGGGATGACCGTGCCGGGCGTCAGCGACGTGCGCATCGCGATGACGGCCGAGCGCCGACCGCTTCGCATCCTGGCCGTCGCATCGGGCAAGGGCGGCGTGGGCAAGTCCACGCTGTCGGCCAATCTTGCCATCGCGCTGCACCGGCTGGGCCTCAAGGTAGGGCTGGTGGATGCCGATATTTACGGCCCGTCGCAGGCGCGACTGATGGGCAGCGAGGACCAGAAGCCCGTCGCCCGCGACAAGAAGCTGTCGCCGGTCAGCGGCGTGATGGGCATTCCGATGCTGTCGATGGCGCATCTGGTGGAGCCGGGCAAGGCGCTCGCCTGGCGCGGCCCGATGGTGAGCGGCGCGCTCGGCCAGTTGATCGATGCGGACTGGGGCGACACCGAATGGCTGGTCGTCGACCTGCCGCCCGGCACCGGCGACATCCAGCTCTCGATGGTCCAGAAGCACAAGCCCGCCGGCGCGGTGATCGTTTCCACGCCGCAGGACCTGGCTCTCATCGACGCCACGCGCGCGGTCAGCCTGTTCGCGCAGGCGGGCGTGCCGATGGTCGGGCTGGTGGAGAATATGTCGGGCTATGCCTGCCCCCATTGCGGCGAAATCTCCGATCCGTTCGGCCAGGGTGGCGCGGAAGCCACGGCGCAGGATCTCGCCATGCCGTTCCTGGGCCGCATCCCCCTTGCCATCGACATTCGCCGTCGCTCCGACGCCGGCGACCCGCCCGCTGCCGGGGAAGGGCCCCACGCCGACGCCTTCCGCGCGATCGCTCAAAAGGTCGCGGATTGGGCGAAGGCGAACTGAAAATGTCGGGTGTAGCGGGGCGAGTGTGAAGGGATCCGAAGCTGACGGCCGGCCCTAAATTTGCCTGTGCAGAAACTGGTTGAAGGCGCTTCTCTCATAATCGCCGAACGGCTCGCCATCGACGAACCCATGCGCCCGGTATAGCGCCAGCGCCGGATCGAAGGCCGGGCCGCTCCCCGTCTCCAGGCTCAAACGTCGCAGGCCCCGTGCACAGGCTTCATCGATGATGTGGCGCAGCAGCGTCGCCGCCACGCCGCGGCGCAGATGATCGGGATGGGTGCGCATCGATTTGATCTCGCCCTGATCCTTGTCCAGCGTCCGCAACGCGCCAATCCCGACGATCCTCGCCCCTTCCCACAGGCTCCACAGCGCGATGTCCGGCGCTTGCAGGCCGACAAGATCGAGCGCGAACACCGCCTCGGGCGGGCTGTTGTCCTGCATGCCAGCCAGATGCAGCGCCAGCAGCGCACGGGTCTGCACATCGGTCAGGTCGGCGGCGCGAATGTCGAACATGGCGGCGTGAATAGCGCAGCCGCGGGCCGGAGGGAACGTCTTGCCGCGCCGCGCATCTTCCCTCTGTCTATCGCCAAGGAGGATGCTATGCCGCTCACCAATCCGCAGGATATCGCCGGCCTGCTCGAACGCACCCGCACCATAGCCCTGGTCGGCATATCCGACCGGCCCGATCGTCCCAGCTACAGCGTCATGGCCTTTTTGCAGGACCATGGCTATCGCGTGCTGCCGGTCAATCCGCAGATCGCGGGGGAGCATGTCCATGGCGAGTTCGTGTGGGCGCGCCTGTCCGACATTGGCGTGCCGATCGACATGGTCGATATCTTCCGCCGCAGCGAAGCAGCCGGCGAAGCGGTGGACGAGGCCATAGCCGTCGGCGCGAAATCGGTCTGGATGCAGATCGGCGTCGTCAACGAAGCGGCGGCCGCCCGCGCGGAGGCGGCGGGTCTGGACGTGGTGATGGACCGCTGCCCTGCGATCGAGATACCGCGGCTCGGCATCGCGCCGATCGCCGCCGAATAGCCCTAGGCAGCGGCAACGCGCGCCATTATCAGGCTGCCCATGGCGCGCGCACCGCGGAAGCAATCGGACAGGAACAGGGGGCTCAGCCGGCGGACCTTGCTGGTGGGGGGCGGCGCGGCCGCTGGCCTGCTGATCGCCTGGGGCGTCTGGCCGCGCAGCTATGCGCCCAATCTCAATGCCGGTCCCACCGAAACCATCGTCAACGCCTTCCTGAAGATCGACCGGTCGGGCCAGATCATCGTCATCGTGCCGCAGACGGAGATGGGGCAGGGGGTGACGACTGTCCTGCCGCAGATATTGGCCGACGAACTGGGCGCCGACTGGCGCACGGTGGCGGTGCAGAGCGCGCCGATCAGCCCGCTTTACGCCAATGATCTGCTGGCGCGCCAATGGCTGGCCAATGACTGGACGCGCATGCTGGGGGACGCGGGGGACTGGGCGATCGGCCAATATGCGACCCGCAGCGCGTTGATGCTGACTGGCGGCGGCACATCGGTCCCGATGTTCCACGACGCCTATCGCGACGCGGGCGCGGCGGCGCGGGTGCTGCTGTGCAAGGCGGCGGCGGCGCGCTGGGGCGTCGCCTGGGAAAGCTGCGACATTCAGGAAGGGCTGATCTCCGACGGGGGGCAGCGGCGCATGAAGATCGGCGACGTCATCGACGATGCCGCGCGCCATGTGCTGCCGCCGATCCTGCCCTATCGACAGGGACAGGATGGCCGCTTGTCGGGACAGGACCTGCCCCGGCTCGACACCCCGTCGAAAGTCGACGGCAGCCACAATTTCGCCACCGACATTCGCCTGCCCGACATGGTCTTCGCCTCGATCCGCCAGGGGCCGATCGGCGATGCGGTGCTGGCGGGGCTGGACGATCGCGCGGCCGGCGGCGTCACCGGCTTCCTCAAGCTGGTGAAACAGGAACGCTGGGTTGCGGCGGTGGCGAGCAACTGGTGGGCGGCGAACAAGGCGATCGACCTTGCCGACCCCGTCTTCACCCTGCGAGGCGCGCCGGTCAGCAGCAACGCCATCGACGACACGCTCGAAGCCGCCTTTGCCGGTTCGTCCGGACAGCGCCTCTACGCGCAGGGTGACCTTGGCCCCGTATTCGAAGGGGCAACGATCCTCGCCAGCGAGTATCAGGTCGACGCCGGCCTTCATCTTGCGCTCGAGCCGCCCTGCGCCACGGCGCGCGTGACGGAGGAGGGTGCCGAGATATGGATGGCGACCCAGGCGCCCGGCCTGGCGCGCGACGCCATCGCGAACGCGCTGGGCCTGCCGGGCGAAGCGGTGACGCTTTACCCGCTGCACGCCGGCGGCTCCTTTGGCCGGGCGATGGACTGGGACGTCGGCGTCCAGGCCGCGCTGATCGCGCGCGACATGGGGCGCCCGGTGCAACTGCAATGGTCGCGGCTGGAAGATGTGATCCAGGACCGGCCGAGTGCGCCCGCTCATGCCCGCATGGCCGCCAAGCTGGGCCGCAACGGCGCGATCGAAGGCTGGCTGGCCAAGGTCGCCGCGCCCTGCGCGCTCACCCAGACCTGGTCGCGCATCGCCGATGGCGCGCTGCCCCATGCAGCGGCGCAGCAGGCCGCCGACGCCTCGACCCGGCTCGCCGTCGCCGGCATGGCGCCGCCTTATGCCATTCCGAACTGGGCCGTGGACCATTATCCCGCCGATGTCGGCCTGCCGCTCGGCTTCATGCGCGGCAATGCGCATATGCACGGGACCTTCTTCACCGAAAGCTTCATCGACGAACTGGCGCACCTCGCCAATATCGAGGCGATGTCCTTCCGCATACAGATGCTGGGCGGCAATCCGCGCCTCGCCCATTGCCTCTCGACCGCAGCCGCGCTCGGCGGGTGGCAGGGCGGCATCGCCGGCAGCGGGCAGGGGATCGCGGCGCATATGCTGGACGGCGCCTATGCCGCCGTCATGGTGGAAGCGGGAATGGAGGGCGACCGGCTGTCCGTCGGGCGCATCATCGCCGCCGTCGATGCCGGCGATCAGGTCAATCCCGACATCGCGCGGCAGCAGATCGAAGGGGGGCTGATCTTTGGCCTGGCCTATGCGACCGGCGCATCGGTCCGCTATGCCGGCGGCCTGCCGACCCGCGCGATCCTGGGGCGAATGAACCTTCCGCTGCTGGCGGACATCGGCGAAGTGTCGGTGGAAATGATCCGCAGCACCGCCGATCCCGCGGGCGTTGCCGATCTTGTCGCGCCGCTGGTGGCGCCGGCGATCGCCAACGCCCTATATAGCTGGACCGGGCAGCGGATCCGCAGCCTGCCCCTTGTAGGAACGCCATGAGACCACCGACCGACCATCCCGCCATTCCGCCGTCCCGGATCGGCATCCTGCTCATCAATCTGGGCACGCCCGACGCGCCCGATACCGCATCGGTGCGTCGGTATCTGGCGGAATTCCTTTCCGACCCGCGCGTCGTGGAAATTCCGCAGCTGGTCTGGCAGCCGATCCTGCGCGGCGCGATCCTGACGACCCGGCCGAAGAAATCGGCGCATGCTTATCAGCAGGTCTGGATGCCCGAAGGATCGCCGCTGGCGGTGCATACCCGCGCCACCGCGCAGGCGCTGCAGCAGGCTATGGGCCCGCGGGTGCTGGTCGACTGGGCGATGCGCTACGGCAATCCCGCCATCGCGACGCGGCTGAAAGCGATGAAGCAGGCCGGATGCGATCGCATCCTGATCGCGCCGCTCTATCCGCAATATAGCGCCGCCACCACGGCGACCGCCAACGATGCCGCCTTTGCCGCGCTGGCGACGATGCGGTGGCAGCCGGCGGTGCGCACCCTGCCGCCCTATCATGATGATCCCGCCTATATCGATGCGCTGCGCGCCTCGATCGCGCGCAGCATCGCGGCCTTGCCCTTTCGGCCGGACGCTCTGCTCGCCAGCTTCCACGGCATGCCGGAACGGACGCTGAAACTGGGCGATCCCTATCATTGTCAGGCGGTGAAGACGGTGCGGCTGCTCGGCGCGGCGCTGCCGCTGCCCGTCCATATGAGCTTCCAGTCGCGCTTCGGCCGTGCCAAATGGCTCGAACCGGAAACCGAAGCGACGCTCGCCAATTTGGTGAAGCAAGGTGTCCGCAATATTGCTGTTGCAACACCCGGCTTTTCGGCGGACTGCCTTGAAACCCTAGAGGAAATCGCCCTGCGCGCAAAAGAGGTGTTTCTCGCCGAAGGGGGCGAAAATTTCGCCTATTTGCCCTGTCTAAACGCATCGGCCGAGGCTATCACCCTCTATCAGAGGCTGATGGGCCGCGAGCTTGCGGGTTGGATGGACTGACCCTGTTTGGAAGAGGACGCTGATATGTCGAGAGTGGCGATCGTAACCGGCGGAACGCGAGGCATCGGGGAGGCGATCAGTCTCGCGCTCAAGGAAATGGGCTATGCCGTCGCCGCCAACTATGCCGGCAATGAGGAAAAGGCCAAGGCTTTCACCGACAAGACCGGCATCGCCACCTTCAAATGGGACGTGGGCGATCATCAGGCCTGCCTCGATGGCTGCGCGCAGGTCGCCGAAGCGCTTGGCCCCATCGACATCGTCGTCAACAATGCGGGCATCACCCGCGACGGCGTGCTCGCCAAGATGAGCTTCGATGACTGGAACGAAGTGATGCGCATCAACCTGGGCGGCTGCTTCAACATGGCGAAGGCCACCTTCGGCGGCATGCGCGAGCGCGGCTGGGGCCGGATCGTCAATATCGGCTCGATCAACGGCCAGGCCGGCCAATATGGCCAGGTCAACTATGCCGCCGCCAAGTCGGGCATCCACGGCTTCACAAAGGCGCTGGCGCAGGAAGGCGCGAAATATGGCGTCACCGTCAACGCGATCGCCCCCGGTTATATCGACACCGACATGGTCGCCGCCGTGCCCGCGCCAGTGCTGGAAAAGATCGTCGCCAAAATCCCCGTCGGCCGCTTGGGCCAGGCGCATGAGATCGCGCGCGGCGTCGCTTTTTTCTGCAGCGAGGATGGCGGCTTCGTGACCGGCAGCACGCTGTCGATCAACGGCGGCCAGCATATGTATTGATGACGACGGGCGATCCTGCCGACCCGCACGGGTCGCCCTTCGCGCCCCCGGTGAAGCGCAGCGTCACCATCGCGGGGCATCAGACCGCGATCAGCCTGGAGCCGCTTTTCTGGGAAGCGCTGCGCCACGCCGCGGCGCAGGAGAATGTGCCCGTCAACGCGCTGATCGCTCGCATAGACCTAGCGCGCATGGGTGCTGCTGCTCCGCCCAATCTCACCAGTGCGATCCGCTGCTGGTTGTTCGATCGCGTCATGCGATCACAGTTATAAGAATTATTCGCATTAGCATTGACTCTAAGAACGATTCGCAATAGCAGCCCCTTCAATTAAGACAGAGGGGGATTTCGCTCCATGAGCAAGACTGTATCGGCCACATCGTTCTTGGCGCTCGGCTGCGTTGGCGCGCTGGCGTTCGCAAGCACCGCGCATGCGCAGGAGGAGGCGCCCAAATTGGGCGGCATGACCGTCACGGACACGGCGCTCGACGAGCCCGAAGTGAAGGTCGAACGGGCGGAATCGCCCAAATATGTGCGGCCGCTGCTGGACATGCCGCAGACGATCACCGTCATCGGCAACCAGACCATCCAGAAGCAGAACCTGCTCACCCTGCGTGATGTCCTGTCGACCATTCCGGGCATCACGTTCGGCGCCGGCGAAGGCGGCGGCGGCTATGGCGATAATATCAATCTGCGCGGCCAAAGCGCCAACACCGACATCAGCATCGACGGCGTCCGCGACAGCGCGCAATATAGCCGCACCGACCCTTTCAACATCGAACAGATCGAAGTCACCAACGGCGCCAACTCCGTCTATGGCGGGTCGGGCGCGATCGGCGGCAATATCAACATCGTGACGAAGCGGCCCAAGGGCTATGACGAAACCCTGGTCCAGGCCGGCATCGGCACGTCCGACTATTATCGCGCGACGATCGACAGCAATGTGCGCGTGTCGGATGTCGCAGCGGTCCGCCTCAACGCCATGTATCATGAAAATGACGTGCCGCGCCGGGATCATGACCGGTATGAGCGCTGGGGCGTCGCCCCTTCGGTGAAGCTCGGGCTGGACGGTCCGACCTCGCTGACGCTGCTCTACACCCATCAGGAGGATGAGAACACGCCGCTCTACGGCGTGCCCTATTACAAGAACGGGGTGTTCGACGGCCCGCTGCCCGGCGCGCCCTATAGCGGCTATTATGGCTACAAGAATATCGACCGGCAGGACCAGACGATCGATCAGGCCACGGCGATCTTCGATCATCGCTTCAGCGACGTTTTCTCGATCCGCAACCTGTCGCGGTGGCAGCGGGTCGAGCAGCAGCTGGTGGTCAACCCGCCGCAGGGCGACTATTGCCTTGCCAATGGCCTGCTCGCGAACGGCGATCCTTGTTCGGATACGCAGACGCCCGGCACCTATTATCCCCGTGGGCCGCGGGGCGGGTTCCGCAACAGCGAAAACCAGACGCTCTACAATCAGCTCGACCTGACCTTCGCCATTCCGGGCGGCCATAGCCTGGTGATCGGCACGTCCGCCCTGCAGGAGGATTATACGCTCGACTCCGGCAACGTCCTGCGCAACCGCGATGGCGCCTTGCCCAACCCGGCGCTCGACCCGATCGACATCAGCAATCCCGACGCCATCTATACCGGGCCGGTCAATGCGATCCGCACCCGGCGCGATGATGGCGACCTGTTCAACCTATCCGCTTACGCCTTCGCCGCGGTCAAGATCGTCGAGCAGCTCGAACTCAATGGCGGCATCCGCTGGGAACATAACCGTGCCCGCTTCCGGTCGGACAGCATCGCGACGCCGGCGACCGGCGGCGCCTACACCACGGGCGCGCGGCAGGAGTCGACGGACGATCTCTTCTCCTACCGCGTCGGCCTTGTGTTCAAGCCGGTCGAATATGCCAGCCTCTATATCGCCTATGGCAATTCGAAGAATCCGGTGAGCACCACCGTGCGATCGGGCTGCGGCCTCGCCGACGAAGGCAATAACTTCACCGATCCCTGCGACATCAAGCCGGAGCAGGCGGTCAATTATGAGATTGGCGGCAAGATCGACCTGTTCGACCGTCAGCTTCAACTGAGCGCGGCGCTGTTCCGCAATGAACGGACCAACTACCGCGTCACGTCCAACGATCCGTTGATCGGCGACCTGGCGGTCAATGACGGGCGCAACCGGGTGAACGGGGTGACGCTGGGCGCGACCGGCAACATCACGCCCGCCTGGACGATCTTCGCCAACTATACCTATCTCGACAGCAAGGTGCTGCAGAGCATTTCCGACTATGACAGGGCGCAGGGCGAGCCGGACGATCAGGCCGGCAATCCCATGACCAACAACCCCAAACATTCGGGCAGCCTGTTCACCACCTACACGCTGCCGTTCGGGCTGCAGCTGGGCTATGGCCTGACCTATCAGGGCAGCTGGTATCTCAGCAACCGCAGCGGCGAACCCATGTACAAGGCGGACGACTATCTGGTCCACCGCGCGATGCTGTCCTATCCGATCACGGACAAGTTCAGCGCGCAGCTCAATGTGCAGAACTTCACCAACGAGAAATATTATACCAGCATCCGCAACAATGGCTGGGCCAATCCCGGCGAGGGACGGTCCTGGGTGCTGACGCTGGGCTACAAGCTCTGATCACGGCTCCCCCGGCAGTCCCGGCCGGGGTCAGGACGGGCGGCGATGCACTCACTTCCTCCTCGGGTCGCCGCCCGTCCACCCGTTGATCCTGTGACGCAATTGATTCGCATTATTGATCGCGCTATGGCGGGGAAAGACGGGAAGGGAGGCGCTTTCATGCTGCAGATGGCGAGCCGCGCCGGCGATGGAGACATGCCGTCGCGGGCTGACGGACCTGCTCGGGTCTCCTCCCACCCCGAACCTATCGCCGCTTCGGCAAGCGGTGCCGCAAGCCGCTACGGGCAAGGCGCGCGGCCCAATATTGCCGCCATCGCCGCGATCCTGCTGGTCCATGCCGCGCTGATCGGCGCGGTGCTTCAGGCCCGCTCGCAGGTTCGTAAGGCGGAGGAGGCGCGACTGACGGTCGTCAACCTCACCTCAGCGCCGCCGCCGCCCGCGGCTGAGGCGCCCCCACCGCCGCCGGCAACACCGCAGGTCGTGGCGCCGCCGCCGATCGTGCGAACGCCGACGGCCACGCCTCCCGCTATCCAGACCACCCCTGATCCCGTGCCGGTGGCCGCCCCGGTTCCGGTCGCCATGATCGCGCCCGCACCGGGGCCGGTGCCAGCCGCTCCGCCCGCGCCGCCCAGCCTCATCCAGGCAGGTGACCTCGGCACGCAGATGGTCTCCGGCAAGCCGCCGCGCTACCCGATCGAAAGCCGGCGCAAGCGCGAGCAGGGAACGGTCGTCCTCGCCTTGACGCTGGGCATCGACGGCACGGTCGAAAGCATCGCCATCAACCGCAGCAGCGGTCATGCCCGGCTCGACACCGCCGCGTTCGACGCGGTGCGCGGTTGGCGGTGGCAGCCGACGATCCGGGGCAGCCAGCCGGTTCGCGTCCGCGGCATCGTCGAAATTCCCTTCATCCTGCGCGGCGACGCGCGCTGACCGGCTGATTCCCACGCATGCTGATTCCCATTCCCGACCTTCTCGACGCCGATGGCGTCGCCGCCATTCGGGCGCTGATCGATGCCGCCGACTGGGTGGATGGCAACGTCACCTCGGGGCACCAGTCGGCCCTTGCCAAGCGCAACCTGCAATTGCCCGAAGAGTCGCCGGCGGCTCGCCAGGCGGGGCAGATGGTGCTGGACGCGCTCGGCCGCTCGCCGCTCTTCATCGCCGCGGCGCTGCCGCTGCGGATCTTCCCGCCGCTCTTCAACAGCTATGCCGGTGGGCAGGCCTTTGGCGTCCATGTCGACAATGCCGTGCGCATCCAGGCCGGAACGGGCCTGCGCGTCCGGTCGGACCTCTCGATCACGCTCTTTCTGGAGCGGCCCGAAGCCTATGAGGGCGGCGAACTGACGGTCGAGACGCAATTTGGCGTGCAGCAGGTGAAGCTGCCCGCCGGCCATGCGGTCCTCTATCCCTCATCCTCGCTCCATCGGGTGGAGCCGGTGACGGCGGGGCGCCGTGTCGCCAGCTTCTTCTGGCTGCAATCGATGATCCGCGACGATGGCGCGCGGCAGATGCTGTTCGACCTCGATCGCAGCGTGCAGGGCGTCGCGGCGCAGCTGGGGCAGGACCATGCCGAGGTGATCCGCCTGACCGGCGTCTATCATAATCTGCTGCGACGCTGGGCGGACGTCTGATCCCCCTAGCAGGACTCAGATGTCCTGCGCGATGCGGGCGTAAAGTTCCGGCCGACGATCGCGGAAGAAGCCCATGCCGGCGCGATGGATGCGCGCGCGCTCCAGATCCAGCGTCGCCACCAGCGCGCCATGGTCCCTGGCGCCCGCTTCCGACACGAAGTCGCCCCATTCGTCGCTGACGAAGCTGTGGCCATAGAATGTCTGGCCCTCTTCCTCGCCGATGCGGTTGGCCGCGATCACGGGCATGCAGTTGGACACCGCATGGCCGACCATCGCGCGGCGCCACATGCGGCTGGTGTCGAGGTCCGCATCATAGGGTTCGGAGCCGATCGCGGTCGGATAGAACAGCATCTCCGCGCCCATCAGCGCCATGCAGCGGGCCGTTTCAGGATACCATTGGTCCCAACAGATGCCGACGCCGATCGTGCCGTAGCGGGTGTTCCACACCTTGAAGCCGCTATTGCCGGGGCGGAAATAATATTTTTCCTCATAGCCCGGCCCATCGGGGATATGGCTCTTGCGATAGACGCCCATGATCTCGCCCTGGTCGTCGATCATGGCGAGCGAATTATAATAATGCTGGCCATCGCGCTCGAAAAAGCTGGTCGGGATATAGACGCCCAGATCCTTGGCCAGCTTGCGCATTTCCTGCACGGCTAGATGGCTGTCGGTCGGCTGCGCGGTGGCGAACAGCGCTTCGTCCTCCACCCGGCAGAAATAGGGGCCCTCGAACAACTCGGGCGGCAAGATGATCTTGGCGCCGCGCGCCGCCGCCTTGGTCACATGATCGGCGACCAGCGCGACATTGTCGGCCATGTCGTCGGAAAAGGCGAGCTGAAGGGCGGCAACGGTAACCTTGGTCATTCTTCTGTCCCGATTGATCAGAGCGATGGCATCTGCTGGCTGCAGCAATGGAAGCTGCCGCCGCCCGACAATATGGCGTCGCTGCGCAATCCTACAATCTCCCTGCCCGGAAAGAAGGGACGGAAAGCATCGAGCGCCGCCTGGTCATTGGGTTGGCCATAGATGGGAACGATGACGGCGGCGTTGCCGACATAGAAGTTCATGTAGCTGGCCGGGATGGGCGCGCCGTCGACCAGCACCAGGCCGGGCGAAGGGATGTCGACCACCTCCACGCCATGCGCCTGGGCGCGGGTGCGCGCGTCGGCATAGACGGTCGCGTTGGGATCATCCTGCGTCGTCGCGATCGGCAGCGCCAGCATGCCGGGCGCCACGAAGCGGGCGAGATTGTCGACATGACCGTCGGTATGGTCGTTCATCAGCCCGTCGCCCAGCCACAGCATGTCGGAAAGGCCCAGGCTCCCCGCCAGCAGCGTCTCGATCTTGCCGCGGTCGAGGTCAGGATTGCGGTTGGGGTTGAGCAGGCATTGCTCGGTCGTGACGAACAGGCCCGTCCCATCGGTGTCGATCGCGCCGCCTTCGAACACCCAATGCTGCGTCGATGTCGGCAGTCCCGTCGTCGCCGCCAGCCGCGCGCCGATATCCTCGTCGCCCGGCATCTGATATTTCCCGCCCCAGCCGTTGAATCCGAAATCGACCAGCGCCCGCGCGCCTTCGCCGTTCAGCACGGCGATCGGCGCGGTGTCGCGCAGCCATACGTCGCCCAGTTTCGCGACAACGATCGCGACAGATGGATCGACCAGTGCGCGCGCCGCCTGCGCATCCGCCTCATGCGCGACGACCAGCCGCACCTCCTCGCCCTTGCCACCGGCTTGCAGCGCATTGGCGAAGGCTGCGATCTGGCCTCGTGCGGCATCGAACGCGTCCGGCCATTCGTCGGGGTTGGTCGGAAAGCCGATCCAGGTCCAGTCGTGCGGCGCCCATTCGGCAGGCATGCGGAAGGTCATGAGCAATATCCTTGCTCGGCCCGGCGCGCCGGACCATGATGGAGGGGATGTGATGCGCGCTCCATAACGCGCGATGACGGGTCTGGACAGGGGGTCGCGATGACGAAGCTAATTCCGGCGCTGGCCTATGGCCTGCTCCTGTCGCTTTCGCTGTCGGGCAAGGCGCGCGCGGGGGACCTGCCGGAATGGCTGACCGGCGAATGGATCCAGCAGCGGGCCGATCGCTGGGCGGAGGAGGTCTGGACGCTGCCGCGCGGCGGCACGATGATCGGCGTGGGTCGGAACGGGCGTGGCGAAAGCCAGCTGGGCTGGGAAGTGCTGCGCCTGGTGCGCGCGGCCGACGGCACGCTGACGCTGCATGTCGCGCCCGAGGGCGGCGAGCCGACGATGTTCGCGCTGGTCGAACAGGGCGTGCGCGACATCAGCTTCGCCAATCCCGATCATGATTACCCCCAGCGCATCCGCTACTGGCGCGAAGGCCGGCTGCTGATGGCGGAAACATCGAAGATGGACGGCAGCGAAACCCAAAGCTGGACCTACGCCCCGGCCGGGGAGTAGGTCTAGGGCCCTGGCTTATTTCCCTGCGCGGTCTTTGTCGCGGATGGCGCGGAATTCGTCGCCTTCCACCCAGTTGGGCCAGTCGCTCGTGTCGGCCAGCGCGCGGCCCACGTCATAATAGAGCTTAAGGTCGGCGGCGACGCCGGTCCAGTCCCAGTTGGAATCATATTCGTCCTTGGGGCCATGATAGCGGTTCTTGGTATAATCCTCGGCCGCGGCCATGCCGGCTGCCGTGCCGCCATTCACCAGATCCTCGCCCCCCTCGAAATAAAGCATCGGCAGGCCGTGCTTGGCGAAGCTGAAATGGTCGGAGCGATAATAATAGCCCTTTTCCGGCGTCGGCTCCAGCGTGGCGACGCGGCCCTGCGCCGCCAGGGCGCGGTCGAGATAGGCGTCGAGCTGCGACTTGCCCTTGCCGATCACCACCACATTCCTGGCGAGCCCGGAGACGCTGAGCGCGTCCATGTTGACGCCGCCAACGGTCTTGGCGAAGGGAAAAACGGGGTTCTCGCCATAATAGGCCGAACCCAGCAGGCCCGATTCCTCCGCCGTCACCGCCAGGAACATCTGGCTGCGGTCGGTCGGCCCGGCCTTCACATTGGCCTCTGCCAGCGCGACCAGCGCGGCGGTGCCGGTGGCGTTGTCGACCGCGCCGTTGCAGATGTCGTCCCCGTCGGGCGCCGCCTGGCAGCGGCCCAGATGATCCCAATGCGCGCTGTAGAGCACATATTCGTCCGGGCGGGTCTTGCCCGGCAGCAACGCAACGACATTTTTCGAGCTATGCTTGCGCAAGTCATTGTCGAAGGAGACGTTCGCCTTCACGCCGGCCAGAGGCACGGCCTTGAAGCCGGGCTGCTTGGCGGCCCGCATCTGCGCGTTAAGGTTCATGCCCGCGCTGGCGAACAGCGCCTGCGCCTTGTCCTTTTGGATCCAGCCGATCGCGGCGGACTGGTCGGCATTGCCATTGGCGCTGTCGGCGACATGCTGCGCGCCGGTCCAGCTCGACTGCACGACATTCCAGCCATAGGCGGCGGGCACCGTGTCATGGACGATGATCGCGGCGGCTGCGCCCTGGCGCGCGGCTTCCTCATATTTGTAGGTCCAGCGGCCATAATAGGTCATCGCGCGGCCGTTGAAGGTGCCGGTCAGGCCGGTCGTCTCGTAATCGGGATCATTCACCAGGATGATGACGGTCTTCCCCTTCACATCCACGCCGGCATAGTCGTTCCAGCCCTTTTCCGGGGCGTTGATGCCATAGCCCACGAAGACGACCGGGCTGTCCTTGACCGCAATATGCGGCTGGGTCGTGCGATAGGTGCCGATCACCATTTCGGGGCCATAGGCGGCGGTGACGGGGGCTTTGCCGCCGGTGAAGGTCAGCGTCGAGACATTCTTCGCGGTGATCTCGACCAGCGGGACATCCTGGAACCAGCTGCCATTATTGCCGGGCTTCAGGCCCAGCTTCGCGAATTCGGCCGAGAGCAGCGCCAGCGTCTTCTCCTCGCCCGCCGATCCGGGCGCGCGCCCTTCATAGGCGTCGGACGACAGTTCCTGCACCAGCCGCTTCATCGTGTCGACCGATGGGCTTGCGGCGGCGGCTGCCGGCTGCGCGGAGGCGCTGGCGGGCGAAGTGTCGGACATGGTCGTGCAGGCCGGCAGGGCCAGGAGGATGGCGATCGCCAGAATGGAGCTGCGCATGATGAGATCCCTTTTTCTTATCGATGCCGGGGTGATGCCACCGGCCAGCGGCAAGGGCAAGGAAGACGCACGCCTTGAGAGAAGGGGCGACGCCAGGACGGGAACGCCGTCCGGCAAGCGTCATGACAGGGCGGCCGGTGGCTCCGCGGCGCGCTTGACGGGCGGCGGCAACCGGCCTAGCCGCTCGCTCTGCCGGATGTAATGAACGTTACATAATAGCGGACATCGCGGCAGGAACGGGTCGGCTCAGCAGGAGAGCGAGTGGCGGCCCTGCTGGGGATATTCTATGCTGTTGCCGGCCGTCGCCGCAGGAATGATGATGATGGGCGCTGTGGCGCAGGACGAAGCGCCGCCGGCGACCGTGGTCGGCGCGCCGCCCGCTGCGCAGCCAATGGCCGCGCCTGCAACGCCGCCGGTAGAACTGCCCGCAGCGGATGCCGAGGAGCCGGTGCAGGACATCGTCGTCACGGGCGAGAAGGGCGCGCCGCCGGGTGATCCGCTGGAGCAGCTGAACGCCAAGAGCTTCGAGGCGGTGCAGTCCGTCGACAAGGCGGTGGTCGAGCCGGTGGCCAAGGCCTATAACAAGGGCCTGCCCAGGCCGGTGCGCAAGGGGCTGCGCAATTTCTTCTCGAACCTGGGCGAGCCGATCGTCTTTGCGGCCTATATGCTGCAGTTGAAGCCCGGCAAGGCGGCGGAGACGGCGGGGCGCTTCGGCGTCAATTCGACGCTGGGCTTCCTGGGGCTGTTCGACGTGGCGCGGCGCAAGCCCTTCCACCTGCCGCACCGGAATAATGGCCTGGCCAACACGCTGGGCTATTATGGCGTCGGACCCGGGCCCTATATGTACCTGCCGGTCGTCGGCCCGACCACGCTGCGGGACATTGTCGGCGACACGGTGGACAAGATGATCCTGCCCATGGCCGTGGGCGATCCGTTCAACAAGCCGACCTATGTGATCCCCGCGACCGTGCTCAACCAACTGGGCGAGCGGGCGGCGTTCGACGAGACGATCCAGGACCTGCGCAAGCAGGATGACCCCTATGCCAGCTATCGCGACCTGTATCTGAAGCAGCGGCAGGCGGAGATCGATGCGCTGCACGGGCGGGCCCCGGCCGAGCCGATCGTGCCGGTCTATGGGCCGGGGATCAAGACACCGGGCAACGAGCAGGCCGCGCCCGACGCCAACTGAGCCTGCGGTTCATGAGGCGGGAAATGTCTCCCGCCTCATGTCGCATCAGCGTCCCAGCAGCCCGCGCGCTTGTCCGGCGATTTCCGCCAGCATGGCGACATTGGGGTTGGCTGCGGCCTTGGCACGCTGCACCAGCGTGCGGAACTGGCGGATGCGTGGCCCCTTGGCCTTCAGCCATTCCTCGACATGAGCGGAAATATCCTGGCCCTTTGCTTGCGCCAGGAAGTCGAGCCGCACCTGCTGCATGTCGCGCGCCACGCCGGAGATGAGCAGCCGCTCCCAGGGGTCGGACGGCTCCATGCGCGCAGCGGTGGACTGCACCCAGTCGATGCCGACGGCCTCGCCCAGATGAGTGAAGGCGCGGGTCAGCAGCAGCTCGTCCACATTCATCCGCGCGGCGAGTGCGGCAATGCCCACGGCGCCGTCCAGCTTGAACAGGCCCGACGCGCGGCGCGCCAGCCCTTCGGGCGCGCCAAGGCCGAGCAGCCGGTCGGTGACGCTGCTGGTGCGCCGCTGCGCCTCGCTGGTCAGCAGGTCGTCGACCTGCGAGGCGAGCTTGTGCACGCCGGGCGCGAGCCGTTCATGCCCCTGTGCCGGCAGCGTGCCGGCGGGCAGGGCGCGCAAGATGTCCGCAATCTGCGCGCGCATTCCGCTGGCGATGGTGGCGAAGAGGCCAAGGCGCGCATCCTCGCTCATCTCGGCCGCATCGATGTCCGCCCACAGTTCGCCAATGCCGTAGAGGCGCTCGGCGATCAGGAAGGCGTTGGCGAGATCGGCGAGCGAGCAGCCTTCCTCCTCGGCCAGTTCGAACGGATGGATCAGGCCCAGCCGATTGACGATCCGGTTCGCCACCTTGGTCGCGATGATTTCCTTGCGCAGCGCATGCGCGGCGATGGCATCCGCTTCCTTGTCCTGCATCGCCGGGGGGAAAGCCGCCATCAATTCGCCGATCATGCTGTCGTCGCTGGCAAGGTCGCCATGCTCGATTGCGTCCTGCAGCGCCAGCTTGGCGGTGGAAAGCAGCACCGCCAGTTCGGGGCGCGTCAGACCCTGGCCATCCTGGCCGCGCCGGAGCAGCTGGTCATTGGCGGCCAGCCCTTCGACCTGGCGATCGAGGCGGCCCGATTCCTCGAAGGTTTCGATAAGGCGGACATAGCTCGCCAGATCGTCGCCGCCGCCTGCTTCCGCGATGGAGAGGCCCAGCGCCTGGAGCCGGTTATCCTCCAGCACCAGATCGGCGACCGCATCGGTCATGCTTTCCAGCAGGGCGTTGCGCGCGTCGAAGGGCAGGCGGCCTTCGGCCATTTCCTTGTTGAGCGCGATCTTGATGTTGACCTCATTGTCCGAACAATCGACGCCGGCGCTATTGTCGATGAAGTCGGTATTGATGCGCCCGCCCTTGAGCGAGAAGGCGATGCGGCCCGCCTGAGTGACACCCAGGTTCGCGCCTTCGCCGATCACGCGCACGCGCAATTGCTCGGCATTGATGCGCAGCCGGTCGTTGGCCGGATCGCCGACATCGCCCTGGCTCTGCGCGGCGGCCTTCACATAGGTGCCGATGCCACCGAACCAGAGCAGGTCGGCCGGCGCCTTGAGGATGGCGGAAATGAGCGCGGAGGGCTCCATCTCCGCGTCGGGGACGTCCAGTATCGCCTGCATCTCGGGCGTCAGCGGGATGCGCTTCAGGCTGCGCGAAAAGACGCCGCCGCCCTTGGAGATGAGCGACTTGTCATAATCTTCCCAGCTGGAGCGCGGCAGCTGGAACAGGCGGTTGCGCTCCTCCCAGCTGCGCGCCGGATCGGGCGTCGGATCGAAGAAGATATGACGATGATCGAAGGCGGCGACCAGCTTGATCGCCTTGCTCAGCAGCATGCCATTGCCGAACACGTCGCCCGACATGTCGCCGCAGCCGACAACGCTGACCGGCTCGCTCTGCACGTCGATGCCCATTTCGGCGAAATGACGCTGCACCGAAATCCAGGCGCCGCGAGCGGTGATGCCCATCGCCTTATGGTCATAGCCGTTGGAGCCGCCGCTGGCGAAGGCATCGCCCAGCCAGAAGTCGCGATCCTGCGCGATCGCGTTGGCGACGTCGCTGAAGGTCGCGGTGCCCTTGTCCGCCGCGACGACGAAATAGGGGTCGTCGCCGTCGCGCACGACGACTTCGGCCGGGTGCGTGACATTGCCCTTGACGATATTGTCGGTGACCGACAGCAGCGCGCGGATGAAGATGCGGTAGCTTTCCGTACCCTCGGCCAGCCAGGCGTCCCGGTCGACCTGCGGGCTGGGCAGCTGCTTGGGATAGAAGCCGCCCTTCGCGCCGGTCGGCACGATGACCGCGTTCTTGACTCGCTGCGCCTTCATGAGGCCCAGAATTTCGGTGCGGAAATCGTCGCGCCGGTCGGACCAGCGCAGGCCGCCGCGGGCGACCGGCCCGGCGCGCAGGTGGATGCCCTCGACGCGCGGGCTGTACACCCAGATCTCACGCCACGGCAGCGGCGCCGGCAGGCCCGGAATTCGCGCGCTGTCCAGCTTGAAGGCGAGCGCCTCGGCTGCGGCCGCGCCGAAGAAATTGGTGCGCAGCGTCGCGTCGATCACCGCGCGCAACAGGCGCAGCACCCGATCCTCGTCGATCGCCGTGACTTGTTCCAGGCCGGCGTCGATCGCCGCTTCGGCCGCCGCGATGCGCTCCTGCGCATTGGTCTGGGTCGCCGGATCATGCAGCGCCTCGAACAGGGCGACGAGGTTCAGCGTCACATCCTGCGCGCGACGCAGCGTCTCGGCGAAGGTCGCCATGCCGTAGGCGACGCCGGTCTGGCGCAGATAGCGATAGAGGGCGCGGAACAGCACGACCGATCGGGGCGACAGGCCGGCGGTAACGATCAGCTCGTTGAACCGGTCATTTTCCGCTCGGCCTTCCAGCACCTGCGCGATCGCTTCGGTCACCACGCTGGCGCGGTCGACAACGGTCGCGGCATCGCCGCCGGCGGGCAGTTCCAGCACGAAGCGCTGGACATGACCGAGCGCGCCGCCGTCGATCGGCGTCGTCATCTCCTCAATTACGCGGAAGCCGAAATTCTCGAACGCGGGCACCACTTCCGACAGGGCGATGGTGTCGTGACTGTAGAGCTTGAGGCGCAGCCGCTCGGCGCAATCCTCGGGATTGCGATAGATGCGGATCGACTTGTCGCCCGCGCCCGACAGGCTGTGGATCAGGCGAATGTCGATCGCGGCCTCGGCCGGCCCGGCGCCATTGCGATAGGCAAGCGGGAAGCCGGCGGCATAGCGCTGCGCCAGCGCCGCGGCGCGGCCGGGCTCCTCGGTCTCAGCCAGGCTCTCCTCGACGGCGGGCACCCAGCCGCGCACCATCTGCTGCAACTGGCGGTCCAGCGCCGCCGCGTCGGGAACGATGCCGCCGTCGCGCAGGTCGAGCGTGATGCGCAGCAGCGCAAGACCGCCTTCCTCCAGCGCGATCGACCAGCTGAGCACCGGGCCATTGGCGGCCTTCGCCAGCATGTCCTGCACCGCGACGCGGCGCGCGGTCGACAGTTCGTCGCGCGGCAGCCAGACGAAGGCATAGAGGTGACGCGCCAGCGCGCTGGTCGCAAGCGCCAGCTTCGGGCGCGGGCGATCCGTCAGCGACATGAAGGTGAGCGCCAGCCGCTCCAGCGTGTCGCGATCGAACCCGATGGTGATGTCATGGGGCAGGGCGGTCAGCGCATGGGCCAGCGTCTTGCCGGCATGGCTCATCGGATCGAAGCCGAACTTGTCCATCAAAGTTGAGAGCGCCGAGCGCAGCAGCGGCACCTTGTCCGGTGTCGCGGCAAGGCCGGAACTCGTCCACATGCCCGCGTGGATCGAAAGGGCGGTGACATCCCGGCCCGACCGGATCGGGATGATGATGAGGTCCAGCAGCACATGGCGGTGGACTCGCGACAGACGGCTCGACTTGATGATGAGCGGCGTGCGCTTGCCTTCCTCGAACCAGGTGAAGGCGGCGTCGAGCGACGCGGGCGCGATCAGGGCGCGCTCGTGGCGCGTGCAGATGCCGAGCGCCGCGCTGCTGCTGCCGTCGCGGGCGACGACTTCATGGCCGGTCTGGGTGAAATGGCGCGCCAGGAACCAGCGCAGCAGCGCCGCGCCTTCCTCGTCGGAAACGGCATCGGCATCCGCGGCCATGGCGGACTGCATCTGCGCCCAGTCGGCAACGGCGGCGCGGACATCCTCCAGCGTTTCGGACAGCGCCTTTTCGAGCGCGCGACGCGCCTTAGCGTCCGCCCGGTCGGCTTCGATATAGATCATCGATTCGCGGCGAGCGCCCGGCGCGTCGTCGTCCAGCACCGCGGACAGCGCGCCATCGGCATCGCGGGCGACGGACAGGATGGGGTGGAGCAGGCGATGGATGGTGACATCGGCGGCCGCCATTGCATTGGCGATCGAATCGACCAGGAACGGCATGTCGTCGTTGATGATCGCCAGCCGCATGAAACGCCCGGTGGCGCCTTCGCCTAGCGTCTCGATCGCGATCGCGCTTTCGCCCGGGCGGCGGCCATTGGCGACGCGTCCCAGAAAGCCCGCCGCCGCGGCGAGCGCCGCCTGGTCCAGACCTTCGCTCTCGCCCGGTAGCGCACCCTTGCTCAGCGCGCCTTGCAGCGCCTCCAGGATGCTCGTGTCGACTTCCTTATTCTTCGCTTCAGCCAGCGCCGTCATTCGCTCACCTCTCAACAGCGGTATCGCCCGCCCTTGTCTGAACGGAGGAGGCACTGGATGGCCGCCATGCGACTCCTCGGCTCGGGAGCGCCTATATGCGCCCCGGTGCAGGGCGGCTCAAGTATTGCGCGAAATAAAATTTCGAGTCTTTGAAATAAAATGATGCAGCGCAACATGGCGCGCAGGTGGCGCGCCGCGAATGCATGCTGCTTCTATCGCGCGGCAGCAGACGAATGTCGAGGGGCGGCATCAGCGCCCCGTCCGGCGAAAGCGTCAACGTGCGGCGGCGACGATCACGCGCTGGCCCAGATCCGAGCCTTCGGGCAGGGCAGCGATGATGGAGAGGCTGCCATCTTCTTCCCGACGCGCCACCACCACGGCCAGGCCGTCGGGATCGGTCGAGACGGACACGGGGTCTAGCGCCGCGGCGTTCCTGATCGTGTCGCGCGCGCTCTGGCGGCGATCGGGACGCGCGGGCAGCGCCGCGCGGCGCTTGGCGCGCTCGTCGCGCACCACCGCCTTCAGCCCGCCGGTGTAGGTCGCCAGATATTCCGCCAGCATGCCGACGCCCAGTTCAGCCGCCAGCGCATGATCCAGCGCGGTCGCATATTCGGTGATCCGCGTCTTGTCATAGGTGGCGCCGAAAACCAGCTTGATGATCGCAGTCATCGGGCTGCGCGCCTGCGCCTTGATGCCATAGTCGGCCAGCAATTCGGCATAGTCGTCGGGGCGGGCGCGGGCGACGAGCGCAAAATCATAGCAAAGGCTGACGGCGCGATAGAGAGCGGCATGGCTGCGCGCTTCGCTGACCCGCACGCGCGCCGCGCCATCGCGGGCAAGGGCGAGCCAGTCGGCGAGCGACGCGTCCTCGGCCGGACATTCCATGCCGGCGAGGTCGAGCGTGTCGTCCTCCTCATCCTCGCTCACATCGTCATAAGGGCGCATGCCGCTCGCGGCGGCCTGGCCCATGCTGTCGCTGGCGGGGCCATCCGCCCAGATGGGCGTTGCCGGACGCTGGGCGGGCGCGCTGCGCAGCGCGTCGCCGACTTCCTGCTCCAGCCCCTGCAGCATCTCGCTGCTGACGACTTCCTTCCAGTTGATGACGCCGAACACGAAGTCGATCGTGTCACCATCGGACGAGAAGGGCATCAGGATGCCGCGATAGAGGATTTCGGCGTCGCGCTGGTTGATGAATTCGGCTTCGAAGCCGATCGGCGCGGCGTTGGCGATGATCTGAAGATAATGGTCGGTCAGACGCGACAGCAGCGACCGCGCCGGCACATCGTCGATATAGTCGATCGCGCCTTCGATCTCGCATTCCTGGCGCAACGCCGATCCCAGATAGACGATGGCGGGATTTTCGAGGCCGGTGCTGAAATCCAGCAGCACGCTGTTGGGGCCGAAATCCTCAAGCTGTTCGGGCGCCAGATCCTCGATCGAGGGCAAGGGCCGGTCGCCAAGCAGCGAGGCCCAGTAATTATAGGCGCGCACCTGCATACGGCGCTCGTCGGAGCCGACCGCAGGCGGCGTTTCGATCGCGGCGTCATCGCCGCTATCGAAATCATCCTGGTCGTTGGCGACGTCATGCCCCCGCAGAGTGTCCATCCAGTCGGTTCCTAATATGCTGCAAAGCCTTGCCCGGGACTCGACTGTGGCACGGGATGGTAAAGAGGGCGTAAAGACGGGCCGCAAGAAAAGCGGGGGGCGGTGCGATTTGCCGGCTTGTCCTATCGTCCAACCGCTGTTATCTGCCCGCGCCAACGCCGCAGTAGCTCAGCTGGTAGAGCACGACATTCGTAATGTTGGGGTCGGGGGTTCGAGTCCCTTCTGCGGCACCATTTTCGATGACGTTGTCACTTAGAAACCTCGCAGATGCTACTTTTGCGAGGTTTGTAGGAATGGCGGCACCGTAGTATAGAGCCACTTGGCACGAAAGCTGCGGCTGAGTTGTATAATTCAGAGCTAAACGTCTTGTCCTGATAGAGGCAATTGTCGCAGCGATGAGTGGTGCCAAGTTCGGAGAATCACCTCTCGGACAAGTCCAGATTGACCGCCTATAGCCTTGAGGGGACTATTCGGATCGGAGCCGGATTGTAAGGACAGCTGACACTTACGTGTAGTCGGCAGCCAACCACAATGCGCCGTTCGTCGGGAGGCGCGGGAACGTCGGCTTGCGCCGCGACCCGCCGTTCGGCGGAAATCAACCTGCCGGGCTGCAACGCGCCCATCCAAGCTGTTCAATTGGAAAAGTCACGCGCCTACGAGCGGTCAGTCCGGTTATAGCCGAGGCTAGGACAAAGCTGCCATCTCTGGCGGCCTCACCGACCGGCAGGTTCAGCCTATAGCGGCCATTCACGGGTGTCCCAAAAACAATGGTATTGCGGGAATTGACGTTGCTGCATTGCAGCGACATATATTCTGTCAAGGCGATGGATTCCCGCCGGGTCATTTGACCGAACCGCCCTTGCAAGGGCCGATGATTCCTACTTGGCGCCGCAAGGCAGCAAAGGAGGAATTGTGCGCGCGACGTTTCGCAATCTGTACCAAGAGTTCAACGTGGCGGCGTTCTTTTGCGACCGGCATGACCATGCCATGTCGGTGGTCCGGTGGACGCTTATCCTGCTGCCGATGGCGGCGCTGGTCGGGACATTGTGCGCGGCCTTCCTGTGGAGCCTTGATGCCGCCACACAGGCCCGCTTCGACCATCCGTGGCTGCTGTATTTCTTGCCAGTGGGCGGGGCAGCCATCGCGCTTCTTTACCATCATACCGGGCGCTCGGTGGAAGCCGGCAATAACCTGATCGTCGAGCAGATACATGAGCCCGGGGGCGGCGTGCCGCTTCGCATGGCGCCACTGGTTTTCCTCGGCACCATCGCAACGCATCTGTTCGGCGGCTCGGCGGGACGCGAGGGAACCGCTGTGCAGCTCGGCGGCAGTCTCGCTAGCGCCGTCGCCGGCCTGTTCTGTCTCGACGTATCTGGCATCCGCATCCTGCTGATGGCTGGCGTCGCGGCGGGCTTCGGCGCGGTATTCGGAACGCCCTTGGCAGGGGCGGTGTTCGCCCTTGAAGTGCTGGCTCTAGGCCGCGTTGAGTATGCCGGGATCATACCGTGCCTGCTCGCGGCGCTAGTCGGGGACTGGACGTGTCATGCCTGGGGCATCCACCACACGCCCTATCACATCGCCTATGCCGGCCCCGCCACAGGCGCGCTGCTGGTCGAGCCGTTGATGCTCCTCAAGGCGACTGTCGCGGGCGTTGCTTTCGGGCTGGCCGGCCTCGTCTTCGCAGAAGCGAACCACGCATTCGGCGGCTTTTTCAAGCGGCGCATACCTTACGGACCGGCCCGTGCTGCCCTGGGCGGCGTGTTGGTGATCGCGCTCGTTTGGATCATCGGGACCCGCGCCTACCTTGGGCTTGGTGTCTGGTCCGCCATTCCCGGTGATCCGACGATCGCCGGCTTCTTCACTGGCCCGGTCGATCGTTGGAGCTGGGCGCTCAAGATGCTGTTTACCGTCGTGACACTTAGCGCGGGCTTCAAGGGCGGCGAGGTGACGCCGCTGTTCTTCATCGGTGCTGCGCTGGGCAATGCCCTTGGCTGGCTGCTCGGCGCACCGCTCGACCTGTTCGCAGCGCTCGGCTTCGTCGCCGTATTCGCCGGCGCGGCCAACACGCCACTGGCCTGTACGATCATGGGGATCGAGCTTTTCGGCGCCACCCATGCCGTGCCAATCGCGGTGGCCTGCTTCGTCGCCTACATCTGCTCGGGCCATAACGGCATCTACCTGTCGCAGCGGATCGCCGTCCCGAAGCATCCCGCCCGCGCTCATACCGGCACGGTGACGCTGCGCGACGCTCGCGCCTCCCGCCGCAGCCTAAGCCCCTCCAACGCTGTCAAGGAGCACAACTGATGCACCACAAGGTCACGTACAGCGAGATCGGGATGATCTGCATCTACATGAAACCATCCGACAAGGCTGCTGGCTCGCGGAGTTTCTGGTCGCGCAAGCCGCTTGTACCGGGAGCTGGTCACTCAGGCGAACCGCGACGGCATCATGAACGCCGTCGCCATCACACCCACTACGGCTACAGCAATCACGGCACGATCCGGGAAAACGGCTTCGAGATTTCTGATCCGCACCTGACGATGTGCGTTGAGCTGATCGGCCAACGCGGCGAGCTGGAGCGCTTCCTGCGCCTTCATGATACCGGTGATCTGCCCCGTGGGGCTCGGGGCGGCGCTATCTAGGGATCGACGTAGAAGACGCGCTCGCCCTCGCTGAAAATACCGAAATTTGAGTGTTGGCTCCTCGCCTATGGCGAGCGGCCATTTAGCGTAGCCACCAGCGGAGCAGTCCGCCCACAACCGCCAATGCGGAAACGCTCGCAGCCCAAATGCCGACGAACCATCCAAGGCGACTTAGCCAGAGAGGCATCAGTGATACCCTTCCGTGCCGATCTTGCCGCGAAAGACCCAATAGGACCAAGCCGTGTATGCCAGGATCACGGGCACCATGATCGAGGCTCCAACCAGCATGAACAACTGACTGCGGACGGGCGCTGCCGCTTCCCAGATCGTAACCCGCGCCGGGACGACGTCGGGCCAGATCGAGACGCCGAGCCCGACCAGGCACAGTCCGAACAGGGCCAGCGCCCAGAAAAACGGCTGTGCATCGCGCTTCAACCGGAGGCTGCGATAAAACAGGAATGTCACGATAAGCGTAGCAAGCGGCACCTGCGCTGTCGCAACCACGCCCGGGAAGCTCAGCCAGCGCTGATAATATTGCGCTTCAAGCCGTAGTGTGGCGAGGCTGATGATGCCGATCATGATGAGCAGACCAATCCCGAGCCGCCCGGCGTAAGTAACCGTCTGCCGCTGCAATCCGCCTTCGGTCTTCCAGTTGAGCCAGCAGGCGCCGAGCAGGGCATAGCCGACCAGCAGGCCGACGCCGGTCAGGAGGCTGAAGGGCGACAGCCACTCCCACCAGCCCCCGGCATAGCTGCGCCCGTCGACCGTGATGCCCTGCAGCAGCGCCCCGAGCGCAACGCCCTGCGCGAAGGTGGCGATTACCGAGCCTGTCGTGAACGCCCTGTCCCAGAAGGCGCGATGCGCCGGATCGCGCCAGCGGAACTCGAATGCCACGCCGCGAAACACGAGCCCCAGCAGCATGGCGATCATAGGCGCGTAAAGCGCGGGAAGGATGATGGCATAGGCCAACGGAAATGCGGCAAACAGGCCGCCTACGCCCATCACCAGCCAGGTTTCGTTGCCGTCCCAGACAGGCGCGATGCTATTCATCGCCGTGTCGCGGTCCTGCCCGACCTTGAAGAAGGGGAACAGGATACCGATGCCGAGGTCGAAGCCGTCCATCACGACATAGGCGATGATCGCAAAGCCGATGATGCAGGCCCAGATAACGGTGAGGTCGATCATGCCGAAGCTCCCTCGATGATGGCCGGCGCCGGGGTGATCCCCGCACTGCGAATGGGCGCGTCGCTCGGCGGGGGTTCATGCGCTTCAGGCGGCTTCTTCATGAGATGAAGCAAGTACCAGATGCCCATCCCGAAGACGGTGAAATAGACGACTACAAAAGCCAGTAGCGACGAGGCAACCGCAGGGGCATCGAGCGGCGAGGCGCTCTGGGTGGTCCTGAGCAGCCCATAGACCGTGAACGGTTGCCTCCCGACTTCCGTCACGATCCAGCCTGACAGCACGGCAATCAGTCCCGACGGCCCCATGAGGACAGCGAAGCGATGCAGCAGCGGCCAATCGTAGAGCGCTTTGCGCCAACGCGCGATCAGGCTCAGGAGTCCGATTCCGAGCATTGCGAACCCGATGCCGACCATCACGCGGAACGCCCAGAAGACGATACCGACAGGCGGACGATCAGTTTGCGGCACCGTATCGAGACCCTTCAAGGGCGCATCGAGTTGGTGCTTCAGGATCAGCGACGACGCCTTGGGTATCTCTATGGCATAATCCACCCGCTGTTTCGCGCTATTGGGAATGCCGAACAGGATCAAAGGCGCACCGTTCGGATGGCTCTGAAAATGGCCTTCCATCGCCATCACCTTCACCGGCTGATGCTCAAGGGTATTGAGCCCATGCATGTCGCCCGCAAAAATCTGGATGGGGGCTACGATGGCAGCCATCCACATCGCCATGGAGAACATTTTGCGCGCGCCGGGATTGCAGCGGTCCTTGAGAAGATGCCAGGCACCCACCGCGCCCACGATGAAAGCTGTCGTCAAATAGGCGGCAAGGACCGTGTGAAAGAGCCGATAGGGGAAGCTGGGATTGAAGATGATTGTCAGCCAGCTCGGTCCCGGCAGGAACTGGCCGTTTGCGCCGATCTCATACCCCACCGGCGTCTGCATCCAGCTGTTGACCGACAGGATCCAGAATGCGGAGATAAAAGTCCCCAGCGCTACTGCAAGCGTCGCGACGAAGTGCAGCTTGCGGCCGACCTTGTTGATGCCGAACAGCATGACGCCGAGGAATCCGGCCTCCAGGAAGAAGGCGGTCAGCACCTCATAGGCCATCAGCGGGCCGATAACCGGGCCTGCTTTGTCGGAGAAGACCGACCAGTTGGTACCGAACTGATATGACATGACGATACCCGAGACGACGCCCATCGCGAACACGACGGCGAATATCTTCAACCAGTAGCGGAACAGGTTGGCATAGACGCCCTTGCCGGTCTTCAGCCACAGAGCTTCGAGCACTGCCAGATAGCTCGCCAGCCCGATAGAAAAGGCCGGGAAGAGGAAATGAAAGCTCACGGTAAAGGCGAACTGCGCCCTTGCGAGAATGATGGCGTCCATGAATATCCCCGTTCAGCTGGCTAGTTCGGACCAGCTCTTGAATAGCATGTAGATGGCGACGACAAGCACGAAGACTGCAAAGAGGCTGTTCAACCGGCCTTTCTCGGCGGCCAGCACCTGCGACGCACGCGTGCCGATCACGCTTCCGATAATGCCGCCCACAATGAACACGCCGGCTAGGCCCCAAAGGACATAGCCCGAAAGCGCGTAATTGAGCGCCGTCGTCAGGCCGAAGGCCGCGACCGCCACGAGCGAGGTACCGATCGCGCGCAAAATGGGCATGTGGGTCGACGCGATCAGGCCCGGTACGATGAGGAAGCCGCCGCCAATCCCGAAGAAGCCGGAAAAGGCGCCGGTGCCGAGACCATAGCCGACGACCTTGGCAACATTCTCCCGGTTGCACTGCGCGCCCTCAACGCCCTGGTCGCCGCGACCGCGAAACATCAGCACGGCCACGACGATCATCAGAATCGCGAACAGAAAGAGCAGCTTGTGCCCATCGATGCTCTTGCCGAGCGTCGAGCCGCCGAGCGCACCGACGACGCCGGCAGCAGCATAGATCCCCCCGCATCGCCAGTTCACGGTGCGGGCATGGGCATGGTTCCAGAGGCCAGCAAGCGCATTGGCCGCGACGGCCAATGCACTGGTGCCGATCGCCTCATGCGGATTGCGGACGCCTACGAGATATAGCAGCAGCGGCACAGCGAGGATCGACCCGCCGCCCCCGACAAGCCCGAGGACAAAGCCCACCAGCGCGCCTGACAGTCCGCCGAGGGCATATTGAAGCGGCTCAAGCATGGCTCAGTGCGCCGCTTCGATCGCGTGCGGCGCGACCATCCATTCCCGGCCCTTGAGCATGCCATGCCAGTAAACCGGCGGCAGGATGGTGTCCTTGAGGAGCCAGGACAGGCGTGAAGGCCGCGTTCCGTCGATCAGCCAGTTTGGAAGGCTAGGCAACAACTTGCCGCCATAGCCGAACTCGGCGAGGACGATCTTGCCCGCCTCGACCGTCAGCGGGCAGGAGCCGTAGCCGTCATAGTCGGCGGCCGGCGGCTTGCCCTCAAGCGCGGCAAGAACATTGACCGCGACGACCGGGGCCTGTTTGCGCGCTGCGGCCATGGTCTTGGCGTTTGAGGCGGAGCAGGCGTCGCCCAATGCAAAGACATTGGGATAGCGCACGTGTTGAAGCGTCGCCTCGTTGACCTCTACGAAGCCGGAGGCCGCCGCGAGCGGGCTGGTGCGCACGAAATCGGGCGCGACCTGGGGCGGCACGACGTGAATCATGTCGAAGCGCTCTTCGACGCGCCGCGTGCCTTCGCCATCCTTACGTTCGAATGTCGCCACCTTTGCAGCGCCGTCGATCGCGACGAGCTTCGATTCAAAGTTCAGGTGCGCGCCGTAGCGCTCGACATATTCCATCAGTGCCGGAACATAGGCGGCAACGCCGAACAGCACCGCGCCCGCAGTGTGAAACTGGACGTCGATGTCGTTCAGGACGCCCGTTTTTTCCCAGCGATGACAGGACAGATACATCGCCTTCTGCGGCGCGCCAGCGCACTTGATGGGCATCACAGGCTGGGTGAACAGCGCCCGTCCGCCCTTGAATTCCTTCACCAGTCTGTCGGTGTAGGGCGCAAGCTCATAGCCATAGTTGGACGTCACACCGTTCTTGCCGATCGCGTCGGCGAGGCCCGGTATCGCATCCCAGTCCAGTTTGATGCCGGGACAGGCAACGAGCACACGGTAGTGCACTTCGCTGCCGTCACCGAGGATCACCTTGTTTCCGTCAGGAGCGAAGCCTGAGGCGGCGGCGCGGATCCAGGTTACTCGGCTGGGCATGACCTGCGCTTCGGTGCGGCGGGTAAATTCCTTGTTGAACACACCCGCGCCAACCATCGTCCAGCCCGGCTGGTAGTAATGCACCTCGGACGGCTCGATGACGGCGATATCAAGCTTGGGGTTGCGCTTCAGGAGGCTGGAAGCCGTCGCAATCCCGGCCGCACCACCACCGACGATCACGACATCGTGAACACGGGCGCCAGGTGCCGACTGGTTTCGGGATGCAACAAGCTCATACAATTTCGTCGATCGTGCGCCGGACCGGCAAAAGGCCAGGATTGGCTTGCGGAGACGCGCAAGTGCACCTGCCATGGCCTCGACATTCGCATCGGTGATCGCCCCCGACACTGCGGGCACATGCGCAAATTCCAGGCCCAGTTGTTCGGCTGCTCCGCGCAGTTCCGCAGCGGCAATCTGACCCGGCTCCTCATCGTCGGGTCGATTGCAGATGATCGCCTTAAAGCCTTGCGCGGCGATCGCGGGAATGTCGGCGAGCGCGAGCTGCGGGGAGACCGCGAAATCCCGGTTAAGCGGCTTGATATCCATGGCTTCTCCTCACTCCCGCTCCAACGCGGGCCTCTTCTCATTGTGTGATGATGCGGTGTGCGGTCATGCCGGCGAGCATGGCGACCACGAAAATCCCCGCCTCTAATGGCGCGATGGCAAGGTCGGCGAGTGCGGGGCCGGGACATAGTCCGCCGATGCCCCAGCCGATGCCGAACAGGATCGCACCGAGGATCAGTTTTGCGTCGAGCAGGCCGGTGCCCGGAAGATCGAAGGCCTCGCAAGCGATCGGCTTGGGCATCCGTTGCTGGACTCGCCAGGCGAGCGCCATAGGCATCAACGCACCAGCCATCACGAAGGCGAGCGTAGGGTCCCATGCCCCGAACAGATCGAGGAAGGCGCGCACCCGCATTGGATCAGCCATGCCGGACACGGTGAGCCCAGCTCCGAACAGGAGGCCGGCAAGCAGCGAGACGGCGGAGGCTTTCACTTGGCCCTGCCGCAGGTCGAAAGACCGAGCGGGCGGTACAGCGGACAGAAGCTGATCGCGCTCGTCAAAAGGAATACGACCGCAAGGATCGCCAAGCCGACACCGAGCCCCCCGCTGATCGTGCCGGTCCACCAGAAATAGCCGATCACTAGCGCCACGATCGTGCGCAGCATCCGGTCGACTGTTCCCATGTTCCTCGTCATGCCCAGTCTCCCCCGATTATCCGTTGATGAAACCGAATGCGCGCATCAGTCCGACGGTAGCAAAGCCACTCGCCATGAATGTCAAAGTGGCGACCATCGACCGGCGCGAGAGTCGGGAGAGGCCGCAGACCCCGTGCCCGCTCGTGCAACCGGAACCGAGCCGCGTCCCGAAACCGACAAGCAGCCCGGCAATGACCAGTTGCGGAGTCGATCCTGTGAAGCGCGGCGCAGCCTCGCTGGAGACCAGCGTGACGAGCAGTGCTCCCAGAGGAAGCCCGAAAGCGAAGGCGAGCGCTACGGCGCGCGGCGCGCCCATATTGGCAATTCCCGACGCACGGGCGAGCATGCCGCTCACACCTGCGATACGGCCAAGGCCGAGCAGCATGATCACGGCAGCAAGCCCGATCAGCAGGCCGCCAGCCAACCCGGCAACGGGCATGGCATCAGGGAAGCCGGGCAGCGTCATACCGCGTTGACCGGGATCTTGAGGTAAGTGACGCCATTATCCTCGGCTGGCGGCAGGTGCCCAGCACGCATGTTCACTTGCACCGAGGGCAGGATCAGGCGCGGCATCGAAAGCGTCTTGTCGCGGGCTTCACGCATGGCGACGAATTCGTCTTCGCTAACCCCTTCATGGATATGGACGTTGGCCTTGCGCTGAGCCTCTACGGTCGTTTCCCAGACATAGTCCTTGCGTCCTTCCGGCAGATAATCGTGGCACATGAAGAGACGAGTTTCCGGCGGCAGCGACAAAAGCCGCATCGCAGAGTGATAAAGAGTGCGGGCATTGCCGCCGGGAAAATCAGCGCGTGCGGTACCGTAGTCGGGCATGAACATGGTATCGCCGACAAAGACCGCATCGCCGATCACATAGGCGATGCAAGCCGGCGTGTGCCCCGGCACATGCAACACGGTGACATCGATATTGCCGATACGGAACCGGTCACCATCCTTCCATAGATGGTCGAAATCCGAGCCGTCGCGCTCGAAGTCCGTACCGGCATTGAAAAGCTTGCCGAATGTCTTCTGCACGGTGACGATATGTTCGCCGATAGCGATTTTTCCGCCGAGCTTCTGCTGCAGATAGGGCGCGGCCGAGAGGTGATCGGCATGCGCGTGGGTTTCCAGATGCCAATCGACCGACAAGCCCTTCTCCCCGACATAGGCGAGCACCGCATCTGCTGCAGAGGAGGACGTGCGACCTGAAGCCGGATCATAATCCAACACGCTATCGATGATCGCGGCGCGAAGGCTCTGTGGATCATGAACGACGTAGGTCACCGTAAAGGTTGGCTCGTCGAAGAACGCCTTGATTTGGGGAATCCCGACTTGAGCGGCGGAGATTTGCAACGAGGCTGCTGCTAGCGCGGAGTCGGTCACGGAAAACCTCATAAATTCATATTTACATATATCATGTAATCGAATAATCTTCTTGCGTCAAGTGGCGAGAGTGTCGATGGAGGCATCATGGAAATGGCTCAAAAATCCGAAAGCCGGTCACCGCGTATCGGAGAGGTCGCGCCGGATTTCCGCGCCCGCTCGACGGCAGGCGAAATCCAGCTCTCCAAGCTGCGTGGACGGTGGGTGATATTCTTCTCCCATCCGGCGGACTTCACGCCTGTGTGTAGCACGGAATTTGCCGAAATTGCGCGGCGTCAGTCGGAATTTGACGCCCTTGAGACGTCGCTGCTTGGGCTATCGGTCGATAGCCTTTACTCGCACATGGCGTGGGTCCGGGCGATCCGCGAGACGCTGGGTGCCGATGTCCGTTTTCCCATAATTGAAGATCCGAGCATGGCGATCGGGCGTGCCTATGGCATGATCGACGAGCAATCTGCCGACAGCATGGCGATGCGCTCGACATTCTTCATCGACCCTGACGGCGTCATTAGAGCCATCACCTGTTATCCGCACAACGTTGGCCGCTCGGTTGATGAAATGCTGCGAATGCTCAAGGCGCTCAAGGCAGTGGGCAATGCCCAAACCCTGGCTCCTGAAGGATGGCGCGAAGGGAAACCGTTGCTCAGTCCCCCTTCCGACATGACTGAAGATCGCGAGGACTGGTTCTGCCGTTTCGTGGACGCACCATGACGGCCGCGTTTTACGAGGACCGCGATGCTGCTACTGTCGCATCCGATAAGCTCAAGGTCTTTGCGCAACCGCAGCGTCTTATGATCCTGTCTTGCCTGTTGCGTGGTGAGCGCAACGTGTCTGAGATCGGTGAAGCAACAGATATCGCGCAGCCAGCACTCAGCCAGCAGCTCGGCGAATTGCGCCGCGCAAATCTTGTTCAAACGCGCAAAGAGGCCAAGCTGGTCTGGTATACACTTGCCGACGAGAGCGTCGCTTTATGTGTCCGAACCATGGAAGCGATTTTCGGGGGGCTGGGTGAGGTCGACGATCTGCGCACGCCCTCACATCCGAAAAAGCGCACGCCATCTCCGGAGGGTGTTGCCAGTTTCGCTCAAATTATCGATTAGAATTACATTGTGCAGATCGACACAGTGATTGAGCCAGTGTGTTTGAGGCGACGACTGACCATCATATCCAACCACCGCGATCGACCGCTTTCAGCAGAATAGGACGTCTATCGGCGCGAATGGGAACCTCTGGCTTTGGTTGGCAGCCGACGCCACGCGAGCGTCGGCTATCCCCGCACCCCAGCCCTAATCCGGACGGACGCCTACCGGCCAATCCTGCGCGTTCCGTGAGCGATCATCAATGCTTCAGGAATGGCAGGTGTTGGTTTGAGACCTGCCATTCCCGGCGCAGCTCGCGAACATCAGTTTCGTCCCAGCGCCCGTGTCCAGTTCTTCCCGGACACGGGCGCCAGCAGGTTTAGATCTCGGTGTTTTCAGCAAGCGCGAGCGCGTCTTCCACGTCGATGCCGAGATAGCGCACCGTATTCTCGATCTTGCTATGGCCAAGAAGAATCTGGACGGCGCGAAGGTTGCCGGTGGCCCGGTAGATGATCGATGCTTTCGTTCGGCGAAGGGAATGCGTGCCGTACTCGCTTCGCATCAGACCCACGCCTGTCACCCATTCATCGACAAGTCGAGCATACTGGCGGGTGCTCAAGTGGCCACTACGGTCAACCCTGCTGGGGAAAACATAGTCGTCCACCGTGCCGCCGCGCCGGTCGAGCCAGGCCAGCATGCTGGCCCGAGCATCTGGCAGTAGTTCGAATTGAACGGGCCGTCCTGTTTTCTGCTGCATGACAATTGCCCGCGTTCGGATCTGGCCGCCGCTGACAAGATCGCCGATCTTCATCTGCACGAGGTCGCAGCCCCGAAGCTTGCTGTCGATTGCCAGATCGAATAGCGCCCGATCTCGCAGGCGGCGGCGCTGATTGAGGTAGAAACGGATTTCCCAAATCTGCTTCGGTTTCAGAGCCCGCTTTGCACCCACGGTCCTTCCGGCATTCCAGACCGGGCGCTTGGTGGCGGTGAGTTCTGTTTCAGGCATCTCCATGATCGTTCTCCAATGGCCACATTGGCCATCTGCAGAACGCTTGCCGACGAGGAGGCGCAGGACTTGCTGTAGGGCTCGTGTCGACCAAGATGCGTCGTTCGCCGGTCGCGCTTTCAACGACAGCTTCTGCCAAAACCTGCCGCTCGGTCGCCGTGAAACCGTCTGGCAGCAATGCGCCCTAAATTCGGACGTTCGGCCTTGTAGCCGACGATCCCGAAAGCCGCCATTCGTTTCGCCAGCGCTCAACTGGTTCAGACCCGACATTGCGCTCACGGCCCAACAGGCGTGGCCACCATTATTTTCGGAGTGCAGCAATCAGGGCGTCCCGAGCCATGGCCACGCGCGGATGTCGCAGCGATGAGCGTGCCCAGACGAGGTAGTAAGCGTTGCGCGGCACCGTGACCGGGGCAGGTATCTCGATCAGCGTGCAGGCAGCGCGTTCGCTGCGGGTGAGATAGCCAGGCATCACCGTCCAGCCGAGACCCGCGCACAATCCCGACCGTAGCACCCTCAGATCGGGCGCGGTCAACGCGGGCTGGCTCGTCAGCTCGATCTGGTTTGCATGGAGCCAGGTACGCAGCAGCGGTCGGTCGAGGTCGTACGCGAGGTGGGCCGTCCGGTTGAGCCCGTCGGCAAGCGGCAATTCGGCAATCCGCATGGCAACGGCGGGCGAGGCTACGGCGCGCAGGTGCTCTTCGCCCAGCGGATGAAAGGCCAACCGCGGATCTTCGGGCTGCGAGGCGGTGACGGCTAGGTGCACCTTGTCTTCGAGCAGCAAGGCATAGAGCGCCTCGCGCCCGCCGATATGCAGGCGCAGGTCTAGCCCCGCATCCAGCAGCGGCGCCAGTCGGGGCGCGATCATCTCTCCCAGTAGGTCCGACGGCGCGGCGATGTGGACCGTGCCCGAGATGCGCGACGATCGGGCCCGCGCGCTGGCCAGTGCCGATTCCGCCGTGTCGAGGCTGCTTCCGATCGAAGCCGCGAGATCGTCGGCAATCGCTGTTGGTCGAACACCCCGCGAATGGCGATCGAACAAGGGACGGCCCAATTGCGCCTCGAGCGATGCGATGTGCTGCGACGCAGCCGGTTGGGTGATGCCGATTGCCCGGGCCGCCTCGCTCAGTGAACGACGGCGGTAGACTTCGACGAAGGTGCGCAACTGCAGGAGGGACATTCCGGTTCCATAACCGGATTTATGGCCGTCCGCCATTCCCGCTGGATTTCATGATGCCGTTCCCTGCGTATCTAAGCCGCCGAAAGGAACGATCGAAGCAAAATCGCCGCCAATTGCTCCAAGCCCTCACCGCTGTCCTGGTGGCGGGCGCGGCGCCGGCGGGTGCGTTTGCTCGTGTTTCCGACATCACTAGAAAAGGACAACTGACGATGACCCGCATTCTCATGGTGGCCACCTCCGCCGACCGCATGACTCCCGGCACCGAACCGACGGGCGTCTGGCTCGAGGAACTTACCACCCCGTACTACGCGTTCCGCGATGCGGGCGCCGAGGTTACGCTGGCCTCGATCAAGGGTGGCGCCATCCCCGTCGACCAGCGTAGCGTCAACGCCGACGGCGAGAACGACGCTTCGGTCGAGCGCTATCTGAAGGACGAGGCCCTGAAGGGCGAGGTTGCCAGCACCCTTGTATTCACAAGCATCGATCCCGCCGGCTACGACGCGCTGTTCCTGCCGGGCGGCCACGGCACCATGTTCGATTACCCCGTCAGTGACGAACTGGCCCGCCTGGTCGAACGCTTCGACCGCGAAGGCAAGATCGTCGCCGCCGTCTGCCATGGACCGGCAGGGCTGGTCTCGGCGAAGAAGGCCGATGGCACGCCCTTCGTCGCCGGCCGCCGTGTCGCGGGCTTCACGGACAGCGAGGAACGCGCGGTCGGTCTCGATCAGGCGGTGCCGTTCCTCCTCGAAACGCGTCTCAAGGAACTCGGCGGCAAGCACGAAGGCGGCCCCGATTTTGCCCCCTTCGCCCTGCGCGACGGCAATCTGGTGACCGGCCAGAACCCCGCCAGCGCTACCCTCACCGCAGAGCTCGTGATGGAAGCCCTCAAGGACAAGGTCGCCTGATCATGCGCTATCTCCACACCATGCTGCGCGTCGCCGATCCCGAGGCAGCGATCCGGTTCTTCACGCTGCTGGGTCTCAAGGAGACCCGGCGCATGGAGAACCAGGCCGGGCGTTACACGCTGATCTACCTTGCCGCCGACGAGGATTTCCGCGGCGACGGCGAGCAGGGCGATGCCGAGGTCGAACTGACGTACAACTGGCCGCCCGAGGACGGCAGCGCTGCCGAGACTTACACGGGGGGCAGAAACTTCGGCCATCTCGCCTACGGGGTCGACGACATCTACGAGACGTGCGCGCGGCTGCAAGCGGGCGGCGTGACGATCAATCGCCCCCCGCGCGACGGATACATGGCGTTCGTCCGCTCGCCGGACGGGATCTCGATCGAACTGCTCCAAAAAGGCGAACACATGGCCCCGGCCGAACCCTGGGCCTCCATGCCCAACACGGGCGCATGGTGATGGCGCGCCTGTTCGAACCGCTCGAGGTCGCGGGGCTGCGGCTTGCCAACCGCATCGTTATCGCGCCGATGTGCCAGTATTCTGCCGAGGACGGCGCGATGACCGATTGGCACCGGATGCATCTCGGCCAGTTGGCGCTGTCGGGCGCGGGCGCGCTGACGATAGAGGCGACCGCTGTCAGCCCCGAAGGTCGCATCACCTACGGTGACGTCGGCCTGTACGATGACCGTACCGAAGCGGCGATGCGAAGCGTGCTAGAAAGCGTCCGTCAGTGGTCGGACATGCCGCTCGTCATCCAGCTGGCCCATGCCGGCCGCAAGGCGAGCAGCGCCAAGCCGTGGCACGGCGGAGCGCAGCTTCCCCCCGATACGGAGAATGGCTGGCAGACCGTGGCACCCAGCGCCATTCCCTTCGCTCCGGACGACCATCCCCCTGTCGAACTGGACAAGTCAGGGCTTGCCCGCATCCGGGAGGCGTTCGCGGATGCCGCCCGGCGCGCCGGCAGGCTCGGCATCGAAGCCGTCCAGATCCACGCCGCGCATGGCTATCTGCTTCACGAGTTTCTTTCGCCGATCTCCAACCGGCGCGGCGACGAATACGGCGGCAGCCTCGACAACCGGATGCGGTTCCCGCTGGAAGTGTTCGATGCCGTGCGCGAATCGTTTCCGGCCGACCGCCCGGTGACCGTTCGCGTTTCCGGGACTGACTGGGTTGAAGGCGGCTGGACAGCGGAAGAAACCGCAAGGTTTGCGCAGGAACTGAAGCGGCGCGGTTGCGCGGCGATCCACGTCTCCGGCGGCGGGCTCGACCCGCGCCAGCAGATCCCGGTCGGCCCCGGCTATCAGGTACCGCTGGCCCGCACGGTCAAGGACGCGGTCGCTATGCCTGTAATCGCTGTCGGCTTGATCACCGATCCGCACCAGGCGGAGCGCATCCTAGAAGACGGGCATGCCGACGCCATAGCGATTGCCCGCGCTGCGCTGTGGGATCCGCGTTGGCCCTGGCACGCCGCCGCCGCGCTTGGTGCATCGGTCAAGGCGCCCCCGCAATATTTCCGGTCCGAGCCTCACGAAGTGGGCCGCATTCTCAAGGAAATGACGCCATGAAAATCTCCGTCAAACTGCTTCTGGCCGCTGGCGCTGCCCTCTCGCTTGCCGCCTGCGCGACGACCCGGGAGGGTGCATCCGCGCCCCGGATCGAACAGGTCGCGACCTTCGATGGCGCGATGCCGACTGGCGTGACCGTCGCCCCCAACGGGCGCATCTTCGTCAACTTCCCGCAATGGGGCGACAACGCGCCGTTCACGGTTGCCGAGCTGGTCGACGGCAAGGCGGTGCCTTATCCCGACGCCGCGACCAACCGGCCCGATCCGGCCGACCCGGCGGGGCATTTCATCTCGGTGCAGAGCGTGGTGGCAGACGGCGCCGATCGCCTGTGGGTGCTCGACACGGCGGCGCCCAAATTCTCTCAACCACGGGCCGGCGGTGCAAAGCTGGTGGCGATCGATCTTGCGACCAACCGGGTGGTGAAGACGATCGTCCTGCCGCCCAGCGTGGTGCTGCCCACGACCTACCTCAACGATGTGCGCTTCGATCTGCGTCAGGGCGCCGAGGGCGTCGCCTACATCACCGACAGCAGCAACGACGGCGTCGGCGGCATCATCGTCGTCGATATCGCCAGCGGGCGTGCGATCCGGCGCCTGTCGAACCATGCGACGACCAACCCCGAGCCCGGCTTCACCCCGGTCGTCGACGGCGCGGTGCTCATGAACCGCCCGGCCGACGGCCCCGCGACGCCGGTCACGATCGCAAGCGACGCGATTGCGCTCAGCGCCGACGGCAGCCTGCTGTATTACGGGCCACTGTCGGGCCGCACGCTGCACGCGGTGCCCACGGCGATGCTGCGCGATCCCGCGGTGTCCGAGGAGGCGTTAGGCCGCGCGGTCCGCAGCCTGGGGCGCAAAGGCGCCTCGGACGGGATAGCCGAGGACGACAAGGACCGCGTGTTCGCCGGCGATTACGAGAACAACGCGATCCGCGTGCTCGACCAGGGCCGCTGGACGACGGTGGTCAGCGACCCGCGCATCAGCTGGCCCGACACGCTATCGATCGGCACCGACGGCTACCTCTACTTCACCGCCAACCAGCTCCACCGCCAGCCCGGCTTCCACGGCGGGCGGGACCTGCGCCGCAAGCCCTACGAGCTGCTCCGCATCAAGGTCGGCGCCGCTCCCGTCCTGTTGCGCTCGCGGTGAACCCATCAGGCCGGCCGGGCTCGCGCGGGACCGCGATCCGGCGAAAAATCAACAATTGACTTGAAGGAATACAATCATGACAAACGGAATCGAAGGCAAGATCGTTCTCATTACCGGCGGCAGCACCGGCATCGGCGCGGAAACCGCGCGTCTTCTCGCGGAACGGGGCGCCAAGGTGGCCATCGCCGCGCGGCGCAAGGACAGGCTCGACGAGGTCGTCGCGGACATCGCCGCAACTGGCGGCACGGCACGTAGCTACGCGCTGGACGTGACCGACAAATCGGCGGTCCAGTCCGTCGTCGCAGCAATCATTGCCGACTTCGGCCGCCTTGACGTGCTGATCAACAACGCCGGGCTGATGCCGATCCGTCCGATGGCCGAGGTCAACACCGACGAGTGGGACCAGATGATCGACGTCAATCTGAAGGGTACGCTCTACGGCATCGCGGCGGCCCTTCCCGGTTTTCTCGAGCAGGGCAGCGGTCACATCATCAACTTAAGCTCGGTTGCGGGCATCAAGGTCTTTGCACCGGGAGGCACGGTCTACTCCGGCACCAAGTTCGCCGTCAGCGCGATCAGCGAGGGCTTGCGCCACGAGGTGGGGGAAAAGGTCCGGGTCACGTCAATCGAGCCTGGAGCTGTCGAAAGCGATTTGAAGTTCACGACCTCTGGCGCGGCCGCCGAGACGGTGCTGGACTTCTACAAGCAGGCCATCCCGGCGGCATCGGTGGCGCGTGCTATCGCGTTCGCTGTCGAACAACCTGATGACGTCGATGTCAACGCGATCGTCATCAGGCCGACTGCACAGGAGTTCTGATTTCGACGAGGAGGCGGGGCCGCGTGTGCTCCGCCTCGTGGGGAACGTACCGGCCCGCTCGTCCGTTACTTTGCCGAAGAATAGCTGAGCGTTCAACTTGAGGAGTGATTTATGCCCAAACTTGCCCTGTATGTACCACTGAAGGCCAAGCCCGGAAAAGAGCGCGATGTCGCCGATTTCCTGACCTCGGCATTGCCGCTCGTTCAAGCTGAGCCGGGCACTCTGACCTGGTATGCGATCGAGGAAGGTCCCGGTGCGTACGCGATCTTCGATACGTTCGACACGGAGGAGGATCGGCAGGCCCATCTTGACGGCAAGGTTGCCGCCGCACTGATGGACAAGGCAGAAGAACTGTTTTCTGAACCGCCGCAGATTCACAAGTTCACCCTGCTGGCCGCGAAATAGCCGAGCGGTCGGCACCCTAGCGCGTCGCTCTCATCGCCCGCGTGGGGGGCCCGGGCGCGGCGGCGTGCGTTGAGCGGCTTTCCCCGAACCGGCCACGGAGATACTCCATGCGCACCACCCAGACGCTCGACCTGAACGACGCGCGGACGATCATCGATTTGGGGATCGCGGAGGCCGAGCGGATCGGCAACCCGATGAACATCGCGGTGGTGGACGCGGGCGGCTGCCTCCTAGCGTTCGCGCGGATGGACGATGCGTGGCGCGGCAGCGTCGACATCGCGATCGGCAAGGCGTGGACGGCGCGCGCGTTCGACGTCGAGACCAAGGCGCTGGCGAACCTCGACCAGCCGGGCGCCGACTTCTACGGCATCCATGCCTCCAACGACGGCAACGTGATGATCTTTGCCGGGGGCGTGCCGATCAAGGAGGGCGATACGGTTATCGGCGCGGTGGGCGTGTCGGGCGGCACCGGCAAGCAGGACCAGGGCGTGGCCGAGGCAGCGGCGCAGGCGTTCGCGCGCGGCTGAGCCTTAGAGCGCGGTGCCGGGCGCGGCGGTGCCGGCTTAATGGCACGCCGACGATTTGCAGCTGTCGATAACGGGCACTCGTCAGTGTCGAGGTCGGCTGCGGAAACGGCCTGATCGCGTTCGTATCGAGCCTGCCCGTCACGAGTGACTTTCTGAAGTGGCAGGCGCGAACACCTGATTCACTATGTTCGAACATCAGCTCGCACACCGCAGGTATCGCGGCTCGTGCCGGCACCGTCTTAACGTATGCGGATGGCGGAGGGGATGGGTCTCAAATCCAACCTTCTCTGCTTTTTCTATTTAAGATCGGGGACAGGAAACTCGTATTCTAGAGCCACGGCTTTCGAGACACCGGTGGCCGCCTTCATCGTCGAGAACGCCTATCTAAACGGTGAAACGATTCGCATCGACGGCGAGTTGCGGATGCGCTGAACCCCCTTGCCCCGCCCCGTCGCGCCCTACCCGCGCAGAAGGAGACCCGATGCCAGACGCCCCCACCGCCGGACGGATTGACTGCCTGATCGTCGGGGGCGGCCCGGCCGGCCTGACCGCGGCCATCTATCTGGGCCGCTTCCACCGCAAGGTGGTGCTGGTCGACAAGGGCGAGGGGCGGCTGAAGATGGTCCCGCGGTCGCACAACCACGCGGGCTATCCGCAGGGCGTGGTCGGCGCCGACCTGCTGGAGAACATGGCCGACCAGGCGCGACGCTACGGGGCCGATCTGCGCCGAGGGGAAGTCACCGGGCTGCGGCGCGACGGCCGGCTCTTCACCGCCCAGACCGACGCAGGCCCGATCACCGCCCGCACCGTCCTGCTGGCGACCGGGGTGGTCAACCACCGCCCGCCGGTCCCCGAGGACGTGCACGCCGACGCCGTCGACCGCGGCCTGCTGCGCTATTGCCCGATCTGCGACGCGTTCGAACAGACCGGCAAGCGCATCGGCGTGCTGGGCGGCGACCGACACGCCCTGGCCGAGGCGCTGTTCCTGCGCACCTACAGCCCGGACATCGTGATGATCTCGCTGACCGGCGAGGGGCTGGATCCCGACGCCCAGGCGCAGTCCGACGCGGCCGGGATCAGCGTCGTCGCGGCACCCGTCTCGGGGTTCGACTTCTCGGGCGACCGGGTGGTGCTGACGCTGGCCGACGGGCAGACCGAGGTGATGGACACGCTGTATGCCGCGCTGGGATCGCACACCCGCAACGACCTGGGGCGGATGCTGGGGACCGATCTGGTCGGCGGCCAGTGCTATGCGACCGATCCCCACCAGCGCGCCAGCCTGGACGGGGTCTATGCCGCCGGCGACGCGGTCGATGGGCTGGACCAGATCGGCACGGCGATGGGCACCGGCTCGCGCGCCGCGGTGGCGATCCACAACGATCTGCGCGACCAGGACGGGCAGACGCTCGACTAGGGCCTGTTAGCGCCTGCACCTGACTCTATGTCGGTGGCTTTTCCGCCAAGGGAAAGCTGAGATGCTGAGCGACGAACAGTGGGCTGAACTGGAACCTTTGATCGAGGCGTGCCGCCCGCACGCGAAGGTGCCGAGCCCGCACCTGCGACGAACCATCGAGGCAATCCTCTGGCGTCATCAGAACGGGGCGAAGTGGAGGTCACTGCCGGCGGAGTTCGGGCCCTGGTGGATGGCGGCTCAGACCTTCATCCGGTGGGCACGGTTCGGGGTTTGGGAGAGGCTGCTGGCGTTGGTTCAGGAGCGTGGCGTCCGGCTCGGCATGGTGTTCCTGGATGGAACCAACATCCGGGCGCACCAGAAGGCAGCGGGTGCCAGCCGAAAGGGGGATCTGCGAAAGAGCGAGACGGCCGTGAAGCGCTTGGCCGATCTCGTGGCGGCTATGGCACCAAGGCCTGCGTGATGGCCGACGGCGCGGGCCGCGCGATGGCCTTCCGTCTGGCGCTTGGACAAGCCCACGAACTGCCGCACGCCGTTCCGCTGCTGGACAACCTGCCCGGCGTTCCGAAGTGGGTCGTGGCCGATCGCGGCTATACCAGTCATGCCTTCCGCCAGCACGTCTGGGACATGGGAGCCCGACCTGCGATCCCGCCGCTTCGCCACGAAGCGCCCGTCGCCTGCCCGGACTGGATCTACAACAACCGAAACCGGGTCGAGCGTTTGTGGGCTCGATTGAAGGAGTGGCGCGCCGTCGCCACCCGCTACGAGAAGACTGCCGTCAGTTTCCTCGGCGTCCTCTGTCTCGCCGCAGCCCTCGATTGGATCAGGCGCTAACAGACCCTAGTCGACGGCGGTTCAGTCGACGGCGGCGGGCGCGCCTCCCGCGCGGCGCGGGTCGCCTCCGTTTAGAGCGATATTCGGCCATTCTGGCCCAGTCATTCTGAAAACCGCCGTGAATCGGTCCCAGGGATAGCCCACGGGAAGGAACCTCTCAGGTAGCAGAAGGTTCAGGAAACTGAGATCATTTGGAAGGGCGATGTCCTCCGCCGTTGCGATGGAGCGGATCATCACCAAGCTCTCGATTTGATTCCGCGTTGAGAAGAGCTGCGAAAGGAAAAGATCCGTGAAAGCTGTCGTGTACAACGGGCCCAAAGATGTTTCTGTCAATACCATCGATGATCCCAAGATCGAAAAGCAGACCGATGTTATCATCCGGCTGACCACCACCAATATCTGCGGGTCGGACCTTCACATGTATGAGGGCCGTACCAGCTTCGAGAAGGGCAGGGTCTTCGGTCACGAAAACCTTGGCGAGGTCATCGAAGTCGGCGCTGCCGTAGATCGTATCAAGAAGGGCGATCGCGTGTGCATGCCGTTCAACGTCGGTTGCGGTTTCTGCGAAAATTGCGAACGCGGTCTGACGGGCTTCTGCCTCACGACCAACCCTGGAACCGCTGGCGCAGCGTATGGCTTTGCCGAGATGGGTCCGTGGCAAGGTGGTCAGGCTGAGTTGATGCGCGTTCCTTATGCGGACTTCAATTGTCTGAAGCTGCCTGAGGACGCTGAGGAGAAGGAGGATGACTATGTCATGCTCTCCGACATCTTCCCGACCGGTTGGCATGGCGTTGAACTGTCGGGTTTCCTGCCTGGCGAAAGCATCGCGATCTACGGCGCCGGTCCTGTCGGTTTGATGGCCGCGCACTCAGCCGAAATTCGCGGTGCCTCTCAGATCTTCGTGGTCGATTCTCACGATGACCGCCTGAAACTGGCCGAGGCGATGGGCGCTATTCCGATCGATATGCGCAAGGGCGATCCCGCCCAGCAGATCCTTGACGCGACCGGCGGCCTCGGGACCGACCGGGGGGTCGAAGCGGTCGGGTATCAGTGTTGCGATCGGCACGGCAAGGAGCGCAGCAATTACACGATGAACTGCCTCGTCAAAAGCACGAAGGCCACCGGCGGAATCGGTGTCGTCGGCGTGTTCATTCCGGAAGACCCGAACGCGCCCGACGATCTCCAGAAGGAAGGCAAGATGGCGTTCGACTTCGGCAACTTCTGGTTCAAGGGCCAGAAGATCGGCACCGGCCAGTGCAATGTAAAGCACTACAACCGGCGACTGATGAAGCTTATCGAGCAAGGCCGGGCCAATCCTGCCCAAATCATCTCGCACCGACTGCCGCTTGATCAGGCACCAGACGCCTACAAGCATTTCGACGAGCGCGATGCTGGCTGGACGAAGGTCGTGCTCAAGCCGGGCACCTGACCTTAGTCTTCGACGGAATAGGAAATAAATTATGACTTTGGAAGGCAAATCGATTGCCATTCTGATCGCACCCCGCGGGACGGAAGAACCAGAATTCTCGAAGCCCAAGCAAGCTGTCGAGGACGCTGGTGGCAAAGTGACCGTGGTCAGTTTTGAACCGGGCGAGGCTCGCACAGTCAATAGCGATCTTGACGAGGGCGCCAGCTATACTATCGACAAGACGTTTTCCGAGGTGAAAGCCGACGATTTCGACGGACTTGTTGTGCCCGGAGGGACTGTCGGTGCCGACAAGCTGCGCGGCAGCGTCGAGGCAATTGGCTTTATCCGGGCTTTCTTCGATCAGAAAAAACCTGTTGCAGCTATATGCCATGCACCCTGGACATTGATCGAGGCGGGCGTGCTTGAGGGTCGCACCTTGACGTCCTACCCGACACTGAAGGTCGATATCGAGAACGCCGGCGGTGCATGGACCAATGAGGAAGTCGTGGTCGACAATGGCCTTGTTACCAGCCGCGATCCCAATGATTTGCCCGCCTTCTGTGCCAAACTCGTTGAGGAAATCGCAGAAGGTGTCGGCGCAGCGCCCGCAGCAGGGAATTAAGGCGGGGCGTTTCGACGAAACCATGAGAGGGCCCTCTCCCTAGGGAAGGTCCGCACAAAGCGAGCGTGGCGGATGGCCAGCGATTGGCCGTCCGCCACGCCGCGTATCACACGAACACGGCGCACCTGACGGGCACTCAAACCCTAAGCCGCGTCAACCGCGGTGACACATCGCCGGCTCCCGCTTCCAGATTCGACCCATTCAACGTGTGGTTGAGATGCACCTGATCGAACGTGCGTTCGGCCAGATTTACGACCTACAGCGCCGCCTTGAGATAGCGGGCGGTGAGACTGCCTTCCGCTTCCGCAACGACGCCAGGGACGCCGCTGGCAACGATACGGCCCCCATTTTCCCCGGCCCCCGGTCCCAGGTCGATGATCCAGTCCACCTGTGTGATGGCGCGCATGTCATGTTCGACGACTACGACGGTATTGCCGGCGTCTACGAGGCTGTTGATTTCCACTGAGAAGTGACCCGGGTAGGGCGTAAATTTCCGCTGAGAATTGACCCATGTTGAACTCGTCCCT